>DASTPP010000399.1:0-19013 GCA_035762175.1 Polyangiaceae bacterium | reverse complement strand
CACCTCGAGCACCAGCGAGGCCTACGCCTACCTCTTCTGGGCCCTCGCCGACCCCGGCGACGAGGTGCTCGTGCCCACGCCGAGCTACCCGCTCTTCGCCTACCTCGCCGACCTCGCCGGCGTCCGGCTGCGCCCCTACCCCCTCGCCTACGACGGCGCCTGGCACCTCGATCTGCCCGCCCTCGAGGCCGCCGCCGGCCCCCAGACCCGCGCCGTCATCGTCGTCTCGCCGAACAACCCCACCGGCTCGTTCCTCAAGCACGACGAGCTCGCGGCCCTGCGCGCCTTCGCCGCCCGCCGCGCGCTCGCCCTCGTCTCCGACGAGGTCTTCCTCGATTATGGCTTCGCCCCCGACCCGCGCCGCGCCCCCTCGCTGGCCGCCGAGACCGAGGGCCTCGCGTTCGCCATGGGCGGCCTGTCGAAGGCCGCCGCCCTGCCCCAGCTCAAGCTCGCCTGGACGGTGATCGCCGGCGCCGAGGCCCCCGCCGGCGCCGCCCTCGCCCGCCTCGCCTTCGTCGCGGACACCTTCCTGTCGCCCGGCGCCCCCGTGCAGTCGGCCCTGCCCTCGCTGCTCGCCCAGGCCCCCGCCCGCGCGGCGCGGGTCCGCGAGCGCGCCCGAAGAAACGTCGCGGCCCTCGCGCGCGCCTTCGCCGGCTCGGCCGCCACGCCCCTGCGCGTCGAGGGCGGCTGGACGGCCGTCGTGCGCATGCCGCACACGCGCAGCGCCGACGCCTGGGCGCACGCCCTGCTCGAGCGCGGCGTGCTCGTGCAGCCCGGCTACTTCTACGACTTCGCCGACGAGGCCCGCCTCGTCGTCAGCCTGCTGCCGCCGCCCGCGGCCTACGACGAGGCCCTCGCCCGCTGGCGCGCGCTGCTCGACGAGGACGTCGGCGCGTGAGCAGGCTGCCCCCTCCGTAGTTGGAATCGTCGCCGGTTTCGCCACAGGTCGGCGGGTGTCGGGCCTCGGCTCCGTCGGGTCGACGAAACGTCGCGCTTTCTCTCGCAGGAGCTTTCCCCTACCGTCGATGGCATGGCGATCGGCCAGATCGTGCGCGCGCGGGCCGCCCGCGAGCCTGCGGGGCTCGGGCCGCGCCCGGCCGCGGGCGGGCGGCCGGGGCGCGGGGGCAGGGGGCCCCGGCGGGCGCCCGCGGGCGGTTCGAACGAGGGTTGATGGGGGCCAGGGCGGCGTCCGCACGGGCATCGGGGGTCGCGCACGTCCGGCGCGCGTGGGCGAGGCTCGTCGTGGCGGCGGCGCTCTGCGGCGCGGCCGCGCCCCGCGCCGCGTCCGCGCAGGCCGACCCGCACGAAGACGAGCAAGAGGCGCGCTCGCACTACGCGCGCGGCGTCAAGCTCTACCAGCAGGGCGACTTCAAGCTCGCGCTGGCCGAGTTCCAACGGGCGTACGCCATCGCCGCGTCGTACAAGATTCTCTACAACATCGGCCAGGTCAGCATGCAGCTGAACGAGTTCGCCGTCTCGCAGCGCGCGTTCGAGCGCTACCTGGCCGAGGGGGGCAAGCGCATTGCCAACGCGCGGCGGGCGCAGGTCGAGCGCGATCTCAGGTTCCTGCGGGCACGCACGGCCAAGCTCACCGTGACGGTCGACGCCGAGGGCGCCGAGGTGCGGGTCGACGACCGGCCGGTCGGCCTGACGCCGCTCGCCGGGCCGCTGCTCGTCGACGCCGGCAACCGGCAGGTGAGCGTGAGCAAGAACGGGCGCTCGACGACGAAGATCGTGGCGCCCTTCGGCGGCGACGACTTCCGGGTCGAGCTCAAGCTAAGCGACGAGGCGCCCCAGGCGACGGCGGCGCGCCCCAAGCCCGAGCCGCCGAGCCCGCCGCCCCGCCCCGTCGAGGCGAGCCCAGGCCTGCCCGCCACCGCCTGGGTCGGCTGGAGCTTGGCGGGCGCGAGCGCGGTCGGGGCGGTCGTCGTCGGCGTGCTCTCGCTCAAGGTCGACCAGGACGCCCGCGAGAAAGAGAACGAAGGCGCGCCCGAGCGCGAGGTCGAGGCCGAAGAGCGCCGCGCCCGCAACCTCGCCCTCACCGGCGGCGCGCTCGCCGGCGGCGCCCTGTTGCTGAGCGGCCTCTCGCTCTACATCACGCTGAAGAGCGGCCCCCCCGCGCAGCCCCCGCCCGCGTCCGCCCGGGTCGGCTTCGGCCCGCAGCGCGTGCTGCTGACCGTGTCGTTCTAGAGCGGGCTGCGCCCGCCGGCAAGCCGGCCATGACGCTGCTGCAGCCAGAAACGGCTGCAGCGTCGCCGCGCTTGGCACACACGCAAGCGCAGCCCGCTCTAGAGCGCTTCCGCCGTTCGCCTGGCACGGCCGCGTGCTGCGTTTTTTCGCTGCGGCCTGCCTGAGCAGGCCTCGCTCACCAAGCCTCGCCTGCGGCCGTGCCAGGCGAACGGCGGAAGCGCTCTAGCCCCCGACCCCGCCCGCTCCTGGCGCGGTTGGCGGGCCCGCCGGCCGGCCGGGGCGATCGGGTCAAAACCCCCGGGCGTTCCGGGGTGGTGGGCCCCCGCGGGCCGCCGGCAAGGTGACAAATTCACCGGGGAGGCGGCAAAGTAACGCAATGCGCTTCGCCCCCCGCCCCCGGCGGGCCCGCCCCCCGGGGCTCTCGCTCGTCGCCTTGGCCTTGCTGCCCTTCGCCTGCCTGACCGTCACCGACTGCGGCGCCTCGCCCCGGCCCGCCCGCCGCGCGCGCGAGGCGGCCCCCGCCCCGACGCCCTCCCCTGCCCCGAGGCCCGCCGCGACGCCGACGCCGAGCGCCGCCCCGGCCGCCGCCGCCAGCGCGCCCGAGCCCTCCGAGCCCGAGGACGGGCCGGGCGGCCAGGGCTGGCGCGCCACGGGCGGCGAGGTGCGCTGCGGCGCCGGCGCCTGCAAGGCCGGCAAGGAGGTCTGCGACGACGACCGCTGCGTGCCCGCCGAGGCGCGCCTGCGCGAGCGCCAGCGCGCGTGCGACGACGCGTCCGACTGCGGCCCCGGCCGCGCCTGCTGCGCCACCCACCTCGGGTTCTGGTCGGGCGTCGCCTGCAGCGACCGCTGCAGCGTCGGCGACGAGGCCCTCTGCAACGTCGGCGGCGACGCCCCGTGCCCGAAGGGCATGCGCTGCGTCGCGGCGAGCGAGCCCGATCGCGTCTACCCCGCCAGCCAGGGCGTCTGCGTCGAAGACCGGCCCCAGGCGACCTGCGGCAAGACCGTCTGCCGCGGGGCGAAGCCCTACTGCGAGGTCACCGACAAGGGCCGGCGCTGCGTCGGGCCCGAGGCGCTGCACAAGCGCGCCGACGCGACCTGGCGCAAGTGCACCGCCCGCAGCGACTGCGCCCCGGGGCGCGAGTGCTGCCTCGGGGCCAGCGTCGCCGACTGCGCCTTCGGCTGCGACGACACCAGCCAGCAGAGCCTGCCCTGAAGCCCCGCCCGGCCCGTCACGGCGGGCTCGATCGCCGAGCCCGACCGTGCCGCCGGGCTCGGTTCGGGCCCGAGGCCTGATACCGGCCCTCCGTGATGCAACCAGGAAAGGGGCCCGGGCCATTTCGGGCCAAACCGCTGGGTCGGACCGTTCAATTCTGTCCGTCTTGGACACAATCTCCGGGTCGGACCGTTCGACCATGTCCGTTACGGACACAAGCTCCGGCTTCGACGGTTCGATTGTGTCCGTTCCAGACCCAAGATCGAGGGTTCGACCGTTCGACTGTGTCTGTTCCGGACACAGTCGAACCCTCGAACCGCGTTCGAACCTCTGTTTCGGGGTCAGAACAATCGAACGGAGCTCGCCCCCCGCCTCGAACGGTCGAAACCGCCGGGGGGTAGGTTTGCCAGCAACGCTCCGGGCAGCGCGGGGGGGGGGCGTGGGCCGTTCCGCCCTCGCTAAAGTATGCCCCGAGCGGCACGCTCGCCCGGTCGCCGATTTTCATGAGCCGCGATCGAATTACCGGGCTTTATGGCACCATCGCTACGTATAGGGGCGTGGACGCAGAAGCGTCTCGACCACCTGGGGCCCGTCCGGGGCCCGAACGGCGCGCCCGCCCGGCGGCGGGCGGCGAAGGCGGGGCATGACTTGCCGTAGTAGAGCTTGAAAGGGTTCGCGATGAAACAGAACGTGCGATGGGTTGGCTTTGCGTTGCTCGGGGTTTTCGCCGCCGCCTGCGGTCAGGGCGACGAGACGGGCGCGGCGGGCGCGCAGGTGATCGACGGGGCCGCGGCGAAGCCCGATGCGGGTTCGGCCGTGGGCCGCGCGGCCGAGGGGGCGCGGGCCTGGTCGGGGCCGGCGGGCGTGCTCGCGGGCGAGTGTAGCGACGAAGAGCTCGCCCCGGTCGGGGCGTGCGTGGCGGCGGCGTGCCCGGGGCTGTCGGGGCCCGAGTTCGCGAACTGCGCCATCACCTTCTGTCAGGACGAGATCTTCAGCGTCTCGAGCGAGTGCTTGACCTGCCTGGCCGAAAACCAGAACACCTCGGCCGAAGAGATCTTGGCGATCTGCGGGGGCGACCCGCCGCCGCCGCCCCCGCCGGAGGCGGCCTGCAGCCTCGACGAGTTCGACCCCCTCGAAGCGTGCGCGATCGAGAACTGCGACGGGCTCGAGGGCGACGCGCTCGCGTCCTGCGCGCTCCAGTTTTGCGGCCCCGAGATCGGCGCCCTCTCGTTCGAATGTTTGAACTGCGTCAGCGGTCAGATTAACGCGGGCGGGGGCATCGACAGCGTCTTCGACGTCTGCGTCGCCGGCGAGCCGCCGCCTCCGCCGCCGCCCGAGTCTGCCTGCGTGGCCGACGAGATGGACGCGATCACGGCGTGCGTGCTGCTGCAGTGCGGCAAGCTGCAGGGCAACCAGCTCATTAGCTGCTCGCTGGCGCGCTGCATCGACGTGCTGACGTCGGTCTCGGGCGAGTGCGTGAACTGCATGTTCGCGAACGCGGGCGGGGCCTTGCCCGGCGTGATCGCGGCCTGCGGCCCCGACGCCGAGCCGCCCCCGCCGCCCCCGCCGCCTCCGCCCGCCTGCACGCCCGAAGAGCTCGGGCCGATCGAGGCGTGCGTGACGGCGGCGTGCCCGGGCCTGTCGGGGCCCGAGCTCTCGAGCTGCGCGCTGAGCTTCTGCCAGGACGAAATTCTGAGCGCCTCGAGCGAGTGCTTGAACTGCCTGTCCGCCAACCAGAACGGCACGATCGAAGAGATCGCCGAGGCCTGCGGCAACTGATCGAAGAGAGCGCCGAGGCCTGTGGCGGCTGACGCGGCGGGGGCCCCGTCGGGGGCCCTGTCGGGGGCCCCTCTGGCGCGGCGGGGGCCCTGTTGAGGGGCTGGCCGCGGGGGCGCCGGCGCTGGGCGTGAGTACTACCAGCTGTTCCTGTTCGGACCAGGAATCGGGCCGGGCGCGGCGGGCGGCCCCCGACTCGAAGTCGGGGGCAGCGGACGCCCGCTCGTGCCGCACGGCGTCGGGTCGATTCGGAACGCAAAGCCCGCCCCCTCGCCGGGGGCCGGGCTCCCAAGGGCGCCGGGCTTCCGGGCGAGCGCGCGAAGCGGCTCGCGACGCGGGAGCCCCGCCTCCGGGCGGGGCTTTACGAGCCGTTTCCGCGGGCGTTCGCTGCCCCCGACTTCGAGTCGGGGGCCGCCCACCGCGCCCGGGGCCGCTCGGCCGGCCCGGAGCGCCCGCCGCTCAGCGCGGGGCGACCGAGGCGGGGAAGCCGAACACGGTGCCGCGCATGGCGGCCTCGATCTGCGCGCGCGAGATGGCGCCGCGCTCGTCGACCTCGTAGTCGTCTCGCTCGAACTTGAACGTGCGCGACGCGGTGACGTCGGCCTTGCCGACGATGCGAAAGGGTATGTTGGGCGAGGCGTACGACTCGCGCACGAGCTGCACCGCGAGGCCGACGGGCACGGTGGTGGGCACGCGCACGAGGGTCGTGCGGTCGGCGGGCAGCCAGACGCCTTCGCCGCCCGGGTTCCACTCGATGGGCAGCGAGTAGCGGTCGGCGAACGTGGCCGTGCCGCGCATGGCCCGGATGGCGACGTCGTACGAGTTCGGGTTCGTCACTTCGACGACCGAGGTCACCACGATGCCGAGCGAGGGGGGGAAGCCGATCTGCACGCCGTTCACCTCGGCGTGGTTCAACTTCATGGTCGGCTTCGACACGCACCCGAACGCGAGCGTCGCGGCGGCGAGGAGGGCGAGGAAGAGGGGCTTTCGGGCAAGCACGCGGGGAGCTTAGCGCGTCGTGCGTGCGAGGGCCGCGAGATCGGCCTGGGCTCGGCTTCCGATTCCAGCGACAGCGGCCGGGCCCGCGGCGCCGGCCCGAGCCCGAGCGCGGGCCCCGGGCGCCTGGGGCCCGGCGGGCGGGCGCGCCCTCGGGCCGCGAAAGTGCGTCGCGCGGGGGCGTGCCGCCGGCGCTCGCGCGGCTCAAGGGAGGGTCGGCGCGCCGCGCGCGTAGAACGACGTTCTCGCCCCGGCGTTCGGCGCTCCGGGGGCGGGGCCTGCCGGCGGCGGCGCCTCGCCCCCCGCCGCGAGCAGGGGGCTCGGCGCGCCGACGCAGGCGAGCGCGAACGAGTGGCGGGCGCGGGTGATGGCGACGTAGAGCGCGCGCCGCGACGCGGGCTCGTCGGGGTAGCTGGCCGCGTCGGCGTCGGCGATGACGACGGCGTCGAACTCGAGGCCCTTCACCTGCTCGACGAGCGTGACGTCGACGCCGCGGTGCGGGACGAACTCGCCGTCGAGCACCAGGCGGCAGGGCACGAGCCCGCGCAGGCCGGCGGCGAGGCGGCGCGCGAGCAGGGGCGAGCGGGTGACGACGGCGAGCGAGGCGGCCTCGTCGAGCCGCTCGAGGCGTCGGGCCTCGTCGGCGACCCAGGCGACGAGGGCGGCGCCGTCGTCGAAGCGGGCGAGGGGCGGGGGCCGGTCGGGGCGGCGGCCCTCGCGCAGGGCGCGCGCGAGGGCGACGACGGCGGGCGGGCAGCGGTAGCCGACGTTGAGGACGACGCGCTCGGGGTCGGGCGCGCCGAGCTCGGCCATGGTCGCCGCCCAGCCCTCGAAGCAGGCGGCCGGGTCGGTCTGCTGGTCGGCGTCGCCGGCGACGACGAGCGTGCCGCCGGGCGCGAGGCTGCGCCCGAGCAGGGCGAGCTCGAGCGGCGCGAGCTCTTGCGCCTCGTCGAGCACGAGGCAGTCGTAGGGCCGCGGCCGCGTGGGCGGCCGGCCGAGGCGCTCTCCGCGCAGGCGGTCGAGCTCGAAGAGCACGGCGTAGTCTTCGGCGTCGACCGTGCCGGCGTCCTCGGCGGGGGTGCCGGCGTCGAGCGAGCGCGCGTCGGCGGGCACGAGCCGCTCGCGGTCGATGACGTGGGCGTACGCCTCTTCGCCCGTCGCGCTGAATTGCACGCGGGTGTGCTCGAGCGTCTGCTCGACGGCGTACGCGCCGATGCCCTGCCGCGACGCGCGGGCGAGGCGCTCGACGAGGGCGCGGTCGCCGAACAGGTGCTGCAGGTCGCCGCGGTGGGCGTGCGCCTTGGTCTTCGGCGGGGGCGCGTCCTCGTCGTCGTCGATGCGCCCGGGCGGCCGCCGCGCCAGCTCGGCGAGCAGGGCCCGCAGCGCCGGGTCGCGCTTGACGCGGCGGGCGCCGGGCGGCGTCGACTCGGCCTCGCGGCGCGGCAGATCGCCGAAGGCGCGGCGGGCCTGGCGCCTCGCCCAGGCGTCGTAGGTCGAGACGCGCACGTCGGCCCCGAGGCGCGTGACGAGGGGCTGCAGCAGCCTCGCCAGGCCCTCGTGCGGCACCACGACGGCGGCGCGGAAGCGCCCCCGGGCGGTCTTGTAGAGGTGGGCGAGCCGGTGCAACGCGACCGTGGTCTTGCCGTGCCCGGCCTCGCCGAGCACGAGCATCGCGCCGCCGTGGGGGCGGCCGACCGCGCGGCGCTGGTCGGGGTCGAGCTCGACGTCGATGAGCGAGGGCCGGCGGACGCGAAGGCCCGCCGGCCGCGGCGAAAGGAGGTGCGTCATGGCCCCATGAGGCGCCTCCTGGCGCGGAGAAGGAATCTGCCCTTATCGCCAAAGAGTTGTGATAATTATTGGGCGAGGGCGTCGGCGGCCCCCCCCCTCATTACCCCGAACGCCGCCGCGTCCGTCTGCTCGGGCGCGGCCTCGGGCACCGGCCCGGGCGCCGGCCGGAGCGCCGTCTCGACGCCCGGCACCTCGCCGGCGCCTGCGGCGAAGGGGCGTCGGCGCCCCGAGGGACGCGCCCTACGGCGTGGAGAACGCTCGGAGGGGGCTGGGGGGTGAGTTCAGCGCGATTGTGGCATTTTGGTCATTGGGGCGATCTGCCCCAGTGCTTTGGGAACCCGCACGACGTGTAGGCGTGCGTTCGTCTAGGTTTGCTGAACGAATTACACCAAGGCAAAAGCCAGGAAACACAACGAGAAGATGAGATTTATTGTTTTCCAAGTGGGGTTTTCGTTGCGTTCGAGCCGCCCGAGGAGGCCGAGCGGGTTATGCTTGAGCTTCGGCGTACACTTTCTGCAAGCGACGCACACGATGCCAAAACCATCGGACGACAGTCGTGTGGGTTCCGAGCCGGTGGCAGAGGGTCGCACGTCGTACGAGCGCGGCTGTGTCGTCGGCGAGCGTTATGTGCTCACCCGCCTGATCGGCCGCGGCGGCATGGGTTCGGTGTGGGTCGCGTGGGACCACACGCTGCAGGTCGAAGTCGCCTTCAAGGCCTTGCACGGCGGCGCCGAGGGCGAGAAGGCCGAAGAGCGGCTCTTGCGCGAGGCGCGCGCGGCGGCGCTCCTGCGGCACCCGGCCATCGTGCGCGTCTTCGACTTCGGCGTGCACGGCGGGCGCGACCCCTACATCGTGATGGAGCTGCTCGAGGGCGAGAGCATGGGCGCCTGGCTGGGCCGCGAGGGGCCGCTCGGCGCGGTGCGGGCGCTGCGGCTGCTCTTGCCGATCATCGACGGGCTCGACGTGGCGCACCGGGCGGGCGTGGTGCACCGCGACTTGAAGCCCGACAACTTCGTGCTCGCGCGCGACGAGCGCGGCCGCGTCTTCCCCAAGGTCGTCGACTTCGGCGTGGCGAAGCTCGACCGCGGCTCGACGACGATCAAGCTCACCAAGGGCGGCTCGCTGCTCGGCACGCCCGAGTACATGGCGCCCGAGCAGGCGCGCGGCGAAGACGGGGCCGACGCGCGCACCGACGTCTGGGCGCTCTGCGCCTCGCTCTACGAGCTCATCTCGGGGCGGCTGCCCTTCACGGGGGCGAACTACAACGCGGTGCTGCGGGCGATCCTCGAGACCGAGCCGGCGCCGCTCGGGCCCGAGGCCGGGGTCGACGCGGCGCTCTGGCAGGTGCTGGCGCGCGGCCTGCGCAAAGATCCGTGCGAGCGCTGGCCCTCGATGCGGGCGCTCGGCGAGGCGATCGCGCGCTGGCTGCTCGGGCAGGGGGTGAGCGAGGACGCGTGCGGGGCGTCGCTGCACGCGATGTGGCTCGACGAGGCCGAGGCCTCGACGCTCTTGCGCCCGCCGAGCGGCAGCAGCCCGCGGCTCTTCTCGCCCGAGGCCCCGACCCTGGGCGCGCCCGGGGGCGTCGAAGGCGCGCCGGGCGACGTGCCCGCGCGCGAGGCCGCGCCCGCGCGCCCGCCGGCGCCCGACGTCAAGGCCCTGCGAGCCCACGAGCCCCCGCCCGGGGTCGGGCCCATGCGCGCCTTCGACGGCTCGACGCCGATGTTGCCCACGTCGGTCGCGCTGCCCGACGAGGCCATCGTCCGGCCCCGCTGGTCGCCCCGCCGCGTCGCCTTTACCGTCTTCGGCTCGTTCGCCGCGGCGGCGGCGCTGGTGGCGTGGCAGGTGACGGTCCGCCTCGCGCCGGCCCCCGCGAGCGCGGCGCTCGCGACCGTCGCTCTGGCCGCGCCGGCCCCGCTGCCCCCGCCCGCTGCGACCGCCGCGATCGCGCCCGCGCTGGCGGCGGCGGCCGAGCCGGCCCCTTCGCCGGCGGCAGCGGCCGAGCCGGCGCCTTCGCTTGCGACGACGGCCGGGCTGGCGCCTTCGCTTGCGACGACGGCCGGGCTGGCGCCTTCGCTTGCGACGACGGCCGGGCCGGCGCCTTCGCTTGCGACGACGGCCGGGCCGGCGCCTTCGCCGACGGCCGGGCCGGCGCCTTCGCCCGTCGCGGCCGCCGGGCCTCCGATGCCCGAGGCCGCAAGCGCGAGCGCGCCGGCCGCGGCCCCGCCCCGCCGCGCCCCGCCCGCCGGCAGTGGCAAGGCGGCCAAGCCGGCGGCCCCGGGCGCGGCGCCGGGCGCGAAGATTGGCAAGAGGCGCGCCTGGTTCTAGCTTTTTACGGGGCGCGCGGGTCGGGGCATTTCCGACTCGTGGCGCCCTCGGCCCCGGCCCATGCTCTTCCGAGCTCGGGCCACGCTCGGCGCCGAGTCTCTTCCGGGGAGGGGGCCTGCCCGAGGGGTACCTGACGACGCTGCCCGGCGGTCGGGGCGCGCTCTTCGATTCCCTGCCCGGCACTGACCCGGCCGTTGATCGCCGGTCGAGCCGCGACGAGCGCCACGCCGGCGGCAAAGCCCGGCTCGGGCGGGCAGGCGCGTCCGCCGACGAGCTCGGGGTCGACGCCGCGCCGGGGCCGTCGCGCGGGCGCTTGTGCGCGGCGGGCGGGTGGTTACTTTAGCGCCCCTTCGCGCCGCTGTGTTCTCCGCGGCGCTCGCTGTAACGATGAACGAAACTCGAGGGCGCCGCGAGGCGCTCGGAAGGCGGCGTCTGCTGCTCGCGGCGTCCGGCGCTGGGCTCGGCTGTGGCCCTGCGCCGCCGTCGAAGGCCGAGCTCGAGGGCCCGCCGGGGAGGCCCACCCTTATGACCAAAGAAACTGTCCGGATCGCGCCGGCGCCCGCCCCCGGCCGCCTGCTCGCGCGCCCAGGCCCCACCGCCGCGAAGGCGAAGGCGCCGAAGGGCCGCCGGCCCCTCGGCGTCGGCGCTGAGCGCGACGGCATCTTGTACGTGCCCGAGGGCTACGACCCCAGGCTGCCCGCCCCGCTCGCGCTCATGCTCCACGGCGCCGGCGGCCGCGCCGCCCACGCCATCGACCCCTTCTCCGAGCTCGCCGACGAGCACGGCGTGCTGCTGCTCGCCCCCGACGCGCGCGCGAGCACCTGGGACATCATCGTCGGCGACGGCTTCGGGCCCGACCTTGCCTTCATCGACGACGCCCTCGGCCGCGTCTTCGCGGGCTACGCCGTCGACCCGAGCCGCGTGGCCGCCGGGGGCTTCTCCGACGGCGCGTCGTACGCCCTCTCGCTCGGGCTGACCAACGGCGACCTCTTCGGCCACCTGCTCGCCTTCTCGCCCGGCTTCGCCGCCCCCGAGGCGCCGCGCGGCGCGCCGCTCGTCTACGTCTCGCACGGCCGCCGCGACGAGGTCCTGCCGATCGAGGCCTGCAGCCGCGCGCTCGTGCCCAGGCTCCGGCGTGCCGGCTACCAGGTGCAGTACCGCGAGTTCGACGGCCCGCACACGGTGCCGCGCGACCTCGCGCGCGAGGCCTTCGCCTGGTTCGCGCGCGGCATGACGCCCCCGTCCGCCCGGGGCGCGCGCGAGAGCACGCGCCGCCCTTGAGGGGCGCGCGCGGGGCGTGCCGTCGCGCCCCGACGGCCACGCACCCCGGCGCACACCGCCGCCGCGGGGCGCCCCGCGGCGACGCCGGGCGGGGGACGACGTTCTCGAGCCCCGCCCTTGCTATTCGAAAGAACGAGCCGGCCCCTTCATTCGCATTTCGCCGGGAATTTCACGGCCCCGAAGGGGGCGAGGGCGCGCGGCGCGTGCCCGCGCGCCGCCGCGGACACCCGCCGCCTTGAGATGAGGGGGCCTCGCGGGCGGTGTGCGATTATTGATTTTTGAATTGCGCCCGCCGCTTCGCTCTCGTTCGGCGTTGCCACCGCGTTGCGCGTCGGCCTAGGCTACGAGCCATGAACAAGAACGCGACCATCCGCCTGCTCGCTATCCTCGGGGCCAGCCTGCTCGTTCCCGCTTGTTCGTCCTCGACGACGAACGAGGCGCCGCAGACGCCCACGAGTCCGGCCGCGCCCGACGCGGGGGCGCCGAGCGAGAAGGTGGCCGAGTCCGCGGCCCCCGCGACGGCGACCGACGCCGCCGCCCCGGCGACGGTGAACCCGATCTCGGGCCCGGGCCCCTCGCCCGTGTCGAGCACGTCGAGCTCGACGGCCGGGGCCGACGACAAGCACGCCGACGGCCCCGGCAATTCCGAAGACGCGCCCGGCCACACCAAGAAGGGCAAGGGCAAGAAGGCCAAGGGCGCCAAAGACAAGGGCCATTCCGAAGAGGCCAAGGCCGCCAACAAGCCCGGCGCCGACACCGACAAGGGCGGCGCGGGCAAGTCGGCCGGCAAGAAGTAGCGCGGCGGGCGCGCGGGGCGGCGTGGACGCGCCGGGGCGCTCCATGTGACCATGGCGGGCCATGGACAGCCGGTGTGACGTGCTCGTGGTCGGGGCGGGCCCCACGGGGCTGACGCTCGCGATCGAACTGCGCAGGCGGGGCATCGACGCGCGCCTCCTCGACCAGCTCACCGAGCCGCCGCCCTGGTCGAAGGCGGCGGCCCTGCACGCCCGCACGATGGAGGCCTTCGACGCCATGGGCGTGGCCCCGGGCCTGCTGCCGCTCTGCCGGCGCCTGCACGGCTTCAACGTGCATGCCGGCGGCAAGCGCGTCGCGCGCCTGAGCCTCGACGCGCTCGACTCGCGCCACCCCTTCGTCTTCGGCGTCTCGCAGCGCGACGTCGAGCTCGCGCTCGCCGCCTACCTCGAGAGCGCCCACGGCGCCCGCGTCGAGCGGCCGGTGCGCCTGACGGGCCTCGAGCAAGACCCCGAGGGCGTGACGGCCGCGCTCGAGACGCCGGGCGGCGGCCGCGAGGCCGTGCGCGCCGCGTACCTGGTGGGCTGCGACGGCGCCCACAGCACCGTGCGCCACGCGCTCGGCATCCCCTTCGAGGGCAGCCCCTACGAAGAGCGGGTGCTGCAGGCCGACGTGCGCATCCGCTGGCCGCTCGAGCTCGACCCCGACGAGGTGCACGCCTTCCTCTCGCCCGAGGGGCCGCTCGCCGCCTTCCCCCTCTTTCAAGACGGGCGCTACCGCCTCATCGCCGTCGTCTCGTCGGTGCCCGAGGGCGAGCCGGCGCTCGAGCAGTTCCAGGCGCTGCTCGACGCGCGGGGCCCGGCGGGCGCCGTCGCGAGCGACCCGGCCTGGATGGTCGCCTTCCGCATCCACCGCCGCCTGGTCGACCGCTACCGCGAGGGCCGCGTGCTGCTCGCCGGCGACGCCGCGCACATCCACAGCCCGCTCGGCGGGCAGGGCATGAACACCGGCGTGCAAGACGCCTTCAACCTCGGCTGGAAGCTCGCGCTCGCCGTCCGGGGCGAGGCCGCGCCGCGGGTGCTCGACTCGTACGACGCCGAGCGGCGCCCCGTCGCGCGCGCCACGCTGCAGATGACCGACTTCGGCACGCGCCACGGGTTCCGGGCGATCCGGCTGCGGCACCCGATCGCGACGGGCCTGCGCGACCAGCTGCTCTCGTTCGTGACCCGGCTCGAGCCGGTGCGCGAGCGGCTCGGCGAGGCCGTCTCGATGCTCGGCATCGCCTACGAAGACAGCCCCATCGTGGCGCAGCACCGCCCGACGCCCCTCGGCGCCCGCCTCGCCGGCGGCGCGGCCGAGGCGCCGACCTTGCTCGACTGGGCCGCCTTCGGCGAGGGCCCCCGCCCCGGCGAGCGCGCCCCCGACGTCGCGCTCGCCGACGACGACTACCTCTTCGACCGCGTCCGCAGCCCGCGCCACGCGCTCTTGCTCTTCGACGGCGCGGCCGCCACCGCCGAGGGCTACGAGCACCTCTCGCGCCTCGCCGCCGAGGTGCAAGGCGCCCGGGCGCGCCACGTCGACGTGCATGTGCTCACGCCCCACGCCGCCGCGCGCGAGGCCCTCCCCTGGAAGGGCTCGGTCGTGCTCGACGCCGAGGGCCGGGCGCACCGCCGCTACGGCGCCCGGTCCGAGTGTTTGTACCTGCTCCGCCCCGACGGCTACGTCGCCTTCCGCTCGCAGCCCGCCGACGCCGACGCGCTGCGCGACTACCTGAAGGGCATCTTCGCCTTACCCGCCGGGCCGCGCCCGACGGGCGTGATCGGGCGCGGGCGGCGTTGTACCTTCGAGCCCGATGTCCAAAGACGCCCTCGTCGCCGAGCTCGACCCCCTCACGCACCACGATCGCACCCGCCGCCTGGTGCAGGTGGGCCGGCGGGCCGCCGCGGGCGACGCGCTCGAGTCGGCCCTTCAGCGCTGCGGCTTCTGAGCCTCGGCGAGCGCGGCGAAGAGGGCGAAGGCCGAGTCGGCCCCCGGCGGGGTGTCGGTCGCGAGCTCGTCTTCTTCGAGGCGGGTCGAGAGCTCGGGCTTCGGCGAGGGCGCGAGCTCGTAGCGCCAGGGCGTTCGCTCGGGGGCCTCGTGGTCGAGCCAGTTGGCGACGAGGGGGCGGCCGGCGAGGAAGCTCGCGAGGCGCCCGAGCGCGCCTTCGTAGAACTCGCCGAGCGAGCGCCCGACGGGCACGGGCGGGCGCACGACGAGGCCCAGGCTCTTGGGGGCGAGCGTGGCGTCGAGGGCGACGCGGCCGAGGCCGGCGCCCGCGAAGGTGCGGTCGATGAGGCCGACGGCGAGCAGCGTCTCGAGCGAGCGCAGCGGGCGGCCGTGCTCGCGCTGGGCGAGATCGTGCGCCGCCGCCGCGAGGCGCCGCCCCAGCTCTTCGCCGACGCGCCGCCGCAGGGGCGCGGCGAGCGCCTCGAGGCCGACCTCGAGCAGGTCGGGGGGCAGGGCCACGGCGGCGCCGTAGGGCGTGCGCAGCGCGCCCGTCTCGTCGTCGAGCGCGGCGGGCATGGCGCGGTCGGCCCGGTCGGGCAGGGCGGCGATGCGCCGCGTGACGGTGAGCAGCACCTGCCCCGGCTCGGGCGAGCGCAAGAAGACGACGTCGACGAGCTGCGAGCCGTGCAAAAAGTGGAACCAGAACCAGAACGCGACCGACGGCTCGCCCCCGGCCAGAAAGTCGCGAAAGCGCCCGTAGAATGCGTTCACGCGGGTGCAGGGCGCGACCTCGTGAAACCAATTCTTGCCCAGCACCGCCTCGGGCGGCCGGCGCGCCATGGCCGCCTCGTAGCGGTTATAGAGCAAGATGGTGCCGTTCGCGTCGAGCAGCACCAGCCCGTAGGGCAGGTCGTCGACCTCGGCCCGGCCGAGCCGCAGCAGCGTCTCGACGAAGGGCGCCGGCGGCGTCTTGACGGGCGGCCGGGCCGGGGCCGGGGCGGAGGGCGGGGGCGAGGAGGTTCGCTTGGTCGCCGTCATAAGGGCCTCCGGCCCGCGCGCAGTGCTTCGTGCCAGCCAGCGTGTCGTACCATGTTGAGCAACCCACCGAGGATGTCGTCGAGCGAGACCGGGGCGAAGCGGCCGGGCGCGGCGCGCTCGCAGTCGGACAAAAAGAGGCGCAGCCACAGCGAGAGCCCGTCGGGCAGGCCCCCGGCCGCCCGCGTGATCGAGCCGACCGTCACCCGCCCCTCGCGCGAGATCACGAAGCCGGCCAGGCCCGGGTGGCGCACCGAGGCCTCGCCGAGCGAGCCCGCGAGGGCCGAGGCGACGCGGGCCGGGGGCAACGACGCGAGCGCGAAGGCGGTGGCGGCGTTCATCACGGCGCAGGCGAGGGCGACCTCGGCCGCCTGCGCGCCCGACGACGCCTCGGCCGAGGGCGCCGGCGGCGCCGGCGAGGGCCCGCGCGGCGAAGGCGAACGCGAGGACGGCGGCGCCGAGGACGCCGACGCGGGCGGGGCCGAGGGCGCCGGCGGGAGCGAGGGCGCCGACGCCGGCGCGACCGAGGGCGCCGACGCCGGCGCGACCGAGGGCGCCGACGCCGGCGCGACCGAGGGCGCCGAGCCGGGTGAAAGCGAGGGCGCCGGCGGGCGCGGCCGCTGCGGGTTGGCGAGCTCGTAGAGCGTGACGTCGGGGGCCGCCGCCGTGCCCGGGCCCGGCCGCACCCAGAGCTCGAAGTGCACGTCGACCCAACCGCGCACCCGATCGAGGGCCCGCTCGTTGCCCACCTCGCCGTCGACGCGCAGGTAAAGGACGCGGCGCCCGTCGGTCAACACGGTGGCCTGGTGCTCGCGGTTGCGCAGGACGACGCGCGCCTCGTTGCCGCGCCGGGCGATGGCGTCGAACAGGGCGTCGAGGCCGAGATCGTCGAGCGAGCCTTGCAGGACGAGCCGGCGCCGCTGCCGGCCCCGGTCGGCGGCAAGGCGGACGATGTGGGACGAGAGTGTAACCTCGTCGACCTCGGGCGGCAACACCTCGCTCGCGCCCCCCGCCCGCGCCGCCGTCGCCGACTCGTCGGCCGCCACCGATACGACCGGGGGCGGGCCCTCGAGTTCGGCGTTGAGCGTCGCCGCCCCGCGCGCGGCCGCCGGCGGGTTGTCGGGGCAGTCGACGGCGACGTCGACGCGTAGGGCCTGCATCGCGCCCGGGGGCGGGTCGCGCAGCGGCAAGATGCGAAAGCGCGTACGCTCGAGGGCGCGCGTGATGCGCGAGCGGACGGACCCCTCGGACGCGCCGTGCAAGAGGACGTCGAACACGCGCGTACGATGCGCCCGGCCCCCCCTCGGTTTCGCCCACCGGGGGAGAGTCGAGCGCCCTCGCCCCCCGCGCCCGCCCTTGCTAGAACCCCCACGAGAGCTCGGCGCCCGAGCTTACGGTCCAGCCTGAGCGGCCGCCCCCCGTTTCGCGTTCGACGAAGGTGGGGCTCGCCGGGTGCAGGCCGATCGTCAATTCGTCGAAGATTCGAACCCGCGCGCCCCAGTTGACGCGAACGTAGGTCGTGACGCCCTCGCCCGCGCCGACGTCGACCGAGACCGGCAGCGCGAAGTGCCGCCGCGCGCCGAACTCGCCGTGCAGGCCGACGCGCCCCGCGACGACCCGCTGCGCCGGCGCCTGGTCGCCGCGCGACAGGGTGCGCACCCCCACGCCCGCGTCGACGAAGTTGCCGAAGCGCGCGCCCGCGAAGGCGCCGGGCTGCGGGCGCGGCTCGCCCTTCGCGTCCGGCGTGACGGTCGTCTCGAGCGCCACGAGGCCCTTGATCACCGCCTTCCGCCGGGCCGCGTCGGTGAAGAGCGGGCGCGCGCCCTCGGCGCTGGGGCGCTCGGCGTCCGGAAGGCTGAAGTAGCGATCGCTCGGCGCGCCGGGGGTGCCCCGATCGTTGGCCGCGTCGACCGCCGACGCGGCGTGGGCGCCGACGGACGCGACCTGCGCGGCCGTCGCCGTGTGCGACCCGCCGTGGCAGCCCGACGAGCCCTTGGCGCAGTCGCTCGCGTCCTTCACGTCGGCCGCGACGGCCGCCACGAAGAGCGTGACGATCGCCACCGACCCCACCGTCGCCAGCACCGACTGGCCGCCCTCGAAGTTCTTCAGCTCGGCCTGGCGAATGTTGCCCCACGCGAGGCCCTCGAGCGTGGCGCCGGGCGTGCCGTCGGGCCCGCGGCGGCGCAGGAACACGCCCTGGTGGTTCGTCCAGAGCGAGCTCGCCGACACCCAGGGCGTGTAGAGCCCGTCGGCGCGCAGAAAGCGCACGCTGCTCGAGGGCCCGAGCCGCACCGAATCGCGGCCGAACCCACGCACCGCCATGTCGCGCCGGCGCCCGGGCCACCGCAGCTCGTTCTCGGGCACCGTCTTTGTCGATACGCACGCGGGCGCCGACGAGAACAAGAAAAGGAGAATGAACAAACCACGAAGCAAGGACGTCGTACGCATGAGCCTCGCCCGCCCCCTCGCAACGCGCGTACCGCCCGCGCCGCCGCCCCGCCGGCCGCGCGCGTCCGCCCGCGTTCGCGCGAAACCTCCCGCGCGCCCCGGCCGCCCCGGGCCCCCGTACCCCCGCCGCGGCCGGCCCTTGTTAACGGGGGGTGACATGGCCCGCCGCCGCACCGTTGACGTCGCCCCAAGCCGCCGCCGTCGGCCCTTGGCGACGGCGCGCGACCCCCGCTTTGAGCATACGCGGCGAGAGCGCCGGGGGCGCCAAGAACGCCGAAGGCGCTAAGAGTGCCGAGCACAACCCCCGGTCGAGCCTGAACAACGGCTTCGCCAGGGGCGTTGGGCTCGGCGCCCTGAGAGCGTCGAGCGCGCTGAGGGCGCCAAGGGCGCCGAGGGCGCCGAGAGTGTCCCAGAGTAAGCGGCGCGCCGAGCTGGCCCAAGGCCAGCCGGCGGCTGTAGCGGGGCCTCGACCACGCGTCGCGTCAGGGGGCCGAGCGACAAGATTGCCGCGACCCCGGACACCGATGCCCTGCCCCGGCTGATCAAACTGCGCGCGACCGGGCATACTAACCCTCTGGCGCGCAGCTTGCGGTGATGCCCGAAGCGAGAAGCTCGCACCTTGTGAGGTACAGGAGGTATCATGAAACCAAATCGAGCCAAGCTCTCCCCCCGCCCTTTGCGCGGGCTCGTGTTCGCCTCGCTGACTTCGCTGGCCTTCCTGGGGTTGCACTGTAGTAGTACCCCCGCGCTCGAGGGGGCGAACAGGTCGGCCGCCGGTGACGACGACTCGTACGGCGCGCCCGGCGACAGGCCGTCCTCGCCGGGCGCGCCGTACGCCCCGGGCGGGGGCGAAGGCGCCGAGAGGCCGCCGGTCAACGGCACCGACGGGTCGACCCCGACCGAGGCGCCCGCCTGCGCCTCGCTCGATTCGACCAAGCCGCTCGAGCTCTTCTTGTCGGCCGACGACTCGAACTCGATGGCCTCGCCCGTCATCGCCCGCCGCATGATCCGGCAGCAGCGAGGCGTGCCGCCCTCGCACGTGCTCCGCACGTACGAGTTCCTCAACTATTATAACGTCAATTACGGCAACGTCGCCCCCGGCACCCTCGGCGTCGACGCCCAGCTGCGCGTCAACGCGGCCGGCGAGTACGAGCTGCAGATCGGCGTGCAGGCGCCCCCGCGCGAGGTGCGCCGCCCGATGACCCTCACCTTCGTGCTCGAC
>DASTPP010000398.1:0-24292 GCA_035762175.1 Polyangiaceae bacterium | reverse complement strand
GAGCGCGAGGACGGCGGCGAACGCGAGAGCGCGCGGGCCGGGCGCGCGGCCGCGGGCGGCGGGGGCCAAGGCGCGCGGGCCGGGCGCGCGGCCGCGGGCGGCGGGGGCCAAGGCGCGCGGGCCGGGCGCGCCGCCGCGGGGGGGCGCCGGGCGCGGGGTGGGGCTGGGCGGGGGGAGCATGATCGAGCTCGCGCGAGCTAGAAACCGGCCTCAAAACCAACACTGGGAATGGTCACGGGGCCGATGGGCTCATTCTCGATGATTTCTTTGTTCAGCGTCGTATTCAAGACCTCGACCACGATGGACCACCAGCGGGTCTGCGTCACCTGCCAGCGCTTCTCGAGGCGCAGATCGAGGCGGTAGAAGGCCGGCTGGCGCGGCGGGTCCAAGGGGCGGAAGGCCAGGCCGCCCGGGCCCGGCGGCGGGCCGCCCGGCGCGTCGTTCTCGAAGCGCGGAAAGCCGGTGTAAACGACGAAGCGCCCGCCCGCCCGCCAGCGCCGCCCGAGATCGTAGGCGAGCGCGAGGTTCAGCACGTGCGTGCGGTCGAAGCTCGAGGGGAACTTCTCTCGGCCCACCGCGCGGAGCGAGCGCGACAGGGTGTAGGTGGCGAAGCCGCCGAGGCGGCTGGTCAGGCGGCGGCGCACGAAGAGCTCGAGGCCGTACGCCGAGCCCAGGCTGCGCGCCGGCGCGGCGAGCGCCGAGTCGTCGACCGAGCGGTCGCCGGTGCCGAGGGCGTCGGTCATGTTGAAGAAGACGCTCTTGAAGGCCGTCGCGGTGGCGCTCAGATCGGCCGGCAGATCGAGGTCGACGCCCGCGCTCGCCTGGGCGGTCCGCTGCAGGCCGCCCCGCAGCCCCCCCACGCTGAGCGCGGGCACGGGGGCGACGAAGGACGGCGGCTGGTGGGCGAGGCCGAGCGTGTGCACGACGCGGGCGCGCGGGCTGATCGCGAGCGTCGCCGCGACGCGCGGGTCGACGGCGACGGCGCCGGCCCCGCCCGAGCGGAAGAGGTCGGCGCGCAGCCCCGGCACGAGCTCGACGCCCGGCCGGGGGCGCCAGACCAGATCGGCGCGGGCGCCGAGCGCCAGGTCGGTGCGCGGCGGCAGCTGCTCGCGCAGCCGGCGGGCGTCCTCGTCGAAGGGCGCGGTGTAGCCGACGAAGTCGATCGAATAGTCGTCGACCGCGACGTCGGCCCCGGCGCGGAGCAGCAGGCCCTGGTCGACCGGGTGCGTGAGCTCGACGCGCGCGGCGGCGCTACGATCTTGCGCGTTGCGACGGTCGGGGATGCGCGTCTGGTCGAAGCCGAGCGTGACGGCGGTGCGCAGGTTGGTCGCCTCGCCGAAGCGGTGGTCGTAGCGCAGGTCGGCGCGGTAGAACTCGGCGCCGAACAAGATCTTGCGCACGCCGTTCTCGCGCTCGGCCACCAGATCGTAGGCGCCGAAGGCGAAGAGCGTCAGCCTGTCGCGGGGCCCGAGCTCGTACGAAGCGCGCGCCTGGTAGTCGCGGTAATCGAGCTCGACCTCCGGCGCGAGGAGCGAGATCGCCGCCGCGGTGTACGAATAGCGCCCGCCGACGAGCGCCGCGCCCCGCCCGCCGGCGAACGGCGCCTCGACCAGGGCGCCGGCGTCGAAGAGGCGAAGGTTGGCCTCGCCGTGCAGCTCGGGCCGCGGCGGCGCCGTCTCGCCCGCCACGACCCCGCCGGCGAAGCGCCCGTAACGCGCCGGGTAGCCCCCCGAGTACAGATCGACCCGCTCGATGAGGCCCGGGTGCACCACCGAGGGGCCGAGCCCGACGTGATAGAGGTACGGCACCCGCACGCCGTCGAGAAAGTAGCCAATGTTGCCGGGGGGCGCGCCGCGGACGAAAAAGTAAGGCACGCCCGACGCGATCGGCGTGACCCCGGGCAGCATCTCGATCGCGCGAAAGGGGTCGCCGAAGGCGCCCGGCAGCTGCCGCACCTCGGCCCGGCTCATGCCGCTCGCGCCGGGCGGCGAGCGCTGGGCGCGGACGCGAACTTCGGCCGGCGCGGCCGGGGGCGCAGGGGCGCGCCGGGGGCCCGGGGGCGCCCCCACCCCGCCGCCCGTGCCTCGGGCGCCGGGCCCGTCAAGCTCGTCAGACTCGTCAGCCGGCGGAGGCCGGAACGTGATCGCAAAGCGAATGCGGGCGCGCAGGGGCGTGCCGCTCCTCGTCGCCGGTGAGAAGCGAAAGCCGCGCGCCGCCTCGAGGGCGGCCCCCGCGAAGGGCTCGCCCCCTTCGACGACACGCGCCCCGGCCACCGCGCCCGCGACGTCCACTTCGAGCTCGAGCATCACCAGCGCCTCGCCCGTCGCGCCGGCCGGGTACGCGACGTCCGAGGGCCCCACCAGGGCGGGCGGCACGATCGCGGACGCCTCGGCCGGTGGCATGGGTGGCACGATCGCGGGCGCCTCGGTCGGCCCAGACGACACGGGCGGCGTGGGCGGTGTGGGCGGCCCAGGCGGCCCAGACGACACGGGCGGCGTGGGCGGTGTGGGCGGCCCAGGCGGCGCGGGCGGCCCAGACGACACGGGCGGCGCGCGGGGCCCCGGCGGCCCGGACGGCCCAGGCTGCGCGCGCGCGAGGGCCGGACCGAGGGCCACGAGCAAGAGGGCCCGGGCCCGGAGTGCGCGAAGAGGCCTCACCGGGGGCCAAAGCCGCCTACCATGGGCCGGCGGCGACGACACGCCCTCGGGAGGGCCTCGTGCCCGCGAACAGGCCGCCGTTCAGGCGCGCCGGGCGCGGGCTTCGGGCGGCGAGAGAGGGTCTTCGTCCAGCTCGTCGGCGGCCGCCGGCGCGAGGTCGGCGCCGCCCGCCGCCCGCGGGGCGTCGAGCACGCGGACGCCGGGAGACGCCGCGATTCGGGCGGGCGCGGGCGGCGCGTAGGCGTGCGCGTCGTCGCCCTCGGACTCCGCCAGATCGCCCGCCCCCGCCCGCCGATTCGCCCGCCCGACGAGCGAGAGCGCGAGCGTCGTGAGCGCCGCGGCCACCTCGTGCGCGGGCCAGTAGCCCGGGCGTAGCGACGGAAACATGCTGATGATCGCCGGGGCGAAGACCCACCAGCCGACCGCGCCGAGAACCCCCCCCGTCACGGCGAGCGAGGCGCCGAACGCCGTCGCCTTGGCGTCGAAGCGGGCGAGCGAGCGCGCCGTGAGCGCGAAGGGCAGCGCGCCGACGGCCCCGACGACCAGGAACCAGGCCGGCGCCATGCCGAGCACCCACGCCATCGGGAAGGCCGCGGCCGAGGCCAAGGCGAGCCCGACGCCCCACGTCTTGCCCCGCCGCGCCGCCGCGACGGCGACGACGAGCAGCACCGAGGCGAGCACGGTGATCCAGCGGTCGAAGAGGATACTACGGATGAGCGTCGCCGACGCGATCAAATGAACGAGCTCGAGCGTGCGCGCGAGGCGGGGGCGCAGAGACATCGGTCGGCAACCTGCGAGGGGGGGCGCCCATTCCCGGCCACAACCGGAGCGCGCGCGGCCGAGGTCCGGGCCGGGCGCGCGTCGGCCGAGGCCGAGTCATTATGCGATTTAGCATAGGGCCTGTTATTTGCATACATGGTTCGGGCGGCGCCGCGATCCGCCCGGCCGCGGCCCAGCTCCACCCGCAACGCCCTGACCCGGAGGGTCGACCGTGGCCCAGCTCGTCAACGCCTTGTTTCTCGATCAAACGTCGGTCCGGCGCGCGGTCGAGCGCCTGCTCGACCTCGGCTACGGCAGCGATCGCATTTCGGTCCTGCCTTGTGACCCGCCCCCGAGCCGCCCCGAAGGCGCCCGCGCCGAGGTGAGCCACGCCGACAAGACCGCCTCGGGCTCCGCGATCGGCGGCCTGACCGGGGCGCTCACGAGCGGCGCGCTCGCCGCCGCGCTCTGCTCCGGCCCCGAGTGCTACCTCGGCTTCTTCGCCGGCGTCGGCGCCGGCGGCCTCGGCGGCAGCCTGCTCGGCGCCCTGGTCGGCTCGATCTTGCGCGCGCCGCGCGGCCCCACCCCCGACGACGACCCGGGCGGCACGATCGTCGCCGTCGAAGTGCCCGACGAGCGCGCCCGCGCCGTCCGATCGCTGCTCGTGGCCTCGGGGGGGAAGTTCGTCCAGGCGAGCTGAAGCCCGGCCCGCCCCCTCGCCCGCCCCAACCTCGCATCGGAGGTGCCCCGTGACGTCTCTCGATCGCGTCCTCCCCGGCCTCTCGCGCCTCGCTCTGCTCCCCCCTTGTTGCGGCGAGGGCGCGCTCGCAGAGGCGGCTTACGACGCCCCTCGAGCCCTGCGCCTGACGAGCCCGGCCTTCCGCAACGGCGCGCCCCTGCCCCCCTTGTACTCGTCGACCGAGGGGCAAAATGTCTCGCCCCCCCTCGCCTGGGGGGGCATTCCGCCCCGGGCGCGCGAGCTCGCGCTCCTCTGCGAAGACCCCGACGCCCGGGCGACCACCCCCTTCGTGCACTGGACGCTCTACCGCCTCTCGCCCACGGTGCATCGCCTGCCCGAAGGGCTCGGGCCCGACGACGGCCCCTTGGGCGCCGTGCAGGGCAAGAACTCGCGCCACCGAGACGGCTACGACGGCCCCGCCCCGCCGCGCGGCAGCGGCGTTCATCATTACCACTTTCAGCTCTTCGCGCTCGACGCCCCGCTCGACCTCGGGCCGCACGCCGACCGCGACACCCTCACCGCGGCGATGCTCGGGCACGTGCTCGCGCTGGGCGAGCTCGTCGGCACCTACGAGCGCCCGTAGGCCCGCCCCCGCCCGGCGCCCGCGCCGAGACAAGCGCGGGGCGCTCGACCTCGGCCTGGAGGGTCGAGGGCGGCCCCGCTCGACCTCGGCCTGAAGGGTCAAGGGCGGGCGCCCGCCGGCGCCGGCGGAGCCCGACGCCCCGGGGCCCGCTCAGGCCGCGTCGCGCTCGGCCGCCGCCCGGACGGCCTCGGCCAGCGCGTCGAGCAGGGCGGTGTCGTCGCCGGCGAGGCCCTCCATCGCCGCCATGCGGTCGATCACGACGCCGGCGATGCGCTCTTCGACCGTGCCCTCGGCGAAGGCGTAATAGATGACGGCGCGCCGGCCGTCGCGGTGGCAGCGGCCCTCGATCTGCTGCAGCTGGACGGCGCTATAGCGCAGATCGTGCACGACGAGCGAGCGCTCGCGCTCGCCGCCGGGCAGCTCGCCCTGGTGCAGCGAGATCGACTCGGCGACGGTGAAGACGACCGCGTCGAGGCGCCCGGCCTGAAAGTCGACCCGCGTGGCCTCGTTGGCCGCGCCCTCGCGCCCGCCGTTGATCTCGCCGACCGCCCAGCCCCGGCCGCGCAGCGCCTCGGCGAGCAGCGCGCTCGTCTCGAGGAAGGCGACCGACACCGCGACCTGCTGGCCGTTCTCGAGCAGGTCGGCGGCGAAGTCGGCGGTGCCGGCGACGCGCAGCAGGCTCGCCTTCTGCCGGAAGCGCAGGTCGGCGGCCCAGCCCGCCGGGCGCCGGGTCGAGCCCCCCGCGAGGCCGAGCTCGCGGCGGAACTCGCGCCACGTCGCCTCGTAGAGCCGCCGCTCGTCGGCCGAGAGCGCCGTCGGCGCGAGCTCGCGCTGCACCTCGGGCCAGCCCGCGATCTGCTCGGGGCGACGGCGCAGGCCGATCGCGCCCGGCCCCCGGTAGAGCAGGGCCGCCATGGCGGCGCGGTCGGCCTCGTTCGGCTCCCACGACCAGTTCTTCCAGCGGCCCTTCGCGCGGCCGATCTTCAGGCGCTTCATCAGCGCGCGAAACTCGTCGAGATCGCCCGTCGCGCCGCCCGTCGCCGCCGCCAAGAGCTTGCCCAGGTACGAGAGCTCGTGCGGCGACTGCCCCGCCGTCGCGCTCAGGTAGATCGTGAAGTCGGCCGCCGCCGCGAGCCGCCGGCAGACCACGCCCTGCTGCGAGGCGGGGTTGCGGATGCGGTGGCTCTCGTCGATCACCACGAGCGGCCAGCGCTGCTTCGGCGCCCCCGTCTTCGCGAGCTCGTTGTTCTTCGCGCGCGTCGACCGCCTCGCGCTCGCCGTCGGCTCGAGCAGCGACTTCGTGCGCTCGAAGTTCACGAAGGTGACGCGCTTGCCGGCCGGGGGCGAGCCCGCGATCGTGCGCCGCCACTGCGGGATCGCCCCCTTCGGGCAGACCACGAGCACCTCTGGCTCGGGCATCGCGGCGAGCGCGAGCCAGGCCGAGAGGGTCT
Organism: Polyangiaceae bacterium; assembly: GCA_035762175.1. GTDB lineage: Bacteria > Myxococcota_A > Polyangia > Polyangiales > Polyangiaceae > DASTPP01. The sequence continues at coordinate 18,103 of DASTPP010000398.1, read as the reverse complement.
TGCCGAGCCCGGTGAGATCGCCGAGCAGAAAGCCCGGCCGGCCGGCCCGCCGCGCCGCCACGATCGCGTCGCGCGCCTCGATCTGGTGCGGGCGCGGCACGTAGCGCGGGCTGGCCCCGGGGCCGGGCCCCTGCGGCGGGGGCTCGGCCGCGTCGTCAGGCATCTGCGGCAGGCGATCGTCCACGTTGCTGCCGGGCGCATAGCACGGCCCGGGCGAAGCGGGCGACCCCGCCGACGCCCCGCGCCCCGTTCGGCCGCTCGCTCGACGGTTGCCTCGGCGCGCTGGCGGCGCCAACGCTCGGCCCGTCATGGCCAAGTTCGCCCTCTATCGCTCGATGCACACGCTGCGCTCGGGCCCGCCGAAGCCCGCGCGAACCCTCTCGCTCTCGCCCGACGAGGCCCGGACGCTGCGCGAGGCGGGGCTCGAGCGCGCGCAGGCCTGGGCGCTCGACGAGCTAACCATGATGCTGCATGAGCTCGAGGCACGCCTCCAGTTCGTGCGGGCCGAGGCCGTCGAGGCGGTGTGCCGCGAGGCGGGCGCGCGCTCGCTGACCGAGGCGCTGCGCCCGGCGCTCGAGGCGCGCCTCGCAAGCGACACAAGGGTGCGAGCGCTGCGGCTGGCGCTCGAGGCGGGGCGCGAGGCGGCCAACCGACAGATGACGCTGGTCTACCGGCCCGACGAAGACGACCCTACGGGCCAAGGTCGATGACGACGCTCGACGCAGGGCGTTCGCCCGAGCGCCGGCCGCCGGGCGAGCCATCGCCGGCCGCCGGGCGAGCGCCGCGGCCGGGGCCCAAGCCCGGCCCCCCGCCGCCGTCAGGCGAAGAGCGCGTCGGTGACGGGCAGGCCGCGAGACGCGCGCAGGTCGAGCGGCGCTTCGGCGAGGGCGCGGGCGAGGCGGGCGTCGACGTCGCGGCGGAGCGCGTCGACGTCGTCGAAGGGGGCGTCGGTCTCGACCACCCAGGGGAACGCGCGCACCGCGCCCGACGAGACCACGAGGTGCTCGTAGACGGCGTGGCCGAGCAGCAGCACGCGCGCTTCGCCCCGGGCGACCGCGGCGGGCACGTCGTCGGCGGCGAGCGGACCGCGGCTCGCGATCAACGCGCCGCCCTCGTCGATCATCGCGAGCGCGTCTTGCTCGCGCGTCCGCGCCGACGGCAGGCGCCGCGCGGCCGGGTCGACCCACGCCCGGAGCGCGCGCCGCTGCCGCGCGTTGATCGCGCACTTTGTCGCGGGAAAGCTCGCCCACACCAGCATGTTGAAGAAGTCGTGCCAGGTGGCGGCGCGGCTCGGCACCTCGCCCTTGGTGAAGATGCGCTCGTCGTAGAGGTTGGCCACGTCGGGCGCCACCCCGCGGCGCCGAGGGGGCTGCGCGACGAACCGGATGGCCGCGCCGCCGGCCGAGCGGAGGCCCCCGGCGTGCGCGTTCCAGGCGTCGAGCGGCGGCCAGTCGGCATAGGATCGGAAGGGCGCCATGGCCGCCGCGAGTGGCGCGAACGCCGGCCGTCCCTCGTCGAAGCGTGGGTTCCACAGGTCGCGCCGCATCGGCGGCGATTGTCGCCGAGCTCGCCCCGGCCGTCACCGGGCTCAGCGCCCGCCGCAGGGCGTCGTCGGCGCCTCGGTCAAGGGCGCGAGGGCCGCGCGCGCCTCGTCGATCGCACGCTCGGCCTCGGGGCCGTCGAGCGGCGAGCGCTCACCGGGGTCGCGGGCGAGATCGTAGACACGGGCGGCGCCGCGGCCGCCGAAGACAACCTTGCGGTCGCCGAGAATGACGGCCTTGGCGGCGGCGCGCGACTCGAGCGGCGGCAGGTCGACGATCACGGGGCGCGCGGCGGGCGACGGGGCGCCGAGGTCGGCGAGCAGCGAGGTGCCCCGCCACGAGGCCGGCGGCGCGAGCCCGAGCAGGTCGGCGACGGTGGGGCCGATGTCGAGGGTGCTGCGCGGCACGTCGACCCGCCCCGGGGGCCGGCCCGGCACGTAGACGATGAGCGGCACGCGGATCTCTTCTTCGTACGTCGAGAGCCCGTGCCAGCGCACGCCGTGCTCGCCGAACGCTTCGCCGTGGTCCGAGGAGATGATGACGGCCGTGCGCTCGGCCAGGCCCGACGCGGCGATCGCGTCGAGCACGCCGGCGATGACGTGGTCGGTGTAGGCCACCTCGCCGTCGTACCGCCCGCGAGCGTCGCCCGACGTCGGCGGAAAGCCGGCGTGGCGCACGTACGCCTCGTGCGGATCGAGCAGGTGCGTCCAGGCGAAGAAGCGCCCGCGCGGCGCCTGCTTTGTAATGAGCGAGCGGAAGAGCGCGCCGATCGCCTCGCCCGTGACCGCGCCCTCGGTGATCTTCGCCCTCGCGTTCTCGATCAGCCGCCACTGCTCGAAGCCGTCGGCGGGCACCAGCCGCCTGACGAAGGCGGTGTGCCCGAGGCCGGCGAGGGTGGCGACGCCCGCGGCGCGCAGGAAGGGCGCGAGCGCGTCGGCGCCGATCTTGTACGCCGACAGCTTGCAGCGCGTGTGCGGCAGCTCGGACGGGTAGCGCCCGGCGAGCATCGCCGACAAGCTCGACGTGGTCAGGTTCGAGACGGCGTAGGCGCGCGTATAGATCGTGCTCTTGGCCGCCAGCGCGTTCAGCGCCGGCGTGCTCGCCACCGGGCGGGTCGTCCAGGGCTGGTCGGCGCGCAGCGAGTCGACGGTGATGAGCACCACGTTCTCGACCCGCGCGGCGGCCGGGGCGCCGGGCGCGGGCGCGGGCGCAGGGGCGGGGGCGCCGGGCGGGTCGGGGGCCTCGGCCGGGGCGCCCGGGCCTCGCGGCGCGGCGCGCGCCGGGGTCGGGGCCACCGAGCCATCGGGCGGGCGCGGCGAGCACGCGGCAAGAGCGAAGGCGGCGAGAGCGAAGGCGGCGAGCGTGGCGCGCCCGAGCAAGCCACGAAAGGTCACGCCGGCACGGTTGGCCCGGCGGCCCGCGGGGGGCAAGGCCGCGCGCTCAGCGGCTCTCTTCGAGCGCCATGAGTTGCGCCGGCAGGTTGGCGCTATTGATGAGCAGCGTGTCGGCGTCGCGACGGGTGATGACCACGGGCAGGCCGATGTTCGAGGCGAACGTCGTCGCGGCCGAACCGTCGTAACGCACGAGCTGGCGCAGGCCCGTTTCGGCGACCCAGAGCACCCCTTGGTGGTCGACCAAGAGCCCCTCGGGGTTGTCCCAGGGGTAGGCGACGGTCTCGAGCACGGCCCCGTCGAGCGAGCGGCGCGTGACGCGGCCCGCGCCCACCCCCTGCTCGCTCACCCAGACGGTGCCGTCGGCGGCCGCGGCGATGCCGAAGGGCGCGTCGAGCCCCCCGAAGAGCGTCGTCACCGCGCCGTCGGGCTCGAGCCTCTGCACGACGCCGTCGTTCGACACCGTCACGAGCGCGCCGCCGGGCAAGCGGGCGATGCCCCAGGGGGTGGCGGGGTGCCACTCTTTGACGCCGCGCAGCTTGGCGTCGAAGGCGCGCACGCGGCTCGCGGCGACGTCGCAGACGTAGAGCAAGCCGTCGTCGAAGAGCAGGCCGGCCGGCAGCGCGCCGGTGATCTTCGTCGCCGCGAAGGCCCCCGTGTAAGGCGGGTCGAGCGCGTAAACCCGGCGCGTCGAGCTGACGTTGCCGAAGCTGTCGGAGAAGAAGAGCCGGCCGGTGCCGCTGACGGCCATGCCGTGCACCCCCCCGGGGAAGGGGCGCACCACGCTGAGCGAGGGCCCTTCGGCCAGCGGCGAGGTGCCTTCGTCGGCGGCCGCCGCGGCGTCGAGTTGCGCGGCCCGCTCGTCGAGGGCGGGCTCGCCGGCGTCGGCGTCGGGCCGGCCGGCGTCGCCGGCGCAGCTGGCCAGAACGAGGGCACAGATCGAGAGGGTCGGGTAGAACGTTCGCACGAAGAAATGCCTACTCTGGCCGCCCGAACGCCGCAAGCGCCGGCGGGCCCGGCGGGCCGTCGCGTTGACGCCCGGGCGGGTCGGCGGTAGCCCGGGCGGCGGTCGATGGGCGCGGGGCGAAAGGGCGGGGCCGAAACGCTGACGGCGCGGACATCGGTGTTCGCCATGTCTCAGCCTCGCGGCGCGGGCACCCGCCCGCCGCTCTGAAAGCACCGGCCCCCCAGGGGGGGCACCCTACCAGCAAGGTCGAGGCCACACGCCAAGTGGCGGCGTAGAAAGCAGATCGGCTCGCCGTTGTCTCGAAACGGCCCATCCGCGTTGGTAACCCGCCCCGATTCGGGACGCCCGCCTCGCCCGCCCGTGTCTCCTCTCGACGCGGCAACGTTCGTCGTTCGGACGCCGCGCGCGACGCGAGGTCGGCGCGAGGGGCGGGGCGGTCGCGACTGGCCCGCCGCTTGCTGAAGGCCCGCCGACAGAGCGCGCGGCCGGGGGCCGCCGGGGCCCGCGGCGCAGGCGCGTCGAGGGGCCCGAAGGGCGCCCGACGCGACGCGAGTCATCGGGAAGGGGACGACCATGCCGACCAAGATTTTTCGTAACTTCGCCGCCGTTTCGACCCTCAGCCTCGTCGCCCTCGGCGCCTGTGCCGACGCGGGCGCCGCGGCCGACGACGCCGCCAGCGCGCCCGAGGCGGCCGGCGACGTCGGCACGACCGGCTGCACCATTTACGAGCCTTGCCTTCCGCCGATCGAGGTGCCGCAGAAGCCGAACCTCGTCGCGGTGATGATGGACGGCGCCTACTGCACCCGCAACGCGAGCGGCGCCCTCGTCGTCCGCGTCCGCAACGCGGGCACCGCCGCCGCCGGCGCGTCGCACACGCTCGTGGACTTCGGCAACGTGCGCTACCACCGCAACACGCCCTCGCTCGCCCCGGGCGCGTCCGTCGATCTGACGGTGACCATACCCTCGGGCTGCTTCGGCCCCGATTGCCACTTCGCGATCGAGCCCGACGAGTACGACGTGGTCGACGAGTCGCAGGAGAGCAACGTCGTGGGCGGCACCTGCCTCGGCTGAGAGCCACCTTCGACGTTTACGAAGGCGGCCGCTTCGTGGTGGGCGAGTGGCTGGCCCCCCCAAGCTGGGGGTCGCTCGCCCGCGCGGCCGCGCCCTTCGTCGATATTTGTCGAGAATCAACGCGATCTCCGCGGGTAGCACCCAGACCAGGGCCCGGCCTCGCACTTCGGCGCACCCATGCAATGCGCACTAGCCTTGCGCCCAAGGCGTAGTATACGTTGCTAGAAACATGATGATGACATCATGTTCACGACGGCGGGGCGGCCCGGTGCCGGCCCGCGCCCGCTCGTGCGCCCGTTGAGCGGGTGTCGCGGGTCCGAGCGAGCGACGCGTCCCCTTGAACCGTTGGCCGGGAGGCTACCCCAATGAAGAAGAAGCTCCTTTACCGTGCGCTCCTCGTCGTGGCGGGCGCCGCGCCCTTCGGGTGTGACGTCGCCGACGAGCCGCCGAGCGACGACGTGCTCTCGTCGCGAGACGAGCTCGAGGCGGTCACGAACTTCGGCACGAACCCGGGCAACCTGAAGATGAACCGCCACGTGCCGGCGGGCGTGCCGGCGAACGCGGCGCTCATCGTCGCGCTGCACGGCTGCAGCCAGCCGGTGTCCGCGTACGCCTCGTCCGGCTGGAACCAGCTGGCCGACCAGCACAAGTTCTACGTCGTCTACCCCGAGCAGCAGTCGGCGAACAACTCGGCGCTCTGCTTCAACTGGTTCGGCAAGTTCAACCAGCCGTCGGACAAGCTGAACGTCTTGCGCAACACGGGCGAGAACGCGTCGATCAAGCAGATGGTCGACAAGATGAAGGCCGACTTCTCGATCGACCCGAGCCGCGTCTTCGTCACCGGGTTCTCGGCCGGCGCCGGCATGGCGTCGGTCATGCTCGCGGCCTGGCCCGACGTCTTCCGCGGCGGCGCCATCATCGCCGGGCTGCCCTACAACCCGCCGGCGCAGACGAACGCCGAGGTCTTCCAGGTGATGAGCCCGGGCAAAGATCTGACGCCCGCGCAGTGGGGCGACCGCGTGCGCAACGCCTTCCCCGGGTACGCGGGGCCCTACCCGCGCGTCTCGGTCTGGCACGGCACGAGCGACACGACGGTCGCGCCGCTCAACCAGCGCGAGATCGTCGAGCAGTGGACGAACGTGCACGGCCTGCCGCCGACGCCGACGAGCACGGGGCCCGTGGCGGCGCACACGCGCAAGGTCTTCGCCGACGCGCAGGGCAAGGCGCTGGTCGAGTCGTACGAGCTCAAGAGCATCGGCCACACCATCGCCGCCGACCCCCCGAACGGGTGCGGCCAGATCGCGTCCTTCGTGAGCGACACGGACATCTGCTCGACCCGGCTCATCGCCGACTTCTTGGGCCTCACGCAGCCCCCGGTGACCGACCAGCGCCCGACGGTGAACGTCACCGCCCCGGCGAACGGCAGCACCGTCAGCGGCACCGTCACCGTGACGGCCGCGGCGGCCGACGACCAGGGCGTCGCCCGCGTCGAGTTCTTCGTCGACGGCGACCTCGTGGCGACCGACACCACCGCGCCCTATTCGTTCGCCTGGGACACCGCGGCCGAGTCGAACGGCCCGCACGCCCTCCGGGCCGTCGCCTTCGACACCGCGGGCCAGTCGACCGCCGACAACGACACGCAGGTCAACGTCACGGGCGGCGTCGCCGACACGACCCCGCCGGTGACCACCGCCACGCCGGCGGGCGGCACCTTCACGCAGCCGGTCTCGGTCAGCCTCAGCGCCAACGAGCCGGCCACCACCTTCTTCACCCTCGACGGCAGCGCGCCGACCACCGGCTCGCCCCAGTTCAGCGCCCCCGTCACCATCGGCGCGACCGCCACGCTGCGCTTCTTCAGCGTCGACGCCGCCGGCAACGCCGAGGCCCCGAAGTCGGCCTCGTTCGTCATCCAGGCCGCGCCCGGCCAGACCTTCGCCTCGCTCGCCGCCGAGGACGGCTCGGTCGGCTCGGGCTTCGCCCCGGGCACGGGCGTCGCCTCGCACCGGGTCGGCGATTCGGGCATGTTCAACGCCAACAGCTACCGCACCATCCTGTCGTTCGATACCTCGGCGCTGCCCGACAACGCGCAGGTGACCAAGGCGGTGCTGCGCGTGACGCGCAAGTCGCTGACGGGCGCGGTGTCGGCGGTCTCGTCCGACATCAAGTCGGGCGCGTTCGGCGCGGGCCCCGAGCTCGTGTCGACCGACTACAGCGCGGCGGCCTCGGCCGTGCAGGTGGGCTCGTTCGCGGTGCCGGCGGCCGACGGGGGCGTGGCCGAGGTGACGCTGTCGGCGGCGGCGCTGCCCTTCATCAACAAGACGGGCCGGACGCAGATCCGGCTGGCGGGCACGAGCGCGGTCGACTTCGCGTCGGACCTGTTCGAGCTGTTCGGGGGCGAGGACGGCGCCTCGGCCCCCACCCTGACCGTCTCGTTCTGATACGCGCGGCGGGTGCCCTTGCGCGGCCCCGGACTCGAAGTCCGGGGCACGGCGTCACCCGTTCGTGCCCCGTGGCCTCGGCACCGATCCGGAGAGCAAAGCCCGGCCCTCGCTGGGGCCGGGCTCCCGCGGGCGTTGGCTTCCGAGCGAGCTCGCGTCAGCGGCTCGCGGCGCGGGAGCCCGGCGCCAACGGCGGCCGGGCTTTGCGCTCCGTTCGCGCGGGCCACCCCGTGCCCCGGACTTCGAGTCCGGGGCCGCGTGCAAGGTCACCCGCCGCCTGGATCAGGCGGGCGCCTTCAGCTCGGCGACGGGCGTCGACGAGCCGGGGGCGCCGGCGCCGATCGACGTGATCGTGGGCAGGACCGCCTGCAGGACCGTGAGCGCGATGTCGGACGTGTTGCGGCCGACCTGGCGGACGTGGATGCCGGGGTGCACGAGCCTGCCGCCGCCGCCGCCGGCGACCAGGACGGCCTGGTCTTTGATGCCGTGGTCGTGGCCTTCGGCGCAGTCGCTGCCCACGAGGATGGCGCTGTTATCGAGCAGGTTGCCCGAGCCGGCGACGGCGTCGGGGGTGGCCTTGAGGCGGTTGAGCAGGTACCCGAAGTGGCCCATCAGGTAGCGGACGCCCGAGTGCACCTTGTCGAGGCCCGAGCCCGACTCGGAGTACTGCCCGCCGGCGACCGAGGTGTAGAAGTCGTGCGAGCTGTAGTGGTGGCCGAAGGTCTGGCCGACCTCGGTGTAGACCGTCTCGGCCGCGCCGCCGGTGTGCAAGATCGACACGATGCGCGTGATGTCGCAGGCGAACGCGTAGGCGACGAGGTCGCTCATCGCCTCGTTGGCGGCGGTGAGCGGCTCGACGCCGTTGACCGGGGTGTTCGTCTCGGTCGTCTCCGGCGGCGCCTCGCAGAGCGGCGCCAGGGCGTTGATCTTCTTCTCGAGCTCGGACACGCCCTCGAGGTGCGCCTCGAGCCGCACCTTGTCGGCGGCGCCGAGCCGGTTCTTGAGCGCGTCGATGTCGCCGCGGACCGCCGACAGCACGCCGAGCCGGCTCGGCTTGGCGGGCGACTCGGGGGGCACGAAGCTGCCGAAGAGGTCTTGGTAGACCTTGCGCGGGTTGTACTCGGGGGGCAGCGGCTCGTTCGGGCCCTTGTGCGAGAGGTTGTGCATCGTCGTGCCGCCGTCCATCACGCTCAGCTTGCGCGAGATGCCCAGTTGCAGCGACGGCTTCGAGGTCAGCGCGCCGAGGTAGTGCGCGGCCACCTGGTCGATGGTGGGCCCGCCGGCCTTCGAGGAGAGGCCCCCGGTGTACTTGAAGGTGTAGCCGTTGAAGAGGGTCATGCCCTCGTGGTGCGTGATGGTCATCTCGCACTTGTTGTCGAAGCCCGTGACCGGCGACACGTACTCGCGCACGCCCGCCAGCGGCGTGAGCAGGGGCGGGAGCGGGTAGTTCGGGCCGACGACGGGCGCGACGCGGCCGCCGGGGATCCAGCGGTTGAGGATGACCCCGTTGCCAAAGAACCACGTGATCAGGCGCACGGGCAGCGGGCCGCCCTCGGCGAGCGCGGTGCCGCTGCCGTTGACCATGGCCTCGAGCAGCGGCAGGCCCACGCAGACCGCCGAGCTGCCGAGCATGCCGCGCAGCAGGGTGCGGCGGCTAAGAAAGGTGCGTTTCATGGCCGGTCTGTCCTCACTCGGTGGGGGCGCTGACGAAGCGGAAGGCGTCGCTCGCGCTCAGGTCGGCGAGCAAGGAGCGCAGGCGGTAGCCCGAGGCGGCGAACGTGGCGGCGAGGTCGCCGATGGCGCCCGACTGGTAGTAGCCGTCGAGGGCGCCGAGGCCGTGGCGGTAGAAGTTGCGCACCATGCACTCGGCGACGCGCGGGTCGTCGCGCAGCAGCGCCGCGAGGTCGGCGGCGCTGGCGAAGGCGCCGATGCCGGCCATCTCGGCGGTCGGGTCGATCGGCAGGCCCTGGTCGAGCGTGCGGTACTGGCCGATGGCGTCGAAGTTCTCGAGGGCGAAGCCGATCGGGTCCATCTTGCGGTGGCAGCTGGCGCAGAGCTCGACCTGCTGGTGCATCTCGAGCTTCTCTTTCATGGTCTTCGGCGTGCCGTCGTCGGGGAGCACCGTCACCACGCCGGGCGGCGGCGGCGGCACGTCGTAGCAGAGCAGCGCCGACTGCACGAAGGCCCCGCGGCGCGTCGGCGAGGTCATCGCCGGGTGGGCGAAGCGGCTGAGGAAGCTCGCCTGCCCGAGCAGGCCCGCGCGCCCCTGCCCCTCGGGCAGCGGCACGCGCTCGAAGCCCCCGCCCGCCGGCGGCGGCAGCCCGTAGAGCGCGGCGAGCGGCGCGTTGACGTAGGTGAAGTCGGCGTCGACCAGCTCGCGCGCGTCGGCGTCGCGCTGCCACACGATGTCGTCGATGACCATCAGCGTCTCTTCGCGCATCGCCGCCCTCAGCTCGGCGTTGAACGCGGGGAAGAGCACGGGGTCTTTCTGCAGCCCCTCGAGCTCGCGCAGGCGGAGCAGCTCGGCGTACTGCTCGGCGAGCGCCGCCCGGGCCGCCGGCCGGTCGAGCAGCGCCGCCGCCGCCGCCCGCACCCCGGCCGCGTCGGACAGCGACCCGGCCGCCGCGGCCGAGAGCATCGCGTCGTCGGGCGGCTCGTTGGTGAGGAAGAAGCTGATGCGCGACGCGAGCTCGTAGGGCCCGAGCACGCGCCGCGAGGGGTCGCCCGGGTCGGGCTCGCCGAGCTCGATGAGGTAGAGGAAGTAGGGCGACTGCAGCAGCGCCGACAGCGCGCCCGCGATGCCCCGCTCGGGCACGCCGTACGCCTGGGCCGAGGCCCGGCCGGCCGCCACGACCCGCGCCACCTCGTCGTCGGCGAGCGGGCGGCGCCACGCCAGGCGCCCGAACCGGCTCACGAACGTCGCCAGGCACTTCGGGGTGGCCGCGTCACAGCCCACGACCGTCGTGTACGTGGCCGGGTCGCCCACCACCGCGAGCGCGATGGCCTCGGCCGACGCCTCGTACTGCGCCACGGCCGTCGCCGGCAGGGCGAGCTCGCGCGCGGCGATCGCGTCGAAGTTGTGCAGCTGCACGTCGGGCGGCGGCGCGGCCGCCTGCGCCGCCACGTTGCCCATCAGCGCCCGCACCGTCGCCACGTACTGCCGCGACAAGAGCCGCCGCAGCCCCGCCGGCGCCGGACGCAGGGGCGGAGGAGGAGGCGGCGGCGGCGGCGGCGACCCGCCGGTACCCGCCGACCCAGCCTCGCCCGCGGCCCCCGCCGTGCCCCCTTCGCCCGCCGGCCCGCCGCCGCCCGTACCGCCCGTGCCCCCCTCGCCCGCCGACCCGCCGCCCGTACCCCCCGTGCCGGTCGTGCCGCCCGTGCCCGCAGGGCCCGAGCCGCCCGAGCCTTGCTCGCCCACGGGGCCGCTGCCGCCGGTGCCGAAGGGCGGCCCGGCCCCCGTCTCGCCATCGCCGCAGCCGGCGAACGCGAACGAGGCCGCCGCGAAGACGGCCGCCGCCAGGGCCACCGGCGGCTTCGGCCCGGCGGTCGAAACGGCGCGCGGCCCGGAGGAGTTGGGACGAACGCCGCGAGAAGGAGGGGTACGGCGCCAAGGAGGCTTCATGCTGGGAGACCTCAAAACGCGTCTTACGCGTCAGGGAGAGAGAAGGAAGAGGTAGACGATACTACACGATACATCGCTACGCCGACGGAACACGCAACAACCCGCAGATGGCAGTACGTTGCGTGGCGCCCTTTCAGTGCCAACGGAACGTGCGCCCAACGCCGCCACCCACCACGCCGGGCGCACTCTGCGCCGCATGGCCGAAGCATGCAACCAGAACGCGGCCGGGTTCACCCGCGCCCGCGCTCCGCACGTCGTCACGGGAGGCCCCCGACCGCGTCAAGGCCCGCCCCGCGCCCGAGACGGGCGCCCCGCGGGCCGCCCCCGATCGGCGGCCACGTTCTCTTCGCCTGCCCCGCGCTCGAGACGGGCGACTCGCCTGCCAACGCGGCGCGTCTGAAGAAGACCCTCAGCCTCTCGGCCGCTTTCGCCGAGAACGCGAAGGCGCTCGCGGGCTGGCTCGCTGCGCCCTTTCGAGAGAGCGCGCGGGCCCGCAGCCCCTGAGCCCCTCGAGGTACTGTAGGAAATGACCGCAGCGCCGCGTCGCAGCGCCCCGCGATCGCGCCAGCCGAAGGCCTCGACGGCGTCGGCGTAGCGGGCGTGGGTCATGGCCTCCATGCCGCGGGCGAGCAGGGCCGTCGCCTCGACCGGCACGGGCTCGTAGGCGGCGTTGCGGGCCCGGCAGAAGGGGCACGTCGGGTCGCGCCTCGAGACCGAGGCGCCGCACTGCTGGCAGGCGTCCATCGGGCGATGGTAGCACGGCGCCCCCGCGGCCCCGGCCCCCCTCGCCCGCCCCTCGGAGCGCGAGCCCGGGGCGCCCCGTGACCGGGGTGCGGCCCGGGGCGCGCGAACGGGCTCGCCGGCGGAGCTCGTCTCGCGCTATGCCCGAGGGCGAGGTGCCTCGATGAGCGAACTCGTCCTGGTCGGCCGCAGCAGCTCTCACTTCACCCGCGTCGCGCGCGTCTTCGCGCTCGAGCTCGGCGTGCCGCACGCGTTCCGGCCCCTGCTCGACCTCACGACGCTCGACGCGGCGGCCTACGGCGGCAACCCCGCCCTCAAGATCCCCGTGCTCATCGACGAGCGCGGGCCGCTGGTCGGCACCGAGAACATCTGCCGCGATCTCGCCCGCCGCTCGGGGCGGGCGGGCGTGGTGCTGCGCGGCGACGTGGGCGATCGGGCCGTCGCGAACGCCGAAGAGCTCGTCGTGCACGCGATGGGGGCCGAGGTCTCGATCGTCATGGCGAAGATGGCCGGCGACGGCCACCTCGCGCCGCCGAAGGCGTCGCGTAGCCTCGAGAACTGCCTGACGTACCTCGACGAGAACGTCGACGCCGTGCTCGCCGCCCTGCCCGAGGGCCGCGCCCTCAGCTTCGTCGAGGTCGCGCTCTACTGCCTCGTCACGCACCTGCCGTTCCGCCACGTCCTCGACGTCGCGCCCTGGGCCCGCCTCGGCGCCTTTTGCCGCCGCTTCGGCGAGCGCGAGAGCGCCGCGGCCACCGACTACCGCTTCGACGCCCCCTGAGCCCGCCCGCCGGCGCCCCCGGCCATGGCGGCGCGCGCCCGGCGCCCCCCGCGCCGCCGGGCGAACCCGCTCACGAGCCGATGCCCGCGCCCGCGCGCGCCAGGGCGAGCGCGAGGGCGTCTTCGGCGACGGCGAAGACGGCGTCGGGCAGGCCGGTCGCCTCGCGGGCGAGCTTTCGTAGCTGGTTGCCGGCGAAGGCGCCGGCCACGGCGGCCGCCGCGCCGAGCCCGGCGCCGAGGGCGGGCGGGTGGCCGGCGCGGCGCACCGCGAGCGCGCCGACGAGCCCCCCGAGCGCCGCCCGGTAGGCGAGCGGCACCGGCGCGAGGCGGCTCGGCGCCGAGGGCAGCTTGTCGAAGAGCATCTCGCCCCGGGCCGCCACCGCGATCGCGACGGCGAGGCCCCGCGAGCGCAGCCAATCGGGCAGCCCCTCGCCGCCCTCGCGGGCCGCCTTCGCGAGCGCGGCGAGCGGCGTGAGCGATCGCATGCCGGTGGCGACCCCGAGCACGCCGGCGCGGGCCCAGGGGTCATCGATTCGAATGGTCATCGGTCGCCTCCGTGTCGTTGCGGGCCAAGCGTGCGCTGGTGCGAGCCGCGCCGCCCCGGCAACGCCCGGCGGCAGGGCTCGGCCCGATCAGCGTACCAGCTCGTGGGGCGAATGCACCGCGGGCCCGGGGGCCGGCTCCCCGAGGCGCCCCCGGCCCCCGCGACTCGAAGCGCACGAAGCCGCCGTCGAGCCCGCCCACGGCCGGGCGCCCGCCGACGCATGCGTCCGCCAGCGGCCGGGTGCCCGGCCGGTGCAGAGCACGCGCCGGGCGTGTAAAACCAATGCCCCGCCCGGGCCCACGCCCCCCCCGAGCTCACTCGCCATGGCCGCCCCTCGTCGCCCCAGCCCGCTCGGCAAGCGCCGCGGCGGCTTCGACTACGGGCTCGACTTCGGGCGCATCGACTTTCGCGAGCGGCCCGAGCTCTACCGCGTCGGGGTGGGCGAGCAGGGGGTCTTGCTCGTCGAGCCCTACAAGGGCGAGCTCTTGCCGCACTGGCGCTTTGCGACGCCCGAGCTGGCGCGCGAGAGCTCGGCGAAGCTTCTCGCGATGTTTCGCGACTACCTGCGGGCCGGCGACTTCGTCGGCGCCGACATGGCGCGCAAGTTCTTGCAGATGGGCTACACCCGCGCGCGCCGCTACGCCAACCACCGGGGCGGCAAGAAGTACGCGGGCCCCGTGCCCGCCGCCAAGCGCGGGCAGAGCGGCGCGCACGGCCGGGCCGAGCTGCCCCGGTCGCCCGAAGACCCGCAGAAGGCCGAGGCGGCGCGCATCTTCAAAGCGGCGTGGGCCGAGGCGAACGACGACCCCGACTACCGGCGCCTCCGCGCCGAGCATCGGGCGAAGTACGGCAGCTGAGGCCGCCCGCGCCGAGCGACGCCCGCCGCGTACCCTGCGAAAAGGCCCCCTGCCACCGGGCGGCCGAAGGCGCGGGCGGCCCTGCGGGCCGGGTCAGCGCTTGGCGGGCGGCGGGGGCGCGGCGGGCGAGGCGACGGGGGCCGCGGTCGTCGGCGGCGAGCAGGCGGCGGCGACGAGCGGTGCGAGCAACCACCCCGGTCGCACGCGGCACGAACGTCGTGGCGCGCCCGGCGCGGGGCCGCGCAACGTGGGGCGCAAGGGCGTCGGCCTCGGTAGCATGGGGCCGGCAAGCCTGGCCCCGCGCCGCCGATTCTGCAAACCTCCGGCGCGTCGACGACGCCCGCTCGGTCAAGGGCGACGAGCGCGCGGGCCTGGTCGACCAGGCGCTCGGATGTCCCCTCGCCCCGCCCCGTCGCTGGCTGCGCCCATTCTCGGCTGCTAGAGCGCGCCGATGCGTCTGCGCTTCGACGAGCTGTTCAAGCAACTGCTCACCGCCGCCTTCGCCCCCGAAGACCGCGTCGAGCGAAACGCCGAGCTCGCCGCCGCCGACGCGCAGAAGGTCGACCTGCGCCTCGAGCCGCGCCACGAGGGCGCCGACAACCGCGCCCGCGCCGGGCTGCTCGGGCGCTTCGTCGGCGAGGGGCCGTGCCACCTCGAGCACTTCTCCGAAGCGCCCTCGGTCGGCGAGCTGCTCGAGGCCGTGCGCAAGCTCTTGACCGAGCGCCGCGGCGACGCGGTCGCCCTGCGCCTCGTGCTGCTCTGCGCGGGCCGCCCGGACGCGGCCCTCGCCGCGCTCGGCTTCGCCCCCGCCCCGGGCGAGCTGGCCGGCGTCTATCGCCTACCGCCGGGGTGGGCGACGAGCTTGGTGGTGCTGAGCGAGCTGCCGCCCCGGCCCGAGACGCTGCTGCTGCGGCTGCTCGGCCGCGGCGCCACCTTCCGCGCGGCCCTGGTCGAGCTGGCCGCGCTGCCGCCGGGCACCTGGGTGAGGCGGGTGGCGGGGCCGGTCTTGACGCGCTTGCGCTTCGCGCTGCAGGCCGCCAAATTGGACGGCGAGCCGATGAACGACGAGGAGGTGGCGCTGATGACGACGGGCGAACAACTCTACCAAGAGTGGGAGCAGCGCACCCGCGAGCAGGGCCTGAGCCAGGGCCTGGCCCAGGGTCGCGAGCAGGGCCTGAGCCAGGGCCGCGAGCAGGTGCTGTCACGCCAGTTCGCCCGCCGCCTCGGCCGCGCGCTGGGCGAGGCCGAGGCGCAGGCGCTGCGCGCGCGGCTCGCGTCGCTCGGGGCCGACCGGCTGAGCGACGTGGTGCTCGAGCTCGAGGGCGACGCGCTCGCCCGCTGGCTGGTCGACCCGAACGCGTCGTAACTGACAGTAAGCACGTCGGGGCGGGCCCCCCTTCGACCCGCCCCGACGCGCCGCTCACTCGTCGTAGGGCGGCGTTGGCTTCGCGAGCAAAACGGCCCAGGTCGTTTCGACCAGCAGCGCCGCCGCCTCGACCGGGGTCAGGCCGCCGTTGACGACGAGGGCGCGGGCCTGATCGGCGAGGCGCTTGGCCTTCTTGCTGAGCGCGGGGGCCTGGCTGCGGAAGAACTCGGCGCGGCCGTCGGCCGACCCGTGCTCCCAGCCCATGCTAAAGGCCGCACGCTCGCGGACGAAACCAAGGTCGCACTCGACGTCTTCGTACCAAGACCAGAGCGCCGGATCGTCGTGCTCGCGAATCACCTTCATGATGCGCATGCCGGCGGCGGTGACCTCTTCGACCAAGGTGGGGTAGACGATGCGCTTCTCGAGGCCGTGCAAGAAGGCGCCCTCGCCCGTGTCTTCGAGGCGGGCGTCGAGCTCGTCGGCGGGGCAGAGCTTGCTCGGGGGCGGGTCGTTCGCGAGGGGCGATTCGGGCGGGGTTTCGGGGGCGGGCAGCGGGCGTTTGCGGTCTTTGCGGTGACGCGGTACTCTGGCCATTACGGTCTCACCTCGTGTCAGCGATGTGGGGCCCAGGTTCTCGCGTCGGGTGCTAGCCGATGCGAGAGCCGCTATGGGCGGGCGACGTCGAACCGCCTCGCAACCGTGCGAAGGCGCGCCGCCTGAACAGAGGTTTAGCGCATTGGTGATAGAAGGCAACCCTGGGTTTTCTGAAAAAAGTTGTGGCCAATCACAACGGGCGCGCCGCAAGACGCATGCCAAGGCGCCCGACCTTCTCGCGCGCTTCGGGCCATTGCGCACAAGACGCCGTCACGCTCGCTCGCTCGACCGCTCGCCCCGACCGTCGCACCCACCGGCACCGGAGAGCCCGGCCTCTGGAGAGTGGTGCAGAACGCGACCGGCTTTTCGCCCCCGACGGAAGTCGGGGGCAGCGAACGCCCGCTCGTGCCGCGCGGTCGCGGGCCGGTTCGGCGAGCAAAGCCCACCCCCTCGGCGGGGGCAGGGCTCGCGCGGGCGCCGGGCTTCCGGGCGTGCCTGCGGGCGCGCCTGCGAACTCGGCGAGCGGACGCGACGCGAGCGCGCGGAAGCGCCTCGCTCCGCGGGAGCCCTGCCTCTGGCAGGGCTTGGACGGCCGTTTCCACGGGCGTTCGCTGCCCCCGACTTCCGTCGGGGGCGGCAAGCGCCGAGCTGTGCTCTCCGTTCGCGCGGGGCTCTCCGAAACACTCGAGTACCCCTCCGGGGGCCGCGCGGCAGACCCAACCGATACTCGAGTGTCGGTTCGGGCCTCGACCGACCCACCAAACCATTTCTCGTGTACTCCGCGGGGGGCGACGAGGCGCACAAAACCATTCTCGAGTAACCCTCCGGAGGCCTCGGGGCGCACAGAACCATTCTCGAGTGACGTTCGAAGGGCCTCGGGGCGCACAAAACCATTCTCGAGTGTCGTTCGAAGGGCCTCGGGGCGCACAAAACCACTCTCGAGTGTCGTTCGAAGGGCGGCGTGGCACACAAAAACCGTTCTCGAGTGCCGTTCGAAGGGCGGCGTGGCACACAAAAACCGTTCTCGAGTATCGGTTCGGGGGCCTCGTGGCACACAAAAACGACCCTCGAGTGTCGGTCGGCGAGCCCCTGGCACATGAAAATCGATACTCGAGTGTCGGTCGGCGGGCCCTTGGCACATGAAAATCGATACTCGAGTACCCGTCGGCGGGCCCCTGGCACATGAACACGGGTACTCGAGTACCGATTTTGTGCCACCACCCCACGCTGGGGGTTCCTCGAGTATCCCCCCCCGGCCGTCGGTGGCGCAGGCGAGGTACGCCGAGGGGTTCTGCCGGCCGTCGGTGGCACCGGCGGCGCTACGCGAGGGGGCCCGCGCAGGGGCGGGGTACGAAGCCGCGGGCGTGCTCACCGCGGCGTCGAGACCCCTACCCGCCCGGCGTCCGCGCTGGTCGCGTCACCGGGCCTCGACGGGCGGCGTTAGAAGGTCGCCACGTCGTCCGTCTCGCCGTCGGGCTCGCCCCCGTCGGGCCCGCCGGGGCCGTCGGGGCCGTCGGGCTCGTCGCCGCCCGGCGCGGGCTCGCCCGACGGCGCGCTTCGACCCCGGCGCCGGCTGCGCGCGAGCGGCGGGGCGATGTCGCCGCCGTCGCCCTCGTCCCGGCGCAGGTACAGAATGGCGTGGCGGCAGCGCTCATACGCCCGGCGAAAGAGCTCGAACGCCTTGCCGAGCTGCTCTTCGGCCTCGGACGGGTCGCCCGCGCCGTCGGTGCCCTGGTTGCGCCGGCCGAGCGCCACGAGCAAGAGCTTGCCGAGCTCGATCGCGCGCTCGACCTCGGCCCGCTCGAGCAGCACCTTCGGCCCGACGGCGGGCCACACGTCGACGAACATCAGGCCGAGGGCGGCGAGATCGCCGGCCGTGTCGAGGTGGCCTGACCCTTGGCGGATGTCGGCCACCTGCTGCGCGTCGAAGATGCCGAAGGCGACGAGCGCGCCGGCCATCGCGAGCAGGCGCTCTCGGAGCGGCCCGGCCTCGTTCAGGAGCTCGCCCAGCTCGGTCTCGCCCCCGTCGCGCGGCCGGGCGCGGGCGTACGCGAGGTAGGCGGCGAGCGCGTAGTCTTCGAGCGCGTCGAGCGTCGCGAGCAGAGAGGGCGCGAACTCGGCCGCCAGCGCGTCGCGCAAGGCGAGCATTCTGGGCAAGGCGCCGAGGGCGAGCATCGCGGCGGCGGGCACG
>DASTPP010000397.1:0-2613 GCA_035762175.1 Polyangiaceae bacterium | reverse complement strand
GCCTGCACGCCGAAGTAGACGCCGAGAAAGGTCACGACGCCCCAGCCGAGCACGCCGACGAGCACGAGCCCGACCTGGCCCGAGGCGTCGCGGGTCAGCGCCGCCATCTGCGTCATGGGCGGCGAGAGCTTGCTCACCTCGTCGAGCGGCGCGTGCAGGACGGCCACCCGCTCCATCGGATCGCGCAGGTCGGCGACGCGCTGCATGCTCGCGTCGAGCGCCGCCACGCTCGCCATCGGCCCCTTGAGCTCGCTGACCTGCTTCATGCCCTCGTTCAAGCTCTTGAGCTCGGCGAGCGCGCGCCGCAGCTCGCTCATCTCGGCGACGCTCTGCTGCAGGCGCTGCATCGGGCCCTTCAGCTCGGCGACCTCGCGCATCGGCTCGTCGAGGCGGGCGACGCGGTTCATCGGCTCTTTGAGCTCGTCGAGCTTCTGCATACCCTTTTGCGTCTCGACGAGGTTGCGGTTCGACTCGCGCAGCACCGAGGTAGACGTATTGATGGCCGTGGCCGTGCCCTCGATCGCGCGCGTGTTCGTTTGGACGAGGTTGGACATGCCGCAGCCGGTCGAGCTGAAGAGCACAATCATAAGCACGGGGGTTCGAATCATCATGTCGCTGCGCAGCATCGACTAGTTCTGACGCGGTCACGGCGATGCGTCAACGTCCATAGGATGCGCCGCGTTGAACAATGTCACACCTGCAGAAAACCGCAAAAAGTACGTGAACCCGAACTTTGCCGACCTTCGACGCGGTGCGCGAAGGCACCTGGCAAATTACGCTGTGGCACGAATTTTGACGCGACCTGACGACGCAATTACACGGGAAATTTTCGAATTCGCAAAATCAACCGGAGTGTGGTTTTGAGCGACTTTCATACAAAAGTAGATGGCAAGGCATTCGCCCTACGCCGGCGATGAGCAGGTCGCAGCGCCGGTCAAGGCGATTCGAGAGAGGCCCGCCCGGCCCTCGTCAATGTCATTAAAAGAGAGCCCACTCTCGTCTGCCAGAAGCCGCCCGGCGAGGGGCGGGGGGCCCCGCGCGCGGCGGCCGGGGGAGCCGCGGACCCTCCGCGGCGTCGAAACGACGGCGCGGGCCCCGCGCGCGGCGGCCTGGGCCCTCGCGGCGCGCCCCGCCGGCGCCCCGCGGGCGGGCGCGCGGGGCGCGGCGGGCGGCTCAGAAGAGGATCTTGAGGTGCCCGCCGAGGGCGGCGATGAGCAGCGTGTAGCGCCCGTTGCCGAGGTCGTGGTCGGAGCCGCCCTTGCCGTCGGCGCCGGGCTCGACCGTGCGCGGCAGGATGCCCTGCAGGCGGAAGTCGCCCGAGAGGGACATGGTCTCGCTCAGCGCGAGGATGGCGCCGACGTCGCCGAGCAGGCGGTGGCCGTCGGGCGAGGCGGTGTCGATGGTGCTGTCGGGCGAGGCGGGCGACTGGTAGCCGACGAAGCCGGTGGCGGTGAGCGTGCGGCTCAGCTTGTACCGGGCGCCGGCCTGGGCCCAGACGGTGTTCCGCCAGTTGCGGGGCAGGCGCACGGTGACGCGCTCGCCGATGCCGAGCTCGGGCTGCGCGAGGTCGGGCGAGCTCGTCTCGACCACGAAGGCGCGGAAGTCGGAGTAGAAGATGTACGAGAAGAAGCCGTCGAGCGTGAGCCGGTCGTTCAGCGCGTACTGGGCGCCGAGGGTGAGGCGCTTGGGCAGCGAGAACTTGAGGCTGGCGTCGCCCGCGACGAGCGGCTTGTAGCGCAGGCCCTGCTCGGCGAGATCGCTCGTGAAGAAGGGGTCGTTCATGTCGAGGGCGAACTTGCCCTTGTAGTTCATGCTCGCGCCGTGCTGGTACACGAGGCCGAGCTTCAGCCGCGGGGCGGGGCTGTAGGCGAGGCCCGCGTTGAAGGTGACGCCGTTCGAGAGGCCGCGGGTGAACGAGAAGCGGCGCGAGAGCGTGTTCAGCTCGCGCACCTCGGTCGGGGCGTTCGGGCCGAAGTCGTTCTCCTGGCGGATGTTCGGCGAGGCGAACCCGTCGCGAATTTCGGCGAGGCCCGCGAAGTCTTGCACCTTGACGAACTCGGCGAGCCCGCCGACGTACGAGACGCCGGCGCCGACCGAGAGGGCCGGGGTGATCTGGTAGGCGGCGCTCGCCGTGACGTTGGTGGCGACGATGAACGCGCTCTGCAGCTGCCACCTTTGCGCCCCGTTCGGCGGGTAGTCGAGCGCGGCGGCGTAGGGCACGTAGAAGCCGCCGCCGAGCGTCAGCTTCTTCGCGAGGACGGGCAGGGCGAAGAAGAGGTTGCCGATCGGCGAGAAGGGGTCGGCCGAGACGGTGCCGTAGGCGCCCGTGCGCGCCGGGTCGACGTTGGCCGGGTCGATCGGCGTCTTGAACTGAAGCGTGTCGGGCGTCTGGTACGTGCCGAAGCGCTGGCGGGTGTAGGTGACGTGGCCGAGCACGAGCGCGCCCCCGAGCATGAGCTCGGTGCGCTGCACGCCGGCGAGGGCGGCCGGGTTCCAGTAGACGGCCGCGGCGTCGGCGGTCGTGGGGCCCGAGGCGCCGCTCGTCACCCACGGCGCGTCGAGGCCGGAGGCGCGGGCGGCGCCGGGCGCGAGGACGGCGAGGGCCGCGGCGAG
>DASTPP010000396.1:0-61879 GCA_035762175.1 Polyangiaceae bacterium | reverse complement strand
GGGTCGGGTCGAGGACGACGACGTGGTCGGCGTCGTCTAGACCGACGGATTCGGGGGGAGGGGGGGTATCAAGGAGAGGGCTCTCCAGGCCGTCTCGAGCAGAATCGCCGTCGCCTCGTGCGGCGTCAGGGCGCCGTTGACGACTATGGGCGGGCGACGAGAAGTCGCCTCGCGGCGGTGCGAGGGCGCGTCGCCCGATGTCGAGAGTAGCCGATTGCCGATAAAGGGCAATGGGTAGTTTCGAAAAATACGACGCGAAGACGTCGCGCACAGACCACCGCGCGGCGCGCGCCCGCGGCGCACGTCTCGGCGCGCCCCACGCCCCCCGGCAGAACGAACCGACCGCGCTCGGTCGCGATGCCCCGCTCGCTCGCCCCCACGCGGCGCCCGACCCCGCGCCGGCGAAGCGCTTCGTGAGCGGCGAGGGCTCCGCCTACCTGGCGTTCGAGCGCAAGGCCGAGAAGCGGGGCTTCGGCCCCGTCGAGCGCCAGGCGCTTCGCGACGAGTGCTCACGCCCGGTGCTTCGGGATCTGAAAGCACGAGGCCCGCGCCCCGCTCGCGGAAGATGCACTTGGTTGGTCGCTTACGACCCGTCGACCCGTCACCCCGGCGCCATCCGGGCCCCGCGGGCGCCCCCGGCCCCGCGGCGGCGAGGCTCAGCCAGGCCCCGCGGAGGGGAGCACGAAGGCAGCGATCGTGACGGCGTTCCACGCCATGTGCAGGGCGACGCTCGCGCGCAGCTTGCCGGTTTCGAGCCGCGCCCAGGCCATGACGAGACCGCCGACCACGGTCACCGCGGCGCCCGCGCCGTAGTAGAGATGCACGGCCCCGAAGGCGAGGGCGCACCAGGCCATGGCGGCCGAGCGATTCATCCAGGTGGTGAGCCAGGGCAAGAGCACCCCGCGATACAGATATTCTTCGGCGAAGGGTGCGACGACGACGTCGGCGAACGCGAACAGGGCAATGCCCGACGGCCCCCAGGCGGGCGAAATGCCAATCACGTCGGACACCGCGCGATTCGGCAGCCCGCTCAGGCGCGAGACGGCGTTGACCCAACGTATCGTGCGCCACGCGCCGGCCGACACGTAGAAGAGCCCGAAGCCGAAGGCCTTCGCGCTCGTCATCGGCGCTCGGCCCGGCGGCGGGGCCGGCTCGGTCGCGTCGCCCCGGACGCGCCGGCGCAGCCACCACGTCGCGCAGCCGATCAATCCAGCGCTCGAACACCGGCACCTCGGCCTCGCCGAAGGCCGTGTCGCCTGGGCGCAAGCGTGCCCCGACGCACGTGTCGGTTTCCGCCACGCGCGCGAGCACGGGGTGGTAGCTCGGGCGGCCGGGGTAGCGAGGGTTGGGGCCGACGGCAGCGCCCTCGTGCGAGCCGAGCAAGGGCTCGACCGTGGTATCGACGTCGAGGAAGACCTCGTGCAAAAGGCGCCGGCCGAGCGGTCGCAAACCTTGCGCGGCCATCAACCCTTCGAGCGTGGTGACGTGCGCTTCGCCGAAGCGGGCGAGGTCGCGGTCGACGGTGTCGAGGCTCGGCACGACGCCGCCGGCCAGGCGGACGAAGAGCGGGTCGGCCGCGAGCGCTTCGAGCCCGAAGACGCGCGCTTCGCCGGCCGCGAAGGCGTCCATCAAGAGGCGAAGCTGGGCGGCCATGGGGGAGACGACGGAGGGGCCGTCCTTGAGCGAGCCGAAGGCGCCGTGCAAGGCGCGGTCGATGCCTTCGTCGGCGAGAAAGGCGCCGAAGGGGACCAGGCCCGCGACGCCCGTGAGCGTCGGGTCCGGGGCCCCGAGGCGAATCCGCTGGGGGTCGGGGCGTTGAATCGGCCGGTCGCGCCGGTGGCCGTCGCCGCGCTTGCCTCCGAGCACGTCGCGGCGCACCTTCTGGGTGCTCGGCGTCGGGAAGGTTGTGGTCATCGCAAACGACAGCATGACCGACGCCGAGCCTTTCTTCCGGCTGCCGGCGCCCTGCGGAAGAGTCGGTCAGCCGGCAACGGCCGCCCGAAGGGCGCGAAAAGGACGATCATTTGGAGAGAAGTCTGCGCGGGCCGGTCGTCGGAAGAAAGAACCATCACGGTTCCCGTTCCCAACGGGCAACCGAAGTGGCGGCCCCGCTTTACAGTTTGGTCGAGACGGCGAAGCTGTGTGGCGTCGAGCCGAAGCGGTATCTGATCACGGCGTTGCAGTGCGCCCGTCGCGGGGAACCGATCCCGTTGCCGCACGAGCTACGCCCGGACGACCCTCCGACGGGCTCGCCGACCGAGCCGACCGCCGTCCCCGCCTGACCCGCGGCTCGCCGGGGCGCCCGAGCCGTTGCCGGCAGCGTGCCGTGCGCCCGCGCACGGTAGCACACCCACGCAAGCCTCTGCACGCCTGCCCCGGCGAGGTGTTACAGACGACCGCGCTGCTCAGGCGCGCGGTTCGGCCGCTCGAACGCGATTCTCAAGGTTTCTCAAGCGATCGAACCCGCACCATTGGTTTCACACAACCCCGTGAACGCTTACGAAAATCGAGGCGTTTTTTTTATATAGATGCTCTCCATAGAGACAGAGCAGAGCCCATCGGTCGGAGACATTTATAAACTGCTGAAATTATTGAGCCCCAGCCCGCACCATTGGCTTCTTCATCGCGCCCGAAGCGCTCCTCGTCGCCGTAGGCCTCGTCCTCACTCTCCCAGGCTGCCGGCCCCATTCGCGAGTTAAGAGAAGTGCCCGCGCGCTACTTCTTATCAAAATTATCAATAATATAAAAAATAATAATTTATCATAATCTAACAAATACTTCAAAAAAGCAAATTTTCTAACATTTGACCCCGGAAAATGTAAGTGATGTCACTTGCAACAGAACGGCTTTTAAGCCATAAATAGAAAATGAAAGCCGAGCTCGACGTCGTTCGTGCCCTGCGAAGCCTGGCAGAGATCAACATTCCGACCCACGTGGCGGCCTTACGATCACGAAAGTTACCATTGTTAGGAGAATAAATTAATCAGAAATACCTATGTTTGATCGAGATACTTTTCTATCTTTCATAAAAAAAGACGCCGTCTCTGAGCCCTGGCGGGCGCAGGTGGGCCGAGCTCAGCGCTCGGGGTTCGAGCCGTCGAGCAGCGCAGGGCCCACCACGATCTCGCCGGACGTCAAGGGGTCTGCTCTGCCCGAGGGTGCCGCAGATCGAGTGCCGGGCGACGCGGGCCCTCGCCCGACGGAGCCGAAGCTCTCTGGGGCGGCGCCGCGAGCGGTGCAACGCGCGATCGCATACCTTCACTGTGCGGCCGATCAGAAGGTTACTCTTGATATGATCGCGGCTTATGCTCGTCTCGATAAATTTCGTCTTTGTCGCGCGTTCCGGGCGGTGGTAGGGGTGCCCCCTTACGAATACCTCATACGGTTGCGCGTAATACGCGCGGCCGAGCTGCTAGCGAGCGGCGTGAGTACGGCCGAGATCGCTGTTCAGGTCGGGTTCTGCGACGAGAGCCAGCTCTCTCGTCACTTCCGCCGCATCATCGGCGTGCCGCCAGGGCGCTTTCGGCGCGAGACACTCGTGCGCTAGCCTGGATTTCCACGGAGGGAAAACGCGCTAACATTCCGGCGCTCGGAAGACCAGCCGCGCTCCCCCCCACCAGGGCACCGCCGCTCGCTCCTCGAGCAGCTTCGACGCCAGCACGATCGGCAAGTGCGCCCGCCGGTGGAGCGTCACGGTCACCTCGTCCGGTGTGACCGTCACCGTCGCGGGCATGTCGAGCAGATCGCGGAACACCTGGCGCGCTTGGGCGTCGGCGTAGCCGCGCATGCGCGGTGCGAAGCGCCGGTAGAGCCCGCTGGCCACAACGAGCAGCGCGAGGTCGAAGTCCACCTTCAGCGCGACCGCCGAAGAGAGCGCGTTGAGGTGGAAGAAGCGCACCGCGTCCGAGAGCGCGTTCTCGATGAGCATGCGCTGGGCGTACCGCAGGATCAATTGCTTGCTCGGACGCGCGGGTTGGTTGGTCAGCAGGATCGTCGGCTCGTCGTGCCCGAGATCGGTGATGAAGAGCTGGCGATACGTGCGCTTCTCGAGGGTCACCTTCTGCTCGAACACGCGAGGCCGGCGGAACTTGCGCGCGACGTGGTCGAGTTCGACGACGCGCCAGGCCGAGGCCGAAAGCGCGCGGACTTCGGCCAGCAGCTTCGGGCTCCGCCGCCGCAACGTGATGAACGGCACCCCGAGGAGTGTGATCGTGTTCGACCTCGAAGAGAATCACGGGCGGCACGTCGTGCCCGGCGTCGTGCAGAAGCTCGCCGACGCGGTGGCGACGATCACGTTCGCGAAAGAGGAAGTGTGGTCGTACGCGCTGCCGGCGCTCGAAGCGCCGGTCGCGGCGATCAGCGTCGGGCTCGACGGCACCTGCCTGATGCTGGTCGACGACGGATGGCGCGAAGCGATGGTCGGCACGGTCGCATTCTACGACCGCGATGGCGAGCGATTGCATACCCTCTATGCGGCGGCGAGCCCGAAGTACGGAAAGGAGCCCTTTCTGGCGTCGTTCGAGCGCGAGGTCGAGCGCGCCCGTGCGGCGTTCCCGAAGGCGCCCGTCGTCGGGTTGGCGGACGGGGCGAGCAGCAACTGGGCGTTTCTCGCGCAGCACGCCGAGCGGCAAGCCGTCGATTTCTATCACGTAACGGGCTATTTGACGAACGCAGCGTAAGCGTTCACGCTCTTGTTTGAAAAAGAGCGTCGCGCGGCGCCTGGACATTCGTTGCGTGGTTTCGCTCTCGGCTTGACGCCGCGCCCCGTTCGTCCACGCTCAACGGAGCATGGTGGATTGGCGGGACGCACGGATCGCGGAGCTGGAACGCCAGCTCGCCGAGCGTGACGCACGCATCGCCGAGCTCGAGCGTCGCTCGGCGCACCTCGAAGAATTGCTCCGGCGCTCGTCGAAGAGCTCGTCGAAGCCGCCGTCGAGCGACGGGCCGAAGAAGGCGAAGCGGGCGCACCAACCGACAGGCCGCAAGCCAGGCGGGCAGCCGGGCCACCCCAAGCACGAACGCCCCTTGGCGCCACCTGACAAGGTCAACGAACGCGTCGTGGTCAAGCCGCCGTCGTGCGAACGATGCGAGCGCGCGCTGTCCGGATGCGACGCCGCGCCCCGCCTGCACCACGTCTGGGAGCTGCCGCCGGTCGAACCGCACGTCACCGAATACCGTTTGCACGCGCTCGCGTGCCGCGGCTGCGGGCGCGTCACCCGGGCCGCCTTGCCCGCGGGCGTGCCGAGGCGGTGGTTCGGTCCGCGCGTCGAGGCCATCACGGCGTTCGCGACGGGCGTCGATCGCGTCAGCAAGCGCACGACGGTCGAGCTCTTGCGCGACCTGTTCGGCGGACGCGTTCGCCATAAAGGCGTGAACGCTTACGGGCGCGCAAGCCGACCGCGGCCGTCTGGGGCCTCGCGTAGGGCTTCGAAGCCGATTCAGGCTGCAGATGCCTGCGAGCCAGTTCCCGAACTGGCGTCCCCGGGCAGTGAAAGGCGACGTGCCTCCGCCCGCGCGCATGGCCCGCGGCGCGCTTCGAGCCGAACGTCGTGTCGCTTCGTTTGACCCGCGCGCCCGCTCGAACGGCGCCAGCTCATCTATCACCGAACGAAAATGGCGCCGCCCGATTCATCATCGAACGAAAATGGCGCCGCCCGATTCAAAGCGACCCCGCCCGCTCGCGGAAGGGCTCGTCGGCGTTCATCTCGATGATCTCGACCGTGGCCGCCATGACCGCGTCGATTTCGTCGTCACGGGTATAAAAGTGAGGCGCGAGGCGAATGCCCGCGCCCGGCCGGTAGTCGAGCACGACGTTGCGGGCGTTCAAGGCGGCCGTCACCGCACGCCCGCGACCCGGCCCGGCCACCGGGTCGACGTCGAGCACCACGAAACCGCCGCGCGACGAGTCACCCCGGGGCGTGACGATGCCGAACCCCGCCCCGTCGGCCAAGGCCATGATATGCTCGGTTTGGCGTAGCGATTTGTGACGGATGAGGTCGACGCCGAGGTCGGCGAGCAGCTCGTACGCGGGAAGGGCCGCCATCAGCGCTGGCACGTTCGGGGTGCCCGTGGCGAAGCGGCGCGCGCCGGCCGCCGGTCGCCACTGAGGTTCGAAGTCGAAAGGGGCGGCGTGCCCCACCCAGCCACGCAGCAACGGGTCGAGCGCGTCGAGTAGTTCGGGCCGGACGTACAGGTAACCCACCCCCGGACCACCCAAGACCCATTTGAGGCTTCCGCCGATGACGAAATCGACGCCGAGCGCCCGGACGTCGAGCGGCACCGCGCCCAAGCTTTGGTACGCGTCGAGACATACGAGTGCGCCGACGTCGTGCGCCCGACGTACCACCCGGGCGACGTCGAGCAAGGCGGCGTTGCGAAAATAGACGTGGCAAACCGAGACGAGGCGCGTACGTTCGTCGATGGCCTCGAGCAACGCCTCGAGCGACGGGTTGAGCCCGTCGGAGGGCGTCACCACGATCTCGGCGCCGCGCCGGGCGCACGCTCGCATCTGGTAGAGCATCGAGGGAAACTCGACGTCGGTGGTAACGATGCGCGGCCGCGCCTGAGGGAAGTCGAGGGTCGAGAGCACCGTGGCCATCGCTTCGGTGGCGTGCGCGGTCGTGCCGACGGTACCGGGCGGGGCGTTCAGGAGACGAGCGATGGCGTCGCCGACCCGCTCGGGCAGCGCCCACCAGCCGTCGCCCCACGCGCGCGCGCCTCGCGTCGCCCACGCGCGACCATAATGCGAGAGGGCGTCAAGGCTGGCCCGACACACCGGCCCGAGCGTGTGGGCACCGAAGTACGTCGTCGTCTCGAGGATCGGGAACTCGCCCCGGTACGCGAGGAGTGGGTCAGTCTTCATGCAAGCTTTCTCGAGCAAGGGGAGGCGCCCCGCGGTGGCGGTCGGCAGGGCGGCGCCCCGAGGCACGCCGAGTGGCGCGGGCAGGTCGGCGCCCTCGCGAACGCCGCCGCCCCGAGACTCGCCCGGGGGGCGAACCGCGCCGGGCGGCGCGCCCGCTAACCTGGGGGCGCGAGCGGCTTAGCCAGGTGGAATGTTCGCATTGTGACGAAAAAAATTCGTCGGGTCGTACTTGGCCTTGAGGGCGGTCAGCTGCGCCCATTTTTCGGCCCCGTAGGCAACTCGCAGCCGGTCGGGGGCATCCTCGTTCGAGAAGTTGACCGTGAAACTCTTGGCGTGAGGTGCGAGAGCGTCGAAGAAGCTGCGCACCCAGGCGACGTGCCGTTGCGGGGCGGGGTCGTCGGGTTGCCACGAGCCAACGATATTGATGTCGTGGTTCGCCTTGCGGTCTGGGTAGGCGGTGGCGGAGTCGGGCACGCGGGCGACGGCGCCGCCAAGCGTGTAGAGGGGCACGCTCGAGAGGGGCGAGGTGATCTTCGAGCAGTGGTCGCAGATGATGTCAATGACCTCGTCGGTCAAACTCGGCAGCTTGTGAGATTTCCAATAGTAGCCGCGGCCGTGGGGGACGGCGGGGTCTTGGAGCTTTTGGTGCGCCGTGTAGGGCTTAGGGCCGAGGCCCATTACGGCCGGCGGCCCGAGCTCACCGAGCACGCGCAGCGCTCGCTCGCCTTCTTCGACCGGCCCGGCGTAGGTACAAACGAGTCCGACGATGGGCTTGCCTTGCAACGCGGGCGGTACGACGGGCAAGGCCGGGGCTAGCCGGAGCATGGCCATGAGGCCGATCTCGTCGGGGGCTTGCGGGCCGAACTCGCGCAAAAAACGAAGCACGCGGCGCGCTGACTCCATCGGCCACATCACCAGCCCGCAGTAGATCACCGGGCCGAGCGGGTGCAGGTCGTACTCGACCGAGGTGGCAATGCCGAAATTGGACCCGGCGCCGCGCAGCCCCCAAAAAAGGTCTGGGTTCTCGTCCTCGCTGGCGACGACGAGTCGGCCGTCGGCGGTCACGACGTCGGCCGATACGACGTTGTCAATGGCGAGACCGAACTTGCGCATCAGGTGGCCGATGCCGCCGCCGAGCGTCAGGCCGACGAGGCCGGTGTGGCTCACGATGCCGCCGGTGGCGGCGAGGCCGAATGCCTGGGCCTCGCGGTCGAAATGGGCGTTGTGTGCGCCCCCCTCGGCACGGGCGCGCCGGTGACGTACGTCGATGCGGCAACCGGTCATGGCCGACAGATCGATCACGAGACCGCCGTCGATAGTGCCGTACCCGGCGACCGCATGCCCCCCGCCGCGTACCGCCACGCGCACGTCACGCTCGCGAGCGAACCGCACCGCCGCCATCACGTCGGCCGCCCCGCGGCAGCGCGCGACGAGGGCGGGGCGCCGGTCGATGTGGCCGTTCCAGACCGCGCGCGCCTCATCGTACTGGCGATCGCCGGGGGCAACGAGCTCGCCCGAGAAGTTGGCCCTTAGAGACTGAATGGTCGCCGCATCGAGCGAAGTCGGTGTCACGTCGAATCCCTTCTCGGCGCCGGCGCTCGGCGGTTGGCCCGGGGCGGGCACCGCCCGGCCGGGGTGCCGTGTGAGTCCGCCGCAGGCGAGCGTCGAGGCACGGCCCGCTCAGCGGGGCCCGCAAGATCGCCCGCCGATTGCATTAGGCGAGCCGATGCTCGCGCAGGAAGACAGTCATGTCCATGAGCGGGGGGCGCGCCGGAACGTGAAAGAACATGTCGGCGACGTAGCCTCGGTGATAAGAGCTATGATTGACCAAGTGGAAGAAAATCTGCTCTCGCGTCATTTCGCCCTCGTTGCCACCGATGAGAACGAACCGCACACGTTCGTGCAACGCGGCGTCGGGCAGCGAGTCGGCGTAGTCGACGTACCACGCGGCGAGCGCCTCGTCGAGGCGACGCAGCTCGGCGAGCGGCGGGTGGTCCGGGGTGTTGAGCTCGGCATACTCGTGTCGGCCGCCGGTCAGGTGGGCTTGCCACATGCGGGCGACGACGTAGCAATGGTTGAGCGTGTGAAGCATGTTGCGGCAGAGGCTCGGGCGCACCTTCGTCGCCTCGCCCTCGGGCAAGGTGGCGACGGCGTCGAACAGCTGGCCGTTGGCCCACGCGTTGTAGCGCACGAGCATGCTATGGTTTCTCATCGGGCGGGGGGCCCTTTCTCCATCGTCGCGACGTTGCGCCACAGGCGCTGGAGGCCCTCGACGCCGCCGAAGTGCGAGCTCCAGAGGGTCGCGTCGCCCACGACCACGTCGCCGCGCCGGTCGCCGGCGGGGGGCGCCCAGAGCAGGGCATTGAAGTGCGTGTGGCCGGCCTCCGAAAAGGGGTGCCTCGGGGCCGACGGGCTGATGAGCTGGCGGGCCAGCACGCGCACCTGCGACCGGACGCCGTCCGGCACCTCGAAGTGCGGAAGGTGCGGGTGAACGTTGAACGCGGTCACCCCTTCGAGCAGGCCGCGCTCGTCACCGTCAGCGCGTTCGATGGGGTGCGGGGCGCCCCCCGGCGCGGTCGCCGGCTTGAGCCCGAAGCGGTTATCGATGGGGAGGCCCACGCCGGCGAGCAACGCCCGCACAAAGCCGCCGAGTTGCTGCCGCCCGCCGCCGATCAGCGGGTCGCCGTGGTGCGCCTGCTCGACCGCGAGCCGGGCCTGGTCGTGCGCGTCGAGGTGGTCGGGGCCGTCGGCCGCGCCGATGGTGTGGTGCGGCGAAGCGACGAGACACGAGCCTTCGCGCGCGAGAAACCGTCGCACGGCGACCGTCTCTGCGACCGACGGCAGTTGCCGCGTGGGCAAGTTGTCGAGGCCGACGACCACGAGCGTGTCGAGTCGATCGAGCAGCGCGTCGTCGAGGGCGCACGCCCGCCCGGCCGCGTCGGTGCGCTCGAAGAGCACGACGTCGGCGCCCGAGGCCTCTTGCATGACGGCCCGACAGCGCTCGAAGCCGGAAAGTACGACGTGCTCGAGAAACCCGGCGATGCCTTGGTCACGCTCGCGCGTCTGCTCGAAGTGCGGCCAAGCGAAGCGCCGGAGCTCGAAAAGGGCCGGGAAACGATGCTCGAGCACCCCGAGCGTGGCGGCCGCCTCGAGCGGGCGCGACCATGAAACGTAGAGTCCGATGCGCCGTCCCATGTCTGTACCTAGCTCTTCTCTACCCTCCCCCCGGGGAAGGTCGGTGTCCGCGCCACGCCCGCCGGCGGCGCGAGACGACATCAAGGCACGCGTCGGCCATCGCGGTCTCGGGCCCGACGACGGGCGAACGCAGCCGGCGGCATGTGTCCGCTCTTCGTATGCACCATACGACTGCGAGGCTAGCACCTTCACGTCGCCCCCGTCTTGGGCGATCTTGGTCGAATCCCCTCGCGCCTCGCTCGAAATCTCGGCGCGCGGCCCGTAAGGAGTGTGCGGAGCGCCACCACCTCGAGTGATTTTCCATCGTTTGACGGACCGATTCGACCAAGATCGCCCAAGGCAGGGGCGACGTGTGGTCGCTAGTGTTGGGTCGTCGTTATTCGTGCGGTGCCGTTCGCGCCGGCCTCTGGTCGTGTGATAAACGACCTGTGTCGCCCGGGCGGTCGTGTCGCGCCGCCCGTTCGTCGTAAAGAAGGCCCCCGGGTCGTCACTAGATTGGCAGACGGTATGTCATCGATCGTCATCGTCGGCGCAGGGCTCGTCGGTCCCGTCATCGCGTGTTACCTTGCGCAGCGTGGTCACGACGTGCGTATCTTCGAACGCCGGCCCGACCCGCGGAGCACGCCGCCGCCGCCCGGCAAGTCGGTGCATCTCGTCGTCTCGGAGCGGGGCTGGCGCGCGCTGCGCGATGTGGGGGCCGACGGCGCGGTGCGTCGCATTTCGCTGCCGCTGCGCGGTCGCACCATTCACGCGGCCGACGGGCGGCTGACCTTCCAGCCGTACGGGGGCCCCGACCAGTGCATTTATGCCGTATCACGCACGGCACTGAATGAGGCCATTCTGACGGCTGCCGAGGGGCGCGAGGGCGTTCGCTTTCATTTCGACGCGCGGTGCGTCGGCGTCGACTTCGCGCGCGGGGCGGTCTCGTTCGAGGAAGCTGAGGGCGGGCGCGTTCGCACTGTGGAAGGGGCGGTGGTGCTCGGCGCCGACGGCGCCTTCTCGGCGGTGCGCACGCAAATGCTCAAGCGCGAGCGCTTCAACTTCACGCAAACGTACCTTGAGTGGGGTTATCGCGAGTTGCGCGTGCCGGTCGCGCCCGACGCGCGTGCGCCGCTCGACCCGACGACCATGCACGTGTGGCCGCGAGGCGCCTTCATGCTCTCGGCGTTTCCGAACCTCGATGGCAGCTTTACCGCGAGCCTTTTTTTGCCCTTCGAAGGGCGGCCCTCGTTCGCATCGTTGCAGACCGAGGGCGAGCTCTTCGGGCTGTTCGAGGCCGCCTTCCCGGACGCGGTGCCGCTCATGCCGGAGCTCGGAAGGGAGTTCTTCACGCACCCGACCTCGACTCTCATCACGCTGCAATGCTGGCCCTGGACGGCTGCGGGCAAGGTGGCCCTCATCGGCGACGCGGCCCACAGCGTGGTGCCCTTCTACGGGCAGGGTATGAACGCCGGCTTCGAAGACTGCACGACGTTCGACCAATGCGTGGCGCGCCACGGCGACGATTGGCCGGCGGTGCTCGCGGCGTACGAGCGCGCGCGCAAGCCGAACACCGACGCGCTCGCCGAGCTTTCGCTCAAGAATTTTGTCGAATTGCGCGATCGCGTGGGCGACCCGGAGTTCTTGCGGCGCAAGCGGATCGAGCGGCGGCTCGGAGAGCAGTTCCCCGGGAAGTTCTTTCCGATGTACTCTATGATCGCGTTCAGCGACGTGCCGTACGCGGAGGCGAAGCGCATCGGGGAGGAGCAAGACGCCCTCGTCGACCGCCTCGCCGCGATCGAGGATGTCGAAGAGAACTGGGACGGCGAGGCCGTGCGGCGGCAACTCGCCGGCTTCATGCCATGACCGCGTCAGCTATGTCGGCAAAACCTTCCGGGCGGTCGCGGGTGCTGGCGGCGGTGCCCGGCTTGGCCCCCGGGGCAGCTCTGCTCTCGCTCTTTTGCCATGAAAATTTGGGACATTAGCGCCCCCATCAAGCCCGGCATGCCCATGTGGCCGGGGGACACCGCGTACGACGAGGCGAGAACGTGGCACCGGGTCGACGGTTGCCCGGTTAATGTCTCGCGGCTCACGCTGTCGACTCACACGGCCACCCACGCCGACGCGCCTTTGCACTACAATAACGACGGTACGTCGATTGGGCGGGTGCCGCTTGAGCCATACCTCGGCCGGTGCCGCGTTCTGGCCGTCCTCGACGCAGGGCCGATCATCGAGCCGCGCCACTTCGTGAGTCAACTCGCATACGTGCCGCCGCGGGTACTATTCCGTACCTATCGCCGCGCTCCGGTCGACCATTGGGACGACGGATTCTCGACCATCTCGCCGGAGAGCATTGCCGTCTTGGCGGCGCGGGGGGTGAAGCTCGTGGGCGTCGACACGCCGTCGCTCGACCCGATGGACTCGAAATCGCTCGACTCCCACGCCCTCATCGACCAGCACCGCATGGCCGTACTCGAGGGCCTGGTGCTCGACGACGTCGAGCCGGGCGACTACGAGCTCATTGCGCTTCCGCTCAAATTGGTCAACCTCGATGCGTCACCGGTGCGCGCCATCTTGCGCGAGTTGCGGTGAACGACCAGCGGGCGTACGGCCCGCACGAAGGGGCCGCGACGGCGGGGGCGCGGCGCCGCGAGCAGAACGGTGTCACGAGAGCAGCGCGCGCGGGCGCCGCGCGCCCGGCCCGCGCCAGCTCTCTCTATTGACGTGACGAGCGTCGTCGCTCCTACCGGGTGGTTATTGGCCATGACAAACGAGTCGCTAACGTATGGGCATTACCTGCGCGTGCCGAGCCTGATCTCGCTACAAAGACCGAAGAGCGAGCCCGAGCACCACGACGAACTTCTGTTTATCATCACTCATCAAGTCTGTGAGCTGTGGTTCAAACTTATTTTGCACGAAATTGACGGGGCCGTCGAGCATTTGGCCGCCGATCGGGTCGACGAGGCGACGCGGCTCGTGCGCCGCGTGGCCGAAATTGAGCGCCTTCTGGTGAGCCAGGTGCATATTCTCGAGACCATGCGACCGCAAGACTTCCTCGCGTTCCGGTCGCAGCTGGACGCCGCCTCGGGATTTCAATCGGCTCAGTTTCGTGCCATTGAATGTGCTCTCGGCTTGAGAGACGAGGCGTTCCTCACGCGGCTCTTCCCCGACGCGGGCGAGAGTGAGGTGGTCCGGCGCCGCCTTGACGCGCCCTCGATGAGCGACGCGCTCGACGCCGCGCTGCTGCGCCGCGGCCTCTCGGCGCCGGCCAACGGCGGCGCCAAGGGGAGGCGCGAGGAAGAGTGGCGCGTCGTGGCACTGGCCCGCCTGTACACGACCCCGGGGCCGAACCGCGACCTACTCGCGCTATGCGAGGCGCTCGTCGATGTCGATGAATACCTTGCGCTTTGGCGCGTACACCACGTGCATATGGTCGAGCGCATGATTGGCATGAAGCGCGGGACGGGCGGCAGCCCCGGCGTGCCTTACTTGCAGATGACCCTGCACAAGAGGGCGTTCCCCGACCTTTGGCGGGCCCGAGGGCACCTCGACCAAGAAAACTGTATTGACGTCGCGCGCGCCGAGCGGCCAGGGGCTACGGGGGTGAACGGGCAGCCGGAAGCGTCGACGGGGCGGTTACGCGCATCAAGGCGCGACCGACCTCATGGACGACGACTTGAATCCGCCGTTCGAGCGCCGTCGCGTCGAGCCCGTCGGGGGCCACCGCCGCCAGCTCACGCCGAAACTCGTCCACCGACGCCAACGCCACCTCGAGCTCTCGCGACCGTGTCGTCCTGGCGCCATCGCGACGCATCTCGCGACGCTGGGTCGACACGCCGTGCGCGAAGCCACCCGCTTCAAGCGGGGTGAAACGAAGAGTACCTGGAGAAGGTGCTCAAGGCCGGAATTGCCGAGGAATTTAGATGCGCTCGCCCTGAATATCACCCCGGGCCGTTCGTGGCACCGCCGCCGGGCGGTCTTCGTCGCTACGCCCGCGCCCCTCGCTAACGGGCCAGCCGCCCGGCCGTCAGGCCCGCGCGCCCCCTCACCCCTCGTCACCCCCGCCCAGCCCCCGCTCGCCCTTCGCCGCCTCACCCCGGCCTTACTGGGCCGAAAGGCCTGGGTCGGGGGTCGGTGGGCCGAGAGGCTGCTGGTCGCGGGGGTAACGTCAACGGGAGTACGAGGCACGGTAGGCGCCGATACCCTCCCGCTCGGCCAGGCCCTGGGGTCGGTTGCTTCTTTTTTTCGCGACCCTATGTCTTGACGCCCCCTGCTCAGCGTCGCGAGAGCCCCGCCCACGAGGGCCGCTCGCTGACGCGCGCCCACCAGGCGGCGAGGCGGGGGCGGCGCGTCACGAGCTCGCGCTGGCCGATGTCGCAGAGCAGGCCCGTGAAGCTCATCCACGTGATGTCGGCGAGCGAGAAGGTGCCGCCCGCCAGGTAGGGCCC
Source organism: Polyangiaceae bacterium (assembly GCA_035762175.1). Lineage (GTDB taxonomy): Bacteria > Myxococcota_A > Polyangia > Polyangiales > Polyangiaceae > DASTPP01. Next base: position 47,395 of record DASTPP010000396.1, on the reverse strand, counting down.
GTCGCGCAGCGCGGCGTCGGCGACGTCGAGCGCCGTTTCGGTCGCGTCGGCCGCGGCCGCGAGCGTCGCCGCGTCGACCGGCTTCACGCCGGAGACGTCGTAGAAGGCCGCGAGCACGTTCGGGGCGTAGTAGCATTGCTCGGCGCTGATGAATTGCTCCATCAGGCCGTAGGCCCAGGGGTCGTCGGGCGTCAGCGACGGGCCCGGCAGGCGCCGGTCGAGGTAGCGAACGATGGCCCTCGACTCGTAGAGAAGGCGGCCCCCGTCTTCGAGCACGGGCACGAGCCCGAAGGGGTGGCGCGCGGTGTGGCCCGGCAGCTTGTGCTCGCCCTTGATGAGGTCGACGCTCACGAACTCGGGGGCGTGGCCCTTCTCGGCGAACGTGACGAGGGCCATCCACGTGGTCGGCACGGCCCGGAACCCATATAGGCGCATCGGTACACTGTACGCGCGCTTCGGGACAGCGTAAATGGCATCTGTCGGGCGTGCGCCGGGTCGCCTCGGTGCGGGCGCCGGCCGCGTTTTTTTCGCTGCGGCCTGCCCGGGCGGGCCGCGCTCCCGACGCCCTGCCGGCGGCCCGCTCGATTGCCCCGGGGCGCGACCGCTCGGCCCGGCGGCGGGCCAGCCCGGAGGCGGCCGGGCGCCCGGTCGACCCCGCGGGCCGTCAGGGCGAGCGCGAGAACCAGTTGCGGTCGCCGCCGGCTCTTCACGGCAGGCGGGGCTCTTCTCGCCCGGCTTGCCGAGCCGCAGGTCAGCACGGCCGGCGCGCGGCGCCGCGGGCCCCTTCGCTGGCGCGCGCGGCGTCGGCCACGAAGCGCCGGGCCGCGAGCCACAGCGTCAGGCCGGTGACCAGGGCGGCGAGCGGAATGACCAGCCCCAGCGCCGCTTGCAGCCCGCTCGCGCGCATCGCCTCGGTCAGTTGCTCGGCGCCCGCCGCGCGCATCGCCCGCCGCGCGTAGTAGTCGGAGAGCGCGCCCGTCACCACCGTGCCGAAGCCCGCCCCGAGCACGTACTGAAAGAAGAAATACACCGACATCGCCGTCGCGCGCAGGCGCGGCTCGACCACGTCTTGCACCGACGCGTACACGGTCACAAAGTACATGAAGTAGAGCAGCCAGCCGAGCGCCAAGAACGCCGTCGCGCCCGCCACGTCGCCCGCCGGCCGCCCGAGCCCGAGCCACAGCAGCGGGGCCGCCAGCAAGAGCGAGCCCGCCCCCAGCAGCAAGCGCCCCCGGGGGAACGCCCCGTGCGCCTTGTCGGCCACCCAGCCCCCGACGCTCAGGCCCACGAGCCCCGTCACCCCGAGCACGATCGCCGACGCCCCCCCCGCCCGCGCCACGGTCGCGTGGTGGTAGCGCACCAGCAGCGCCGACAAGAACGTGCTCAGCGCGTACGCCGCGAAGTTGACGGACGCGCCGGAGAGAATGATCCACCGAATGGTGGGCACGGCCAGCACCCGCCGGTAGGGCCGCTCGGGCGCCGCCGAGGCGTCGACCCGGTAGGCCTCTTGCGAGCCGCGCACCGGCTCGCGGCACGTCAGCATCAGCAGCGCGACGAGGCCGCCCGGCGCCGCCGCCACGAAAAAGGGCAGGCGCCAGCCGTAGCTCTGCGCGAGCTGCCCCACCAGCGAGAAGCAGGCCAAGCTGCCCAGCGGCAGGCCGAGCATGAACAGCCCGAGCGCCCGCGCGCGCTGCCGCGAAGGGTACAGATCGCCGATCATCGAGTTGGCCGCCGGCGCGCAGCTCGCCTCGCCGACGCCGACCCCCAGGCGGATCGCGACGAACGACAGGAAGCTCCACGCGAGGCCGGACGCGGCCGTCATCAGGCTCCACGCGAAGACGCCCGCCGACAGCACGCGCGTGCGCCGCCACCGGTCGGACAGGCGCCCGAGCGGCAGCCCCGCCAGCGCGTAGACGAGCGTGAACGAGGTGCCGAGCAGCCCGAGCGCCGTGTCGTCGAGCCCGAACTCTTTGCGAATCGGCTCGAGCACCACGGCCGGAATGGTACGGTCGAAGAAGTTGAGAAAGTTGACGAGAAAGAGCAGCAAAAGCGTATAACGCACGCCGGCCCGGGTCGGTGTCGTGCTCATGGTGGCGCGCCTCTGCCCCTCCTCGTATCATGACGTAGTCGCGTCGGCACCGACCTCGGCCCGCCCCGCCGAGGGCTCAGCCCCCTTCGCGGCCCGCCCCGCCGAGGGCTCAGCCCCCTTCGCCCGTGATGGCGACGCCGCGGGGCTCGACCCCGCGCGGGAGCGCGACCGTCTGCACGACCCCGAAGGTCGCCTGATCGACGACCGTGAGCGAGCCGTCGCCGTTGGCGACCCACGCCCGGCCGAAGCCCAGCGCGATGCCGGCGGGCCCCGCCCCGGTCGTCGCCTGGCCGAGCTGCGCCCCGGTCTGCGCGTCGAACACCGTCACCGTCGCCGCCGCCGAGTTCAGCACCCAGATCTTGCCGGCCGCCGCCGCCACCGGCGGCGCCTCGCCGAGGAGGATGCCGATGTCGCTGACGCCCTCGCTCGACACCTTCACCACCTCGGCCTGCGCCGCGGCCGCCGTGTCGATGCGCACGATGAACGCCTCGGGGTTGGAGTTCTCGTCGTCGGCCGTGCCCACCGCCCAGAGCGACGGGCCGTCGCTCACCAGCCCGAGCGTCGCCATCGTGCGGGTGCTCGCTTCGCCCGGCACCTGAATGTCGACCAAGCTCACCGTCTTGCCCGTCTCGGCGCCCGTCGTCAGATCGCGCTCGGCGATGCCGACGATGGTGCCCGTCCAGAGCGACCCGCCGTGCGCGACGAGGGCCGAAGGCGCCACCATAATGGGGAAGGCCGCCGTCTCGGCCTTCGTCGCCGGGTCGAGCCGGGTGAAGAGGTAGCCCTCGCCGTCGCCGTTGCCGAGCCCGTACGCCCAGACGGCGCCGCCGGCGCAGGCCGACCGGAAGGCCGTCGTCGAAATGGGCACGGTATCGCTCACGCGGTTCTCGATCAGATCGATGCGCGAGTAATACTCTTCGGTAAAGTGCCCGACCCAGAGCGCGCCCCCGCAGCCGACGACCGACTCGGCCGGCACCGGCAGCGAGTCGACGCCCGCGGCCGGCACGGCCGCCGAGTCGAACCAGGCCTCGAGCGCGTACGTGTCGGGGTTCACCCGATGCAGCCCCGAGCCCCTCGTGCCGAAGAATTCACCCCTCATCGAGACCCAGACGCCGCGCGAATCGGCCGAGCTCGGGTTCACGTGGGCCCCCTGCCCCGCGCTGCCCGCCGCGCCCTGGCCGGCGCCGCCCCCCGTGCCGCCACCGGCGCCGCTGCCGCCCGAGCCGCTTTGCCCCGAGCCGCCCGCCCCGCCGGTGCCGGGCGAATCGTCTTCGTCGCCGCAGGCCGCGAGGGCCGAGAGGGCGGTCAGCGCCCCGAAGGCGCAAACGAGCAGAAGCGCGGTAGAATGGGGCCGAGTGCCCGGGTTCGAAGGGAGCATGGTTGACCGTACTACGACGCAACGTGCTCGGCTTCGATAACGTATCGCACCCCGAAGCCAGCGAGCTGGTTCAAGCCCTCCGGGGCCCGGCGGCGCTGACGCAGCGATTTTCAGTGACACCGGAACGTGGCCGGGCACGGGGCTCGTCCGGCGGGCTTCAGCTTGGAAGATGGCCCCCAAAGGGGCGTTGTGCTCGGCACTCTAAACTCTCCGGGCACGAGCCGGGCCAGGCGGGGTGGGCGAGGCGGCCCTGCGGGTCACGGCGGGGGCCAGGCTCGCCGGCGGCGCCGGATGCAAGGGTAAGGTCGGCATTTTTAGAGAGGCACCGGCTCGTAGCGGGTCACCAGGTTCCAGCTCGTGAGCCCCTGCCAGACCCCCGCGCACGTCGTCTCGTACCCATCTTTCGTGCGCAACGTCATCGTGTAGGGGACGTCGAGGATGCACTTTTGAACGCTGAAGGTGACCCTCGTCGCGCTATGCGGGGAGACGGTCACGGGGACGGTAGCCGAGTACTCTTTGGAGAAGGTCGTGGAGGTGCCGTACGTCCGGGTCGTCGAGGTCGAGAGGCCCAGCTTGAGCGAGCCGCCGACCTCGGCCTCCACGACGGGGATCGACGCCTTGAACTCTCTGCCGACCTCCAGGGAGACGCCAGCGCTCCGGCTGTTTTCGAAGAAGGAGGTCTCCTGCGTGGACCGGGTCATCGACACCGACGTCGTCTGCTGATCCCCGGAGTGGTTCGGGACGGTCTGCGTGTAGAGGACGGCGTAGGACATGTCGCGATTCACGGCGTTGTTCAGATCGTAGGTCACGCCGACGATCTCCATCATCTCGTGGGTGTACTTCCAGAGTTGGCCGTTGTTGCCCCCGCCCTGGTAGAAGACGTCGAGCTGGCCCATGGTCTCGACTCCCGCCGGGCTCCACGACGCGCTGACGCCGTTGATCAGCTGGTCGGCGGCCCAGCTCGACCCGTCGGAGGTGGCGGTGTACCAGAGCTGGCCGGTCTGGCCGGGGCCGCGGTGAAAGACGTAGAGCTGATTGACGCCGAACACGACCGCCGAGGGGGACGCGCTCACGCCAACGCTCGCCATCTTGACGCCAGCAGACCAGGTCGAGCCGTTGAACGTCTGATGGGGCTGCTTACTGCCGCGACAAAGTCACCAAGCTCGACCCCAGAAGCGATGACGCAACTCAAGACGAGGGGAGGCGGCCCGCCGCTCAGGCCCGAAGAGATCGAGGCCTTCGAACGAGCGCGCGGCCTGGTCTTGCCGCCTCTATCCACAAACGGTTTCTGCTGGACTGCCGCGGCGGAAGGCCGGGCGGCGCCGACGGACCGCTGGGTCGCTCGAGGCCCCGGCCTGTCAGCGAGAAAACGCGGTGCCGCCGCGGCTGCCCCCGTCACGACGAAACCTTGGCCCAGAAGAATAGACCTCCGCCGGCGCTCCGACCCAGCGCCGGGGCCAGCCCTGGCCGGGGGCACGCGCCGAGTCGGTACCCGCTTGCGCCGCGCGGCGACCTTGGCGCAAGGTAGGGCCGCGCGCCCCGTCGCGCCCCGCATGGCCGCCGGCTCCCCCACCCTGCTCGACCCCGCCGATCTCGCCGCCTGGCTCGAAGAGCGCTTGCCCCAGTACGGCGGGCGGGCCGAGCTCGGGCGGGGCGTGGCCGACGACGGTGACGGCTTCGTCTACGAGAACGCAAGGGGCAGCCTCGTCGCCGTCGTGCGCCTAATCTCGTGGGACCTCGACGAGGCCGGCGAGCGACGATCCATCCGGGATATCAGAGAGCAACATGTCTTTCTGATCGACCCCGCGCAGCGTGACGAGCCCGGGCGGGTGCGCGTCTTCGTCGAGGCTTGGGCCTCGATCATGCCCGGGGTGCTGGCCGCCCTCGGCGACTCCGTCGCGATGGTGATGCCCCACGAGCTCGTCAATTTCGGCCCCCTCACCCTGGCGCGGGCCGAGACCTTCGACGACTTCCGCCGCGCCCTGCTGGCCAAGAGCCGCTACGGCCGCTTCTTCTCGACGCGGGGGGGCCCCCGGGCGCCCTTTGACGGGCGACCTGCCGCCGCCGTCCGGCCCCGCTCGGCTCACCGCCAGGCCAACCACCGCTCGAGGCCCGCCCACGGTTGGCTGGCGGGCGCGACGGCGCCCTCGCGCGTCGCGCCCTGGTCGCGCCGCGCCCGCCGGAGGCAGGCCGACACGTCGTCGTCGCGCACCGGCCGGAAGTCGCCGTAAAACGAGCCGATCGCCCAGAGCGCTTCCGGGCTGAGCAGGCAGACCACCTCGTCGGCGAGGCCGCCCATCAACCGCGTGAGGGGGGCGGGCACGACGGGGCTCGCCAGCACCACGTGCGATGGACCGCGCTCGCGCAGCGCCTTGATGGCCGCCCACGCCGTGACGCCGGTCGCGACGCCGTCGTCGACCACGATCACGGTGCGCCCTGCGACGTCGAGGGGCCGGCCCCCGTCGCGGAGGCGATGGGCGTGGCGCTCGAGCGCGGACGACTCGCGCGCGCCCAGCGCCGCGACCCCTTGCCCGCGGTCGCCGAAGCCCCCCGCGGCGCCTTCGACGACCAGCAGGCGCCCGCCCTCGGCCACGCCGACGAGGCCCCCCTGCGACGGCCGCGGAACGCCGAGCTTGCGCACCACGACCACGTCGAACGGGGCGCCGAGGGCCGCGGCGACCTCTGCCCCGACCGGAACGCCGCCGCGCGGCACCGCCAGGACGACCGCGCTTCGGCCTTCATAGTGGGCCAACTCTCGGGCCAGCAACTTGCCGGCGGCACGTCGGTCACGGAACCTCATGTCGCGACGTCCATCAAAGTCCGTGCCGACGCCCAGGCGCGGCGAGCGTCGGCGCGCTCGCGAGGCCAGCGCCTCGCCGAAGATCTCGCGACGAGGCAGGGGCCAGCCCGCCGAACCGCCCCGCCGCGCCCCAGCTACGGCCGCGCGTCGAAGCCATCACCGGCGCCCGCGCCGCGAGCGGCGCAAGCGCCGTGGGGGCGCGCAACGTTGCGCCGTGGCCGACCACAGCACCTCGGGGAGAATTGCCGCATACCGCCGCCCGAGCCGTTACGCGCTAGCGACGACGTCGGCGGGCCTTCCCCCTCCCCTGCCCGGCTCGTGCTGTCGCCCTCGCCAGACGCGGCCAAGCCCGCGTCTGAGGTACGTGTCGTCGGCGGGCGACGACGTCGCTATCTGCGACGTCGCTCTGGCCGTCCGACGCCGCGGGCGTACGCACCGCGGCGTCGGGGCTGCTCTTCGCCCCGCGTCCGATGTTGGTTGCGCCGCCGGGCTCGTTCGAACCGAGCGCTCAGCCGTCGTGCGCGGGGGCGCGCAGCGCGTCATAGAGCGTGCGCCGCGTCCGCAGGCCGCTCAGGTCGCCGCCCGAGCGCACCAGCGCCTCGGCGAGCTTGGGGCTCACCCCGCTCACCGTCGAGCGCACCCCGAGCAGCGCGACCGCCCGGGTGAGCTTCATCAGCGCCTCGGCGCTGGCCAGATCGAAGGCGTCGAGGCCGGTGAGATCGAGGATGATGGCCCTCGCCCGGCGCGCCACGACCTCGGGCAGCAGGCGCTCGGTGAGCGCGGCGGTGCGCGGCGCGTCGAGCGTGCCGAGCAGCGGCACCGCGAGCACGCCGTCGCCGACGTCGAGGATGGGCGCGGCGAGCGCGCGGATCTCGCGCTCCTTGCGGGCGACCTGCTCGAGGCTCTCGCGCAGCGGGGTGACGTCGAAGTGCACGAGCAGCGTCGCGGGGCCGCCGGTCACCGGGTCGGTCGTAGGGCGCGCCTCGACGGCGTGCCAGCGCCGCCCGTCGGACGTCCGCACCTCGACCTCGGCCCGGTAGACGCGGCCCTCGGCCACCTCGGCGAGCAGCGCGGCGGCGACCCCGTCGTCGGCGAACCAGGCGGCGAGCGGCGCGTCGCCGAAGGTGCGCACGCCCGCCGGGTTCTGCATCACGACCGCGCCCTGGGCGTCGACCATGGCGACGGTCGCCGGCAGGTGGCGCAGGGCCTCGAGGCCCCGGACGAGGGTGGGGTCGAAGCCCTCGCTGGTCAGCAGCGCTTGCGCGAGCATGAGGACGCGGCCATCGTCGAGGACGAGCGGCGACACCCGCGAGCGGACTGTGCGGGGCACGCCGCGCGGATAGAGCGTGACCTGCTCTTCGAGGCTGCGGCCCTGCTCGAGCCCCTCTTGAATGACGCTCAGGCGCGTGCGCATCGAGGGCGACACGGTCGAGAAGTCGCGCGCGAGGAACTCGTCGAGCGAGGGCGAGCCCCAGAGCTCGAGGCCGCGCTGGTTGGCCCAGAGCATCCGGAGTTGGACGGTGTCCATCACCCAGATGGGCAGCGCGATCTCCTCGAGGACCGCGAGGCGTTGTTGCAGGAGCATTGCCACCATCTTACGCACGAGGCTACCGATATCGAAGCCCGAGCGTGCGGCCCGGGCGGGGGCCCCCGGCCCCGCGGCGAAACGGCGAGGGCCACGGCCGTGGCGAAACGGCGAGGGCCGCGGCTGTGGCAAAACGGCGAGGGCCACGGCCGCGGCGAGACGGCGAGGGCCGCGGCCGCGCCGGGGCGGCCTCCGGCGACGGGGCCTAGCTCGGCTCGCCCTCGCCGGGCGAGGCCGCCCCCGCGGCGGGGGCCTCGGCGGCCTGGTAGAGGCTGGCGAGCAGCTCGCGCGCCTTGGCCGTGTCGGGGTCGTCGGGGCCGAGCGCCCGCTCGCGGATGGCGAGCGCGCGCGCGGCGTAGTCTTCGGCCCGCTCGTAGGCGCCGAGCTTCTCGTAGAGCTCGACCAGCATGGTCAAGACGTCCGCCGTATGGGGCTCGCCGGGGCCGCTAAGCTTCTCGACGATGGCGAGCACGCGCTCCCAGTAGGCCGCGGCCTTCGCGAAGGCGCCGCGGTGGTACCAAAAGAAGGCCAGGTGCATGATGGCCTGGGTCACGCCGGGGTCGTCGGGGCCGAACGCCTGCTCGCGAATGGCGAGCGCGCGCAAGAGCGCCGCCTCGGCCTCGTCGTGCGCCCCGCGCTCCTGGAGCGCGGCCGACAGGAACGTGAGGGGCATTTCGAGCTCGGTGTGCTCGGGGCCCAGCGCCGCCTCGACGACGGCGATGGCCCGGCGCAAGAACGGCTCGGACGCCTCGTGCTCGCCCTTGCTCTGGTACGAGACGGCGAGCCGAAGGAGGCGCCTGGCCAGGTCGGGGTGCTCGGGCCCGAGCCGCCCCTCGTCGTCGGCGAGCGCGCGCTGCAAGAGCGCGATGGCCTCGTCGTACGCCCCCCGGTCTTCGTAATGGCCGGCCAGGGCCTCGGCGGCCGCGTGACGCGAGGGGCCCTCGTCGTCGGGCGCGCCCTGCTCGATGTCGACCGCGCGCCGGTAGAGCCGCTCGGCCTCGTCGGGCGCCCCCCGCGCCTTGAGGAGGTCGGCGAGGTCGCAGAGCCGCCGGGCGACGTCGGGGTGCCCCGGGCCCCGCTGCCCTTCGGTGATGGCGAGCATGCGCCGCAGCAGCGCCTCGGTCTGGTCGTACGCCTCGGCCGCCTGGTAGAGCCTGGCCGAGCCTTCGAGGGCCGGCAGCAGCGTCGGGCTCTCGGGGCCGTAGGTCGCCTCGAGCGCCTCGAGCGCGCGCCGGTAGAGCTGCTCGGCCTCGGCGACGTCGCCCCGATCGTGGCAGAGCATCGCGAGGTAGCCGAGCGAGAAGCCCACCTCGTCGCGCCCGGGGCCCGTCGAGCTCTCGCGCACGGCGAGCGCGCGCAGCATGAGCGGCTCGGCCTGCTCGTACTCGCCCCGCGTCTGGTGCAGGTCGGCCAGGTGGTCGAGCACGAGCGCCACGGCGCGATCGTCGGCCCCCGCGGCCCGCTCGCAGGCGGCGAGCGCGGCGCGCAAGAGCGCCTCGGCCCGGTCGGGCGCCCGGAGCTCGTGCCGGCACAGGCTGGCGAGATCGCAGCGGGCGGAGGTCACGTCGAAGTGGGCCTCGCCGCGCGCCCGCTCGTAAAGCGGGATCGCGCGCAGGTAGAGCCGCTCGGCCTCGGCGAACTCGCCGCGCGCCTGGCGCAGCTTGGCGAGCCGGTGCAGGGCGCCGGCCAGGTCGGGGTGCTCGGGCCCGAGCGCGCCCTCGCGCAGCGCGAGCGCCCGCTCGGCCGCCGGGGCCGCCCTCGCGTACGCGCCCTCGTCGAAGAGTTGATCGAACTCGGCCTCGAGGCGCTCGGCCTCGGCGAGGGCTGCGTCGCGTTGGGTCGTCAAGGTGACGAGTCTGCGAGCAGCGCCCGCGGCCCGTCAAGCGCGCCCTTCCCGCGGGCGGAGCGCATGTGCCGGGCTGTGAGCCCAAGTGCTTGGCGGAGGGTGCGCGTCGCCCCCGGGCGGCGGCCCCGACGGGCCTGGGAGCGGCGGCATAAGTGGGGTAACGATCGTGCAGTGAGCCCTTCGAGCGACCGCGCCCGCCCCGACACGCCCGCCGTCACGGCGCGCAGCGACCGCCTCGTCGGCGGGGGGGCGGGGGCGAGGCGGCCATGAGCATCGAGCGAGCGAGCGAGGCGCTCGGGCGAGCCCGGTCGGCCCTCTTCATCACCGGGGCGGGCGTGTCGGCGGCGTCGGGCGTGCCGACCTACCGGGGCATCGGGGGCCTCTACGACGCGCGGGTGACCGACGAGGGCCTGGCCATCGAAGACGCGCTCTCGGGGCCCATGTTCGTGCGTCGGCCCGAAATCACCTGGAAGTACATTCACCAGATCGAGCGGGCCTGCCGGGGCGCGACCTTCAACGCGGCGCACGCCGCCATCGCGCGGCTCGAGGCGCGCTTCGGGCGGGCCTGGGTGCTGACCCAGAACGTCGACGGCTTCCACCGGGCGGCCGGCTCGAGGAACGTCATCGACATTCACGGCGACCTTCACCGCCTGCTCTGCACCAAGTGCGACCACGAAGAGCGCGTCGAGAACTACGCCGCCCTGCCCGACCTGCCCCGCTGCCCGCGCTGCGGCGCCGTCGTGCGGCCCGACGTCGTGCTCTTCGGCGAGATGCTGCCGCCCGCGAAGACCGCCACCATGGTGCGCGAGTTCGCGCGGGGCTTCGACGTCGTCGTCTCGATCGGCACCTCGAGCCTCTTCCCCTATATTGCGAGCCCGGTCTTGAAGGCGCACGAGCGGGGCGCGACCGCGATCGAGATCAACCCCGAAGCGACGGCCGTCTCGGGCGCCGCGCACGTCACGCTGCGCCTGGGCGCCGTCGAGGCGCTCGAGGCGCTCGAGGCGCGGCTCGGCGGGGGCGCCTAGCGGCGGCGGGGGCCGCGCCGACCGCGCCGAGGTGGCCTTCAGCTTTGTGAGCATCGCCGCCCCGGCGAGCCAATGTTGATATGGCCCCCCCGTCACGGGGTCGGTCAGGCGCCGCTCGATTTTGTCCTGCCGGGCGCCGGGCCTGTGCGATGAAGCGGGCGCGAAAGGCGCGGCGACGTGGTCGGCGGGGGGGGGCGGGGCGCCGGGCCGAGGGCGCTTGCCCCGCCGTTACGCCGGTGGCATGGGTGGACCCGTGGGCACGGGCGTGCCGTACGAGGTACACCGGCGAGAGCTCGAGCGGCGCCGAGGCTACTCGAATGCCGAGTTGCTCCGCGCGCTCGGCGCGGCCGACCCCGACGAGCGCTGGTATGCGTTCCTGGCGCTGACCGACAGCGTGCCGCAGTCGGGTGCGTTCGCGCACCGCCGGGCGTGGACGCCGAGCGAGCTGCAGTTCGCGCGCCAAGAGCTGCTCGCCGCGTTCTTCGACACCGGGCGCGATCCGCTCTTGCGGGCCCAGGCGCTCTACGCGCTGAGCCGCCTCGGGCTGCACGACGCCGAGGTGGTGCGGGCGGTCGAGCGGGCGTTCGGCGAGTCGCATGTCGAGCTTCGCATCGAGGCGGTGCGCGCCTTCCCCGAAGACCGCGAGCTGGCCGCCCGGCAGTTCGGCCCGGACATCGTCGCCGCGCTCGACGACCCCTCGCCGCAGGTGCGCTGGTGCGCCGTCCACCGCCTCGGCGAGCTGCCCGAGGTCGGGCGGAGGGTGGCGCACCGGCTCTTCGCGCTGCTCGGGGGCGACGACGACATCGCGCTCGCCGCGGCCTTCGCGCTAAAGAACCTGGTCGACCAGGGCTCGCTGCCGAGGGACGAGGCCGCGGCGCAGGTCGAGGCGGCGCCGCTGACGCCGCGCGGCGTGTTCCTCGTGTGCTCGCTGCTCGACGCGGCGAGCGACGCGTTCCTCGCGCGCGCGGCCCGCGGCGGCCCCGCCGTCGCCCGCGTGCCGCTGCAGAAGCTCGCCGAGTCCTCGCCCGAGCGGCTCGGGCACGCGCTCGACGCGCTGCGGGCGCACAACCCGATCGCCTTCTCGGCGCTGCTCGACGAGGCGCTCGCCGAAGAAGACGACTACCTCGCGCTCGCCCGGGGCTACGAAGAGGTCTGGGCCGACGCCCTGCGCCAGCAGCTCGGCAAGGTGGGGCCCGAGCTGCGGGCGAAGATCGAAGAGCTGCTCGCCCGGTGGGCCACGGTTTATTTAGTCGCCCCCTCGGGCCCCCGACCGGCGCCGGGGGCCCGCGACGGGCCCCGCCGGGGGCGCCTCAGGGCAAGGCGACGGGGACGGGGTAAGGCCGGTGCTGCGAGGTGCCGTTGCCGAGCTGGCCGTAGCGGCTGGCGCCCCAGCCGAGCGCCATCCCCGCGTCCGAGAGGGCGCCGGCGTGGTAGCGGCCGGCGCCGATCGACGTCAGGCCCGCGAGGGGCACGCCCGGCGAGGCCAAGATGGGCGCGGGGAAGTCGACGATCGGGTTGTCCGAGCTGGCGCCGAACTGCCCCTGGAGGTTGTTGCCCCAGCAGCGCGCGGCGCCGCCGCTCACGAGCGCGCAGGTGTGCTCGGCGCCCGCGCCCACGACCTCGACGCCGGTGAGGGGGCCGCCCGAGAACGAGCTCAGGACCGGCTGGGCGAAGGCCTCTTCGAAGAAGGAGCCGGTGCCGAGCTGCGACACCCAGTTCGCGCCCCAGCAGTACGCCCGGCCGTCGTTCAAGGTCGCGCAGCTGTGGTCTTGGCCGAGGCTCACGCCCTCGACGCCCGCGAGCGGCTCTCCCGTTTCGGTCACGACCACGAGCGGCAAGGCCGACTCGTTGTCGAAGTCGGGTTCGGAGCCGTCGCCGAGCTGGCCGAAGACGTGCGAACCCCAGCAGCGCGCCTCGCCGTTGGTCAAGGCCGCGCAGGTGTGGTCGTTGCCGAGCGCGAGCGAGCGCACGCCCGTGAGCGGCACGCCCGGCGAGGCGAGGACGACCACCGGGTACGGGGCCACTGTGGAGGGCTCGCCGTTGCCGAGCTGGCCGTCGTAGCCTTCGCCCCAGCAGCGCGCCTGGCCGCCGGCGACGACGGCGCAGGTGTGGCCGTCGCCGAGCGCGAGCGACTGCACGCCCGTGAGCGCCACGCCGGGCGAGGCCGAGACCAGCACCGGGCGCGGCTCGAAGTCTTTCAGGCTGCCGGCGCCGAGCTGCTGCTCGGCGTTGCGCCCCCAGCAGACGGCCCGGCCGTCGCCGCGCACGGCGCAGCTGTGCGCCGGGCCGAGCGCGAGGGCCACGATGCCGCCGAGGCGCACCCCCGGCGAGGTCTCGACGAAGGCCGGCCGGGCCCGGTCGTCGGTCGTGCCGTCGCCGAGCTGCCCCTCGTGGTTGCGCCCCCAGCAGAGCACCTCGCCCTGCTCGGTCCGGGCGCAGACGTGGTCGCTGCCGAAGGCCACCGAGCGCAGGCCCACGAGGGGCGCGCCCGGGGCGGACTCGGCGGCGACGGCGTAGCCGGGCGGCTCGGGCGAGGCGTCGCCGATCTGCTTGGCCGTGTCGTCGCCCCAGCAGAGCAGCTCGCCCGCGCCGGTCAGGGCGCACGCGTGGGCGGCGCCCATCGCGAGCGCCTGCACGCCGGCGAGCGGGACGCCGGGCGAGCGCTCGACGGCCGCGGCGCGGCCCCGCCGCCGCGACGAGCCGTCGCCGAGCTCGCCCCGCTCGTTGAGCCCCCAGCAGCGCGCCGCCCCGCTCTCGAGCCGGGCGCAGCTGTTGAACGTGCCGACCGAGAGCGCCGCCACGCCCGCGAGCGGCGCCCCGCCCTCGTCGAGGACGGGCAGGGCGTAGTAGCCGAAGGGACTCTCGTTGCCGAGCGCCTCTTCGCCGTAGCCCCAGCAGTGCGCCTGCCCGTTGGCGAGGCGCGCGCAGCCGTGCGAGAAGCCGGCCGCGAGGTCGACCACGCCCGCGAGCGGCAGGTCGACGTCGGACAAGACCGTCGTCGGGATGGTCTCGTAAGGGGTGAAGGTGCCGTTGCCGAGCTGGTTGTAGAAGTTCGCGCCCCAGCATCGCACCCCGCCGTCGTCGAGCACCGCGCAGCTGTGCGCGTCGCCGGCCGCGATCGCCCGCACGCCCGCGAGCGGCACCCCGGGCGCGGACAGGACCTCGACCGGGTAGGGCGAAGACTCGCTGACCTCGGGGTCGACGCCGTGGCCGAGCTGGCCGCCGTCGTTCGAGCCCCAGCAGCGCACCCGCCCGTCGCCCACGATCGCGCAGGTATGGCCGGTGCCGAGCGCGAGCGCCTGCACGCCCGCGAGCGGCACGCCCGGCGAGGCCAAGGCCGGCACCGGGTACGGCGAGTAGGACGCGCTCGGGCCGCTGCCCAGCTCGCCCGACTCGTTGCTTCCCCAACAGCGCACCTGCCCGTCGTTCATGATCGCGCAGCTGTGCAGACCGCCGAGCGCCAGCGACTGCACCCCCGCCAGCGGGACCCCGGGCGCCGCCAGCACCGGGGCGGGCGTGCGGCGAGAGACGGTCGTGCCGTCGCCGAGCTGCCCGGAGAGGTTGTCGCCCCAACACAGCACGAGCCCGTCGTCGAGCGCGCAGGCGTGGTTGCTGCCGGCCGCGAGCGCGGTCAGCCCCTTCGGCGGGCCGCCGCCCTGCCCCCCGGCGCCGCCGCTGCCGCCCTTTCCGCCGGTGCCGCCCTGACCACCGCCCCCGCTGCCGCCCTGACCACCGCCCCCGCTGCCGCCGCTGCCGCCCTGATCGCTACCCCCGCTGCCGCCATTGCCGCTGCCGGCCTCACCGGCGCTGCCGCCGCCCGTGCCGCCCTGGCCGGCGTTGCCCCCCTGCCCGGCGCTACCGCCTTGATCGCTGCCGGCGGTGCCGCCGCCGGCGGTGCCGCTGCCGCCGGCGCCGGCTTGGCCGCCGCCGCTGCCCGCCTGCCCCGAGCCGCCGCTGCCCGCGTTCGCGGACCCCGTCCGCCCCCCGGTGCCCCCGTCCGGCTCGTCGTCGTCGCCGCAGCCGCCCAGCACGGCGCCCGAGCCCACCAAGATCATGACCGCGCCCCAGCGGTGTTTTCGCGAATGCAACCTCGTCATCGCCGCACCTCGTTGTTGACCGCACGCCGCGCGCGGGTGGCTCGATGCGCTCTCGGAATGCGAGGCGCTCGCGGGGGCCGACCCCCCGGCGCCCCCGCCCCGGCCCGCGCGCAGCGGCGTACCCTAAGCCCTCGGGCGTTGCTCTCGTGCCCCCCATTACGTACACCGATTCGAGCGCCCCCGTAAGCTCGCCCTTCGCTCCGAGAGTGGCGCCCGGGCCGCCCGGAAGCCACGAACCTTACGAACTTCTCGGCGCAGCGCGGCGTCGTTGCGGTACCCTACCGCCGTGCAACCCCTGCTCTACGGCGAGCTCGTGCCCTGGTACCACTTGATGGACCCCGCCGAGGACCACCTCGAGGAGACCGCCGATTACTGGCGAGAGTTCAAGCGCGCGATCGAGCCGCCCTTGGCGACGCTGCTCGAGCTCGGCGCGGGCGCGGGGAATAACGCGCTGCACCTCAAGCGGCACCTGCGCTGCACGCTCACCGACCCCTCGGCGCCGATGCTGGGGCTGAGCCGCGAGCAGAACCCCGAGTGCGAGCACCTCGAGGGCGACATGCGCACGCTGCGCCTCGGCCGCACCTTCGACGCGGTGCTGATTCACGACGCCATCGTGTACATGCTGACCGAAGACGATCTGCGGGCCGCCGCGCGCACCGCCTTCGAGCACACGCGCCCGGGCGGGGCGGCCATCTTCGCGCCCGACTGCGTGCGCGAGAGCTTTCAAGAGCTGGTCGAGCTACATGAAAACGACGAGGGCGCGCGCGCCCTGCGCTGCCTCGAGTGGATGTGGGACCCGGACCCGGGCGACGACACCTACGTCGTCGAGTATGCATTCTTGCTGCGCGACGGCAACGAGATGAGGTCGGCGCACGATCGCCACCTCGAGGGGCTCTTCTCGAAGGCGACCTGGGTCGACGTCCTCGAGGGCACCGGCTTTCAGGTCGAGACCTTCGACCGAGACGTCGACGAGGGCTACTTCGACGAGGTCTTCCTCTGCCGCAGGCCC
This sequence comes from Polyangiaceae bacterium, assembly GCA_035762175.1. Taxonomy (GTDB): domain Bacteria; phylum Myxococcota_A; class Polyangia; order Polyangiales; family Polyangiaceae; genus DASTPP01. Next base: position 31,566 of record DASTPP010000396.1, on the reverse strand, counting down.
TCCGATCGCTAGAGCGCCCCGAACGGCGACGTGGTCGGCGTCGCCGTCCGGCTCGAGGGCTTCGGCAACGCCCCACGCGCGGTGCTCTGGCGGGGCGGCGAGGCGAGGGGGCTCGTTTTTAACCCTTCAGGGTAGGACCTCGCCCTGGCAGCCCGAGGGCTTGGTGCAGTACTGCATGATCTGCGACCCCAGCGTCTCTTTGCAGCAGACCTTACCCCCGCCGAACACGTTGCAATCGTCGCCCTTGCTGCAGGGCAGAAACTGCGTCGACCCCTCGCACTCGCTCGCCAGCGTGCACGCGCAGGGCGCCGAGCAGCCCGGCACTACGCAACAGACCGCCGCGCCCGTCGATTGCGTGCAATTGCCGGTGTTGGCGCAGAGCCCCCCGAGCGGCTGCGTGCCGCTCGCGCCTTGCCCGCCGCCGCCGCCCGCCCCCGCGGTCGGCGCCCCGCCGGCGCCCGCGCCCGCCGAGCCGCCCGTCGACGCGCCGCCGGTGCCCGAGCCGCCCGTGCCCGAGCCGCCCATGCCCGAGCCGCCCGTGCCCCCGCCCTGCGCGCCGCCGGCCGAACCGCCGGCGCCGGGCGACGGCGGCTCGTCGTCGTCGCCACAGTTGACCGAGGTCATCGTGAGGCCGGCGACCATGCCCCAGGTCGCCAAGGTCAACCAGCGCAGTCGCGGCCGCGAAAGATTCGCCATTGGGTCTTCTCCTGCACGAAGCGCGGCCGCGCGAGGGCGCAGCGCCTTCGCGAAGGGTATCACAAGTCCCGCGGCGCTCGCGTCGCCCGGCGCGACGGCGGGGGCGCGCCCCGGGGCGCCGAGCGGGGGGGCGGGGGCTCAGGGCCCCTGCGCGCCGGCGGCCGACTTGATGATCTCGAGCGCGAACGCTTGATCGACCATGATGGGCCCGCCCTTGGCCGCTTCGAACGCGATCATGATGCCGGGAAAGCGCTCGGCCACCCGCTCGTAGTGCGCCCCGGGGACGCTCATGCGGCCGACCTTCTCGCCCGGCCGCACGACGGCGAAGGGCAGCTCTCGGCCGATGAGCTGGCCCTCGTGCGTGGGTGAGAAGCGCAGCTCGGCCCCTTGCGCGGCGGGCGCGAGGCCGGCGGCGGTCACCTTCAGCACCTCGATGATCATGTCGGAGAGGGCGGCGTCGAAGATGAACACCTTTTCGATCAGATCGAGGGGGCTGCGGACGAGCCGCATCGTATAGGCGGGCCGCAGGTCGGGCTCGATCATGCCCTCGAGGGCGGGGCCCAGCCGCGACCGGGCCTGGTCGGTGGTCTCGCCGGGGTGGAGCCAGAGCAAGAGCAGCTTCGCCCGGTCGTGGTAGAGCAGGGGCCGCGCGGCGTGCCAACGCGCGCCGCACGCGGGGCAGGCGCGCTCGAAGAGGCGCGACGAGAGCAGCTCTGCCTTGAGCGCAGGCTCGAGCGTGGCGTCGATCGCGTCGACGAGCTCTGCCCGGTAGGTCTCGCCGCACTTGGGGCAGCGCACGTCGTGGGTTCGGGGGGGCATGGGGGGTCGATCTTACTCGATGAGCCGGACGGCCCCGAGCCGCACCGCGTGCTCGAGGACGCGCCGGGTGATCGCGTCGCCCTCGCGGCGTCGGTCGAGGTGCCGGGGGATGAGCCCGCCCTCGGCCGCGGCCCAGATCTCGGGGTGGTGCGGGGCGCGGGGCCGGCGCGCGCGCGCCCGCAGCCGCGAGAGCGAGACGGTGGTGGGCGGCAGCGTGACGGGCGGGTGCGGGTCGGCGAGCGCGGCGGGGTCGATGCAGCACGACAGATCGTTCGTCGCGTCGACGCGGCCGTTGAGCGAGGGCAGGCCGAAGCGGGTCGTGAGGGTCTTGATCACCGACACGTGCTCGAGCTGCCGGCTCACCGCGCAGCCCCGGCGCACGAAGGGGCCGGCGACGAGCGAGGGGACGCGGAAGCCGAGCTGCGCGAAGGCGGGGCGCTCGTCGACGGTCGTCGGGGGGGGCACGTGGTCGAAGAAGCCGCCGTGCTCGTCGTAGGTGAGGACGAACAGGCACTTGCCCCACTGCGGGCCCAGGGCGAGCGCGTTGTAAACCGCGCCGATCAGCGCCTGCCCGAGCTGGATGTCGTGGTCGGGGTGGTCGTCGTTCGCGCCCGCCCCGAAGAACTGCGGGTCGATGATCGAGAAGGCCGGCAGCGTGCCGGCGGAGGCCTGCTCGAAGAAGGTGTCGATGCCGCTCAGGCCGCCCGTCTTGAAGTACGCCCCGGCGCACCAGGGCACGTCGTGGAAGTAGTTCCGGTGCGTGACGCCCGCGGCGTCGAGCAGCTCGAAGACGCTGGTGAAGCCGAAGACGGGGGTGTTGCCGTCGCTGCCGAGCGAGGTCGCCCCGTGCAGGTAGAGGCGGTTCGGCCAGGTCGGGCCGAGCAGCGAGCAGAACCAGCGCTCGCAGACCGCCGAGGCGTCGGCGAGCGCGTAGAGCGCCCGCAGCTGCTCGCGCACGTGGTAGCCCATCACCTCGCGCTCGGCGGGGCCCGCGTGCGCCTTGACGAAGCCGTCGTTCCGGCCGTTGTTCCACTGGGCGTGCGCCGCGTCCCAGTCGTGCGGCGGGTCGGCGACCGTGAAGTCGAGCAGCCCGAAGGGGGCGACCGGCGCGCCGCGCGCGTCGGCGTTCGACTCGAGGCCCGTCAGCCCGTCGACCGCGCGCCCTTCGACGAGGCGCAGCGCGCCGAGGTAGTGGTCGAACGAGCGGTTCTCCATGCAAAGCACGACGATCGTCTCGATCGGCGCGAGTAGCTCGGCGGCGCTGAGCCCGCCCTCGTCGCCGCAGCGATCGGGCCCCGCGCCCCCGCCGCCCCCCTGTCCGCCGCTGCCGGCGACGCCGCCGCCCGAGCCCCCCGCGCCCCCGCCCCCGCCGCCCGGCCCCGTGCCCCCGCCGCCCCCGACGCCGCCCGCGCCGCCCCCGCCTGCGCCGGGCGTGCCGCCGTCGTCGCCGCCGCCGCCGCACCCCGCGGCGGCCGCGCCGAGCGCCGCGCCCACCCCCTTCAGCACCTTGCGCCGCGTGAGCGCCTCCGGCTCCGAGAGCTTCTTCTTCACATCGCCATGGTTCACCACCCTGCGCGCGCTTGTCAGCCTTTTTTGCAAAGACGGCCGGGGGCGGCCGGGCCCGCCTCAGGCGGCTTCGAGCAAGAGCGGGTCGAGGGGCTCGGCGCGCCCGAGCGCGTCGCGCTCGGAGAGCAGGCGGATGGCGCCGCCGAGCGCGCCGACGACGTGGGCGTTGCGCAGGGGGCCGCAGTCGACGGGCGAGAAGCCGATCTGCTCGGCGAGCGAGGCGGCGACCGCCTTCGCCCCGGCGTCGTCGCCGCAGAGAAAGAAGGGCACGCCGTACTCGCAGAGGGGCACGGCGTCGCAGAGGTCGAACGCCTCCTGGGGCACCTCGAAGAAGGCGCGCACGAGGCGGGCGCCGGGGGCCTCGACGGGGTTGGTGCGCTCGCCGGGCAGCCGCTCGCGGCAGTCGATGACGATCTTGTCGCGCAGCGCCGCGCCCGCGCACGACGAGGGGCCCGGCCCCGAGCGCAGGGTGTAGAGCAGCGCGTCGCCGAAGCGCACGGCCTCGTCGAGGCCGCCGGAGCGCCCGCCGGCCTTGGCGGCGGCCTCGCGGGCGGCGCCCGCGGTGCTCGCGCCGAAGAAGAGCTCGTGCCCGTGCCCCGACCAGAGAATGCCGAGGGCACGCCCGACGCCCCCCGTGCCGACGATTCCGATGTTCACTTGACCGTCCTCCGAAAGCGAAGGCCTCGCGTCGCGCCGCCGCGGCGGTGGCGCGCACGGTTCACGCTCGGGCCGCGCGCGACCTGCGCGCGCGGATCGATCGCCGCGCTCGCGGCGAGCGGGGCGCGGGCACGTGGGCCCGACGCGTCCCGAGCGAAAGGGGGGCTAGCATGGCGGCTGGCGGCGGGTAAAATTCTCGACGGCCGGCGTCGCTCGCCGCCCGCGCCTGGGGCCCCGATCGGCGGGCGCCGTGGCGTTCGGGCGTTCGGGCGCGCGCGGCGTGCCGGGCAAGAAGAGTCTCAGCTTCGCGCGAGGCGGCGACGCCCGCCCCCCTTGGCCGACTATGTGCAGTCACCGTTGCGCCGACGACTTTGGTACTTCATGAGCCAATCGGGTTCCATCGTTGGGGGCGTCGACGGGCGGCCCCGGGCCGGCGGCGCCGAGCAGGCGCCGGCGGGCGCCCGTGGGCCGTCGGGGCTCGGGGGCGGGCTCATTCCGCGCTCGCTGTGGGCGGCGTTCCTCGCTGGCGTCGCGATCGTGGCGTTCATGGCGGCGGTGCGGCTTTGGGCCAACCACGTTTTGGTGGCGAACCAGCGTCGCGTGGCGCAATCGTACGAGCTCATCGCCGAGCTCGAGACGCTCTTCTCTTCGGTCAAAGACGCGGAGACCGGCCAGCGCGGCTACCTGCTGACCGGGCGCGAAGAGTACCTGGAGCCTTACGAGAGCGCCTCGGCCGCCGTCGCGGCCCGCCTGGCCCACACGCGCGAGCTGGCCGAGCGCGAGGGCACGCTCGGGCCGAGACTCGACGAGGTGGCGGCGCTCATCGAGGCCAAGCAGCGCGAGCTCGGGCTCACCGTGCGCCTGTGGCGCGAAGGTGACTTCGAGCAAGCGCGACGGGTCGTGCTCTCCGGTGAGGGCAAGGCCTACATGGACCGCCTGCGCGAGGCCCTCAGCGCCGTGCGGCGCGACGAAGAGCGGGCGCTGGAACGTAGGCGCGAAGAGTCGGGCCGCGCGACGCTGCTCGCCCAGGCCGTGTCGGTCCTTTCGACCGCGTTCAGCTTGCTCCTGCTCGGCGCGCTCTTCGTCACCGCGCGGCGCGAGCTCTCCGAGCGGCGCCGCGCCGAGGGCGAGGTGCGGGCGCTCGCGTCCGACCTCGAGCGGAGGGTGATGGATCGCACGCTCGAGCTCAGCGCCGCGAACGAGCTGCTGGCCGGCGAGGTGCGCGAGCGGGCGCGGGCCGAGGGCGAGGCGCGCACGCTGGCGAGGGTCTTGCAAGATTCGAACGTGGAGCTCGAAGCGTTCGCCCACACGATTTCGCACGATCTGCGCGCGCCCCTCCGACACATGCACAGCTATGCCGAAGCGTTGCTCGAAGACTACGGCCCCGCCCTGGGCGAGGACGGCGCGCGCTACGCGGGGCGCATCGTCGCCTCGTCGAAGCGCATGGAGGAGCTCGTGCAAGACCTGCTCGAGTACGCCCGGCTCAGCCGCGGCGAGTTCGAGCTGAAGCGCGTGCCGCTGGGCGACGTGGTCGCCGAAGCGCTCGAGGTGCTCGAGGCCGACCGCAAGCAGGCGGGCGGCGCGATCGAGGCGGCGGGGCCCCTGCCCTGGGTGCGCGGGCACCGGGCGACGCTGGTGCGGGTGATGACGAACCTGGTCGGCAACGCGCTCAAGTTCACGCGGCCCGGGCGCGCGCCGCGCGTCACGGTCTCGGCCGAGCGGCGGGGCGGGCGCGTTCGACTCTGGATCGAGGACGAGGGCATCGGCGTCGAGCCCGAGCACCGCGAGCGGGTCTTCCGGGTCTTCGAGCGGCTGCACGGCCAGGAGGCCTACCCGGGGACCGGCATCGGCCTGGCGATCGTCCGGCGCGGCGTCGAGCGCATGGGCGGGGCGAGCGGGGTGGAGGGGGCGCCGGGCGGGGGCAGCCGGTTCTGGATCGAGCTCGAGGCGGCCGAGGGCGAGGGGGCGGGGCGATGAGCGCCGGGCACACGCTGCTGCTGGTCGAGGACGATCCGGACGACGTGTTCCACCTGAAGCGGGCGTACAAGAAGGCCGGCCTCGCGCACCCGCTGCACGTCGTCGCCGACGGGCAGGAGGCGATCGACTACCTCGCGGGCGTGGGCCCCTACGCCGACCGCGCGCGCCACCCGCTGCCGACGCTGATGCTGCTCGACCTCAAGCTGCCGCGCCGGTCGGGCCTCGAGGTGCTCGCCTGGGTGCGGTCGCAGCCCGCGCTGCGGCGGCTGCCGATCATCGCGCTGACCTCGTCGCGCGAGCGCGCCGACGTCAACGGGGCCTACGACCTTTGCGTCAACTCGTACCTGGTCAAGCCGCTCGACGCCGGGGCGCTCTGCGAGCTCATGGGGCGCATCGACGCCTACTGGCTGGACGTGAACGAAAGCCCCGACGGGTACTTCTGATGGCGGGCACGGGCGGGCGCGGCGGGGGGCGGCGGTGAGCGGGCGGCCGTACATCGTGCACGTCGACGACGACCCCGACGATCGGCGGCTCGCCCGCCGGCACCTCGAGCGCGCCTTCCCCGGCGCCGCGATCGTCGAGGTCGGCGGCGGCGCGGCGCTCGCCGCGGAGCTCGAGCGGGGCGACTTCGACGTGCTCGTGACGGACTTCAAGCTCGGCTGGTCGGACGGGCTGCGGGTCTTGCGCGCGGTCAAGGGCCGCCGCCCCGACGCGCCCGTGGTCATGTTCACCAACACGGGCACCGAAGAGATCGCCGTCGAGGCGATGAAGTCGGGCCTCGACGACTACGTCATCAAGTCGCCGCGGCACTACGCCCGGCTGCCGCTCGCGGTGCGCGGCGCCCTCGAGCGCGCCGAGGGGCGCCGCGAGCGGGCGGGGCTGCTCGAGCGCGAGCGGCGGGCGCGCCGCGAGGCCGAGGAGGCGAACCGGGCGAAGGACGAGTTCTTGCTCAACGTCTCGCACGAGCTGCGGACGCCGCTGCACGCCATCGCCGGCTGGGCGCATTCGCTCTGCGCGGGCCGCCTCTCGCCCGCGCAGGCGCGCGACGCCTGCGAGCGGCTCTTGCGCAACGCGCGGGTGCTGGCGCGGCTCGTCGACGATCTGCTCGACGTGGGCAGCGCGCTGGGCGGCCGGCTGGGGCTCGAGCGCGCCCCGGTGCCGCTCGGCGAGATCGTGCGCGAGGCGGCCGAGGCGCTGCGCCTCCCGGCCGAGGCCAAGGGCATCGCGGTCGAGGTGCGCGAGACTGCGCCCCGGGCGGTGGTGCTCGGCGACCGGGCCCGGCTCACCCAGATCGCGTGGAACCTCCTGCACAACGCCATCAAGTTCACGCCCCCGGGCGGGCACGTCGTCGCGTCGGTCGAGCCCGCCCCCGACGCGGCGCGGCTGCGCCTCGTCGTGCGCGACGACGGCGTCGGCATCGCGCCCGAGTTCTTGCCGCACGTGTTCGAGCGGTTCCGGCAGGCCGAGGCCGTCTCGAGCACCCGGCACTACAAAGGGCTCGGCCTGGGCCTCTCGATCGTGCGGCACCTGGTCGAGCTGCACGGGGGCGCCGTCGAGGCGCGGAGCGAGGGCCCGGGCAAGGGCACGACGGTCGTCGCCGAGCTCCCGCCGTACGCGGGGCCGGCCCCGGAGGGCGAGGGCGGGCCGGCCGGGGGCGGCGCCGCGGCGGCCGGCGGGGCCCCGGGGGCGGGCGACGCCGGGGCCGGGGGCCTGCGCGGGGTGCGCGTGCTCGCGGTCGACGACGACGAAGACGCGCGGTTGCTCCTCGAGGCGATGCTCGAATGCGAGGGCGCCGAAGTGCGCACCGCGAGCTCGGGCCGGGAGGCGCTCGCCACGATCGCCGCCTGGGGGCCGCACGTGCTCGTCTGCGACATCGGCCTCGAGGGCGAGAACGGCTACGCGCTGCTCGGGCGGGTGCGCCGCGAGGCGGGCGAGCGGGGCCGGACGCTGCCCGCCATCGCGCTCACGGGCTACGCGCGCGAGGCCGACCGGCGGCGCGCCCTCGACGCCGGCTTCGCGCGCCACGTCAGCAAGCCGGTCGACCCGGACGCCTTGATCGGGCTCGTGCGCGAGCTCGCCGGGCGCGGCCCGGGGCCGGCCTGAGCCGCCGCCCGCCGGCGCGTCAGGGCGCGCCCTCGCCCCAGCGGGCCTCGACGTCCAGGTGGTCGTGGTCGCCGCCGCCCGCGAGCACCCGCGTGATCACGTTCTTCGCGCCGCACACCTCGAGCAAGGCGACGACGCCGCCCTGCAGGTCGGACCACAGGTTCTCGTCGTAGTCGGGCCAGCCCTCGAAGCGCAGGCGCCCGTAGCCGCGCCGGGCCTCGACGGCCTCGACGGTGCCGCCCTTGCAATAGAGCAGGAGCAGCCGCGGCGCCTGCCGGAGCGCCATCTCGGGCGAGAGCAGCCGGACGACGACCTGGAAGATGCCGCGGAAGTCGCGCGTGACCGCGTCGTGCGAGAGCCGCCAGGGCAGCGACCTGCCCTCGCCGAAGGCGCGCCGCGCGGCGCGGTGGACGTCGCAGTACCACCTCGTGGGGTACCAGCCGACCGAGACGATCTGGCCGTAGCGGTACGCGTCGCGGATCTCGGCCGGCGCCGCGTCGAGCGTCGCCCGCAGGCCCGCCTCGCCGTACGCCCGCTCGATGGCCTTCAAGATGCCGAGCAGCGACGTGCCCTTGATCGACGTGCCGGCCGCCGGCGGCCGGCTCATGCCCCGGCGCCCCCCCGCCGGGCGGGCCCGGCGCCCCGCCGCCGGGCGCCGGGCTCGGGGGTCGCGACCATGGCACCCGGGAGTATCCGCTCTGGTACGCGCTTACAAGCATCTTCACGATACTCATTCCGAAGCAACGGCCGGCGCACCGGCGCGACCGCGCGCCGAGGGGCGCGGCGCCGCGGCCCCCGCTCGCGCCGCGGCCGGCCGCCCCGCGCGCCGCGGGGCGCGAAGCAAACGCGCTCGCGTCCGCACGAGAATTGTGCGACATTCATGCCTCATGAGCGACGTTTACGCACCCGTCCGAGTGCTGGCCTACCTCGCGTTCGTAGCGGCCCTGGCGCTCGGCGGCTGCGGTGGCGGGGGCGACGGCGACGAGACGCCGGCGCCCCAGAACGGCGCGGGGGGGGCAGGGGGCGGCGGCGCGGGGGGCGGCGGGGGCTCGGGGCCGGGGGGCGGTTCGGGCGGCGGCGGGGGCTCGGCGCCGCAGGCGGGCGCCGGCGGCGGCGGGGGCTCGGCGGGCGGGGGGGCGATGATCACCTGCTTCGAAGACCGCGCGTGCGACGCCGCGCCCCCTGACCCGGGGCCGGTGCGCGACTGGGCGCATTTCGAGTCGAGCGCGACCGCGGCGCTGGGCACCCAGCGCCACCGCGGGCGCGATCTGTTCTTGAACCCGGGCGACCAGGTCTGGGCGATCGCGAAGTTTGCCTACGGCCCGACCGACAAAGACATTCACGACGAGGAAGTCGACGTCTACCTCGCGCGCGACTGCGGCGACACCTGGGAGCCGCTCGGCACGGCGCGCACGACCGACGACGGCGAGCACCCGACGGTCGAGGGCGTGGCCGACACGGGCGGCTGGGTGTTCTTCCCCGTGCCCGCGGCGCTGGGCCTCGGCGAGGGCCGGCACCGCTTTCACTTCGTGGTGGGCGGCGATCTGACGACGGCCGAGTCGTTCGTCGAGATCGTCAAGCCGGGCACGCCGGTCATCGTCTCGGACGTCGACGGCACGCTGACGACGTCCGAGCTCGAAGAGTTCGGCGACCTGCTGACGGGCGACCTGCCCGAGGCGAACGACGGCGCGGCCGAGGTCATCACCGCGTGGGCGGCGCGCGGCTACCGGCGCTTTTACCTGACCGCGCGGCCCGAGTGGCTGGGGCTGCGCACGCGCGAGTTCTTGCGCGTGCGGGGCTTTCCGCCGGGCGTGGTGCACACGACGCTGACCTTCACGGGCGCCACCGGCGCGTCGGCCGCCTCGTTCAAGACGGGCGAGCTCGCGCAGCTCGCGTCGAAGGGGCTCGTGCCCGCCTTCGCCGTCGGCAACACCGCGACCGACGCCGAGGCCTATTCGAATGCCGCGGTCGAGCCCCTCGAGAGCCGGCTCTTCTTTCAATTCACCGACGCGGTCTTCGGCGGGCGCCGCTTCGAGTCGTACCGCGATCTGCTCGGCGAGGCGGGGGCGCTGCCCGACCTCTGCCCGAACTGAGCGCCCGGGGCCCGCGCCGGGCCCCGCGGGCCGGGCCCGCGGAAACCCTGACCGCCCCTGGCAACGATGTTTGCTAGCGTGCGGCCGTGCGTTCGAGCCGGCTGCTCGCCTTGCTTCTCGTCTTGCAACGCCGGGGGCGGGCCACGGCGGCCGAGCTGGCGGCCGAATTCGAGGTGTCGGTCCGCACGTTGTACCGCGACGTGGCGGCGCTCGCCGGGGCCGGCGTGCCCGTGTGGGCCGAGCCGGGCCCGGGCGGCGGCATCCGGCTGGTCGAGGGCTGGCGCACGCGCCTCGACGGCCTGAGCGCCGACGAGGCGGCGGCGCTCTTTCTGTCGGGGGCGCCGCAGGTCGCGGCCGACCTCGGCCTCGCCGCGGTCGCCGCCAACGCCCGGGCGAAGGTCGACGCCACCCTGCCGGCCGAGCTGCGGGTCCGCGCCGGGCGCATTCGCGAGCGCTTCTTGCTCGACGCGCCCGGCTGGTTCGCCCGCCCCGAGCCGCTCGAGGCGCTGCCGGCGACCGCCGACGCGGTCTGGGCCGGGCGCCGGCTCGAATTTCTCTACGGCGACGGGCCCGCGCGCCGCCGCGCCGACCCGCTCGGGCTCGTGCTCAAGGCGGGCACCTGGTACCTCGTCGCGCGGCACCGGGGCGCCATCAAGACGTACCGCGTCGGCCGCATCCGCCGCGCGCGGGCCCTCGCCCAGGCCTTCGCCCGCCCCGCGGGCTTCGACCTCGGCGCGTGGTGGGCCGCCGCCTCGGCCGCCTTCGACGCGTCGCTGCTCACCTACCGCTGCCGCGTGCGCCTCTCGCCGCGCGCCTTCGCGACCCTGCCGCGCTTGATCCCGCAGGACGCCGTCCGCGAAATGCTCGCGCGGGCGGCGCCGCCCGACGCCGAGGGCTGGCGCGAGGTCGAGCTCGCCCTCGAGGGCGAAGAGGTCGCCGCCGACCAGCTCGCGGGCCTGGGCGAGGGCGTCGAAGCGCTCGCGCCGGCCGGGCTGCGCCGCCGCCTCCGCGAGATCGGCGCCCGGCTGGCGGCGCGCAACGGCCCGGGCGAAGGCGCGAACGCGGCGGCCGGCGCCCCGCCGCCCGACGTCGTCCGCCGAGCGCGCCGCGGCGGGCCCGGCGGTTCAGGGCGGCCGAACGCCGCCGACGCCGCAGGTGCCGTCGCGACAGACGTCTTCGACGACGGGCGCGGCGCCGGCCGGTAGCGACGTGAGCACGAGGGCCCGCGGCGGCGCGGCCCCGCCGCCGTAGGGGGCGGGCGAAAGCCGACGTGGACCTCGCCCTCGCTCGATACCGCGTAATCGAGCGCGGGGTCGATACCGAACGCGTCGAGAATCACGCGCGCGAAGGCGACGCGACGCGACGTCGACGCCCGACGGCGCGGAGCCGGGGCACGCGCGAGGGGGGTGCGCACACGTTCCGCCGCGGCTGCAATTGGCTGGGCGTAACCGAAAAACCACGGCCGGGAAAGAGCTCCCGTTTTTTCGGGCACCTTCTCTTATAGTCCCGCCGCCACTGAGGAGGCTCCGATGAAGCTGAGACATTTGGGCGGCATTCCGACCGTGCTTTTGTCCCTGTTCGCAGGGTGCGTCGGGACGAACGAAACCACGCCGCCTTCGACCGAGCTCGAAGATCGGGCGCCGTCTTCGGTCGGCCCCGAAGATCGGGCGCACGTCATCTCGCTCGACTCGGTGGTCATCGACACGCGCACGGCGCCGGCCATGGCGCTCGGCGCCGAGGGCGGCGACGGCTACCGGCTCGTCAAGTTCGGCGCGCCGGTGACGTCCGAGCAGCGACGGGCGCTCGAGCAGAGCGTGGCGCGCGTCTACGCGTACCTGCCGCACGACACCTTCCTCGTCCGGGCGGCGCCGGGCGTGCGCGCGGCCGAGGTGGGCGCGGCCTGGACGGGCGCCTACGAGCCCGCGTACAAGGTGTCGCGCGCGGCCCGCGAGATCTCGGCTCTCGCCGCCGCCGACGGCGACGCCTCGGCGCGCACGGTGATGGTGACGGTCTACCCCGACGCCGACCTCGACGGGGTGGCGCGGCGGGCGGCGGCGAGCGCCGAGGTGGTCGGCGCCGACGCGGGCGGGCTCTTCTCGCGGGTGCGCCTGCGGGTGCCGGCCTCGCGGGTGGGCGCCGTCGCCGACGAGCTCGCGCGCCTGCCCGACGTGTTCTGGGTCGACGTCGAGGGGCGGCGGGTGCTCTACAACGACACGACGGTCTGGGTGGGGCAGTCGGGCCTGAGCGGCGGGCAGACGACGCCCGTCTTCGACCGCGGCCTTCACGGCGAGGGGCAGGTCGTCGGCTTCATCGACACCGGCATCGACGCCGACTCGTGCTTCTTCCGCGACCCGAGCCGGGGGCTGCCGCCGCGCAACGAGTGCAACGGCGGCACGGTGACCGACCCGGCGCAGCGCAAGCTGATCGCGGTCGACTTCCTCTGGTCGAACGAGTGCTCGGGCGGCGTGTCGTCGTCCGAGTGGGACACGCAGGGCCACGGCTCGCACGTCGGGGGCACCATCGCGGGCGACAACTTCGCGAACCCCATCGGCCGCGACCCCGGCGACGGCATGGCGCCGGCGGCCAAGCTGGTCGCGCAAGACTGCGGCTTTCAGACCGACAACTGCGCCGACTGCCCCGGCCTCGGCTGCGCCGTCGTCGACCTGAACCCGCTCTTTCAGCAGGCCTACGACCAGGGCGCGCGCATTCACACCAACTCGTGGGGCGACAACGAGAACGCCACCGTGCAAAACAACTACTCGACGGGGTCGCAAGACGTCGACGAGTTCGCGTGGAACCACAAAGACTTCTTGATCGTGTTCGCCGCCGGCAACTCGGGCCCGGGCACGGGCTCGGTCGGCAGCCCCTCGACGGCCAAGAACACGGTGTCGGTGGGCGCGACGCTGCGGGGCACCTCGGCCAACTCGATGGCCTCGTTCTCGAGCTGCGGGCCCACCAGCGACGGCCGCGTCAAGCCCGATGTCACCATCCCCGGCTCGGGCATCATCTCGGCCCGCTCCGACTTCAGCGTCACCACCAACAACTGCACCACCACCAGCTCGAGCGGCACCAGCATGGCGGCGCCCGCCGCGGCCGGCCTCGCCACGCTCATCCGGCAGTATTACACCGACGGCTTCTACCCCACGGGCGCCGCCCAGCTCGCCGACCGCTTCACGCCCTCGGCCGCGCTCGTCAAGGCGACGCTGATCAACTCGGCGACGCAGATGGCGAACGCGGGCGCCATCCCCGGCAACTGCCAGGGCTGGGGCCGCATCTTGCTCGAGAACTCGCTCTTCTTCCCCGGCCAGGCGCGCAAGCTCTTCGCCGCCGACGACGCCGGCTTCCCGCTCGGCGGCGCCGGCCAGCAGAAGACCTTCACCTTCTCGGCCCAGGCGGGCGAGCCGCTCAAGGTCACCCTCGCCTGGACGGACTTCCCCTCGACGCCCGCGGCGAACCCCAACCTCAACAACGATCTCGACCTCGTCGTCACCGGCCCGACCGGCACCTTCCGGGGCAACGTGTTCTCGGGCGGCGCCTCGGTCGCCGGCGGCAGCGCCGACCGCAAGAACAACCTCGAGCAGGTCTTGATCAACGCGCCCGCGTCGGGCACCTATACGGTCACGGTCAACGCCTTCAACGTGCCGAGCGGCGCCCAGCCCTTCGCCCTCGTGGTGACGGGCAACGTGACGGCGGGCGGGGGCGGCAACCAGCCGCCGGTGGCGAACGCCGGCGCCGACGAGGCCGGGCTCGTCAACGCCACGATCGGGCTCGACGGCTCGGCCTCGCAAGACCCCGACGGCGGCCCGAGCGCGCTCACCTTCCAGTGGACGCAGACCGCGGGCCCCGCCGTGACCCTCACCGGCGCCAACACCGCGACGCCGAGCTTCACGCCCGCGACGGCGGGCGCCTACGCCTTCCGGCTGCGCGTCTTCGACGGCGCCGCCGAGGCGACCGACGACGTGGCCGTGACCGTGACCGGCGACGGCGGCCCCGCCGTGGTCTTCGCCGACGACTTCGAGCAAGCCCTCGGCTGGACGACCAACCCGAGCGGCGCCGACACCGCGACCACCGGCGCCTGGGGCCGCGCCGACCCCGAGCCCACCAGCGACGGCGGCGCCCGCCAGCTCGGCACGACCGTGAGCGGCTCGTTCGACCTCGTGACCGACGGGCGCGCCGGCACCAGCGCCGGCGCCTTCGACCTCGACGGCGGCGTCACCAGCGCGCGCTCGCCCGCCATCGCCCTGCCCGCGGGCAAGGCGCTCACGCTCTCGTTCTTCTATTACTTCTCGCACAGCTCGAACTCGTCCTCGGCCGACTTCTTCCGCGTGAAGGTCGCCGGGGCCACCACCCAGACGGTCTTCCAAGAGCTCGGGGCCGCCACGAGCGACGACGCCGCCTGGCAGTCGACCTCGGTCGACATCAGCCCGTTCGCCGGGCAGACCGTGCGCATCGTGATCGAGGCCGCCGACGCCTCGACGGCCAGCCTGGTCGAGGCGGCCGTCGACGACGTGAAGATCGAGGCGAACTGACGCGCCGCCGGGGGGGGCGCCTATTCGTACATCACGTATTCGGGCTCGGGCAGCAGCGCCAAGACCTCTTTGGGCGTCATGACCTTGCCGCCCTTGAGGGTGTCTTCATAAAAGAAGAGCTTGAAGCCGACGTGCACGCCCGGGCTCAGGGTCTTGACCAGGTGGTTGTAGGTCTCGATCTTCGCCCACTTGGGCCCCCAGCCGTCGACGCTCTTGATGAGGGCGACGCCCTTGTGCGGCGTGATGGCCGCCTCATCTTTGAGCGAGGCGCGCGTGAACTGGTGGTAGACGAGGGCCTTCTCGGGCAGATCGTCTTGCGCGACGATCGCCGCCATGTACTCGGCCACTTCGTTGATGACCCCGCCGGTGGTGCGCCCGTAGTACTCGCCGGGCTTCTGCCCCGGCTTCATGGCCCACTCGGGGTCGAGCGCGACGCCGACGTCGGGCTCGTGCAGGTACTTCTCGAAGTGCTTCACCTCGGTCATGAAGTCGGACAACCCCGGCTGGATGTTGAGCAACAGCAGGGCCTTCGCCTCGCGCGCGGCGGCCAGGTAGCTGTCGACCACGCTGAAGTCGACGCGGCGGCGGTACTTGCCGTCGTTCGGCAGGCCCAGGACGAGCACGGCGATGAGCTCGAAGGTCGGCAAGATCTCGCGGCCGTCGCCGTACTTCTCGGCATACTTGCGGATGGCCTTGGCCTTCTCGCCCAGATCGCCCCGCAGCTCGCCGAGGGCGGGCGCGCCCGGCGTGCCGCAGAAGCCGACGAGGCGATACCGGGGGAAGAGCTCGCGCCCGCCGAGGGGCAGCTCGGCGCGGGGCGCCTGGGGGGGCGGCGGCGGGGGCGCGGCTTCGGGGGCCGCGGGGGGGGCGGGGGCCCGGGGCGCCGGCCGGCCTTGCGCGCACGCCGCGAGCGCCGCGGCGAGGAGCGCTACAGAAAAGCGAGCAACGAGAGAACGCATATCGTCAATCTTACCCGCCCTCGGCGCTGGTGCGCATCGGCAATGCGAGGCGCGCCCGCCGCGCGGGCCGCGGCGACGATGTGGTAGCGCCGGGCCCGGCCTTGCCGACCGGCCACGCCCGAAGGCCCGGCGTGCTGGCCGCTACGCGCCGCGAACCCCGCCCGTCGCGGCACGCGCGCCCCGACGCTGACGCCGTCGCACGCGACGGGCCCCGCGGCGGGCCGGTTCGTTCAGGGGGTTAACTACTTCTCTGCCCGGACCGCCCCCGCTCGCCCCCCCCGCCTTTCGCCGCCGGCCCCTTCGCCTTGCCCCTCGCGACCGTCGCCCCCCGCCCCTTCGCCCCGCCCCCCGCAGCCCTCGCGGCCGGCGCCTTCGCCTCACCCTTCGTCGCCTTCGCGGCGCCCCCCTTCGCGGCGGCCCCCTTCGCGGCGGCCCCCTTCGTCGCCTTCGCGGCCGGCGCCTTCGCCTCGCCCTTCGTCGCCTTCGCGGCGGGCCCCTCCGCCTCGCCCTTCGCTGCCCTCGCGGCCAGCCTCTTGGCCACCGCCCTCGTCGCCTTCGCGACCCTCGCAGCCCACCCCTCTGCCGCCCGCTTCGCCCCCGCCAGAGCCGCCTTCGTCGCGCCCCCCGTCGCCCTGGCCGGTGCCTTGCCCACCGCCTTCGTCGCCTTGGCCGGTGCCTCGTCTGCCGCCTTCGTCGCCTTCACCCCGGCCTTCGTCGACTCGGTCGGTGCCCTGGCGGTTGCCCCGGCCACCTTGCCCGCCCGCTTCGGCGCCTCGGACTGCGCCCCCGCCCTCGTCGCCCCGGCCTTGGCCGCCTTCGTCGCCTCGGCCGCCGCCTTCGTCGCCTTCGCCTGGCCCCCAGGCTTTGCGGCTTCGGTCGCCCCTTCGGGCCCCGACTCGGCCCCCAAGGGCCGCGGCGGCGGGACCCGGTGCGCGACGGCGATCTCGACGAGCCTCCGCAGCGCGGGGTTCTTCAGATCGGCCTCGGAGCGAATCTTCACGTGGCGCAGGCGCGCGCCGGTGCCCTCGAGCAGCTTCGCCGGGTCGGGCAGCTCGCTACCGTAAAAGAAGCCGAGCTGGCTGTAGTTTTTGGCGGCCCCGATCCAGCAGAAGTGCTCGGTCATCTTCTTCGGCCCGGTGCCGTAGCCCGCCGTCTTCTGGCGCCCCCAGACCACCTCGAAGACCTCGGGCAGCACGTCGAGCAAGAGCCGTCGCGACCCGCGGGCCAGGCCCTGGACGGCCGGCGAGAAGGACGACACCATGGTCTCGAAGTCGGCTTCGTTCAGGCGGTTCGACACGCTTGACCTCGTCAAACGCCGGGCGGGCGGCGCGCGGCCTCAGCGTGCGTCAACCGCCCCTCGGCGCGCAAGGGGTGAGTGCGACCGACCGCGGGGTCGCCCCGCCGCCGCGGCCGCCCGGGCGGGGGCAGCCCGGGGCGCGCCCTCGGCCCGGGCTCAGAAGCGGTCGATGACGGTGATGCCCTCGGCGCCGCCTCGCCCCATCGCGGCGAGCGCCGCGGGGGCCTCGTCGAGGGCGATTCGGCGCTTGATCAAGCGCCCCGGCCGCACCGCCCCGGCGGCCACGAGCCGGAGCAGCGCCGGGTAGTGCCGCAGCGCGAGGCCGTGCACCCCGACGATCTCGAGCTCGTACGAGATGACTCGGGCCATGGGCACCGGCGCCTCGGCGTCGCCGGCGACCATCAGGCCGACCTGGACGTGGCGCCCGCGCTTGCGCAAACACCGGACGGAGCCGGCGCAGGTGCCCGCGCTGCCGAGCGCGTCGATCGACACGTGCGCGCCGCCCCCGGTCAGCTCGCGCACCTGCGCCGCCGGGTCGCCCGCCCGGGCGTCGACGGCGTGCGCCGCGCCGAGCTCGAGCGCCAAGGCCAGCGCCCGCGGCTCGACGTCGACGGCCACGACGGACGCGCCCATCGCCTTGCCGAGCATCAGCGCCGAGAGCCCGACGCCGCCGCAGCCGTGCACGGCGAGCCAGTCGCCCGGCCGCAGGCCCCCGTTCGCGGTCACGGCGGCGAAGGCGGTCATGAACCGGCAGCCGAGCGAGGCCGCCTCGTCGAAGGCGAGGCCCTCGGGCAGGCGCACGCAGTTGAGGTCGGCGGCGGGGACGGCCACGAGCTCGGCGAACGAGCCCCAGGCGCTGAACCCGGGCTGGTAGTCGACGTCGCAGATCTGCGTGTGGCCCTGGCGGCAGGGCTCGCAGCGCCCGCAGCCGCAGCAGAAGGGGGCGGTCACGCGGTCGCCCGGCCGCACGCCGCGCACCTCGGGGCCGACCGCGGCGACGACGCCCGCGAACTCGTGGCCCGGCACGTGCGGCAGGCGGATGGCCGCGTCATGGCCCACCCAGCCGTGCCAGTCGCTGCGGCAGAGCCCCGTCGCCCGCACCTCGATGATGGCGCCGTCGGGGGGCAGCGCGGGGTCGCGCACCGGGCCGACGGTCAAGGGTTGCTCGAACGCATGCATGAGGGCGGCGCGCATGCGCGGCAGGGTACGACGGGCCCGGCCCCGGGCAAGGCAATTGGGGCCGCCGGCCCCCGCGAGGCGGCGCGTTCGCGGGGCCGGCCGCCCCGCCACCACCTTTTTAGGGCCCCATCGCGATTCGCCCCCGGCCGATGTCAGAACCCCTCGCCTCGCCGCGCACCCAGAATCGAGCGGGGGACGCGACGCCGCGGGCGCCGGCGACAACACGACCGAGGGGCGTCGCCCCTCTTTACGACCGAGGGGCGTCGCCCCTCTTTATCGAGCGAGGGTCATCGTTCATGAGCATCGTACGCGCGAATCGGGCTGGCATCGCCGGGCGGCTTCTCGGCCGCGGGGCACTTCTGGCTCTCGGCACGGCGGCGGCCTACGGGTGTTCCGCCGCCGAGCTCGACGCCGACGCGGGTGACGCGTCGGCGTCGGCCGAGAGCGGCCTCGAGGCCGCCGAATTCGGCACCGACCCCTCGCCGACCCCCACGCCGATTCCGGGGCCTACCCCCGTGCTCCTGTACGACGCGTACATCAACCTCGACCCGGGTTGGAACTCGAAGTCGGCCACCGACGACGAGCTCAAGAGCCCCTTCCGCGTGAAGGTCTCTGACTCGTTCGGCCTGACCAACGGCGCGGTGGGCGTCAGCGTGCCGGCCGCCTACGACAAGACCACGACCTCGGCCTGCGCGTCGTACGGGCTCGAGTTCACCGTCGAGGGGTACTCGGCCCTCACCGCGACCTGGAGCAAGATCGGCGAGCAGAACGTCACCGGCGTGGTCCGCACGACCGGGGGCGAGTTCCCCACGACGTACTGCGACGTCGACGCCTCGGTGCCCGTCGGCTCGGGCTTCTCGCAGCTTCGTGTCACGGCCAAGGGCCGGCGCCAGATCTTCTTGAACGGCGTGCCGGTCTCGCTGACGCAGAACACGTCTGTCCGCGTGACCGGTAGCACGCCCGTGCCCGACCCCGGCAAGAAGCTGCACGTCACCGACATCGCGCTCAACGCCGCCAAGACGGGCGCGAGCGCCTCCGTCAAGAACGACGGCCCCCAGACCGCCACCGGCGTGCGCGCCACGCTCAAGGGCTCGTACGCGTACTGCCCGCCGGCCGCGCCGGGCCAGAGCAACTACTGCGTCATCAGCGGGCACCCCTGCGAGGGCTTCTTCTGCCCGAACGACGTCAACCCTTCGGGCAACCAGTTCTGGCCCCACCGGGCCCCCAAGATCTGCCAGATCGACGTGCAGCTGCACTCTTGGACGGCCTCGATCGGCCCCGGCAACTCGGTCATCTACAGCTGGCCCTCGTCGATCGTGTCCGATGACTCCGGCTGCGCGCCCTGCAACCCGAGCGACGGGCGCTGCGCCAACGTCAGCCTGACCGTCAGCACCGACTCGATCGACGAGACCGACCCCTGGGACACCTGGGACAAGGCCTCGCGAACCGAGCTCTACTCCGGCGTCAACAACTGAGGCCGGCGCGGCGCAGCGCGGCCGCCCGCTCGAGCCAGACGCCCGCGCCGGCGACGGCGAGGCGCGCTTCGGCGCGGTCGAGGTTGGCGAGGGCGCGCCCCGGGTCGTCGCCCGCCCACGCCCGCGCCAGCTCGAGGTGCCCCCCCGGCCGCCGGCCGGGCGCGCCACGGCCCGCCACGCCGCGCCGGAAGCCCCGGGCCGGCGGGCCCCTGCGATAGTATGGGCCAAGGCCCGACCATGTGCCCCTCGCCCCCCCCGCCCGACGAAGAGCCGCGCGCCACCTACCACCACGGCGATCTGCGGCGCGCCGTGCTCGACGCGGCGGTCGTCATTCTCGCCGAGCTCGGCGTCGAGGGCTTCACGCTGCGCGAGGCCGCGCGCCGCGTCGGCGTGACCCACCGCGCGGTCTACCGCCACTTCGAAGACAAGCGCTCGGTCTTGGCCTCGGTGGCCGAAGAGGGCTACCGCGAGCTCGAGGCCGAGATGCGCGGCGCCATCGAGCGCTCGGGCGCGTGCGAGCCCGAAGACCGCCTCGTCGTGCTCTGCGAGGGCTACGTCCGCTTCGCCCGCCGCGAGCGCGCCCGCTATCAGATCATGTTCGGCCCGCGGCTCAACGCCGACGAGCGCTTCCCCGCGCTCGAGGCCGCCGTGCGCGGCACCCTGCGCGTCGTGTCGCACGAGCTGAAGCTCGCCGGGCCCGACGCCCCCCCGCTCGCCCGCCGCGACGCCGGCATCACCCTCTGGTCGACCGTGCACGGCTTCGCCTCGCTGCACCTCGCGGGCCGGGTGCCGCTCTCCGACCGGCACGTCGCCCGCTACGTCGACACCGTCGTGCGCCCGGTCGTCGTTGGCGTCGTCGACGCGCTCCGGCCCCGCTGACCCGCCGCCCCCCCGGCCCCGGCGCCCGCCGCAGACCCCTCGGCCTGCCGGGCCCCCCTCGCCCGCCGCAGACCCCTCGACCCGCCGGGCCGCCTCGCCCGCCGGCGAGCCCCCGCCCCGCCGGGCCCTCGCCGCAGAGCCGCTGGCCGCGGGGCCACCCCTCGCCGGCCGCGGCGGCCGCCCCGCCCGGGCCCGCCGCGAGCCCGGGGGGCCTTGACGGGGCCGCGCGCGGCGCTAATGTCACCACTGGGTACATTGCAACGCGGCGGCCCGCCTCGCCCCGATGTCTCCGATGGCGACATTGGGCGAGGGCCGCCCCGACCCGGAGGCACACCGATGACCGACCGAGCCACCCTCGCTTCCCTACCGGCGGGCCTTTCGACCGCCGCCGACGCCGCCGCCCGGGGGCTCGAGCGCTCGCTCGGCGGCCCGCGGCCCGCCCCCTCGCAGACCTTCCTCGTCGGCACCCGCGACGGCGTGCGCGTCGAGGCCGACGCGTTCTTGCCCGCCGGGCGCCCGCCCGTCGCCAAGCTGCTGGTCGCCCCGGCGATGGGCGTACGAAGGCAGTTTTACTCGGCCTTCGCCGCCGAGATGGCGGCGCACGGCGTCGCCACCATGACCTTCGACTACCGGGGCATCGGCGGCTCGCGCAAGGGGCCCGTGGGCGAGGCCGAGGCCCGCCTCGCGCTCTGGGGCGAGCAAGACATGGCCGCCGCGACGCGCGAGCTCGAGTTCTTGCTCGCCGACGACGACCCGCGCCACGCGAAGCTGCCCCTTCTCTTCGTCGGCCACAGCATCGGCGGGCAGCTCTTCGGGCTGATGAACGACCCGCCCTACCGCTCGGCGCTGCTGGTGGGCGCCCAATCGGGGCACTGGCGCGACTGGGACGGCGCGGCGAAGGCGGCCCTGGCGGCGCTCTGGTACGTGGGGGTGCCGGCGCTCACCTACGCGTTCGGCTACCTGCCGATGAACGCCCTCGGGCAGGGCGAAGATCTGCCCCGGGGGGTGGCGTACGACTGGGCGCGGTGGGGGCGGCACCCGGCGGCGCTCGACCGGCGCGTCGCCGAGCGGCCCGACGCGGGCTACCGCCGCTGGGCCGGCAAGCTGCGCGCGATCGCGATCGCCGACGACGCCTACGCGCCGCCGCGGGGGGTCGCGGCCTTGGCGGGGCGCTACCGCGCCGCCGAGCGCGAGCTCGTGACGGTGCGCCCGGGCGATCTCGGCGTGAAGGGCGTCGGCCACTTCGGCTGGTTCAAGAGCCACTTTCGCACCACGCTCTGGGCCGACGCGCGGCGCTGGCTGCTCGCCTCGGCCGGCGTGAACACGAGCGGCAGCGGCCCGAGCTGAATGGGCAGCCGCGGGCCCCACGGGCGCCGCTCGCGCGCGGCGAGCGCCCCCCTCTGACGGAGTTGACGATGGACCCTACGACGATCAAGGCCTTCCTGGGCTCGTTGCCCTTCAACCAGCACCTCGGGCTCGACGTGGTCGAGGCCGGCCCCGGCGTCGGGCACGTGCGCCTGCCGGGCTCCGACTCGCTCAAGAACCACGTCGGCACCCAGCACGCCGGCGCCCTCTTCACGGCGGGCGAGGCCGCCTCGGGGGCCGCGATCGCGGGCCTCGTCGCCGACTCGGGCGGCGCGCTCGTGCCGCTCGCCAAGTCGGCGCACATCGACTACCTGAAGGCGGCCTCGGGGCCCATCGACGCGCGGGCCACGGTGCGCGGCGACATCGGGGCCCTGCGCGCCCGGGCCCGCAGCGAAGACCGACTCGAGATCGAGGTCGAGGTGGCGCTCGAAGACGGGGCCGGCGTGCGCGTCGCCGCGCTCGTCGTGCAGTGGGTGCTACGCAAGCCCCGGGCCTAGGCTCTGTCGGACGAAGGCTCCCGTCGCCCGGTGCCCGATCCGCGGCGCCCTCGGGCCGGGCGGGGAGCTCGAAATCCAGGCGGATTCCTTCGCCCCCCGCCCGGCCCGACGGCGTGCGGATCGGCCACCGAGCTCGGTCCGCATTCGTCCGACAGAGCCTAGAGCACCGACGGGGGGTTTCCGGCCGGTACGTTCGGCGCGCTCCGCGCTACCGGTTGGGCTGCTTGACGAGCACCTCGAGCGTCGCTCGGGCCACGCGGGTCGCCACCTCGAGGCGCAGGCCCTGCCCCTCGGGCACGGCGCGCGCCGCGAAGGGCACGGGCGAGCGGTCGGACGCGTCGCCGAGCCGGAGCAGGTCGTCGCGCAGCTCGGCCGGCTTCTTGGGCCATTCGTCCGGCAGCGACCAGGCGTTCATCATTCGCCGGGTGATGAAGCCGCCCCAGACGACGGGGCCGCCCCGCAGGTCGGCGAGCTCGGGGCGCTCGCCGAAGCGCTTCTTCGCCGGGCCCGAGAGCGCGATCTTCACCTTGGCGCGCGCGAGCGCGGGGTCTTCGGCGACGGCCACCCAGGTCTTGTCGCCCCTCGGCACGACCAGCACGTGGTCGACGTAGGGGCGCTCGGCCGCCGCGTCGGGCTCGCCCGGCTTCGGGGCCGGCGTCACGCGGTACTCGAAGTGCGCCGAGCCCGCCGGCAGGCCCTCGGCGGGCGTCACCCGCGCCTCGGCGAAGGCGCCTTTCGACGTCGGGGGCCGCGGCGCGGGCGCCGGCGCCTTTCGCGTCGAAAGGCCGGCGCTGCCGGGCAGCCGGTCGACCGCGATGAGGGTGCGCAGGGCGCCCTTCCAGCGCTCGGCCGGCTCGTCGAACAGGTAGAGCTGCCAGCCGTGCAGGGCGGCGCGCGCCGGGGCTCGGCCCCCCTTGGCCTTCGCGGCCGCGAGCGCCGCCCCCTCGTCGTAGCCCGCGGCCGCGAGCCAGGGCCCGCCCGTGAACGCGACGCCCTTCAGCGCGGCCATCGCCCGCTCGCGCGCCTCGGGGGGCAGCTCGTCGTCGCTGCGCATCATCGCCTCGAGGCTCCGCAGGGTGCCCTCGCCCGCGCGCGCCGCGCCCTCGGCGCTCAGGCCGGCCGCGAAGAGCGCGGCGCCGGTGTCGGCGGGCAGCTCGGCGAGCTCGCGCGGCGGAGGCCCGGCGCGCGAGGGGTCGCCCGTCAAGAAGGCGCCGAGCGCGCCGCCCTTGCCGCGGAAGTGCGCCGTGAAGGTGAAGCGCGCCGAGGCCGGGTCGAGGCCGGCGTCGATCGAGAAGCCGTCGATGTCGTCGAAGAGCGCCGCCACGAGCTGCCGCCCGAACGCCTCGGCGTCGTCGCCCTGGCCTCTGCGCTTGGGCTCGACCATCTCGTCGCGCAGCACGGGCCCGATGCGGAAGCGCACGCCGCCGCCGCGCGGCTCGGACGCGAGCTCGCGCGCCAGGTAGGGCCCGAGGCGACCGACCAGCCGCGGCTCTTGCCCGCAGACGAGCCGCGCCGGCACCGCGCCCGCCGCGGGCCAGAGCTCGCACATGCCCGCGAGCCGTCCGAGGGGGCGGTCGCCCTTGGCGCGCACCGAGAGCGCGCCGTTCGGACGCCGATCGACCTGCAGCCGCGCGGCCGCCGCCGCGGCGAAGTTCGGCACCACCCCGACGGCGAGGACCGTCTCGAGATCGTCGCCGTCGGTGCCCTCGCCGAGGAGGGCGGCGTCGAGCGGCGCCTTGGCGTCGACGAGCTCGGCGAGCTCGGGGCCGAGGGCGAGCTGGTAAAGAAGCTCGATGGAGACGTTCGCGAGGTAGGGCGTGCTCGAGCCCGCCGCCTCCTTGGCGAGGCGCAGCAGCGTGTCGGGGCTCTGCGCCGAAAAGGCGATGACGAGATCGGAGGGCGGGCCGGCCGTGGCCGGGCTCTCGACGGGCTCGGCGGCGACGTCGTCGAGGCCGAGCGGCGCGGGGGGCGGGGCCGGCGGCGCGGCCGGCTTGCGGGCTCGCGGCGAGCCCCCGCAGGCCACGACGAACGCGAGCGCGAAGAGCAAGGGCGCGAGCGCCCAGGCCGAACGGTCGGGCCGCGGGGCCGAGTCGCGGGCGTCGGCGCGGGCGGCGAGGCGGAAGCAACGGCGCATGGCGGGCTCACCCCAGTAGACCCCTTCGTCGGACGGGGGTGGCATGAATTCGTAAACGCCCGGCCCCTAGGCTCTGCCTGGCGAAGGCGGACCGAGCGCGGCGGCCGAGACGCCAGCGTTCGGCGCCGGCGGGGCGCGCCGGAATCCGCCCGGACTTCAAGCGCTTCGCCGGCGTCGAACGCGCCGCGGATCGGCCGCCGGGCGACGGGAGCATTCGCCAGACAGAGCCTACCACGTACCCCGCACCGCGCCCGCCGGGCCCCCCCGCCCGGCGCCCCTGCCCTCGCGAAAGCGCCCCCCGGCGGCGCCCCGGCGGTCGCCTCTCAGCGGTGGGCGAAGCGGATAGAATGAACGATCTTCGTTGCCGCCTGCTGTCCCGCGGGGCTCGCGCACCGAACGAAAACGGTCAGCTTGATGCCGCCCGAGGGCGCGACGTCCGGAACGTATACCGCCGCCACGCGATTCGTTTCGGCCGGGCCCGCCGCGCTCACCACGACGCCAGGCGCCGCAGCGTCGCCAGCATCTTTCTTCGGCTCGACACCGGCGTCGTGTCGTCTTCGGCGGGGCGTTCGCCTGCGCCCGCCGGCGGCTCGGCCGCGGCCCCCTTCTCGGCGGCCGCGCCCGAAGTGCTCTGCTCGATCACCCCCGAGCCTCGCCCGACCGGCGTACCTTGCGCCATCACGCCCGAGCTGCGCCCGCCGGCCTCGCCCTGCTCGACGGCGCCCGGGTTGCGCCCGACCGGGCTGCCCTGCTCGACGGCGCCCGAGCCGGGGCCGGTCGCGGCGCCTCGCCCGCTCGCCCCGGCGTTCGGGCCGGCGGCGCCCGCCTCGCCCGCGCCCGAAGCCCGCGCGGCGGCCTCGGCCGGCCCGCGGGCGATAGGCATGCGCCGGATGGGAGAGTAAGGGGTCTTGGTGAGAAGCGCCTGCTCGTCCGGCAGCTCGAGGACAACGAGGGGCTCGTCGGCGAGCGGCTCGACGTCAACCTCGGGGATCTCTTCGAGCGTGGGCCGGTCGTCCGGGGGGACGAGATCGACCGAGAGCCACGAGTCGGGGTGCGAGACCATGTCGTAGCGGGGGTCGGGCCACTGACTCGGCTCGAGGAAGCGCAGCAGGATGACGCCGCCGATGTTGATCGCGTCGCCGCCCTCGAGCACCTGCTCGCCGACGAGCGGGCGCCCGTTGACGAAGAGCAGACCCGTGCCGCTGCGGTCGCTGAGCTCGTAGCGCCCGCCCGGCACCGTCCGGATGGTCGCGTGCAGCGGGGCGATGTTCTCGTGCGAGAAGCGGATCGCGCAGTCGCGCCCGCTGCCGATGGTCACGAAGTCTTTCTGCTCGATCGAGAACTCGGCCCCGACGTCGTGGCCGGCGATGACCCGCAGGCGCGCCGGCGTCACGGGCGCCGGCGGCGGCGGCAGCTCGCGGCCGGACTCGCCCGACGAGAGGCCGACGCGGTAGCCGCCGAGCTGGACGGTGTCATTGACCCCGATCGGGGTCGGGCCGGTGATGGCGCCGCCGTTGACGAAGGTGCCGTTGTCGCTGCCCTCGTCGACGATGCGCCAGCCGCCGCCCCACCGCTCGAGGTACGCGTGGCGACGCGAGACGGTGACCTCGGGCAGCACGAGATCGCGATCACGCGCGCGGCCGATGGTGCATCGGTCGCCCGAGAGAGCGTGGTGCGACACCACCCCCTCGTCGTCTTCGATCGTCAAACGCCACTGCTTGGACCGGTGACCCGGCAACGTTGCGCCCTCACCGCAAGGCTACGCGCTCGCCACGGGTCGGTGCAAGCGTCGCCGCGTCCGTGAGAACGCCGGCAGGCATGCCTACATGCAACCCCTACGACCTTTCGTGACGATGACGACAAGGGCGCCGAGTACCTCTTTCGCGCCACCCGCGAAGATGATGGCGAGGGCGCCCGCACGCCGCACCCGCGAGGATGACGGCGAGGGCGACCGCACGCCGCTCTCGCGCCGCCGACGGAGGGGATGGTCAGAACACCTACAAACAACTCTCACGCCACCTCCAAAGGCAACAGGAGGGGACGCCGCCCGCGTCGGCAGAGCTTGCCCCCGGCGCTGGCGGTGCGGCCGAGGCGACGCGGCCCCCGGATGGCAGAGTTCGCGCTCCCCCTGACCGGCGGGCGCGGCGGGTTTCGGCCGGCGCCGGACAAGACGCTCCGCGTCGGGGAGGCCTCGGGCCGCGCGGCGGCGGCCGACCCTGGCGGCGGCGGCGACCGCTCTGCTAGGGTCGCGCCTCCGCGCGCGGCCGCCGGCCGACGCGCCCCTACGAAAGGCGCTGCCCATGAAACTGTTCGGCCACCCGATGAGCACCTGCACCCGCAAAGTCCTTACGCTGCTCGATGAGAAAGGCGCGAAGGCAGACATGGTCGTCGTCGACCTCATGAAGGGCGAGCACAAGCAGCCCCCGCACCTCGCGCGCCAACCCTTCGGGCAGATCCCCGCGATCGAAGACGGCGACCTCCGGCTCTACGAGTCGCGCGCCATCTTGCGCTACCTCGACGAGACGCTGCCGGGGCCGACGCTCACCCCCAAAGATGCCAAGGGCCGCGCGCTGATGGAGCAGTGGATCAGCGTCGAGACGTCGAACTTCACCCCGCACGCGATGGCCATCTTGTACCAGCTGTTCTTCGGCCCGATGCGCGGCGCCACGCCCGACCAGGCGAAGGTGGCGGAGGCGAGCGAAAAGCTCTCGGCCGCCACCGAGGTGCTCGACCGGCAGCTCGCCCGCGGGCCGTACGTGCTCGGCGACGCCTTCACGCTCGCCGACATTTGTTACATGCCCTACGTCGAATACGTCACGCAGACGTCGGCGAAGGACGCGATCCTGTCGCATCCGAACGTCGCCGCCTGGTGGGGCCGCGTCAGCGAGCGCCCCTCGTGGCGCAAGGCCACCGGCAAGGGCTGAGCGATCCCGCGCGGGCGCCGGGCGCGGCGTGGCATCGTCCGGCACCGCGCGCGAGCTCTTCCGCCGCGCCCACGATGTCATCGGCGACGACGAGCGCCGGCTCGGGCGCCCCTCACCAGCGCGTCGGCCGCGCTCGAGTACCTGCCGGCCCCCTCGCTCGAGCCCGCGCCCCCGCCGGCCCCGCTGAGGTGGGGCGACGCCGCGGCCGGGCCGAAAGCGGCGGCGCGCCGGCGGCCGGCGCGGGGGCCGTCGGCGCCCGCGGGGGCGCCGTGATACCTTGGGCAGCGTGCGCGAGATTTACCAGAGCGCCCATTTGGTCGTCACCCTCGACGAAGAGCACAAGATCGTGCGCCGGCAGCGAACGCGGGCCGGCTACGAGTCGACGTACGAGATCCAGGTCGCCTACCAGGCCCTGCTCGACGCGTGCGAGCACTTGCACCGGCCCGAGTACATGCTGCTCGCCGACCTGCGCCTCGCGCCCCCGCGCAACGACCCCGCCTTCGAGCAAGTCGTCTCGCGCTACTATGACCGGCTCTACGGCGGCTTCCGCAAGATCGCCATCCTCGTGCAGACCGAGGCCGGGCGGTTGCAGATGATGCGCCTGGCGACCCCCTCGGTCGCCGGCCGTATGCGCGCCTTCACGAGCGAGTCGGCCGCGCTCGAATACCTGCTGCGGCCGGGCTCCGGGCAGCCCCCCGGGGGCCGCGGGCCCGCGCCGCGTTCGTCTTGAACGGCGCCGCCCCCGTCGTGCCCGAGGCCCCGGCGAAGGGAGGGGTCGCGGGCCGGCCCGACCGCCGCGGGCGCGGCGCACGGGCGAGCGCTCTGCCGTGCGCTCGTCGCGCCGGCCGCCCCCGCGAGGTGACGCGCCCGGACGCCTCGCGACGAGGGGCCACGCTGCGGTTCGCCCGGGCCGACCGCGCCCCGAGGGCAACGCCCCGGCTTGCCCGGGCCGATCGACGCGCCCCATACGCTCGTCGGGCGTAGGCAATGCGCCTGCGCGGCGCGCCGGAGCGATCTCGACGCCGGGCGCGCCGTCGCGGCACGGGCCGTGCTTCACCTTCGCCGCCACGTGCCGCGCGCGGCGCGTCGCATCGCCGGGTCGATTCGTCCTCGGGGCGCGCTGCCCCGAGGGGGCCCGCGCCGAGCGACGCGAACGACGAACGGCACGGCGCAGAGGCGGCCTACCGTCAATGGAGGTGTAGCTTGAAGACCAAGGGACCGTTCAAGGGGCAGAGGTCGTGGCGTTTCGGGGGCTCGGCGGTCGCGTCGGCGTTGCTTTCGGCCGGCCTCGTCGCGAGCTGTAGCGGCGAGGCGTCGGCGGGCCCCCGGGCGGGCGTCCGCAACGAGATCGCCGCCGGCCCCCGGGCGGGCGTCCGCGGCGAGGCGCGCTCGGCGGCCGCGCACGCGGCCCGGGGCGGGCGGCCCGCGGCCGCGGCGATCGCTTCGGGCCTCGACGTCGAGCGCTACGATCTGGTCGGCGACTTCGACTGGTCGCAGGGCCGGCTCCACGCCTCGGTCACGGTGACGCTGAGCGCCGCGCACGCGCCCCCGTCGACGGTGGTGCTCGACAGCGGCGTCGCCGTGCGCGAGGTGCGGCTCGCCTCGGGCGCGGCGCTGCCCTTCTCGGCCGACGCCGCGGCGAAGACGCTCTCGATCGAGCTCGGCGCGCACGCCGCGCCGGGCGCCGCGCTCGTCATCGACTACGACGCGGCGACGCCGCACGCGATCTTCGGGGACACGGCGCTGAACGTGTTCAACCCCCGCCCGGGCGACCCCGACCCGTCGCGCCTCATGTACACGTTCTCCGAGCCCGAGCAGGCGCGCGACTGGCTGCCGAGCCACGACGACCCGGCCGACCGGGCCTTCTTCTCGGTCGACCTGCACGTCGGCGCGGGCGAGCGGCTCGTCGCCAACGGCGACCTCGTCGACGACAGCACCGGCGGCGGCTGCGTCGAGGGGCGAATGAAGTACGCGACGGCGTACACCTTGCCGACCTACCTCATGGCCTTCTCGCTCGGCGAGTTCGAGGTCGAAGAGAAGCAGGGGCCGCACGGGCTGCCGCTCTCGGTCTGGCACCGGCCCGGCGTGCGCGGCGACTTCAAGGGCACGCTCGACGAGCTCGCGCGGCTGGTGCGCACCCTCGAAGGGTTGACCGGCGTCGCCTACCCCTTCGAGAAGTACGCGCTCGTGCTGGTGCCCGACATGGGCGGCGAAGAGCACGCGAGCATCTCCTTTCAGGACGAGAACGGCTCGGCGCACCCCGACCTCGGGGGCGACCTCGCGTTGACGACGCACGAGCTGGCGCACCAGTGGTTCGGCGACCTGGTGACGGTCGCGTCGTGGGACGAGCTGTGGATCAAGGAGGGCATGGCGACGCTGCTCGAGTACGAAGGCACGCGCACGCACCTCGACCGCGACGGCGTAGGGCTCTTCGGCATGGACGCCCGCTTCATCTTGTCGGGCCAGCCGGTGCGCGACACCTCGACGCCGCCCCAGGCGAAGTACCACACGGGCTCGTACGACCGCGCCGGCTGGGTGTTCGCGCAGCTCCGCGCGCTCGTCGGCGAGGCCGCGTTCTGGGGGGGGCTCCGGCAGGTGCTGAACGACCACCGCTTCGGCGCCGTCGACCGCGAGGGCCTGCTCGCGCCCTTCCGCGCCGCGCTCGGCGAAGAAGGGCTCGCGAAGGTCCGGCGGGCCACCGACGCCTACGAGCTGCCCGCCTTGACCGTCGAGTCGCTCGCGGTCGGCGCCCGCGTGACCTTCGACGACCCCGAGGGCGCCCTCTTCGCGCCCATGAGCGTCGCCTGGCACCGGGCCGACGGCAGCGTCGAGACGGTCGACATCGCGCCCGGCGTCCCGACCGACCTCGTGCCCTCGTCGCCCGACGATCTGCTCGTCATCGACCCGCTCGACATCCACCCCGCTTGGTCGCTCTTCATGGTCGACCCCGCGAGCTTCGACGCCTACTTCTCTTCGGTCGAGCCCTGGCGCACGCCCGCCACGCCGGCGCAGCGGGCGCGCTTCCTCGAGGTGGGCGGCGGCCACCAGGAGGGCGCCCTGATCGAGGGCGGGGCGCTGCCCGCGATGGCGCCCCAAGAGTTCGCCGGCTTCCTGGGCGCACTCGACTCGGACGACGCGCGCGCCGTGGCCGTGCAGCACGCCTGCGGCCTGGCGGCGTCCGAGGGCGGGGGCTGGGTCGAGGCCGCGCGGCGCGCCCTGCGCCACCGCCGGGCCTTCACCTTCGGCATCGACTTCGTCGGGTACGACGCCTGCGCTGACGTGCTGCCGGCCGCCGAGCTCTTCTCGGACAACTGGCCGAAGCTGCTCACCGGCCTCGACGAGCCGCTGCTCGACGAGGTCGAGATCACGTACCTCTCGAAGTTCTCCGCCGGCAGCCCCGCCGAGAACCTGAGCATCTGGTCGGCGGTGTTCGAGCAGGGCTACTCGGGCCGCGTGCGCCGCACCGCGTCCAATGCGCTCTCGACGTTCGCGTTCTCGCTGCCCCCCGGCGAGCACCCCGCCTGGCGCGCGAAGACGGCCGCGCTGCTCGCCTCGACCGGCATGCTCGAGACGGCCTTCCCGCTCATCTTCATTCAGCGGCGCATCGCCGGCCCGACCGCGGCCGACAACGCCGCCGGCCTCGACGCGTTCACCACGGTGTTGCACCGCGCCTCGCTCCACTTCGCCCACCAACTCACGGTGTGCCGGGCGCGCTCGCTGGTGAAGGGCGACGAGGCGGCGTGGGCGGCCTTCGTCGCGAGCGTCGCGGACGCCGAGCTCAGCCCCGACGTGCGCGCCGCCCTCGAGAGCCCGCCGCCCGGCTGCCTCTGAGCGGCGCGGGCCGCCGCCCGGGGCCCCCTACCCCGCGGCGGCGGCGCGCAGCTCGGCGGCGACGAGCTCGGCGATCTGCGCGGTGTTGAGGGCGGCGCCCTTGCGCAGGTTGTCGCCGCAGACGAACAGCTCGAGGGTGTTCGGGAAGTCGAGCGCCTGCCGGATCCGGCCGACGTAGGTGGGGTCGCCGCCGACGACGTCCGCAGGGGTCGGGAACTCGCCGGCCGCCGCGTCGTCGCGCAGCACCACGCTCGGCTGCTCGGCGAGCACCTTGCGGGCGGCGTCGACGGACACCTCGCTCGCGAACGTCGCGTGCACCACGAGCGAGTGCGTGGTGACCACCGGGACGCGGACGCAGGTGGCCGACACCTTGAGGTCCGGGATCCCGAGGATCTTGCGCGACTCGTTGCGGACCTTGAGCTCCTCCGACGACCAGCCGTCGTCCTTGAGCGACCCCGCCCACGGCACGACGTTGAGCGCGAGCGGCGCCGGGAACGGCGACTCCGCGGCGTCCAGACCCGCCGCGGCCAGCGTCTCGGCGACGTCACCGCCGCGCACCCCGACCTCCCGGCCGGCGACGGCGGAC
>DASTPP010000395.1:0-75989 GCA_035762175.1 Polyangiaceae bacterium | reverse complement strand
GTGGCGACGGCGCCGCCGTCGCCCGAGGTGATCGTCTTGGTGGCGTAGAAGCTGAAGACGGCGGCGTCGCCGACCTGGCCCGGCCGGTGGCCGTCGCGCTCGCACTCGAAGCCGTGGGCCGAGTCTTCGACCAGCCAGAGCTTGTGCCGGTCGGCGATCTCACGCAGGGCGAGCACGTCGGCCATCTGGCCGTAGAGGTGCACGCAGACGATCGCCCGGGTGCGGGGCGTCACCTTGGCGGCGACCTCGGCGGGGTCGAGCAGGCCGGTGCGCGGGTCGACGTCGGCGAAGACCGGCGTCGCGCCGACGTAGAGCGCGGCGTTCGCGGTCGACACCCAGCTCATCGGCGTGGTGACGACCTCGTCGCCGGGGCCGACGCCGAGGGCGCGCAGCACCATGTGCAGCCCGAGCGTGCAGCTCGAGACGCCGGCGACGTGGGGCGCGCCGAGCTCGGCGGCGAAGCGCTTCTCGAAGGCGGCGACGCGGGGGCCGAGCGTCAGGAAGGGCCCGGCGAAGGTCTCGCGGAGCGAGGCGAGCTCGGCCTCGCCCAGGTCGTGGCGGTAGAACTCGACGCGCCTCGTCATGGCCGTGCCATCGCCTCAGGTGAGGACGCGGCCCTCGATGGCCACGTGCTGGAAGGTGCGCTCGACCTCGGCCAAAAAGGCGTACTGGCGCAGGGTGTAGTAGCGCCGCTCGTCGGGGTCGACGCGGCCGTCGCGCAGCGCGGCCAGCACCTCGGCGACGCCCTCGTCGATCGAGCGCGCGGGGCGCCAGCCGTAGGCCTCGCCGAGGCGGCCGAAGGCCACGTTGTAGTCGCGCCGGTCGGGGTCGCTGCCGTCGACCTCGACGTGCGTGCCCGGCACGGCGTCGCGCACGCGGTAGGCCAGGTTCAAGATGCGAATGTTGTTCTCGTCGCTGCCGACGTTGAACACCTGCCCCGCGACGCGCGCCTTGGGCGCCTCGAGCGTGCGGGCGATGGCCTCGGCCACGTCGCCCACGTGCACGAAGGGCCGCCACTGCCGCCCGCCGCCCTCGACCACCACGCGCTGGCGGGTGTAGGCGTTCTTCGTCATCACGTTGACCGCCAGGTCGAAGCGCATGCGCGCCGAGAGCCCGAAGACGGTGGCGAAGCGCAGCGAGGTCGCGCACAGGTTCGTCGTGCGGCCCAGCTCGAGCAGGCTCTTCTCGGCCTCGGCCTTGCATTTCGCGTAGAGCGAGACCGGGTGCAGCGGCGACTCTTCGGTCAGGCGCAGGCCCTCGCCGTGGCCGTACACGCTGCACGACGAGGCGAACACCACCCGCTCGGCCCCCGCCGCGTGCGCCAGCCGGAAGGTGCGGCGCGAGCCCTCGAGGTTGACGCTCGTGGTGAGCTCTTCGTCGAGCTCGCAGGCCGGGTCGTTCGAGATGCCCGCCAGGTCGACGACGCCGTCGGCGCCCTCGAAGACCCGCGGGTCGACCCGCCGCACGTCGGCGCGCTCGAGGCGCAGCCGGTCGCCGTGCGCCCGCCGGGCGGGCTCGAGCGACTCGTCGCCGAAGTAGAGACGATCGACGACGGTGACGCGGTGCCCGCGCTCGAGCAAAAGGGGCACCAGCGTCGAGCCGATGTAGCCGGCCCCGCCGGTGACGACGTAATGTGCCATGGCTTCTTGGCCCCCTCCTTAGCCCCGCCCGCCGAGCCGGCGCAAGGGGCACCCCCCCCGCGGGCGCGCCGCCGCGCCCGCCGCGCCCGGCCCCCCCGCGCCCCCCTCCCCCGCCGCCGCGCCCCCCTCCCCCGCCCCGCGACCGCCCATGAGAGAGCCCGAGACCTTCGCCATCGCGTCCGACCTCGCCGCGCCCGCCGCGCGCGTCTGGGCCGACGTCACGCGCCCCGAGGGCGTCAACGACGAGCTGATGCCCCTCCTGCGCATGACCTTCCCCGGCGCCCCCGAGGGCTTCACCCTCGACGGCGCCCCCACCGACCGCGTGCTCTGCCATTGCTGGCTGCTCGCCTTCGGCGTCCTGCCCTACGATCGGCACGCCCTCAAGCTCGCCCGCGTCGAGCCGGGGCGCGGCTTCGTCGAGGCCTCGACCTCGTGGACGCAGCGGCTCTGGCGGCACGAGCGCTCGATCGAGCCGCTCGGCGCCTCGAGCTGCCGCGTGCGCGACGCGCTCACCTTCGCGCCGCGCATGCCGCTGCCGCGCCGGGTCGTGCGCTCGGCGGTCGAGGTCGTCTTCGTGCACCGCCACGGCCGGCTGCGGCGGCGCTACGGCGAGTCCGGGGCCTCGGCGTAGGCGCCCGCCGAATGAGGGCGCGCCCTTCGGGGCCGGGCCTCGCCGCGGCGCCAACGGCCCCGTGGGGCGCGTCAGCCCGGCACGAGCAAGAGCTTGCCCGTCGTCGCCCGCGACTCGAGCGCGCGGTGGGCGTCGGCCGCGCGGGCGAGCGGAAAGCGCCCGCCGACCCGCACGCGCAGCCGGCCCGCGGCCGCGTCGTCGAAGAGCTCGCCCGCGCGCCCGAGCAGCTCGGCGCGGTCGGCCGTGTAGTCGCCGAGCTTGGGGCGGGTCAGAACGAGCGACCCCGCCTGGGCGAGCCGCTGCGGGTCGAAGGGCGCGACCGGGCCGCTCGACTGGCCGTAGAGCACGAGCATGCCGCGGGGCCGCAGGCAGCGCAGGCTCAGATCGAACGAGTCGCGCCCGACCGAGTCGTAGACGACGTCGAACCCGCGCCCGCCCGCGAGCGCCCGCGCCTCGGCCGCCAGGTCGACCCCGCCGCCCCACACGACGACCTCGGCCGCCCCCGCCTCGCGGGCGAGCTCGGCCTTCTCGGGCGTCGAGACGACGCCGACGGCGCGGGCGCCGAGCCGCTTGGCCATCTGGCAGAGCAACAGGCCCACGCCCCCCGCGGCGGCGTAGACGAGGCAGCGCTCGCCCTCGCGCAGCGGGTAGGTCGAGCGGCACAGGTAGTGCGCCGTCATGCCCTGCAGCATCAGCGCCGCCGCGCTCTCGTCGTCGACGCCCGCGGGCACGGGCACGAGCTGCTCGACCGGCGCCACGACGTGCGTCGCGTACGAGCCGCCCACGCTCGCCCACGCGACGCGGTCGCCCGGCGCGAGCCCCGAGACGCCGGGCCCGAGCGCCTCGACCCGCCCGGCCCCTTCGAGGCCGAGGCGCAAGGGCGTCGGCACGGCGTACTGCCCCTTGCGCTGGTAGACGTCGATGAAGTTGACCCCGGCCGCCGCGACGCGCACCAGCGCCTGGCCGGGGCCGGGCGCCGGCGTCGGGGCCTCTCGAAGCGTCAGGACTTCGGGCCCGCCCGGGGCCTCGGCGCTCACGATCTGCATGGCCCAAGGGCAGACGCCGTCCGGGCCGCGCCGTCAAGCCCCCGGCGCGCCGCCCCCGCCCGGGCGCGAGCGCCGCGGCCTCGGCGGCGTCGAACCTTGCCAAGGCCCAGGGCGGCCCGCGGGGGCCGAAGCCCGAGGCGCGCCGAATGGTTGCATAAAACAACCATTTCGTTGCGTCCCGGGCCCCTCGCCCTTACGCCGGGCGGCCGAAGCGCGAGGGGCGGGCGCCGTAGACCTGGCCCTCGCCGAGCTCTTGGGCGACGCGCAAGAGCTGGTTGTACTTGGCGACGCGGTCGGAGCGGCTGAGCGAGCCGGTCTTGATCTGGCCCGCGTTGGTGGCGACGGCGAGGTCGGCGATGAAGGTGTCTTCGGTCTCGCCCGAGCGGTGGCTGATGACGCACGCGTAGCCGGCGGCGGCGGCGAGGCGGATGGTGTCGAGCGTCTCGGTGAGGGTGCCGATCTGGTTCACCTTGATGAGAATCGCGTTGGCGACGCCCTCGCGGATGCCGCGCGCGAGCCGCTCGGGGTTGGTGACGAAGAGGTCGTCGCCGACGAGCTGCACCTTCTTGCCGACGCGCTCGGTGAGCTGCGACCAGCCCGCCCAGTCGTCTTCGGCGAAGCCGTCTTCGATCGAGACGAGCGGGTACTTTTGGCAGAGCTGGGCGTAGAGGTCGACGAGCTCTTCGCGCGAGCGGGGGGTCTTGTCCCAGGTGTAGGCGCCCGACTTCTTGTCGAAGAACTCGCTCGCGGCGGCGTCGAGCGCGAGGCTCACGTCGGCGCCGGGCTTGTAGCCGGCCGCCTCGACGGCGGCCAAGATGCGCTGAATCGCCTCTTCGTTCGAGGCGAGCCGGGGGGCGAAGCCGCCCTCGTCGCCGACGGAGGTCGCGTGGCCGTCTTTCTTCAGGTTCGCCTTGAGGGCGTGGAAGATCTCGACGCCGGCCCGGAGCGCCTCGCCGAACGAGGGCAGGCCGTGGGGCACGATCATGAACTCTTGCACCTCGAGCCCGCTGTCGGCGTGCACGCCGCCGTTGATGATGTTCATCAGCGGCACCGGCAGCGTGCGCGCGTGCACGCCGCCGAGGTAGCGCCAGAGGGGCAGGCCGACGCCGTCGGCGGCGGCGCGCGCGACCGCGAGGCTGACGCCGAGCAGGGCGTTGGCGCCGAGCTTGCCCTTGTTCGGGGTGCCGTCGGCGGCGAGCAGCATGCGGTCGATGCCGGGCTGGTCGAGCGCGTCGAGCCCGATGATGGCGGGGCCGAGGACCGAGTCGACGTTCCGCACCGCGTCGCGCACGCCCTTGCCCAGGTAGCGCTTCTTGTCGCCGTCGCGCAGCTCGAGCGCCTCGTGCTCGCCGGTGCTGGCGCCCGAGGGCACGGCGGCGCGCCCGAAGCCGTCGGCGGTCTCGACTTCGACTTCGACGGTGGGGTTGCCGCGCGAATCGAGAATTTCTCGGGCGAAGACGGCGGTGATTTCCGACATGGCGGGGCTCCTCGCGTGGGGGCGGGTTTCGCCGGGCCGGCGGGCCCGGGCGCCCGGGCGACCTATCGCGGTTCGGCCGGCAAGGCAAAGCGGAAGAACGCGCCCACGTCGCCGAGCCGCTCGGTGCGGGGGGCGGGGGGCAGCGCCGCGAGCAGCGCCTTGCCGTAGCCGCGCGTGACCAGGCGCCGGTCGAGCAGCGCGACCACCCCCCGGTCGCGCGCGGTGCGCAAGAGGCGCCCGAAGCCCTGCTTGAGCGTGATGGCCGCGGTCGGCACGTGGTAGGCGGTGAAGGGGTTCTGCCCCTCGTCTTCGAGGGCGAGGCCCCGCGCCCGCACCACCGGGTCGCCCGGCACCGGGAAGGGGATCTTGTCGATGATGACCAGGCGCAGCGCCTGCCCGGGCACGTCGACCCCCTCCCAGAAGCTCATGGTGGCGACGAGCACCGCGTGCCCGTCGGCCCGGAAGCGCGCGAGGAGGGCGCCCTTGGGCGCCTGGCCCTGCACGAAGAGCGGCGAGGCGCCCTCGCGCGCGAGCTCGGCGTGCAGCGCGCGCATCGCCCGGAGCGAGGTGCAGAGCACGAAGGCCCCGCCGCCCGAGGCCCGCACGAGCTCGGCGGCCCGGCGGCCGGCGCGCGCGAAGTACGAGGGGTCGTTCACCTCGGGCAGGTCGCGCGCGATGTAGACGAGGGCGTTCGCGGCGTAGTCGAAGGGCGAGGGCAGGGCGAGCTCGTCGACCGGCGAGGCGCCCCCCTCGAGCCCGGCGCGGGCGCGGAAGAACGAGAAGCCCTGCCCCGTGGCGAGCGTCGCGCTCGTGAGCACGGCCGAGGGCACGACGTCGAAGAGCCGCGCCTTGAGCAGCCCCGCGACGTCGACCGGCGAGCAGCCGACCGACACCGTCCGGCCCGAGGCGTCGAGCCAGGCGACCTGCCGCTCGGGCCGCTCGACCACGGTCTCGAGGTCGGCGCGCAAGAGCAGGGCGCGCCGGCCGATCTGCTCGACCAGCTCGCCCTTCGTCTGCGCCTGGGCGAAGGCCGCGAGCGCCGCGAGCGAGCCCTCGAGCCGGTGGTAGGCCTCGCGCAGGTCTTCGGGCCAGCCCTCGGGCTCGAGCGGCTGGCGCTGGGGCTGCGCCCCCCCCGCCGCCGTCGCGTAGCGCACGAGCCACGAGAAGAAGACGACGCCGGCCTCGCGCACCTTGGCCGTCAGCGACGCGTTCTCGGCCCGGGCGAAGAGCGCGTCGGCGAGGCCCGCGCGCCGGAAGGCCCGCTCGGCGTCGCGCGCGAGCGCCTCGACCCGCGCGCCCGAGACGCGCACGCCGAAGAAGTCGGTCGCCACGTCTTCGAGCTGGTGCGCCTCGTCGAACACGACGGCCTCGTAGGCCGGCAGGGCGCCGCCCGGGTGGTCGCCCTTCAGCGCGAGGTCGGCGAAGAGCAGGTGGTGGTTGACGACGAGCAACTGCGCCCGCTCGGCCTCGCGCTTCAGCCGCGTGACGAAGCACTCGTCGAAGTACGCGCAGCCCGCCCCGACGCGCGTGTCGCTCGAGGACGCGACCTCGAGCCGCACGGCGTCGCGCTCTTCGAGCGTGACGAGCTCGGCGAGGTCGCCCGAGTCGGTCTCGCCCGCCCAGCGCTCGATCGTGGCGAGGGCCGAGGCGTGCCCGGGCCGCAGCGCCTCGGGGCTCGCGCGGAACTCGGCGTAGCGGCGGCGGCAGAGGTAGTTCGACAGGCCCTTGACGAGCAGGGCCTCGACCCGCAGGCCCGCGTGCCGGGCGAGCAGGGGCAGGTCTTTCGTGACGATCTGCTCTTGCAGGGCCTTGGTCGCGGTCGAGACGACCACCTTCTTGCCGCTCAAAATGGCCGGCACGAGGTAGGCGAGCGTCTTGCCGGTGCCCGTGCCCGCCTCGCACACCAGGTGCCGCTCGCCCGCGAGCGCGCGCTCGACCGCGTCGGCCATCTCGAGCTGCGCCTCGCGCGCCTCGTAGCCGGGCAGCGTGCGGGCCAGCGGCCCGTCGGGCCCGAGCAGATCGCGGGCGTTGGGGGGCATCGAGTCGGACGGCGCGCCCGGCCGCGCGCCGCCGGGGCGCCTAACCTTTCGACCACCGGGGCCGCCCTGTCAACCGCGGCCGCGGCCGCGGCGGCGCCCCCGAGCGCGCTCAGTCGGCGTCGCCCCAGCCGTTCGGGGGGGGCACCCGCGGCGTCGGGCGCCCGAACGCGTCGCCGCCCGGGGCCTCGCCCGGGCCGCCCTCGGCCGCCGCCCCCTCGAGCGGCGGGCCGCCCGGGCGGGCCGCAGTCGCCTCGGCGCCGGACGGCTGGGCCGCGCCCGCCCCGACACCGGAGGGCGGCGCCGCACCCGCCTCGACGCCGGACGGCGGCGCCGCGCCCGCCTCGACGCCGGACGGCGGCGCCCCGCTCGCTTCGACGCCGGACGGCTCCGCCACGGTCGCCTCGAGCGATAGATCGCGCGCGACCGGCGCCCGCACCGAACTTCGCACGTCGAGGAACTCGACCCCCGCGAAGGTGCCGTCGGCCTGCCGGTCGGCCCACACCACGCGCACCGGCCGCCGTACCGGCTCGCCCTCGAGCTCGTCGCCGACCGGCACCAGGGCCTCGAATTCGTCGCCCGCGGCCAGGGGGGTCTCGAGCAAGAGCCGCATGCCCCCCCGGCTAACGTTGAGCACCCACGCCTGGAGCTGGCGGCCCTTGAACGACAGGTGGATGCGCGTCGAGACGTTCCGGCGGGCGCCGGCCTTTCGGCGCGTCGCGTGCCCCGCCGGCGGCCCGGCTGCGGGGTCGCCCCCGCGGTCGCGTGCTTGCGTCACGATCGCGTACGCTACCAGAGGGGCCGGGGGGGCGGTAGTTCGAGGCCGCCGCGCGCCCCGGGGGGGGGCCACCCCCCCCCGCGCAGACGTTTTTCACGACTGGCGCTTGACGGCGCGAGCGCGGGTCATTTAGAGGGTCAGCGTCTTGAGGCAACGCGCCTCGGAGGAACCGTCGATGGAGATTCACCTCGACCGCCGCGCCGTCAAACTCATCCGCATGTCGGCGCAAGACGCCATCGAGGAGGGGGACACCGAAGCCCTCCGCGAAGACATCATGGAGGCGTTTTCGGAGGAGCAGATCGAGGAGATCGAGCGGCGCCTCGACAACGGCGACTTCTTCGAATTCCTCACCGACATGCTCGACGAGTGGAGCGTCGACGACGTCGACGAGCTCTTCGAGCTGCTCGAGACGCAGCTCGGCGACGCCGGCGTCGACCTCAAGTACGACGTCAAGGGCCTCGCCGCCGAGGACGAAGACGAGGACGACGACGACGGCGACTTCGACGACGAGGACGACGAGGACGACGACGACGACGAGGAAGAAGAAGAGGACGACGACGACGAGCGCTAGCCCGCGCTAGCGCCTACTCGTCGCTCGTTGGCCCACCTCACCCGAGGGGTGGGCCACGCCCCCTCCGCCGGGCGCCGGGAAGGCCCCCTGCGGGCCTCGCAGGCTGCCGACGCGGGGGTGGCCCACCCCGCCGGCGATAACGCCAGGGCGGGCCCAAAGCGGCCCAGAGTGGGGCCCTCAGGGCTCGGGGTCAGGGTCAGCGGGGGCCTTCGCCTCGCCCCGCCACTCGCGCTGCAAGTACGCGCGGCAGGGGGGCGCCTTCGGCGAGGGCGCGACCCGCTCGCAAAGCAGGGCGGTGCAGCCCGCGTAGCGGCTCTCGGCGAAGTTCGCGCGCAGGTCGGACGCGATGGAGCAGAGCCCCGCCCGGTCGCCGGCGCGGCGGGCGAGCTGCGCCTCGGCCCAGAGCGCGTCGTCGCGCAGCGTCGAGGCGGGGAAGTCGCGGTAGAGCCGGCGGAACTCGCGCCGCGCCGCCGCCTCGTCGCCGAGCGCGTCGCGGTAGAGCACCCCGAGCCGGAACTGCGCGTCGTCGTAGCGGGCCCGCTCGTAGCTGCCCTGCCCGAAGGCCGCGCGCTCGCGCGGCGCGAGCAGGCGGCGCAGATCGTCGACGGCGGCCGCGCGGTCGCCGAGCTTCTCGTCGAGCAGCGAGGCGTTCCACCAGGCGTCGTCGGTGAGCGAGCCGTAGGGGTACGGGTGGCGCGAGGCCGTCTCGGCGAAGGCGTCGCGCGCCTCGCGCAGGCGCCCGGCGCGCGCGAGCGCGTGCGCCCGCAGGTACGAGGCGTCCTCGGCGAGCTCGGTCGGCGCGAGCCGCGGCCGCGCCGCCTCGAGCCAGGCGAGCCCGCCGCCCGCGCGCGCCTCGTCTTCGTGCCGCACGATGGCCCCGAGCGCGCGCCGCGCCGAGCCCGCCGCGGGGTGGGCGTAGAGGGCGGCCTCGAGCTCGGCCCACCCCTTCGCGTCGCCCGCCTCGATGCGCAGGAAGGCGGCGTCGAAGCGGGCCCGGGCGCTGCGCTCGCCCCGCGGCGACGCGCGGGCGAGCGCGTCGTAGGCCGCCACGGCCCGCGCCCGGTCGCCCGCGCGGTGGTAGGTCGCCGCCTCGAGGTAGAGCGCCTCGTCGCGGTCGCGCGGCGCGCGGGCCCTCGCGGCCGCCTCGCGGTAGCGCGCGGCGGCCTCGGCGTGGCGGCCGGCCGAGTTGGCGCGGTCGCCGGCGAACTTGGCCTGCGCGAAGGCGTCGCCGCCGGACGAGCCGCAGCCCGCGGCGGCGGCGAGCAGGGCGGCGAGCAGGGCGGCGGGCGGGGGCCGGCGGGGCATGGCGCGGGGGGCGCCCGGTCAGCGGGCGACGGACGCGATCGCCTCGGCGAGGCGCGCGGCGCCCTCGCGCACCGCCCGCTCGTCGACGTCGAGGTGGGTGACGGCGCGCAGCCGCCGCGGGCCGATGGCGTTGACGAGCACGCCGCGCGCGCGCGCCGCGGCGACGACGGCGTCGGCGGGCGCGGCGAGGTCGACGTTGACGATGTTGGTCTCGACCGCGGCGAGGTCGACCGAGGCGCCCGGCGCGCCCGCGAGCGCCGCGGCGAAGGCCTTGGCGTGGCGGTGGTCGTCGGCGAGGCGGGCGCGGTGGTGCTCGAGCGCGTAGAGCGCGGCCGCGGCGAGCACGCCCGCCTGGCGCATGCCGCCGCCCCACATCTTGCGCAGCCGGTGCGCCTCGACGACGAGGGCCTTGGGCCCCGCGAGCGCCGAGCCCACGGGGGCGCCGAGGCCCTTCGAGAAGCAGACGCTCGCGGTGTCGGCCGGGGCGAGCAGCTCGGCCACCGGGAGGCCGGTGGCGGCCGACGCGTTCCAGATGCGGGCGCCGTCGACGTGCACCCTGAGGCCGCGCGCCCGCGCCCGCTCGGCGATGCGCGCGACCTCGGCCTGCGGGAAGACGCGCCCGCCCGCCCGGTTGTGGGTGTTCTCGAGGGCGACGAGCGAGGTGCGCGGCAGGTGGTAGGCGCTCGGCTTGACCTGCCCCTCCATCGCGTCGGCGTCGTAGAGGCCGCCCTTGCCGGCCACCGCGAACTGCACCCCGCTCAGCGCCGCCGCCGCCCCCGACTCGAACCAGGCGCAGTGCGCCCCCTCGCCGATGACGACCTCGTCGCCCCGGCGCGTGTGGCACGCGATGGCGAGCTGGTTGCCCATCGTGCCGCTCGGCACGAAGAGCGCGGCCTCCTTGCCCGTCAGCGCCGCGACCCGCTCTTCGAGCGCGCGCACGCTCGGGTCTTCGCCGTAGACGTCGTCGCCCACCTCGGCGCGCGCCATCGCCTCGCGCATGCCGGGCGTGGGGCGCGTCACCGTGTCGGAGCGCAGGTCGATGGGGAGCTTCGGGTCGGGCGCGGCTGCCATGGTGGCGCCGACTCTACTTCGCGGCGGCGCCGTCCGGAACCCGCATCTCGCGCCCGGCCCCGCCGGGCCCCGCCGGCGGCCCCCTCAGGCCCGCGGGCGCCGGTCGCGCAGGCCCCACGCGATGCGCGTCGCCATCGCCATGATGGGCTCCTGCGAGTTGACCCCGATGCTGGTGGGCAGCACGCTGCCGTCGGCGACGTAGAGGCCCTCGAGGCCGTAGACCGACCCGTCGGCCGCCGTGACGCCGCGGCGCGGGTCGTTCGCCATGCGCGCGCTGCCGAGCGGGTGGAAGGCGATGCACTCGATGCGCCGCGGGTCGAGGGGCGCCGTCTCGAGCGCCCGCAGCTCGGCGAGGGTCGAGGCCGGCGGCACCCCGAAGATCGGGGGGAAGACCTTGCTCGCCCCGGCCGCGAAGGCGATCTCGCCGAGCACCGTGATGGCCCGCCGCAGGCGCGAAAGGTCGCGCGCGGCCATCTCGTAGCTGAGCACGCCCTCGCGCCCGAGCGCCGAGGGCCGCACCGCCCCGCCCCCCTCGTCGTGCACCATCGCGCCGAAGACGCCGAGCCGCGGCAGCTGCCGCACCCACTGCCGGTGCGCGGGGCCCGCCCCGGGCAGCGCCGAGGCGAGCACGTTCACGGCCGTGTACACGCCGACCAGCGTGATGCCGTCGCCGGCGTAGTGGTCGGAGTAGACGCTCTGCAGCGCGCCGTCCCAGCCCCGCACCTCGTCGTCGAAGAGCGCGCAGAGCCGCACCGCCGGGTGCAGCGTGATGTGGCGGCCGAGGTGGGGCGAGCGCACCCCGCTCGCGTGCAGGAGCAGCGGCGTGTGCAGCGTGCCGCACGCGGCGACGACCGTCGGCGCCCGCACCCGGAAGCGCGCCCCCCGGCCCCCCGCCGGCCCCCCGAGCAGCCGCCCCTCGACGCCGACCGCCCGGCCCCGCTCGACCAGCACCCGCTCGACCAGGGCGTCGGAGACGACGCGCGCGCCGAGCCCGACCGCGCCCGGCAGGTACGAGAGGTCGACCGACATCTTCGCGCCCTTCGGGCAGCCGAAGTTGCAGCGCCCGTTGCCCTCGCAGCCCTGCGTGTTGCGCCGGATGGGGCGCATCGGGATGCCGAGCTTCGACGCCCCCTCGACGAACTTCTTCGTCGAGAGCGAGCGGTCGGCGGCGGGCACCTCGCCGACGTGCAGCCGCCGCTCGACGTCGAGGTACGCGTCTTCGAAGGCGCGCTCGCTGAGCTCGCGCAGCCCGTGCAGCCGCGCCCACTCGTCGTGCACCGCGGGCGGCACCCGGAAGCACACCCCCCCCGTGTGCACCGACGAGCCGCCCACGTTGCGCCCGACCGTGACGCCGATGAGCGGCGTCTGGCCGACGCCGAAGGCGGCGAG
Organism: Polyangiaceae bacterium; assembly: GCA_035762175.1. Lineage (GTDB taxonomy): Bacteria > Myxococcota_A > Polyangia > Polyangiales > Polyangiaceae > DASTPP01. The sequence continues at coordinate 64,045 of DASTPP010000395.1, read as the reverse complement.
CAGGCCGGCCTCGCGCCACATTCGCCGCATCGCCTCGGTCGGCCGGAACCCGGCGATCTCTTCGGGCCGGTAGTAGGGCCCCTCTTCGAGCACGACGACGCGCAGGCCCGCCTCCGCGAGCAGCGTCGCGACGACGGCGCCGCCCGCCCCCGAGCCGACGACGACCACGTCGGCCCCCTCGTCGAAGCCGCCGGGCAGCGCGCGCCCGTGCACGATCTCGCCCGCCGCGCTCACGCGCCACCCCCCCCCGCCGGGGTCGCCCCGGCCCCCGCGACCGGCAGGCGCCGGACGGCGATGCCCGTGCGGTCGAAGCCCGTCAGCGAGAGCGAGTCGCCCCCCTCGTAGGCGAGCGCGCAGAGCGGCAGCTTGACGGCCACGAAGAGCGACGCGAGCAGGCCGAGGCGCGAGCCCTCGAGCGCCTCGAAGTAGGCGACCCGCTCGGCGAGCGAGAGCCGCGTCATGGGCGCGAGGCGCCCGACGACGAAGGGCGGCAAGATCTCGAGCAGCACGAAGAAGAGCCGGAAGCCCGTCAGCACGTTGTTCGAGCCCGAGGCGACCCAGAGGGCGAACTCGCCGACGAGCCGGTCGCACTCGGCCGCCGGCGGCGCGACGAGGGCGCCGCGCGCGTCGCGGTCGGCGAGCAGGGCCTCGACGACCGCGCGGGCGCGCCGCACCCGCCCCTCGGGCCAGCGCGGCGCCGGCGGGTCGCGGTCGTCGGGGCGCAGGCCGACGCTCATGGCCGCGGGCGCGCGGCGCCCCCTCCCCGGCCCGGCCCGGGCCCCCTTCGAAGGCCGTCGAGGCCCACGCCGACGGCGCCCCGAAGGCCGGCCGCCCCCGGCGCGCGGGGCGAGCGCGGGGCCGGCGCCCCCGGGGGGCGGGCGGGCGTTCTCGAAGGGGCCATGCCAGAAGGGGTAGCGCCGACGCCGGAAGTCGACCAGCCTGGGGCCCCTTTAGTATGCTCGGGCCCGGGCCGAGCGCGGCAAGACGTTTTCGTCGCCCCGCCCGGCGCCCGCGAGCGACCATGCCCGCCCCCACCCGACCTCATCCGCGCCGCACCGACGCCCGCCCGGGCCCGCCCCCGGGCCCCCGCCCCGCCCGCGTGAAGGGCGCCTAGCATGGCCGCCGAGCCCGAACGCGACGACCCCGCGGCCCCCACGCCCGAGCTCGAGCGCGAGTTCTTGGCCCTCGTCGCCCGCCACGTGCCCGCCGGGCTCGAGATCTCGACCGAGAGCACGGTCGCGGGCGACCTCGGGCTCGACTCGCTCACCATCATGGAGCTCTTCGCCGAGGTCGAAGAGCGCTTCGGCGTCGCCATCGCCGACGACCGCCTGATGGAGCTCCGCACGGTGGGCGACGTCCTGCGCCTCATCGCCGCCGAGCTGCGCGCCCGGGGGGGCGCCCCCCGATGAGCGACCTGACGATCGGCGAGGCCCTCGAAGAGGCGGCCAAGCGCGCCGAGCCGACGCGCGGCTACACCTTCGTCCGCGACGAGGGCCAGGCCGAGCCCTTCTTCTCGTTCGCGGGCGTCGAGCGCGCCAGCGGCCGCTACGGCGGCGCCCTGCAGGCGCTCGGCCTGCGGCGCGGCGACCGGGTCGCGCTCGTCTTGCCCGAGAGCGACGAGTTCATCTTCACCTTCCTCGGCGCCCTGCGCGCCGGGCTCGTGCCCGTGCCGATGTACCCGCCGCTCGGCCTCGGGCAGCTCGCGGGCTACCTCGACAACGCCAAGCACATCGTCGGCCGCTCGGGCGCGCGCGCGCTCGTCACGACCTCGAACATCAAGCGCCTGCTCGGCACCGTCGAGGCCGCCTGCCCGACGCTGCGCAGCGTCGTCGCGGTCGAGGCGATTCGCAGCGCCCGCGAGGCCCTGCGCCCGGCCAAGGTCGGGCCCGACGACGTCGCCTTCTTGCAGTTCACGAGCGGCTCGACCTCGCGCCCCAAGGGCGTGATGCTGACCCACGCCAACATCGCCGCCAACGTGCGCGCCATCTGCCGCGAGGGCCTCGGCCTGCGCGAGGGCGACGTCGGCGTCTCGTGGCTGCCGCTCTACCACGACATGGGGCTCATCGGCTTCGTGCTCGCCCCGCTCTACGAGCGCATCCCCGTCGCGCTCCTGTCGCCCTTCGCCTTCCTCCGGCGCCCCGCGCTCTGGCTGCGCGCGCTCGGCCGCCACCGCGGCACCGTCTCGTACGGCCCGAACTTCGCCTACGCCCTCTGCGTCAAGCGCGTCAGGCCCCGCGAGCTCGAGGGCATCGACCTGTCGGCCTGGCGCGTCGCCGGCTGCGGCGCCGAGCCCGTCCGGGCCGAGACCCTGCGCGCCTTCGAAGAAGCCTTCTCGCCCTTCGGCTTCTCGCCCAAGGCCTTCGTCGCCAGCTACGGCCTCGCCGAGTCGACCCTCGCCGCCGCCTTCTCGCCCGTCGGCCAGGGGGCGCGCGTCGACGTCGTGCACGGCCCGACGCTCTGGCAGGACGGCATGGCCCGCCCCGTCAGCCGCGACCACGACGAGGCCGTCGAGCTCGTGCGCTGCGGCCGCCCCTTCGAGGGCCACCAGATCGCCGCCTTCGCCGAAGACGACGCCGAGAGCGAGCGCCCCCTGCCCGAGCGCGTCGTCGGCGAGCTGCGCCTGAAGGGCCCGAGCACCATGCGCGGCTACTTCGACGACCGCGACCTGTCGGCCTCGGCCATGGCCGGCGGCTGGCTGCGCACCGGCGACCTCGGCTACGTCGCCGACGGCGAGGTCGTGCCCTGCGGCCGCTCGAAGGAGGTCATCATCGTCAACGGGCGCAACTTCTACCCCCACGACATCGAGTGGTTCTCCGGCCAGGTCGAGGGCGTGCGCAAGGGCAACATCGCCGCCTTCGGCGTCGACGGCCCGGCCGGCGACCGCGAGCGCGTCGTCGTCGTCTTCGAGACCCCCCTGATGGGCGAGCGCGAGCGCGTCGTGCTCGCCGGCCGCGTCCGCTCGGCCGTGCAAGAGGGCCTCGGCCTCACCGTCGACGACGCCGTCGCCGTCGCCCCGGGCGTCCTGCCCAAGACCTCGAGCGGCAAGCTGCAGCGCCTGCTCGCCCGCCGCCTCTACCTCGCGAAGGCCCTCTCGGGCCGCGACCCCCCCCGCGCCCAGGACCGCCTCGACCTCGCCAAAGAGCTGCTCCGCAGCCAGCTCTCGTACGTCGCGACGCGCACCCTCGGCCAGCGCCCCGCCCGCTGAGCGCGCCCCGAGCCCCGTGCGTCGCTCGCGCGGGCCGCGGCGGCTCGCGGGCGCGCGGAGGGCGGGTCCCCTTCTGTCCGAGCCCGCAGGGCGAGTTAAGGGTGCCCGGAGCGCGCCCGCGAGCCGCCGCGGCCCGCGCGAGCGACGCCCGCCCGCAGCGACGCCCGCCCTCAGCGCCGCCCGGGCGAGGGCGAGAAGAGCGCCCGCAGGAGCCACGCGATCGCGAGCCCCGCCCCGCCGAAGGCGCAGAGGCGGGCGAGCTCGTGCTCGCCGTGCAGCCGGAACTCGACCGCCGCCCACCCCGCCCCGAGCGCCGCCGCCGCGACGACCGCGTCGTGGATCGCCCGCGCCACGATCTGCGCCGCCCGCAGCGGCGAGCGCACCACCACCTCGAGCTCGCCCCGCGTCGCCTTCTGCAGCACCTTGCGCGCGTCGGCCGGCAGCGTGACCGCCTGCAGCGCCATGTCGCGCACCGCCTCGAGCGCGATCTGCGCCCAGTCGCGGTTGCCGAGCACGAACTCGTGCAGGTACGGCCGCACCACCTCGAAGGGGTTCAGGCTCGGGTCGAGCTCGGTGCACACCCCCGTCAGCAGCAAGAAGCAGCGCTGCAAGAGCACCCAGTCGCGCGGCACCTGGAAGGCGCCCGACAGCTCGCGCAAGGTGACGTTCATGCGCCGCAGGTTCAAGAGGTTCTCGAAGCCCTTCTGCGGGTCGATCTTGATGTCGCGCAGGTTGAAGCTCTCGAGCTTGACCTCCTCCTGAAAGCGGCGGTGAAAGTACTCGACCACCCGCTCGCCCACCTCTTCGTCGCCCCCGTGCGCCAAGAAGCCCATGCGCTTGAGCGCGCGCATCAGCCGGTCGGTGTCGCGCCGGATCACCCCCTCGAGGAACTCGGGCATGCCCTCGCGCATGTCGGCCGAGACCTCGGCGACGGCCCCGAAGTCGAGGAAGACGAGCTCGCCGCCGGGGCCCACCAGCAGGTTCCCCGGGTGCGGGTCGGCGTGGTAGACGCCGTCGACGAAGACCATCTGGCAGTAGGCGCGCACGACGCGCTCGGCGAGCGCCCGCCGGTCGACCCCGAGCGCGTCGAGCGCGGCGAGGTCGCTCACCTTGGTGCCCTCGACGAAGGTCTGCGTCATCACGCGCTTGGTCGACAGCTTCGCCACGACCTTCGGGAAGACGACCATGGGGTCTTGGGCGAAGTTCGCGGCGATGCGCGTCAGGTTCGCCGCCTCGAGCTCGAAGTCGAGCTCGCGGTCGATGAGCTCGCGCAGCTGGCTGTAGTACGCGTCGATGCCCCGCACGGGGAAGAACGCGTTCACGATGAGCAAGATGCGCCGCATCGTCCGCAGGTCGAGGCGCGAGATCTCTTCGATGTCGGGGTGCTGCACCTTGACGACGACGCGCGTGCCGTCCTTGAGGCGCGCCTCGTGCACCTGGCCGAGGCTGGCCGAGGCGATGGGCTCGCGGGCGAACTCGGCGTAGAGCTCGTCGACGGGCGCGCCGAGCTCCTCGGCGACGCGCGCCGCGATCTCGTCGAAGGGCCGGGGCGGCACCCGGTCTTGCAGCGCCGCGAGCTCGCGCCGGAACTCGTCCGGCAAGAAATTCGCCAAGATGCTGAGCAGCTGCCCGACCTTGATGAACAGGCCCTGCAGCGCGAGGATCGTCCGGCGCACCCGGGCGGCGTTCCGCCGGTGCACCTCGCGCAGGCGCGCCTCGTCGCCGCCCGAGCGGCGCCTGAGGGCCCCGTCCCAGAGGTAACTGCCGAGCACGAGAAAGGTCGTCCAATACGCCCGCAAGAAGCGAAAACGCTGGGCCGCCCGGGCCCTCGCCCGCCCCGGCCCCCCGGCCGCCTCGGCAGGCGTCTCTCGCGCCTTGACCAGCTCCATGCTAGACGCGCCGCCTTTCGATGAGCCGCAACGACCTACGCAACGTCGCCATTGTCGCCCACGTCGACCACGGCAAGACCACCCTCGTCGACTTCATGCTCCGCCAGGCCGGCGCGTTCCGCGAGAACGAGCAGGTCGCCGAGCGCGTGATGGACTCGAACGATCTCGAGCGCGAGCGGGGCATCACCATCCTCGCCAAGAACACGAGTGTGCGCTGGCGCCCCGGGCCGGGCCAGCCGCCCGTCGCCATCAACATCCTCGACACCCCCGGGCACGCCGACTTCGGCGGCGAGGTCGAGCGCACCCTCTTGATGGCCGACGGCGCCCTCCTGCTCGTCGACGCGGCCGAGGGGCCCCTGCCCCAGACGCGCTTCGTGCTCAAGAAGTGCCTCGAGCGGGGCTTCCCCGTCATCGTCGTCATCAACAAGATCGACCGCGCCGACGCCCGCCCCGACGACGTCCTGTCCGAGGTGTTCGACCTGTTCTGCGACCTCGAGGCGTCCGACGCGCAGGCCGACTTCCCCCACCTTTATGCCATCGGCCGCCAGGGGGTCGCCCGCCGCGCGCTCGACGACGGCAACGCCGACCTGCGCCCGCTCTTCGAGGCCATCGTCGAGCACGTGCCGCCGGCGCCCGGCGACCCCGGGGCGCCGCTGCAATTTCTCGTCTGCAACCTCGACCACGACGACTACGTTGGCCGCCTCGCCGTCGGGCGCGTGGTCGAGGGCACGCTGCGCGCGGGCCAGCCCGTCGCCGTGCTGGGCGAGAAGGGCCCGCCCCAGCGCGCCGCCATCAAGGTGCTCTACGGCTTCGACGGCCTCAAGCGCGTGCCCATCGAGGAGGCGCGCGCCGGCGACATCGTCGCGATCGCCGGGCTCGAGACCGCCACCATCGGCGACACGCTCGTCGCGCCCGAGGGCCCCTTCGAGGCCCTGCCGCGCATCCGCGTCGACGAGCCGACCATCAAGATGAAGTTCGGCGTCAACACCTCGCCCTTCGCGGGCAAGTCCAAGGCGTCGAAGTTCTTGACCAGCCGCCACCTCAAAGACCGCCTCGAGCGCGAGGCCCGGCGCAACCTGTCGATGCGCGTCGAGCCGACCGACAACGCCGACACCTTCTTGGTGTACGGCCGGGGCGAGCTGCAGCTCGCCATCTTGGCCGAGACGATGCGCCGCGAGGGCTACGAGTTGCAGCTCTCGAACCCCGAGGTCGTCACCCGCGAGGTCGACGGCCAGCTCTGCGAGCCGGTCGAGCTCGCCGTCATCGACGTGCCCGACGGCTACATCGGCACGATCACCGAGCGGCTCGGCGCCCGCCGCGGCCGCATGGTCAAGATGGCCAACCACGGCTACGGCCGCGCCCGGCTCGAGTTCCGCGTGCCGAGCCGCGCCCTCATCGGCTTCCGCGGCGAGTTCATGACCGCGACGCGCGGCACCGGCCTCCTGCACACCCTGCTCGAGGGCTGGGAGCCCTGGGGCGGCCCGCTCGCCCGCCGCCCCTCGGGCGCCATCGTGGCCGACCGCCCCGGCGTCGCCACGCCCTACGCCCTGCACCACCTGCAGCCCCGCGGCCTCTTCTTCGTCACCCCGGGCGTCGAGGTCTACGAGGGCATGATCATCGGCGAGCACAACCGCCCGAACGACACCGACGTCAACCCGATCAAAGAGAAGAAGCTGTCGAACGTCCGGAACCACGGCAAAGACGAGAACGTCCTGCTCGCCGTGCCGCACATTCTCACCATCGACACCGCCCTCGAGTGGATCGACGCCGACGAGCTCGTCGAGGTGACGCCCGACGCGGTGCGCGTGCGCAAGCAGATCTTGTCGTGCGGCCAGCGCCCGCGGCGCCAGCAGGCCATCGAAGAGGCGCAGGGCGTCGAGTGAGCGGGCCCCCGACGGAAGTCGGGGGCAACGCACGCCCGCCCGTGCCGCGCGAAATCGGGCCGATTCGGCCCTCCCAGCCCGCCCCTTCGCCGGGGGCCGGGCCCCCGCGGGCGCCGGGCGCGCGGGCGAGCCGGCGAAGCGGCTCGCGGAGAGAGAGCTCCGCCTCCGGGCGGGGCTTTGCGCGCCGTTCCCGCGGGCGTGCGCGGCCCTCGACTTCCGTCGGGGGCTAGGTCGAGTGCGGTGCGGGGCCCGCCCGGGCCGCGGGCCGAGCGCACCCGCGGGGGTCACTCGTTCAGCTTTCGCAGGGCCTCTTGCGCCTTCTCTCTGCAGCTCGCATCCCCCTGGTGCTGACAGATGGCCTTGAGCATTTTGAGCTCGGCCTCGGAAGCGTTGCCGCTCTGCATGCGGCCCTCGAGCTTGCGCCGCGTCGTGGCCTCGTCTTGGGGGGCCTGGCTGATGTCGACCGCGTCGCCGCCCTCGCGTTCTTTCGTCGGGCGCGGCGGCGGCTTGGCGACGCCCTCGCGGTCGCGACCCTCGCGCTCTTTGGTGCGGTTCGAGGCGGTGGGGGGCCGCACCTCGCCCGAGGGCGCCTCGCCGCCCTCGTCGGGGCCGCCGCCCGGGCGCGCGCGGTCTTTGCCGCCGGCCGACGCCTTGGGCATCACCTCGGCCGAGTTCGTGGGCGTGGGCGTGGCCGTGGGCGTGGGCGTGGGCGTGGCCGCGCCCGTGGACGTGGCCGCGCCCGTGGACGTGGCCGTAGTCGTGGGCGGGAGGGGCACCGACGGCGCGATGGGGCGCAAGAGATCTTCGGCCTGCTTGCGCAGGCTGGGGCTGACCAGGGGGTGGCCGAGCAGGGGCTTGAGCCCCGGGGCGCGCTTGGCCGGGTCGGGCTCTTTCGCGGCCTCGCGCAGGATCGCCTCGGAGGCCTGGTTGGCGACGTCGGTCGCGTCGGCCGCCCGGCGCCGGGGCTCGGGGAGCGTCATGAGCAGGCGCAGGGCCTCGGCGGGGTCGGTGCGGGCGGCGGTGCGCGCCTTCTCGACCAGGGCGGCCGAGGCGTCGTCGGTGGGGGCGGCCGTCGGCGTCGCGGTCGTGGCGCGCGGCCGGGTCTGGAACGCGACGATGCCGGCGCCGAGCGCGGCGACCCCGAGCGCGACGGCCACCCAGCGCCCGTTGCCCTTCTGCCGGGGCCGCTCGCTCGCGGGGCCCGAGGCGCGGGCGGGGGCCGAGCCGCCCGCGGTCGACGTGAGCGCGTGCAGCCGCTGCGAGATGTCGCTGCCCGACCGGATCGGCGCCTGCCCCTGCTCGAGGTAGCGCATCTGCACGTCGCCGAGCTCGATGATGTCGCCGCCCTCGAGGATCTTGCGGCGCATGTCGACGCCGTTGAGGCGCAGGCCGTTGGCGCTATCTTTGTCGAGAATCTCGAAGCGCCCCGGCGCGACCGGGTGCACGACCGCGTGCACGCGGCTGACCGAGGGGTGGTTGATCGCGAAGGTGCACTCTTCGGAGCGCCCGATGGTCACCACGCCCCGGTCGAGCCGGCACTCGAAGCCCGGCTCGGGCCCGACCAGCACGACGAGCCGGTCGGGGTACTCGGGCGTCGGCGGCACCGACGAGACCGCCGGCTTGCCCGCCGTGGGCGGCGCGAGCACGCGCTCTTCGTTCGTCAGGAAGATGCGGTAGTCGCCGAGCTGAATCAGGTCGGCGTGCCCGAGCGCGGCGCTGCCGGCGACGCGCTGGCCGTTGACGTACGAGCCGTTATAGCTCTCGTGGTCGACGAGGTGCCAGGCCTCGTCGCCGTTGCGCTTGAGCGTCGCGTGGCGGCGCGACACATTGCGGTCGGTCAGCCGGACGTTGTTCCCCTCGTCGCGGCCGATATGGTACTCGGCCGCCGCCAGCTGCAAGGACGTCTGCGAGCCCTCGTCGTCCTCGATGGTGAGCTTCCACATCACGTTCGAGCCGCCCTTCGTCGGCGGTGGGGGAACCGGGCACGAGCCTCCATGAAAACCTAGCTTAGTTTAACGGCCCCGGGCGCCGACACGCAACGCCGGAGTCGCTCGGGGTAGGCCCGCCCGCTCGGGGCCTTGCCCTGGCAATTTCGGCCCCGAGCGCCGGTGGGTCGCCCCCGCCCCACCCGGCCGCCCCTTTAAAATTCGCGCCTCACCCCCCATACCCCTCCCGTTAAGCCCCGGCGTAAGGGCGTGACCTCCGGCCGAGCTCGGGGGCCGCCCGACGCGCGCCCGCCCGCCGGGCCGGCCCCACGACCCGAGACGCCCGCCCCCGACGCCCGAGCCCCCATGCAACGCTTTCGAGACGACCTCGGCCGCGAGTTCTTCTTCCACCGCCCCCCGGCGCGCGTCGCGTCGCTCGTGCCGAGCGAGACGTACTCGCTCGCGCGCCTCGGCGCGCTCGACCGGCTCGTCGCCCGCACCGACTACTGCGTCGAGCCCGCGGGCGCCCTCGCCGCCGTGCCCTCGGTCGGCGGCACCAAGAGCGCGCGCGTCGAGGACGTGCTCGACGCCCGGCCCGACCTGGTGCTGGCCAACCAAGAAGAGAACACGCGCTCGCAGATCGAGGCCATCGACCAGGCCGGCGTGCCGGTCTTCGTGTCCTTCCCCCGGCGCGTCGCCGACGGCTTCGCCCACCTCGCGCGCCTCGCCCGGCTGCTCGGCCTGGCCGGCGAGCCGCGGGTCAAAGACCTGGTGCGCGACGCCTACGAGGCCCTGCGCGAGGCCGAGGCGAGGCGCGGGTCGAGGGCGCCCTTGCGCGCCTTCGCGCCCATCTGGATGGACCCGCTGATGACGATCAACGGCGAGACGTACATCTCGGACACGCTCGACCTCGTCGGCGCCGTCAACGTCTTCGCCGACCGCCCCCGCCGCTACCCGCTCGCCGCCGACCTCGGCCTCGCCCCGGCGCTGCCCCCCGAGCGCGCCGCGGGCCGCGACACCCGCTACCCGCGCGTGCCGCTCGACGAGGTCGCCGCGCGCCGCCCCGCGATCGTGCTCCTGCCCGACGAGCCGCACGCCTTCACCGCCGCCGACGCCGAGGCGCTCGCCCGGGCGGGGGTGCCGGCCGAGGGGGGCAAGGTAGCGTTCTGCTCGGGCAAAGATCTGTGCTGGCCGGGCGCCTGGGCGATCGAAGGGCTAAAGTCGCTGGGCCGCCTCGTCGACTCGCTCCGCGAGGGGGCCGCCCGCCCGGGCTGAGGGCCGCTTCTGGTGCGGGGCCCGCCCCGGGCCCGGGCTCCGGCCCGCCGCGCCAGAAGGCCCCCATGAACCGCTCCCTCCTTCAGGTCGTCTTCTTCCTCGCCCTCAGCTCGCTCGTCCTCGGGTCGTACCACTACTACCTCTGGGCGCGGCTCGTGCGCGACGCGCACCTGCCCCCGCCCTACCGGGGCGCGGCGACGGCCCTGCTGGTCGCCGGCGCCGCCTCGCTGCCCGCCGCCTTCGCGCTCGGCGCCGCGCCCCTGCCCCGCGAGCTCGTGCGGCCCTTCGCCCTCGCCGCCTACAGCTGGCTGGGCCTGTCGTTCCTCTTGCTCGTCGTCACCCTCGGCGCCGACCTCGCGCGGGGGCTGCTCGCGCTCGTGCGCGCCGGCCCCGGCCCCGACGAGCCCGAGCGCCGCCTCGCGCTCGCGCGCCTGCTCGCCGGGGCGTCGGCCGCGCTCGGCCTCGCCGGCGGCGCCGCGGGGCTCGCGAGCGCCCTCGGCGCGGTGCGCGTCGACCGCGTGCGCGTCGGGCTGCGCAGGCTGCCGGGCGCGCTCGCCGGCACGCGCGTCGTGCAGATCTCCGACGTGCACATCGGCCCGACCCTCGGCCGCGACTTTCTCGAGCGCGTCGTCGCGCAGGTCAACGCCCTCGAGCCCGACGTCGTCGCCATCACGGGCGACCTGGTCGACGGGCCCGTCGCGCGCCTGCGCGAGCACGTCGCGCCCCTCGGCGCGCTCAGGGCGAAGTACGGCGTCTACTTCGTCACCGGCAACCACGAGTACTACTCGGGGGCCGACGAGTGGCTCGACGAGCTCGGCCGGCTCGGCGTGCGCGCCCTGCGCAACGAGCGCGTCTCGGTCGGCGAGGGCGACGCCTCGTTCGACCTCGCCGGCGTCGACGACTGGACGAGCAAGCGCCTCTTGCCCGGCCACGGCCACGACCTGCCCCGCGCGCTCGCCGGGCGCGACCCCTCGCGCGAGCTCGTCCTGCTCGCCCACCAGCCCCGGTGCGCCGCCGAGGCCGCCGCGCTCGGCGTCGGGCTGCAGCTCTCGGGGCACACCCACGGCGGCCAGATCTTCCCGTGGAACTTCCTGGTGCGCCTGCAGCAGCCCTTCGTCGCGGGCCTGCACCGGCTCGAAGACACCTGGGTCTACGTCAACCGCGGCACCGGCTACTGGGGCCCGCCCATGCGCGTCGGCGTGCCCGCCGAGATCACCTGCCTCGAGCTGCACCCCGAAGACGGCGCGCGGGCCTGAAGCTCCGACCCGAGCGCCCGGCCGGCGCCCTCGAGCTGGCTCGCGGCGAGAGCCGCTCGACCGCGCCGCGCCCGAGCCCGGGCGCGGCGCGGTCGGTGCTCGAGCGGGCCGACCGGAGGGCCCCGGCCGGCCCGCCCCGCCGTCAGCGGTTCGGCTGGGTCGTGGTGCCCGAGCCCGAGCCGGTCGAGGAGGGCTGGATGCCCGAGCCCAGCGTGCCGGCCGGCTGGTTGCCGCCCGTCTCGCGCGAGGCCTCGATGATGATCTCGACGCGGCGGTTGTTGGCGCGGCCCTCGGTCGACTGGTTGTCGGCGACGGGCCGGCCTTCGCCGACGCCCACCGAGCGCACGCGGTCGGCGGGCACGCCGCGCGAGACGAGGAACTCGCGCACCGAGTCGGCGCGCTTCTGCGAGAGCGTCATGTTGGACGCGTCGTTGCCGACCGAGTCGGTGTGGCCCTCGATGGTGATGTTGCGCCCCTCCTGCTCCTTCAGGGCGCGGGCGACCTCCTCGAGGCGGCTGCTCGCGCTGGGCAGGAGCGTCCACTTGCCGGACGCGAAGAGCACGCTGCCCGACAGGGTGATGACCATGCCGCGGTCTTCCTGCTTGATGGCGGCGATGCGGGCGAGGCTGTCCATCGCCTCCTTGGCCCGGAGCTCGGCCTGCTGGCGGCGGGCCTTCTCCTGGTCGAGCTGCGACTTGGTCTGCCGCAGGTCGGACTGCGACTGCTGCGCGCTCATCGCGAGCCGCCGCTGCGACTCGGTGACGGCCTCGGCCTTCTGCCGCTGGGCGGTGAGCAGGCCGGCCTGCACCTCGGCGTAGCGGGCGCGCCGCTCGGCGATGTAGGCGAGGTCGCGCGTCTCGGGCTCGTCGCCCTCGTCGCGGAAGTGCCGCTCGGCCGTGTCGAGCGTGGTCTTGGCCACGTGCAGCTGCGTCGGCGCGAGCGAGGTGACGCGCGCGTCGGCCTGGGCGCGGGCGTAGGCGGCGCGCGCGTCGATGAGCTCGCGCGGCGGCTGCGTCGAGGAGCACCCGAGCGCGAAGAGCGGCAGCGCGGTCAGGGGGAGCAGTTTCCAGAGGTTGCGGGGCGAATTCATGGCGTTCTCCTTGAGGGTCCGTTCGTTCGTCTTCGTCATCGTTCGGAAAACGCCCTCAGGGCACCGGGGTCTGGGGCGCCGGGGTCGCGGGCACCGGCGACGCCGGCGGCGGCACGACGACGCCGCCCTGCGCCTGCTCCATCAGCCGCTGGGCCTCGGCGCGCTCGGTGTGCTCCTTGGCGAGCAGGAGCGCGAGCTCGGCGTCGGCCTCGGAGCGCTGCAGCACGAGCTTGGCGCGCTCGGTGTCGCCGTCCTTGGCCATCTTGATGGCCTTGTCGTAGTTCTCTTGGGCGAGGCGCAGGTGGAGCGCTGCGGTCGGCTCGCCGCGCGCCCCGGCCACTTCCGCGCCGCGGATCGACGCCTGGGCGTTGCCCATGCGGTCGGCCGGCAGGGGGGTCGACGCGCAGCCGGCCGCCAGGGCCGAGAGCGCAACCAGTCCGAGAGCGATGGTTTTCATGACAGTGTCCCTCTCCGTTTTACGATTGACTCGTTGTTTTCAACGGGGGGCCTTTGGTGAAAGGGTCGTCGTGGGCCCGCAGGGCCCCCGCATCGCCCCACAAAAGCGAAGGGCGTGCCAATCCCGGAGGGCCCCCCCAAAGTGCGCGCCGCAGCCCCTTTCTCCAAACGCGGCCCGCCCTCCTCGCCCCGTAAAATCACCGCCTCGTGGCGGTGCAAATCGCCCCACCGTCGCGTTCGAGCCGGCGCGCCCTGCCCCACCGCGTTCGGCCCGACCCTCCGGCCCGCAACGTGCTTCGCGCGCCGGCATCCAATCCCCCGAGCGCGTTCGAAGCCGCCCCCCGAGCTCGTGGCGAGGCCGCGCGCCGCCGCCTCTGACAGCGCGGCCCCGGGCGCGACGGCCCCTCGCCTCGCCCGAGCGTGACCGTGCGCCGCCGCGCCGGGGCGTGACCGTGCGCCGCCGCGCCGGGGCGTAACCGTTCGCCGGGCCGCCGCGCCGGGCCGAGGTGTGACCCTTCCGCCCCGCGGCCGCACGTGGCAAGACTCGACCCGTGCGCGTCACCATCGTCGCGAGCGGCAGCGGGGGCAACGTGACGCTGGTCGAGGGCGGCGGCGCGCGCGTGCTCGTCGACGCGGGCCTCGGCCCCCGCACGCTCGCGGCCCTGCTCGAGCGCGCCGGCGACCGCGGCGCGCCCCCGAGCGCGCTCGTCGTCACCCACGCGCACAGCGATCACGTCGGCCACTACCAGCCGCTCGCGCGCCGCTTCGGCCTGACGGTGCACATGTCCGAGGCCACGGCGCGCGCCGTCGAGCCGCCCCCGACGCTGAAGCTCAAGCGCTTCTCGCCCCGCGAGCCCTTCGCCATCGGCGGCCTGACCGTCCGGCCGACGCCCCTGCCCCACGACGCGGCCCAGGTCGCGCTCGTGTTCGAGGCGGGGGGCCTGCGCGCCGGCCTCGCCACCGACCTCGGCGAGGTGCCGCCGGCGCTGCCCGAGGCGTTCGCGGCGTGCGACCTCGTCTTGCTCGAGTCGAACCACGACGCGGCGATGCTGCAGGGCGGGCCCTACCCGCCCTACCTCAAGCGCCGCATCGCCTCGGCCAAGGGCCACCTGTCGAACGCCCAGGCGGCCGAGCTCCTGCGCGCGCTGCCCCCGAAGGCGAGCGCCGTCGTCTTGATGCACCTCTCGGAGACCAACAACCGCCCGGCGCTCGCCCTCGCCTCGGCCCACGAGGCGCTGGCCGGCCGCCGCGTCCGCCTCTTCGTCGCCCCGCCCCGCGGGCCCCTCTCGCTCGACCTCGCCGCCCCGCCGCCCGCCGCGCCCCTCGCCGCCCCGACCTACGCGCCCCGCCCGGCGGCGCCCGCGGCGCACAGCCAGCTCGCGCTGCCCTTTTAGCTAGCCCCGAAGCGACCAGCCCTCGGGCGCCGATCCGGGCGGCGGGGGCGCGGGCGCGCGCGAAGGGCGGGTCCCCTGCTGTCTGAGCCCTCCTCTCGGGAGGGCGAGTTCACGGCGCCCGAAGCGCGCGCCCGCGCCCCCGCCGCCCGGATCGGCGCCCGCACGCCCCCGCGCCCCCGCCGCCCGAATCGGCGCCCGCACGCCCGAGCCCCCGCCGCCCGAATCGGCGCCCGCATGCCCCCGCACACCCGCCGCCCGCATCGGCGCCCGCACGCCCGCCGCCCGGATCGGCGCCCGCGCGCGGCAACCCCCTTGACCGGCGCCCGGGCGCGTGGCCCCTTCGAGCGGCCGCGGCCGCCCCCGCGCGCCCCTCGCCCCGCCGCCATGTACACGACCGACGCCCAGCTCTTGCGGGCCCTGCCGCCCGAGTCGAACACCAACCCCGACACCATCTTGGAGGGGTTTCTGCGCTACGTCGCCGAGCAAGAGGTCTCGCTCTACCCGGCCCAAGAGGAGGCCATCTTGGAGCTGGTCGGCGGCAAGAACGTCATCTTGAACACCCCGACCGGCTCGGGCAAGTCGCTCGTCGCGAGCGCGTTCATCTTCAAGGCGCTCGCCGAGAACAAGACCGCCGTCTACACCTGCCCGATCAAGGCGCTCGTCAGCGAGAAGTTCTTCGCGCTCTGCCGCGAGTTCGGCGCCGAGCACGTCGGCATGCTGACCGGCGACGCGAGCGTCAACCGCAACGCCCCCGTGCTCTGCTGCACGGCCGAGATCTTGGCCAACATGGCGCTTCGCACCGGGCGCGAGCTGCCGGTCGACCACGTGGTCATCGACGAGTTCCACTACTACGCCGACCGCGAGCGCGGCGTCGCCTGGCAGGTGCCCCTGCTCACGATGCCGCAGTCGACCTTCTTGCTGATGTCGGCGACGATGGGCGACTCCGAGAAGTTCGCCAAGGCGCTGACGGCCCTCACCGGCAAAGACACCGCGATCGTGCGCTCGACCGAGCGGCCGGTGCCGCTCGACTTCGAGTACCGCGAGACGCCGCTGCACGAGACCATTCTCGAGCTCGTCAAGCAGAACAAGTACCCCATCTACGTCGTCAACTTCACGCAGCGCTCGGCCGCCGAAGAGGCCCAGAACCTCATGAGCACCGACTACTGCACGAAGGACGAGAAAAAAGCCATCGCCGAGGCGCTCGCGGGCTTCAAGTTCGACAGCCCCTACGGCAAGGACGTCCAGCGCTACCTGCGCCACGGCGTCGGCCTGCACCACGCGGGCCTCTTGCCCAAGTACCGGCTGCTCGTCGAGAAGCTCGCCCAGCGCGGCATGCTCAAGGTCATCTGCGGCACCGACACGCTCGGCGTCGGCGTGAACATCCCCATTCGCACGGTGCTCTTCACCAAGCTCTTCAAGTTCGACGGCGAGAAGCTCGGCATCCTGAGCGTGCGCGACTTCCAGCAGATTAGCGGCCGCGCCGGGCGCAAGGGCTTCGACGACCGGGGCGCCGTCGTCGTGCAGGCGCCCGAGCACGTCGTCGAGAACATCCGCCTCGAGCAGAAGGCGGGCGACGACCCGGCGAAGAAGCGCAAGATCGTCCGCAAGAAGCCCCCCGAGCGCGGCTACGTGCACTGGGACAAGTCGACCTTCGAGCGGCTCGTCAAGTCGCAGCCCG
This sequence comes from Polyangiaceae bacterium, assembly GCA_035762175.1. Classification (GTDB taxonomy): domain Bacteria; phylum Myxococcota_A; class Polyangia; order Polyangiales; family Polyangiaceae; genus DASTPP01. The sequence goes on along the minus strand of DASTPP010000395.1, from coordinate 47,994 downwards.
AGCCGCTGCTGTCGCGCTTCCAGGTGAGCCACGGCATGCTGCTGAACGTGCTCTCGCGCCCCGAGGGCGGCTGCCGGGCGATGAAAGACCTCATTCGCTCGTGCCACGAGGGCCCGACCTCGCGCAAGAACCACGGCCGGACGGCGCGCATGCTCTTCCGCTCGCTCGTCGAGGCGGGCATCGTCGAGCTGCGCCCCCATGCCGAGGGGGGGCTGCGGGTCAACGTCGACCTGCAGAGCGACTTCTCGCTCAACCAGTCGCTCTCGCTCTACCTGCTCGAGTCCCTGCGTTTGCTCGACCCGCAGTCGCCCGCCTACGCGCTCGACCTGCTCACGATGGTCGAGTCGATTCTCGAAGACCCCGAGCTCATTCTGTCGAAGCAGCTCGACGCCCTGAAGACGCAGAAGCTCGGCGAGCTCAAGGCCGCGGGCGTCGAGTACGAAGAGCGCATGGCCGAGCTCGAGAAGCTCGAGTACCCCAAGCCGAACCGCGACCTGATCTACGAGTCGTTCAACGCCTTCGCGGCCAAGCACCCCTGGGTCGGGCACGAGAACATTCGCCCGAAGTCGGTCGCGCGCGAGATGTACGAGACGTACCAGACCTTTCACGAGTACATCAAAGAGTACGGCCTGCAGCGCTCCGAGGGCCTGCTCTTGCGCTACCTGTCGGACGTCTACAAGGCGCTCGTGCAGAGCGTGCCCGACCCGGCCAAGACCGAGGCCGTCTTCGAGATGGTCGTCTACTTCGGCGGCCTCGTGCGCGGCGTCGACTCGAGCCTGCTCGACGAGTGGGAGTCGATGCGCAACGTCGTGCGCGCGCGCGCGGCGCCCGCCACGGGCGAGGCCGAGCCCTCGACCCCCTCGGCCCCGCCAGACCTCATCGCCGACCGCCGCGGCTTCACCGCCCTCGTGCGCAACGAGGTCTTCCGCTTTCTGCGCGCCCTCTCGTCGCGCGACTACGAGTCCGCCGCGGGCATCGCGCGCGCCGCGTCGGGCGAGCTCACCCCGCAAGACGTCGAGCGCCTCGCCAAGGCCTACTTCGAAGACTACCCCGGCCTGCCCGTCGACCCCGCCGCGCGCCACCCGCGGCTGACCCGCATCGTCGAGGGCGGGGCCGCCTGGCACGTCGAGCAGACCATCGACGACCCCGAGGGCAACCACGATTGGGTCGCCGAGTTCACGGTCGACCTCGAGCGCGCCGCCGCCGAGGGCGCCCCGACGCTCGTCTTGCGCCGCTTCGCCTCGCGCGGGGGCCTGCGGGCGGAGGCCCCGGACGACGCGGGCGGCGGAGCGACCGAGGGCGAGGCGGCGGGCGGAGGCGCGGGCGACGCGGCCGAAGCAGCGACAGCAAGCGGAGTGGCGGGCGACGGAGCGTCCGACGCTCTCCGCGGAGAGGCCGACCCCCCCGCGTAGGGTGCCGGGGGCCTCTGCCGAAGGGCCCCGTGACCCTTCTCGAGGGCAAACCTCACTTTTCAAAACCAACAAAGCACCTCAACCAGGTGCCCGGAGGTCTCTGCATTGATGGGGGGGGCACCTTCCGAGGTGCCAGGGGGGTCAATGCATTGAGGGGGGGCTACCTCGGAGGGTGCCCGGAGGCCTTTGCAGAGACCTTTGGCCACCCCTTTGCGGTGCTCGCACCTCTCTGCTGGGCGGGTGCACCCCCCGGAGGGGTCGCTGTGCCGCTCTCGAGAGCGGTTGTGCCACCCCGGAGGGGTCGCTGTGCCGCTCTGCAGAGCGGTTGTGCCACCCCTCAGGGGTCGTTTTCACGATGTTCTTTGCTGTGCCAGGCCCCACTCGCCCCTGCTCGGTCGCTTGGCACAGGCGCCCCTGCGCCCAGGGTGGGAGGTTGTGTCGATCTCACCCGCCCTGCTGCCCGTTGCCGTTGCCCTCGCCGCTCTCGAGCTGCCTGGGCGAAGAGCCGCCGCGGATCTCGATGCGGCGCGGCTTGGCCTTCGGGTGCTTGGGCACGGTGATGGTGAGCACGCCGTCGGCGAGCTCGGCCGACAGGCCCTGCTCGTCGAGGCCCTCGGGCAGCGAGAACGAGCGCGAGAAGGCGCCGTAGCTGCGGCCCAGCCAGACCTTCTCTTGGCCCGAGCCCGCCCGGTACTTGCGCTCGCCCTTGATGGTCAGCACGCCGTTCTCGAGCGTGAGCGAGAGGTCGTCGCGGCGTACGCCCGGCAGGTCGCAGTGAAAGACGACCTTGTCGTCGTCGGCGCGCACGTCGACGGCGGGCGAGTAGTTCTGCGCCGCCGTGGCCGTGCCGAGCGCCGACCGCATGACGTCGTCGAAAACCCGATCGAACATGGGGAAGGGGTCGAACATGTTCCACATGGTGCACCTCCGAGAGAGTCACGTAGGTTGAGTCGGTCCTGACGCGCGCCCGGGCGGCTCGGCCGCCGGGGCGCGGCCCGGGCGGCGCGAGGCCGGCCGGGCGGCTGGGCTCGCGGGGGCGGCGCGGCGTGGCCGAGATGGGTCGGGCCGGGCGCCGGCCGCCCCCGCACCCACGCACCTCGAGCGCGGCGGCCTTCGTGCCGCGCCGGGGGCGGGTCGCTCGGGGCGGAGCCCTCGACCACCGTGGATAAATTCGCCCGGCCGCTTGTCAAGCGCCCCCCGGGCCGCCTTCTGGCCGCATCGAACGCGGTCGGGTCAGCGGCAGACGCGGTTCTTGCCGGCCTGCTTGGCGCGGTAGAGGGCCTCGTCGGCGGCGTGGAAGAGCGAGGGCAGATCGCCGCCCGCCTCGGGGTAGGCGGCGGCGCCCAGGCTGATGCCGGGCCGCAGGACGATGCCTTCGCGCTCGAACGGGTGCTCGTTGAGCGCGCGCAAGATCTCTTCGCCCACCGCCAGCGTGCGCTCGCAGTCGAGCCCGGGGAAGACGGCGACGTACTCGTCGCCGCCGAAGCGCGAGGCGAGGCCGCGCTCGCCGATGACGCGGCCGATGAGCTTGCCCGCCTCGCCGATGACGTAGGCGCCGAAGAGGTGGCCGTGGGTGTCGTTGATGCGCTTGACGCCGTCGAGGTCCATCACGAGCATGCCGACCGAGCCGCCGGCGACGCGCGCGGACTCGATCATGGCCTCGGCGTCGGCGTCGAAGCGGCGGCGCAAGAGTAGCCCCGACAGGTCGTCGGTGTTGAGCAGGCGCTCGAGCTGCTGGTCGTAGGCCCGCTCGATGGCGCTCTGCAGCTCGAACCGGAGCACGGTGCTGCCGAAGACGATCTTGTCGTGCGGCTTGAGCTCGCGCGCGGTCGTCTTCTCGCCGTTGACGAGCGAGCCGTTGGTCGAGCCGAGGTCGACCAGCCACCAGCCGTCGCCCCGGTCTTCGATGCGGGCGTGGTGCCAGGAGACGAGCCGATCGTTCGGCAGCGAGACGCCCGCCGCCGGGTCGCGCCCGACCAGCAGCGAGCCGTGCAGGCTGTAGCGCCGCCCCACGTCTTTGCCCGAGATGAGCACGAGCACTGGGCTCTGCTGCGCCTTGATGGCCTCGAGCACGGCGCGGCTGATGGCGCCGCCCTCGTACTCGGCCCGCAGCGTGCGCGCCGCGTGGGGCGCCGGCATCGGGCCCTTCTTGTCGTCGTCGCCTTGCCCGCTCACTGTTCGCTCCGCCTCCCCCCCCGGTGCCTAAATCGTCTTTGCCGCCCGCGCCGCGGAAGCCCTCGGCCTTCGGGTCGGAGAAGAGCACGTTGAAGGTGGTCAACGTGCCGTAGCACGCCGTGACGTACTGCTGCAGCGCCACCTTGTCTTCGGCGCTCAGGCCCGCGTGCCCGTTGATGCGCTGCTCGAGCACCCGCAGCTTGTCACGCATCATCACGATCTTGTGAAAGAACACCTCGATGGGCACGCGCTTGTCGGCGACCCCCTCTTTGCCGGGCTTGAGCACCAGCTCGCCGCCCCGCCAGCGGGCGCCGATCTCGGCGTCGCCCGCGCCCAGCTCTTCGCGTAGCACCTGCCGCAGTACGGCACGAAAGGTCTCGACGTCCATGTCCAGGTCGATCTCCGAGGGTAGCCTGAGCTTCGGGGCGGGCGGCAAGGCCTCGCGCGACGGCGACCGGCCCGCGCCGCGCGCCGCCCGGGGCGGGGGCGCGGCCGGGCGGGGCTGGCCGCGGGGGCGGTGCTCGCTGCAGGTGGCCGTAATCTTCACCGGGGGGGGGAACATCTCAATCGCGCAGCGGCCGACGACGGCCCCGACCGACGGGTCGAACCCCTTGCGCATGTAATTGCCGCACGAGCCGCAACGCCCCGTGTAATCGCCCTCGGCCGGCGGCTCACCTGCCATCGCGCCCGAGTGTAGCAGAGGCCCGGGCCCCGCCGGAACGCCTGCCCGCGCCCCGCTCGCGGCCGACGCCGTGGCCCGTTTCGGCCCTGAGCACCGCGTTAGACGGGCCCCGGGTCGCCCCCGCTCCCTTTACGTTCCCCCGGGGCCTCGCCCCCGGGGCGGCGCGGGCCCGGGGGCGCGCCCCTCGGCCGAGGGCGGCCCGCCCCCCTCGTCGCGGGTCCGCCGGACGCCCTTTGGCCCCGGCCGCTCACCACCCCTTGCGCCGCCGCAGCTCGCGCACGACCTCGGCCGGGGCGCGCTTTCGCCCGTCGACCTCGCCGTTGAGCCCGCGCATCTCGTCGACCGAGATGGCGCCCTCGAGGCGGGCGACGACGCGGGCGAGGGCGGGGCTCCGGGCGAGCGAGCCCTCGCGCGCGACGAGCACGGCCTCGTAGGGCGGAAAGAAGGCCCGATCGTCGACGAGCTGCGCGAGGTCGAGCGCCTTGATGCGCCCGTCGGTCGAGTTGCCCGCGATGAGGTCGACCTCGCCCGCGGCGAGCGCGCGGTAGGTGAGCGAGAGGTCCATCTCGCGGGGGGGGGCGCCGAAGCGCAGGCCGTAGGCCCGCACGAAGCCCTCGTAGCCGTCGGGGCGCGAGACGAAGTCTTGCCCGAAGCCGGCGCGCCACCCGGCGGCGAAGGGGGCGGCCTGCGAGATGGTCGTGAGCCCGAGGCGGCGGGCGTCGTCGCCCCGGACCAAGATGGCGAAGTCGTTGCCGAAGCCGAGCGAGCCGCTCACCCGGGCCCCGAAGCGCGCGGCGTACTCGCGCGCGACGGTCGCGCGCACCTCGATCGGATCGCGCCCCGGCGGCCGCCCGAGGATCGCCGTGAGGGCGGTGCCCGTGTACTCGGGGTACACGTCGATCTGCCCGGCCACGAGCGCCTCGTGGCAGAGGTTGCCGCCCAGCTCGAAGACGCGGCGCACCGGCGCGCCCTCGGCCTCGAGCAGCTGGGCGATGAGCTCGCCGAGCAGCACCTGCTCGGTGAAGTCCTTGGCGCCGACGGCGATCGCGGGGGCGCCCCCGCGGCGCGCGGCGGGGGCGAGCAAGCCGAGGGCGGCCGCGGCGAGGCCCGCGGCGCCGAGGGCGAGGGCGAGGCGGCGCCGGGCGCGCGGCGGGCCGGGGCGGCGCCGGCGGGGGTCGAGGGCGCGGGCGAGCGCGCCGAAGCCGAGGTCGAAGGCGAGGGCGAGCAGGGCGGCCGGCAGGGCCCCGGCGACCAGGAGCGCGTCGTCGTTCGAGCGCAGACCCCGGAAGATGAGCGCGCCGAGGCCGCCCGCGCCGACGGCCGCCGCGACAGTGGCGACGCCGACGCAGGTGACGGCGGCGACGCGCGCGCCCGAGAGCAGCACGGGCAGCGCGAGGGGCAGCTCGACCCGAACGAGCCGCTGCCGTCCGGTCATGCCGAGCGCCAGCGCCGCCTCGCGCACGCCGGGGTCGACCGACTCGAGCCCCGCGAGCGTGCCGCGCACGACCGGCAAGAGCGCGTAGAGCATCAGCGCGACGACGGCCGAGCGCGCGCCGACGCCCCCCACCCAGGGCAGGGGCAAGAGCAGGCCGAAGAGGGCGAGGCTCGGCACGGTCTGAACGACGTTGGCGGCGCCGACGACCGCGAGGCGCAGGCGCGGGCGGCGCTCGGCCAGCACCCCGAGCGGAACGCCGAGCGCGAGCGCGAAGGCGAGGGCGAAGGCGACGAGGGCGAGGTGCTCGGCGAGCGCCCCCGGCAGCGGGGCGAGCAGGCGCTCGGCCGCGCCCCCGCCCAACGCCCCGCCGAGCCGCTCAGCCACCCCGCCCCTCCGGCGGCGCGGGGGGCCCCGCGCCATGCCCCCACGCCTCGGCCCCGAAAGGCGCCGGCGCGGCCCCGCGCCCGAACGAAGGCAGCGTCGCCAGGTAGGCGCGGGCGCGCGGGTGGTCCGACGCGAGAAAGCCCTCGGGCGTCGCGAGCAGCACGAGCTCGCCCTCGTGCATCAGCCCGACGTGCGTGCCGACCTCGAGGGCCTCGAGCACGTCGTGGGTGACGAAGAGCGCGCTCAGGCCGAGCGAGCGGCGCAGGGCGTTGAACTCGCGCCGCAGCGCGGCGCGCGTCAGCGGATCGAGGGCGCCGAAGGGCTCGTCGAGCAAGACCAGCGGGGGCCGGGCGGCGAGCGCGCGGGCGACGGCGACGCGCTGGCGCTGCCCGCCCGAGAGCTCGTCGGGGAAGCGGGCGCCGAACTCGCCCGGCGGCAGCTTCACGAGCGCGAGCAGCTCGTCGACGCGGGCGTCGATCGCGGCGCGCGGCCAGCCCTCGAGCGAGGGCACGGTGGCGACGTTGTCGCGCACGCTGCGGTGCGGAAAGAGCCCGAAGCCCTGCATCACGTAGCCGACGCGGCGGCGCAGGGCGATCGCGTCCCACACCGCGGTCGGCCGCCCCTCGACGAGCACCTCACCCGACTCGGGCACGAGCAGCCGGTTGACGAGCCGCAGCGTCGTCGTCTTGCCGCAGCCCGACTCGCCGAGCAGGGCGAGCGCCTCGCCCCGGCCGAGATCGAACGAGAGGCGGGGCAAAATGACGCGCCCGCCCGGCGCGCTGTAGCGCACCTGACGGAAGCGGACGACCGGCCCCTCGCCCGCGCGCCCCGGCCCGGCGGCGTCCTCGCCCGCGCGCCCCGGCCCGGCGGCGTCCTGGCCCGCGCGCCCCCGCCCGGCGGCGTCCTCGCCCGCGCGCCCGCCCGCGCCGGCGTCGTCGCGCCGCGTCGTCGCCCCCGCCGGCGCGCCGCCCGCGCCCGCCATCAACCCGCCCCCCGCGGCCCTGGGCGCGCGGCGTCGCCCGCCCGGAAGCCGCCGACCGCCGCGGCCCCTTCGCCCCTCACCGGACGGCGCTCCGCGGGCGGGCCGCCCGGGGCCCGGCGTCGTGACGGAAAGATGACCCGGACCCGACGCGTTCGCGACCCCCGCGCGCGAGACTGCGGCTCGATAGCGGGCCGGGCGCACCGGTTGCAACAGGCAGAGCGCCCCAACGCGCGGAGACACCGTGGCTACCATCGCACTCTTTTTCGTCGGTCACTGGGCCCTCTCGGTCTTCTTCCAGACCTTCTTTTTGCACCGGTACGGCGCCCACCGCATGTTCACCATGAGCAAAGGCTGGGAGCGCTTCTTTCACCTTTGCACCTGGCTGACGCAGGGCTCGTCGTACCTGAACCCGCGGGCGTACGCGATCCTGCACCGCGAGCACCACGCCTTCAGCGACACCCCCCAAGACCCCCACTCGCCGCACCACACCGCGGGGCTCTTCCCGATGATGTGGCAGACGAAGGTGCGCTACGAGTCGTACGTCTCGCGCCGCGCCAGCCCCGAGCCGCGCTTCGAGGGCGGCACGCCCGAGTGGCCCGCGCTCGACCGCTTCGCCGACCGCTGGCCGGTGCGCATCGGCTTCGGCGTGCTCTACACGCTCTTCTACATCGCCTTCGCCCCGCACTGGGCCTTCTACGCCCTCTTGCCGGTGCACTACGTGATGGGCCCGGTGCACGGCGCCATCGTCAACTGGTGCGGCCACAAGTACGGCTACCGCAACTTCGACTCGGACGACCGCTCGAAGAACAGCCTCTTGGTCGACTTCGTCACGCTCGGCGAGCTCTTCCAGAACAACCACCATAAGTTCGGCCAGTCGCCCAAGTTCTCCGTGCGCTGGTTCGAGGTCGACCCGGCCTACGGCGTCATCCGGCTGCTGAGCTGGCTGGGGGTCATCCGCCTGGCGTCGGGGCAGAAGCCGCGCCTCGGCAAGCGCCGCCCCGAGGTCGAGCCGGTCGCCTCGCTGCCCCTGGCCTCGACGGCCGACGCGCCCTTACACCTACACCGGCGCCTTCGCCCGGCGAGGGTGGCCCGAAGCCGCCCACCGCGATAAGGGGTCGAAGCCCGCGGGGCTCGGCCCCTTTCGTCTTTCTGGGGGTCGAGGTTTTGGGGCCGAGGTGCGATAAAGAGGTTGCGAAAGGCGACTGGGAAGCGTTTTAGTTGCTACTATTGGGTTGGGAGTGCCCGACCCATGAGGCGACGGCGCTACGTATGAACACCCTCCCAAGTGAGCAGGTCCCCGCCCCGGTCAGCCCGGGCGATTTGCTGGCCGGCAAGTATCGCATCGAGCGAATGATCGGGCGGGGGGGCATGAGCGTGCTCTTCGTCGCCAAGCACGTCGCGCTCGACCAGCAGGTGGCGGTCAAGTTCCTGTTGCCCTCGATGGCGGCCAAGGCCGAGAGCGTGGGGCGTTTCTTGCGCGAGGCGCGCGCGGTGGCGCGGCTGCGCAGCCGGCACGTGGCCGGGGTGCTCGACGTAGGCACGGCGCCGGGCGGCACGCCCTACATGGTCATCGAGTACCTCGAGGGGGCCGACCTCTCGCAGGTGTGCGAGGCGAAGGGCCGGCTGCCGGTCACCGAGGCGGTCGACTACATCATGCAGGCGCTCGATGCGGTGGCCGAGGCCCACGTCAACGGCGTCGTGCACCGCGATCTGAAGCCCTCGAACCTGTTCGTCGCCGAGGAGGCCGAGGGGCTGGTGCTGAAGGTGCTCGACTTCGGCATCTCCAAAGAGTCGGGCGACCTGCTGGGGCCCGACGCCAAGCTCACCCAGAGCCAGACCATCATCGGGTCGCCGCTCTACATGTCGCCCGAGCAGATCCGGTCGTCGCGCTCGGTCGACGTGCGCTCCGACCTCTGGTCGCTCGGGGTGATTTTGTACGAGCTGCTGGCGGGGCGGACGCCGTTCACGGGCGAGACGATGGGCGAGCTCTTCGCCTGCATCCTCGAGGTCGACTTCCCGCCCCTGCCCTTCTTGCGCCCGGACGTGCCGGCGCCCCTGGCCGAGGCGGTGCACCGCTGCCTGCGCCGGCCGCTCGAGCGGCGCTTCCAAGATGCGGGCGAGCTCGCGCGGGCGCTCGCGCCCTACGCCTCGCCGAGGCTCAAGCCGCTCGCCGAGAACATCACGGCGATGGTGCGCAACGCGAACATGCCGCGCGCCTCGCTGACGGCGTCGCTGCGCGAGGCGCGCACGTCGCGCAGCGTGCACGCGGCGGTCATGGTGGGCAAGGCGCCGCCGGCGCTCGAGTCGACGGGCAAGCGGCGGGTCAAGCGCTGGCTGGCGCTGGGGCTCGGGGCCGGGGCCCTGACGAGCGGCATCGGCCTGACGGCCTGGGCGCTCGGCGGGCGGCACACCGAGGGGCTCGGCTCGGCGCCGGGCGCGGTGGCCTCGTTCGTCAACAGGACCTCGCCCGCCCCGACTTTGCCCCCGGCCCCTCCGTCCGATACGCTTAGCGGGCAGGCCGCGGCGCCTGCGACGACACCCTTGGTAACCTCGACGAGTCCCCCGGTAGCCTCCCTCGGCGCCGCCGCCACGGCGGCGCCGCCGACGGCCCTTGCGCCGACGGCGCCGCCCGCGCTCGCGACGGCGGCGCCCGCAGCGCCCGCGGCGACCACGGCGCCGCCCGCAGCGCCCGCGGCGGCCACGGCGCCGCCCCCAGCGCCCGCGGCGCCCCCGCCGGCGGCGCACGCCAGGGCCACGGCCGCGGCGCCCCCGCCGGCCGCGCACCCCAGGGCCGCGGCCGCGGCGCTGAAGTCGCCCGCCCCGCCGGGCGCGGCGACCCCCGAGGGCGGCGCGCCCCGCGCCGCCGGGCCAGGGCGCGCGAAGGGCCGGCACGGCCGAGGCGCACCCACGGCCGACGCGCCGCCACCCCCGCCGGCCGACGGCCCGCCGCCTTCCGTTCTCGACGAACGAGAATGACCCACCGAGCCATGGCCCCTCTCGCTTCGGCTTCCGAGGCGCGCCGAGGGCGAGCCGGGCGCGGGGCACGCGCCCGCGGGCGCCGCCGTGCGCTCGGGCTCGCGCTCGCGTTCGCCGCGCTCGGGCCGCCCTCGCGCGCCCTCGCCCAGTCCGACGCCGCCCTCGCCGAAGACCTCTTCCGCCGGGGGCGCACGCTGATGGGCCAGAACCGCGTGGCCGAGGCGTGCGCCAAGTTCACCGACAGCCACCGGCTCGACCCCAAGCTCGGCACGTTGCTGAACCTCGCCGTCTGCCACGAAAAAGAGGGCAAGACGGCCAGCGCGTGGGCCGAGTTCGTCGAGGCGGCGAGCCAGGCGTCTCGCTCGGGCCAGAGCGAACGTTCGCGCTTCGCGCGCACCAAAGCGCAAGAACTCGAGAAGCGACTCGTGCGCGTCGAATTTCGCGTCGACGCCCCGGCGGCCGAGCAGACGGTCTCGCTCGGGCCCAAGCCCATCCCTTCGTCGGCGTGGGGCGTGCCCATTCCGGTCGACCCGGGCACGTACGCGGTCAGCGCGAGCGCCCCGCACAAGATCACCTGGAAGGGCGAGCTCGTCGTGCCCGAGAAGTCGACGGCGGCGGTCCCCTTCGCGGTGCCGGCCCTGGCCGACGAGCCGCCCGCGCCCCCGCCGCCCCCGCCGACCGCGACGGCCGCCCCGACCGCGCCCGAGCCCGAGCCGCCGTCGGGCGGCGGTAATTGGCGGCTGCCGGCGGGGCTGGTCGCGGGGGGCGTCGGGCTCGCGGGCCTGGCGGTGGGCACGGTCTTCGGGCTGCGCACGCTCGCGAAAGAGTCGGACGCCGACGAGGAGTGCGAGGGCCGCTACTGTTCGACGCGCGGGCTCGAGCTGCACGACGAGTCGCGCCGGGCGGCGACGGTGTCGACCGTGGGCTTCGCGGCGGGGGTGGTCGGGCTCGGGCTCGGCACGTACTTCTTGCTCAGCTCGGGCGGCCGCGCCCCGGGCGCGCCCAAGGCCGGGGCGCTCGAGTGGGCGCCGCACCTGTCGCGGCAGGGGCTGGGGCTGCAGGTGGAGGGGACATGGTAAAAGCGTCCTTTCGTCCGTCGAGCGCGTTCGCGGCCGTCTTCGGCGCGGGCCTGCTCGCCTGGGGGTGTGCGCAGGTGGCCGGCCTCGACGACGGCTACGAGCCCTTCCCGGGGGGGGCGGGCACGGCGGGGGGCCCGGCGGGCGGGGGCGGCACCGGCGGCGCGCCGGGCGGGGGCGGCACGGGCGGCGGGGGCGCGGGCCAGGGCGGCTCGCCCATTCTCACCGACAACATGCCGGCCATCGCGAAGCCGGGCGAGCCCTGCGCCGAGCTCGGGCGCAGCGCCTGCTTCGGGCAGGCGCAGAAGCTCGTCCTGACCTGCGCGCAGGAGCCGCCCCAGACCGGCCCCCTGCTCTGGAAGCAGCTCGAGTACTGCCGCGACAAAGACCTCTGCGACTCGCGCCCGCGCAGCGAGATCGGGGCCAACAGCGGCACCTGCCAGCCGCCGGTGCAGATCTGCCTGGGCAACCAGCCCGGCGCGCACGTGTGCGACGGCAAGACGCACCACATCTGCGGCCCCGACCTCGTCTCGAGCGTCACGTCCGAGTGCGCGAGCGAGGTGCTCTGCGCGCTGACGCTCGCGAGCGGCATGACGAAGTGCGCGGTCTGCAAGGCGGGCGCCATCGACTGCGACGGCGACTCGCGGCGGAGCTGCAACCAAGACCAGCTCAACTACACCTACCTCGAAGACTGCTCGGCCCAGCAGCCGCCGCTCTTCTGCAACGCGAGCACGGGGCAGTGCGACGAGAACAAGTGCGACGCGGGCGACTACGCGTGCGACGGGCAGGCGCTGCAGGCCTGCCTCAACCCGAAGGTGGGCTTCACGACGCAGCAGATCTGCGCGGCGCCGAACCCGTTCTGCGACGCCACCGGCGGCCAGTGCGACCTGTGCCTGCCGGGCCAAGCCCGCTGCGTCGGCAGCGATGATGTACCCAGCCAGCGCGACGACCGCGAGGTGTGCGCGCCCGACGGGCAGAGCTTCGTGCGGGCCGACTGCGCCGCCCCGACCCCCTTCTGCCGAGACAACGCGCTGAACGGCACCTGCGTTCAATGCGAGCAAGACGCCGACTGCGCGGCCGGCAGCACGCCCTGCAACCCCCGCACGTGCAACACCGCCACCAACGTGTGCGTCAGCAACCCCGTCACCGGGCCGCTGCCGGCGTCGTTCCAGGTCGACGGCGACTGCAAGACGCGGGTCTGCAACGCCGGCGTCGAGGGCTTCGCCCCCGACACGGGCGACGAGCCGCCCGACGGGGACGGGGCCGACTGCCTGCGCCCGGCCTGCGAGCCCGACGGCGACCTGGGCGACGAGCCGCTGCCGGCGAACACGCCCTGCGGCCCCGGCGGCACGGGCTTCTGCGGCACCGAGGGCGTCTGCGGCACCTGCGCGCAGGGCCAGGTGGTCTGCAACGACGACAACGCCACCCTGACCTGCCAGCCGAACGGCCAGTTTGGCGCCCCCGTGCCCTGCACCGCTCCGACGCCCTACTGCGACGGGGGCGAGTGCCACCCGTGCACGCAAGACCAGCACTGCCCGCCGCCGAGCGGCGAGTGCAAGGTCTCTTCGTGCGCCGACAACAACGTCTGCGTCGAAGCGAGCAAGCCGGACAACGAGCTCCTGCCCGACAACACGCCGAACGACTGCAAGGCGCGCGTCTGCCTCGGCGGGCAGCCCACGCCGCAGCCCGACCCGAACGATCTGCCCCTCGACGCGGACGCGAACGACTGCTTGATCCCGAGCTGCAACGACGGCGAGCCCCAAGATCTGCCCCGCGCCCCGGACGCCCCCTGCTCGCTCAACGGCGTGAGCGGCACCTGCGACGACAAGGGCGTCTGCGTCACGATGGAGGGCAACGAGGCGGGCGCCGGCGGCAGGAGCGGCGCCGGCGGCGAAGGCGGGCCCTGAGCGCGGCGCCCGCCTGAGGCGCCCTGGCGCGCCGGCGCACGCCCGGGCCGGGGGGCCGGGGCGCCCGCTCAGGCGCCGGTCGGCGCGTGGGCCTCGGCGGCGCCCGGCCGCGACGCCGGCCCGAGCGCCTCGCGCAGGGCGTCGGGGCCGCCGCCGAGGGCGACCTCGGCCCAGGCGGCGAGCGCGAAGGCGTGCCAGAGCAGCAGGGGCTTGGTGCGCGCCCACTCGCGCCAGCGCCCGCCGGAGAGCGCGCCCGGCGCGAGCAGCCCGTCGCGCTCGAGGCGGCCGGCCCGGAAGAGCGCGTCGCACGCGGGGGCGAGCGGCCCGCGCAGCCAGGCCTCGACCGGCACCTCGAAGCCGCGCTTCGGCCGGCGCGAGAGGGCGGGGCCGAAGCGGCGCTCGGCCAGCGCGCGCAAGACCACCTTGCCCTCGCCCCGCGGCCCGAGCGTCACCGCCCGCGGCAGCCCGAGGCCCGCCTCGACGAGGCGGTGGTCGAGGAAGGGCACGCGCGCCTCGAGGCTGCAGGCCATCGTCGCGCGGTCGACCTTGGTGAGCATGTCGTTCGGCAGCGGGCCCCCGAGGTCGCTCGCCAGCGTCTTCTGGAGCGAAGAGCCCGGGGCGTCGCGGAAGCGGCCGAGCGTCGGGGCGAGCCAGCGCTCGGGCGACGCGGGCGCGACGGCGAGCGGGGCGGCGGCGTCGAGCGAGGCGACCTGGGTGAGCGCCGCGTAGCCCTCGGCGTCCGAGCCCTCGAGCCCGCGGCGGGCGCGGCCGAGCGCGCGCAGGGCGCTCGCGTAGCGGCCGCCGCCCCGCTCGTTCTGCTCGGGCAGGCGCGCGAGCGCGCCGGACAGCGCCTGCCGCGCGAAGGGCACCGGGCCGAGCGCCCCGCGCAGCGCGACGATGCGGTGCTTGCGGTAGCCGGCGAAGACCTCGTCGCCGCCGTCGCCGCCGAAGACGACCTTGTGCCGGCGCGAGGCGAGCCGCGCGACGAGGTAGCTCGCCACGAGCGAGCTGTCGCCGAAGGGCTCGTCGGCCGCGAGCAGGGCGTCGGCGAGGTGGGCGCGCGCCACGCCCTCGTCGACGACGCCCACGGTGTGCGTGACCCCGAGCGCCCGCGCCGCCTCGCGCGCGGCCGGCGACTCGTCGAACGCGGCCTCGCGGAAGCCGACCGAGTACGCCTCGAGCCCCTCGCCGGACGCGTCGCGCGCGTAGGCCGACACGAGCGACGAGTCGATGCCGCCGCTCAGGAACGTCGCCACCGGCACGTCGCTCTCGAGGTGCTCGCGCACCGCCCGGCGCAGCAGCGGCTCGACCAGCTCGCACGCCTCGTCGAGCGTGCGCACCCGCGCCGCCTCGGCCGAGGGCTCGAGCGACCAGTACCGCTCGCGCCGCCGCTCGCCCGAGCCGAGGTCGACCTCGAGCCGCGCGCCCGGCTCGAGCCGCGCGACCCCCTCGTAGATCGTGCGCTCGTCAGGCACGTAGCCCCAGGCGAGCATGGCGTGCGCCGCGGCCGGGTCGGGCCGCAGCGCGCGCCGGAACGCCGGGCGCCCCCCGGCGAGTGGCCCGAAGCAGCGCAGGTCGGACGCGAAGGCGAGCCCGCCCTCGGCCTCGGCGACGAAGAGCGGCTTGATGCCGAAGCGGTCGCGGCTGAGCACGAGCCGCCCGCGGCGCCGATCGTGCACCGCGAAGGCCCACATGCCCGCCAGGTGCCGCTCGACCGAGGCCGGGTCGCGCTCGTAAAGGCGCAAGACGACCTCGGTGTCGCTGCGCGTGCGAAAGGGCACGCCCTCGGACCGCAGCGACCGGCGCAGCGCCGGGGCGTTGTAGATCTCGCCGTTGAAGACGAGCACGATCGACCCGTCTTCGTTCTGCATCGGCTGCTGCCCCCCCCGCACGTCGACGATGGCGAGCCGCTTCATCGCCAGCGTCGCCGCGGGGTGCGACGCGACGCCGCCCCCGTCGGGCCCCCGCCACGCCATGGCCTCGGCCATGGCGGACGCGAGGGCGATCGCTTCGGGTTCGGGCAGCTCGAGACGGGCAAAGCCGGCAATTCCGCACATGGCAAGGGGCCTCGCGCCAAAGGTAGCGCCTGCCGCCGCGAAACGCCCCCCGCGTTTCGCCCCCCCCTCGCCACCCGGCCCCGGGGCCGCCGCGGCGAGGGAGCGGGGCCCGCGGCGCTTTGCCCTACCTAGTAAGCGTTGGGCAGGTCGGCGCCCTTCGGCTTGCTGTTCTTGCTCGGGGCCTGGGGCGCGACGCGCGGCTCGGACAGCTCGACGGCCTTCTTGGGCGCCGCACGGTAATTCAGCCCGGGCGGAAGCCCCTGCGACCCCGTCGTCCCCGGGGGCGAGGCGAGCGGGGGGGTGGCGTTCTTGATGGCCGGCGACGAGGCCGCCGGGGCCTGCTTGGGGGTCGGCTTGGGCGCCCTCACCTCGCTGCCCTCCTTCGAGAGCCCTTCGCCGAAGTCGCGCTGCATCTTCGCCCGGGCGGCCTCCTGCAGCCCGGCGCCCGCGGCGCGTCGCAGCTCTTGGACCGCCGCCACCTCGTCGCCCGCCGGGTCCATGCGCTTGGCCGCGTCGAGGGCCTCGAGGCACCCCTCCCAGTCTTGCTTGTCGCAGAGCCCGGCGGCAGCCTCGCGCTGCTCGCGGACGGCCCGGTCGATCTCGGCGGTCTGGGCCGCGCTGGCCGAGGGCGCGGGCGCGTCGTTCGCGAGCAGCGGCGGGGCGTCCGCCTCTTTCTTGCGCGCCCACCAGAGGGCGAGGGCGAGCGCGAGGGTCGAGGCGAGGGCGAGCTCGGCGAGGTAGCGGCCCTTCATCCAGCGGCGCAGGCGCGAGACGCGCTGGCGCACGCGCGCCGAGGGCAGCTCGGCCTCGCGGGCGATGGCCTCGAGCTTCTCGCCCTCGCCCTCGCGAGCCATCCAGTCGAGCGTCTCGGGGCCGTGGGCGACCGCCTCGGCCTGCTCTTCGGCCCAGCGCACGAGCGAGCGCTCTTCGAAGGGAGGGGGCGCCTGCATCGGCTCGACCCCCTCGTCGTCGCCGCCGCCGCGCCTCGTTGCTCGGGTCGTCTCGTAGTGCCGGGCGATGAGGTGGCGCGCGACCCCGGTCAGCCACCGGCGCAGCCCCGCCCCGTCGGTCGGGCGCTGCCGGGCCTCGAGCGCCGCGCAGAGCACGGCCTGAACGACGTCGTCGGCCTCGTCCGAGGGCACCCGCCGGCGGACGTAACTGCGCAGCCACGCGAGGAGGGCTGGGTCGTCGAGCGACGGGGCTTCGAGGGGGGAGGGCAAACCCGTGTTCATGCCGTCTCCATGCCTGCTACGGCACCGAATGTGACGCGCCTCGGGGGTCGATTCTTCCCCGGAGCCGGGCGGGCGGTGCGCCGGGCCCTCGGGCCGGGCCTCGGGGGGAGACAAAGTCGGACCTTCACCCAGACGCGCCCTTACCTTACGTCATCGCCTTGACGGGCCGTCCGTTCCCCGAAAGAGTGACCATTATGGGAGCGTTTCGAGAGGGGGCGCGCTGGCTCGTCCCCTTGGCCTTGGCTTCAGCCTTGCAGCTGGCCGGCGCCCCCGCCCAAGCGCAGAACAGCACGAGCAAGGCCGACGCCTTCGTGCTCTTCAAACGCGGCCGTCTCCTCATGGAGGCCAAGCGCTACGGCGAGGCGTGCTCCCTCTTCGCCGAGAGCTACCGACTCGACCCCACGGGCGGCACCCTTCTCAACCTCGCCTACTGCAACGAGCAAGACAACCGCACGGCCACCGCCTGGGCCTACTACCAAGACCTACTCGACCGCTCGCTCCGCGAGAAGCGCAACGACCGCGCCCGCTACGCCCAAGAGCGCCTGGCCGCGCTCGAGCCCAAGCTGCCACGCTGGACGCTCCTCATCGGTACGAACGAGAAGCTGAGCGGCGTCGAGGTGCTGCGCGACGGGCAGTCGGTGCCGCGCCCGCTCTGGGGCACGCCCGTTCCGGTCGACCCTGGCACCCACCAGGTCGAGGTGCGGGCGACCGACCACAAGCATTGGACGGGCACCTTCCGGGCCGTCGCGGCGCAAGCGGCCACGACCGAGGTGCCCCCCCTCGAGATGCAGCCGGCCACCCCCCCGGCGTCCGCGCCCGAGAGCGAGGCCCCCACGCCGGCGACCCTCATCGTCGAGGCCCCGCGCGAGAGCCTGCCGCCGGCCGAAGCGCCCCACAGCGCCCCCGGCTCGAGCACGGGCCGCACGGTGGCCGGCGCCATCCTGGGCGGGGTGGGCGCCTTGGGCCTCGGGCTCGGCACCTACTTCGGCCTGACGGCCTTCGCGCGCCACGACAAAGTGCAGAGCCTCTGCAGGGGCCCCGACGGGTGCGAGGGCGCAGAGCGCGCCGACGCCGACGAGCTCAACCAAGAGGGCCGGCTCTACGCCCACCTCTCGACCGCCAGCTTCGGCGTCGGGGTCGTCGGCCTCGGGCTCGGTGCCTACCTGCTCTTCATCGCCCCCGGGCCCTCGTCGAAGGCGAGCGCCTCGACGTCCGTCGTGCCGCAGATCGCCCCCCGTAGCGCGGGCCTCTCGCTCACGCACACCTGGTAGCGGCCGGCCGCGCGCCAGAGCGCCGGCCGCGCCGACAGGTCGAGCGGCTCTCGCTTCGAGCCAGGTCGAGAGCACCGGCGGGGGTTTCGCTCGGGGCTCTCGCGCGCGCTCGGAGTCGGTGCTCTCGCGCGCGCTCGTACCCGACCACGCTTTCTAAGCGCGGTCAGGGACTCGTTTTTTGGTAACAAAGTCGAGTCGTTGGCCACGCGTGAGCCCACGGGTTCACGCGTGGCCAATGACTAGTCGTGCTCGTTGAAGTTGGGCAGCCCCTCGCCCCGCTTCGGCGGCTTCGGCGGGGGGGCCGACGAGGTCGCGGGCCTCGCCTTCGAGCCCGGGGGCCTCGGCGGCGGCGTCGCCCCGGCCGACGCGTCGGGCTCGGGCGCCGGGGGCGCATTGGGGTGCTCGACGTCGGGCGCCGCCGACGGCGTCGCGCTCGGCGGCGGCGCGGGCGGCGCGGGCGGGGGCGGGGGCACGACCCCGGCCGAGTCGGCCCCGGTGTGCTCGCGGACCGGCTCGTTCGGCAGCAGGCTGAGGACGACGACGTAGGTCAGCGCCGAGGTGAGCACGCCCGCGCCGGCGAGCAGGGCGGCGACGCGCAGGCGGCGCCGGCGCAAGAGGGGCCGCGAGGGCGCGCCGGTCGGGCGGGGCGAGACGTCGGAGACCGAGGCGGTCAGCGAGGGCCCCACGGTGTCGCCGGCGGCGAGCTCGACGGGGGGCGTGTCCGTGCGGCCGGGCGGGCGCACGTCGGGCGCGACGGGCATCGCCGAGCTCGAGGGGCGCAGCGGCGTCAGCGACACGCCGGCGATGCCCCGCAGGGCCTCGGCGAGCGCGTCGGCCTGCTCGCGCACCGAGCCCCAGCGCTTCTGCGGCTTCTGGTCGCACGAGCGCAAGAACCACGCGTCGAACGCGGGCCCGAAGTCGCAGCCGCGGCTCGAGGGGGCCGAGACGGGCACGTAGATGATCTCGGCGAGCACGCGCGAGATGGCCTCGCCGCCCCAGTAGTTCTGCCCCGTCAGCAGCCGGTAGGCGATCATGCCGAGCGCCCAGATGTCGGTCGCGGGGCCGATGGCCGCCGCGTCGCCGTTCGCCTGCTCGTAGGACATGTACAGCGGCGTGCCGAGCACCGCGCCCGTCTGCGTCTTGGACGCGCCCTCGCCGATCACCTTGGCGATGCCGAAGTCGAGCACCTTGATGAGCGGCGTGTTGTCTTCGTAGCGCGTGAGGAAGAGGTTCTCGGGCTTCAGGTCGCGGTGCACGATGCCCGCCCCGTGCGCGCGCTCGAGGCCGCGCGCCGCCTGCCGGAGCCACTCGACCACCAGGCGCGCCGGCTGCGGCGCGCCCGCCGTGACCGACTCGAGGTCGACGCCCTCCAAGAACTCCATCACGTAGTAGGGCGCGTCGTTCAGCTCGGGCGCCGTGTCGGCGTCGATGACGCGCACGACGTGGTCGCTGCGGATGCGCGCGAGCGCGCGCGCCTCGCGCTTGAAGCGCATCACGAGGTCGTCGCGCACCGGCCCCGAGGTCATCAGCACCTTGAGCGCCCACGCCTCATCGGTGTGAACGTGATGCACAAGGTACACGGAGCCCATACCCCCTCGCCCGATGAGGCGAATCGGCCGGTAGCGTCCGCCGATTACGGGGGGCATTTCTGGCTCGGTCATCGGGTTCTCTGAGGGTACAACGGGAGGCGCCCGAGCGTCAAAGAGGCCCGACGGCGCTCCGAGAGGCCGTGCCCCCCCTTGGTTCGAAGGCTACGCCCCGAAGGGTCAACCCTCCCCTCTCGGGTTCGGGCCTTCGAGGGGGTGGGGCAGGGGGGGTCGGCGTGAATGCCCTACATTCGGCCCTGATCGCTGCGGTCGCATTGTTCGCCGCCGACTGCAACGAGATCTTGGGCTTTCAAGACCCCTGCCCCCGCCTAGGCGCCAAGATCTCGCCCCCTGCGACCTGATCTCGGTTCGGGGCCCCGGTGCCCGCCGAGGGCGCGCCGTGGCCGGCGTGGCCCGTACTTCTCGCGCGAGGCGCCCGAGCAGACCTTCGAGCCCGACTCGCTCGAGCCCTACCTGGCCGAGCGGGCGCACCTCTTCGTCGTGACGCATGACTGCAAGGGCCGGCCCGCGTCGGACGTCGAAGTCGCGATCCCGCGCTCCGGGCGCGCGGGGGCCCCGGGGGCGGGCCTGCCGAGCACCTTGCGGCGGTCTGGCCTGGGGGCTAAGGCCTGACGAGAGCCCGGCGATGGCACGACGAGACAGGCCTTCGGGGCGCGGTTCGAGGGGGGGGTTCGGCGGCGGGCTCCGCGCGGCCGCCGCGGTGGCGGGGCTGTCGGCGCTCTCGGGCGGGTGCCACCTCTTGGTCGGCTTCGACGAGCTGCCCGAGTCCGGCGCCGAGCCGCTGCCGCTGCTCGGCGCTTGCACGACGGCCGAGCCCAGCGGGCTGCCCGAGCCCGAGATCCGCCTCGGGCTCACGTTCGTGCAGAACAGCGGCCCGCCGGCCAGCCGCGAGCTCGAGGTCAAGGCGTGCGCGCTCGACCCCCCGCGGGCCCGGCTCTCGTGCGCGACGCCGCTGACGCCGCCGGTCAACCCCGACGAGAGCGGGCGCGTCGAGCTGCTGATTGGCCCGAGCCCCGACCGAGAGGGGCCTTACTTCTCCTACGTCCGGGCCGAGAAGGCGGGGCTCTACTTTCCGACCTCGATCTTGACCTGGCCGGCCATCCGGCGCAGCGCCGAGCTGCCGCCGCTCATCGCCATCAGCGAGCTCCTCGTGCAGGCCGTCACCGAGCTGACCATGCTCGACCGCGTGACGGACATCGACAATCGGGGCCACCTCATCGTGGTCGTGACCGACTGCTCGGGCGCGCCCACCCCGAACGTCGAGGTGCTCGTCGACGAGCGCGCGCGCGACGAGACGACGGTCACGTTTGCGCGGGGCAGCGACACGTTGCCCGACTTCAAACGCTGGGTCACCGACGACGACGGCATCGTGGTCTACCTGGGCCTGCCGGCGTCCCAAGAGATCTTCGAGTTGCCGCTGCAACTGCGCGACGCCGCCAGCGGCCGAGACGTGCTCCCGGAGCCGATCACCGTCCCGGTGCGCCGGAGCGAGGTGACGATGGTGCTCGTGGCGCCCTGGCTGGCGCTCTGAGCGCGCCCCGGGCGCGAAGCCCCGGGGGTTCGGGCGGGCGGGCGTGGCGCCGCGGGCGGCCGTGGCGCGGCGGGGGCGACGCCGGGGCGGCCTCGGCGCCCGGGCCGCGCTATACCGTCGAGATGACCGCCCCCGCCGCGCCGGGCGCCCTGCTCGTCGAGCCCCTCGGCGATTCGATTCACGACCAAATCGCCTGCATGCTGCTCGACGCGCGGGTCTTTCCGTGGTCGAGCGCGTGGTTCGTGGCCCCCCCGCGTCGGCTCGGCCGGCCCCTGTGGGTCGTGCGCCCGGGGGCGGGCGCGCCCGCGGTCGGCTTTCTGGCCGCCTGCGAGCGGCAGCACCATCTTTATGTCCAGGGGCTCGCGGTCGACCCCGGCATGCGCCGGCGCGGGGCGGGCGCGGCGCTGCTGCGGCACGCGGCGCGCTACGCCTGGGCGCAGGCCATGAACGAGCTCGTCTTGCACGTCATGCCGAGCAACCGCGCGGCCGTCGGGCTCTACGCGCGCGAGGGCTTCGTCGCCTGCCGGCGCGTGCCGAGGTTCTACTCGGACGGCACCGAGGCGCTCGAGATGCGCCTACGCCTCGGCGCGGGGGGCTGATCGAGGCGGCCGCCGCGCCTTGGGCGCGCTGCGGGCCCCCCGGGCCTCGCCGGCGTCGCGCACGGCACGGAGCGCCCTACGACGAGGCCTGCCCGCGCCCTTCGGCCTGGGCTTCGGCGAGCGCCTGCGCCTCGGCGGCCTCTTCGAGGGCGGCGCCGGGCGCGAGGCGGAGCTTCGAGGCGGCCTCGGGCGCCCGCGCGGGGGGCGGGGCGGGCGCCTCGACGCGCAGAGCCGCGGGCCGCGGCGGCGAGGGGGGCAGGAGCGAGGGGAACTGGTAGAGCAGGCGGCCGCGCTCGTCGACCTCGACGCGCAGTTGGTCGACGTCGCGCTCGGCCCACGCGGTCAGGAAGGCGTCGGCCTCGGGCGACGAGACGCCGAGGGCGCGCGCGACCTCGGGCGCCGTCACGCTGCCGCCGGCGCGCGCGGCGAGGGCCCAGACCGCACGCTCTTTGGCCTCGCGCTCGGCCTGCTCGCCGGTGCGGCGCAGCGACGAGCCGCCGCGCACGAGCAGCGTCGCCAGCACGAGCCCGAGGGCGGCCATGGGGGCGGCCACGACGTAGCCGACGATGCCCTCGGAGAAGATGGCCTGCAGCAGCCACGCGACGAAGGCCGAGGCCAAAAGGGCGAAGGAGCCGATGCCGTAGCCGAGCCCGCGCGCGAGCGAGCCGCCGAGCTGCGAGGGGCGGCCGGCGAGGTTGACGGCCGTCGGCCCGAGGGGCGGGCGCGGGCGGCCGCAGGCGACGCAGCGCGCGCCCAGATCGCGCACGACGACGGGGGCGTCTTGACGGCAGTGGGGGCAGTACGATCGGGACAAGGTGGCGTTTCGCGGACGCCCTCAGCATGACCAGCGTGGGGGCCACGTCAAGATGCGTGGCGACGCGCCCCGGGGCGGAATGCCCCGCCCCGAACGCCCGCGCGCCGGCGCTCAGCCCGCGAGCAGACCGTCGTAAAATTCGTCGACGAGCGAGGCGACCCAGGCGCGCCCGGGCTCGCTGGTCAGGGCGGCCGCGACCGCGGGCCAGAGCAGGTCGGCCAAGGGGCCGGGGTCGGGTCGGAATTCGACGCCGAGCTCGGCCAGGATCTCGGCCGCGCTCTTCGGGCCGAAGGCGCGGTAGAGCTCGTCGAGCGCCTCGCGCCGGCGCTGCCGCAGGCCCTCGTGCGCCGCGAGCCGCTCTCCGATGGGCGGGCCCATGCGCCCGAGCATCGCCTCGCCCGCCTGGTCGACGCCGAGCAAGAGCTCGGCGAACCGCTGCTCGAGCAGCCAGGCGGCCAGGTGCCGGCGCAGGGCGACGAACTTCGGGCCGTCCTGCTGGGCCACGGCGGCGTCGGCGGCGCTCCGCAGCGAGCGGCGCGTGACGGCCTGCAAGAAGCGCCGGGTCTCGGGCTCGAGCCGGCGGTTGAACTCGTCGCGCACGCCCTCGAGCGCCTTCGTGACGGCGCCCGCGGCGAGCGGCGACCAGCGCTTGAGCAGCGCGGGCAGGCCCCACTCGGCGAAGAAGGGGTTCACCTTCTCGGAGAACTCGCCGAGCACGTCGCCCAAGACGTCGCGCATCACCGCCTCGACCGCGTCGTGCTCGAGCACCTCGCGCACGAGCCGCTCGGGCACGAGCCCCGGGCGCGCGAGCAGGGCGTCGAGCGCCTCGCGCGCCTCGCCGGGCACGAAGTCGCCGATCGGCTCGCCCCGGGCGCGCAGCTCGCGCAAGAGCAGGGGCAGCGCCGCGCGCGTCAGGGGCGCGAGCGCCGAGCGGGCCGCCTCGGCCGAGAGCGCCTGCTCGAGCGCGGCCTCGAGCCGGGGCCGGGGCACCAGCGCCTCGAGGGGCCGGGCGAGCAGGGCGCGGGCGACGGCGCCGAAGTTCTCGCGCCACTCGGCCTCGGCGCGGGGCGAGGCCATGCGCTCGAGCAGGAAGGCGGCCTGGCGGGCGCGCAGCTCGCCGAGCAGCGCGCGCGTCGGGGGGTCGTTCGGGTCGATGGTCATTCGGGCACCTGGCGGCGCTCGCCGTCGCGCCGTCGCAAGGGGTCGAAGCGTTCGGAGAGCGCGCCGCTCAGCCACTCGAGCGCGCCGGGCGACAGGCGCTTGAGCCAGTAGAGGCCCCAGGCGTCGGCGGCGACCGGCACGACGGCCCGGCCGCCGCCGATCGCCCGCACGATCTGGGCGGCGACGTCGGCGGCGCTGACGTTGCGGCGGCGGTAGATCGCGTCGAGCTCGCGCCGCGCGCCCTCGAGGTCGGCGGCCCCGCGCAGCCGCGCCCGCCGGTGCATGCCCGTGTCGATGAGGCCGGGGCAGACGACGCTGACGGCGACGCGGTGCGGCCGGAGCTCGAGCCGCAGCGACTCGGACAGCCCGACCACGGCGAACTTCGAGGCCGCGTAGGCGCCGAGTTTGGGCGGGGCGACGAGCCCGGCGAGCGAGGCGACGTTGACGACGTGGCCGCCGCGCCCGCTCGCCACCATCGGCGGCACGAAGAAGTGGCAGCCGTGCACGACGCCGAGCACGTTGATCGAGAGCAGCCAGTCCCAGTCTTCGAGCGGCGTGTCGAGAAAACTGCCGCCGTGGGCGACGCCGGCGTTGTTGACGAGCACGTCGAGCGCGCCCACCGCGCGGCCGACGCGCCCGGCGAAGGCGCGCATCGCCTCGCGGTCGGCGACGTCGACCCGCTCGGCGAGCGCGACCTCGGCGCCCTCGCGCGCGAGCGCCGCGGCCGCCGCCTCGAGCCCGTCGCCGAGCACGTCGCAGAGCACGAGCCGCGCCCCCGCCGCCCCGAGCGCCCGCGCCGTCTCGAAGCCGATGCCCCCGGCGGCGCCCGTCACGAGCGCCGCCCGCCCCCCGAACCGCTTGCTAGCCATGGTCGCCGCGAGGCTAGCACCCCCGGGCCGCGGCCGGGGCGCCCGATGGCGCGCCGGCCCCCCCGCGGCCCCCGCCCGGCGCCGCCTCAGGGCAGCTTGGCGATGAGCTGGTCGCCGATGCCCGGCTGGTCGCTGATGCCGCCGCCGAACCAGATGTTCCACGTGGCCTTCATGAAGTCTTCGCCGCCGACCGACACCTGCTTGTCGCCCACCTTGAGCATCGTCACCTTCTGCTCGGCGTTGTAGGCGAAGATGAGGTACGAGTTCTCTTTGAGCTCGGTCGAAAGCGTGTTGAGAAGCTGCGCGATCTTGGCCTTGTCGGCGCCCGTGCGGCCGTACGACTCGGTCAGCGCCTCGCGCATCTTCTCGGCCTCGACGTCGCGCAGCATGCGCAAGACGAACTTCTTGTCGCACGCGGCGTCGACCACGGCCTGCTTCGACTT
The DNA here is from genome assembly GCA_035762175.1 of Polyangiaceae bacterium. GTDB lineage: Bacteria > Myxococcota_A > Polyangia > Polyangiales > Polyangiaceae > DASTPP01. The sequence continues at coordinate 23,381 of DASTPP010000395.1, read as the reverse complement.
CTTGTCGGGCAGCGCCTTCATGTAGTGATTGACCTCGTACACCTTGACGTTCACGAGGACGACCTTCTTGACGCGCGTGGCGCTGCCCGTGAGGTAGTAACCGTCTTTGCCCGGCTCGAGGGCGAAGGCGCCGCCGGCCGCCGCCAGCGTCGCGAGGGCCATCGCCCCGATCATGACGCGCCGTCCCAGTTTCTCCATGGCTGTCGTACCTTTCTCTGCCGCGTGTAGCCCCGATGGCGGCGGGTGCCGAGGGCCTTTTTGCCCCGCCGAAACGTTTCTCCGGGCCGCCCCGGCGTCGGCCGGCGAGGCCCGAAGCCCCCGGCCGGCGCCGGTGGCCTGCCGTTCGACGGAGCAACGGGCCTTCGCATTCGCCCGTCCCGCCCCCAAAGGGCCGCGACGCGCTCGCCGAGGCGATCTCGGCGCCGCGCGCGCCCGATGCGAGAGCGCGCCGTCCGCGACGAAGCTCCGCCTCGCCCCGCGCGAACGCCCCTCGATCGGCCCACCCCCGCGGCGCGCGAGGCGGCCCTCCCTCGGCCCCGAACGCCGACGCGACGGCCCTTCCTCGGCATCAAACGCCAACGCGACGGCCCTTCCGCGGCCCCAAGCGCGGGCGCAGCGGCGAGCCCGAGCGCGGCCGCTCGGCCGAAGCCGGCAGAGGCCCGAACGAGCGGCCGGACGCACGGCGGCGCAGTGCGCCAGGGGTTGACGCCTCAGGACGGCAAGCCCGAAATGGTCGGCGTGACGGGAGCCCAAAGCCACAAGCTGCTGATGTGGGCGCTGCTGAGCAGCCTGCTTTGGCATTGCTCTCTCGATTCCGACGGGCTCGGCCCGAACGGCAGCACGGCGGGCACGGGGGGCGGGGGGCCGGCCGGCGCGATGGGCGCGACGGGCGCGGCCGGCGCGGCGAATGGCACGGGCGGCGCGGGCGGCGCGGGCGCCGGGGGCGGCGGCGAAGGCGGTGCGGGCGGGGGTGGCGGCGCGGGCGCCGGGGGTAGCGCGGGCGGCGGGGGCGGCGCGGGCACGGGGGGTGCGCCGGGCGGCATGGGCGGCACCGGCGGGGTGGCGGGCCAGGGCGGCGCGGGCGGCGCGCCGGTCGACTGCGACGCGGGGCGCGACGAGTTCGGCGTGCCGGGCGAGCCGGGCTCTTGCTTCTTTTTGATGCACGCCACCTCGAAGGCGCGCCCCCCGAGCGACCGCACCACGTGGACGCAAAGCCAGGCCGACGCCGATTGCAAAGCGTTCGACGGCGCCCGGCTCGGCGGCCCCGACACGCTGACGGCGTATGGCCAGGTGACCGGCGCGCTGTCGACGGGCACGTACGGCGTGGTGACGTCGGACGTGTGGCTGGGCGCCGCCACCGCGCTCGCGCCCGAAAAGGTCACCCAGGCCGAGCTCGCCCCGTCGTTCCGCTGGCTCAACGACGACCCTTGGAACTACGCCACGCCGTCCACCCCGCCCTGGGGCGGCGGCGAGCCGCGGCCGGTCGGCGGCGCGGCCTGCGTGCGGATGCGCGCGGGCGCCTTCGGCCTCGGCATGACCAACACCCGCTGCGATCAGGCGACCGGCTTCGTGCTCTGCGAGCGCAAGCCGCCCCCGCCGCGCGCGGGCCCCGGCGGCGGCCGGCAACCGCGACGCTGAAGGCGGTTCGGGGGGCGGGCGAGGCGAAGGCCGCCCGCCGGCGCGCCTCACTCGACGAACTTGGTGCCGACGAGGGCGACGAAGACGCCGGGGTTGTCGCGGAAGAGCCGGCGCAGGTCGTCGCGGGCGACGGCGAAGAGCCGGCCCGCCTTGAGCACGCGCGCCGACGAGGCGGCGGGGGCGCCGTGCACGAGCGCGTCGAACTCGCCGACGAAGGCGCCGGAGCGGAAGTTCGCGGGCGGGTCGGGGGGCCGCTCGAGCGCGACCTCGGCGTCGTCGACGAGGTAGGCGGCGCCCGGCGGCTCGCCCGCGCGCCAGAGCGCCTCGCCGGCGGAGGCCGCGCGCGAGGTGAGGTACGACTGGAACTGCGTCTTCTGCGAGGTCGTGAGCGGGCGGAGCGAGAGGTTCCGCTCGAGCACCTCCCAGGAGCGCTCGGAGCGGGCGAGCGCCAGGCGCACGAGCCGCTCGGGGATGTCGGTGCCGCGCAGCAGGTAGAGGAAGTCGTAGCTGTCGAAGGCCACGAGCTCGGCGTCGGTCTTGGCGACGACGTCGGCGTTGCGGGGCTGGCCGAGCACGAGGGCGGTCTCGCCGAAGTAGTCGCCGGCGACGTAGGTCTTGATCTCGACGCCGTTCTGCATGACGGCCACGGCACCCGAGGCGATGATGTAGAAGGCATCGCCCTCGGTGCCCTGGCGGATGACCACCTGCCCGGCCGACGCGCGCTCGCGCCGCGCGGCGTGCAAGATCTCGCCGGCGCGCGCGAGCGGGAAATCGCGGAAGAGCTCGACGGCGCAGATGGCCTCGAGCACGTCGATGGCCTCGCCGCGCGGCGGGGGCGCGACGTCGATGCGCAGGGTGTGCTCGAGCCCGACGCGCGCGACCTTCAGCCCGAGCTCGGGCGGCACGTCGCGCTCGGCGACGTGCACGAGGTAGAGCCGCCGCTTGGCCTCGTCGGGCAGGGCGGCGAGGGCGGCGAGGGGGGTGTGCAGCGGCGGCACCCCGGCCTCGTGCAGGACGACGGAGTGGTACCAGGGGAAGTCGATGAGGTCGGCGTAGCGCCCGGGGCTGAGCACGCCCTCGTCGGCGAGGCGCCGGAGCGCGCCCGGCTCGTAGAGCGTGTCGCCCGAGAAGGCGAGGCTCTTGCCGCCGTAGAAGGCCTCGAAGCCGAGGGCGGGGATGGAGTGCAGCGTGTAGAAGAACCAGAACTCGGCGCCGTGCACGGGCACGGGGGCGCCGATGGTGACGGCGGTGAACGAGAAGGTTCGCCGCAGCAGGTCTTCGCTGAGCCCCGAGAGCGCGGCGTATTTTTTGAGGAACGAGCGCAGGACCGTGGGCGTCGTGTAGAGGTGCACGCGCCGCTCTTCGAGCAGCTTCTGGAAGGTGCCCGAGTCGTGGTCGGCGTGGCAGTGCGTGAGGATGACCCCGTCGATGAGGCGGGCGGGCACGCCCTGCTCGCGCAAGAGCTCGGTCGCGTCGACCGGCGGGTCGACGAGCAGGCCCCGGTGGCCGACCCAGAGCACGAAGCCGGTGGTCTTGCCGGAGGGGTCGAAGCCGTGGCTCGAGCCGAGCACGGTGACGCCGAAGGCGGGCGGCGCGAAGGGGGCGCCGGTGCTGACGGGCGGGCGCGACAGACGCCGCGGCAGGTCGATGCGGCCGGGCAGGCGCGCGACCTCGCGCCCGCCGTCGACGACCGCGTAGCTGCCGTCGGGCTCGAGCGCGACCTCGACGCCGGGGCCGACCGCCGCCCGCCCGTCGCCGCCGAAGCGCAGGAACTCGACGAGCGTGTCGACCTCGAGGCGCCGGCCGTCGGGGCCGCGCCGGAAGTGCGCGAACTCGCGCGCGAAGTCGGGCCGCACCGACGCGGGCAGCTCGCGCGCGAACTCGCCCTCGCCCGCCGCCGGGCCCGGGCCGAAGAGCGACTCGCCGAAGACCGTGCGCAGCCGCGCCTCGACCGACGCGTCGTCGACGAGCAGGCGGATGCGCCGTTTCAAAACAAAGTAGTTGTAATACGCGGGGAACTCGCACTCGGAGACGTTGACGCCGCGGTGCCGGTCGAAGAGCTGGTGCGGCACGACGTAGACCGCGGGCACGGCGAGCCCGCGCGACATCGAGTCTTTGATCGTCTCGGGCGGCAGGCCGAATTGAATCGGCCCGGCCGAGGTCTGCACGTACAAGCCGCCACGGGACAGGGCGATGACGGCGTCGGACACGGGTCGAAAACGCTAACCGCCCGCCCCGAGACCCGTCAACCCCCCAGGGGCCGCCGAGCGCGGGGCGAGCCGCCCGGCCCCCGCCGCCGCGCCGCGCGGGCCGCGCCCCGCCGTCTGCCCGGGCCGACAGGCGCGCGCGCGCTCGCGCGGCGGGCGCGCCCCGGCCGCCGGGGCGCCCTCAGCCCCCGCGGGAGGCGAGCGCGTGGCGCAGCTTGCTGACGATCAGGTCGACGCCGACCTCGTTCTCGCCGCCCTCGGGGATGATGACGTTCGCGTAGCGCTTGGACGGCTCGACGAACTGCAGGTGCATCGGGCGCACGGTGCGGTAGTACTGCTCGCGCACCGACTGGAAGGTGCGCCCGCGCTGCTCGATGTCCCGGCGGATGCGCCGGAAGGCCCGGACGTCGGCGTCGGTGTCGACGTAGATCTTGATGTCGAGCAGGCGCCGCAGCTCTTCGTCGGTGAACACGAGGATGCCCTCGACGATGATGACCCGCGCCGGGCGCAGCGTGCGCGAGCGGGGCAGGCGGCGGTGGGTGGCGAAGTCGTAGACGGGCACCTCGACCGGCAGGCCCGCCCGCAGCGAGCGCAGGTGCTCGACGAGCAGCGGGGTCTCGAGGGCGTCGGGGTGGTCGTAGTTGAGCGCCGCGCGCTCGTCGAACGTGAGCTCGGGCCGGTCGCGGTAGTAGGCGTCGTGCTCGAGGGTGGCGACCTCTTCATTGGGCAGCGACGCGGCGATGGTGCGCGCGACCGTGGTCTTGCCCGAGCCGGTGCCGCCGGCGATGCCAATGACGAGCGACTGCATTTGGCCCGGCGCGTAGCACACCTTGCGCCGCGCGTGTCATGCCGCGCGGGCCGCCCCCGGGGCCCGCCGGCAGAAAAGTGGCCGCCGGCGCCCGGCCGGGGTACCACGGAGGGCCCGCCGCCCGCCCGGGGGCGCGCGGGGCCCCCGCCGTGAAGCTCGTGCACGCCGCCGATCTGCACCTCGACAGCCCCCTCCGGGGCCTCGAGCGCTACGAGGGCGCCCCCGTCGAGGCGCTGCGCTCGGCGACGCGGCGCGCGCTCGCGAACCTCGTCGAGCTCTGCCTGGCCGAGCGGGCGGACGTGCTCGTCGTCGCCGGCGACCTCTACGACGGCGACTGGCGCGACTACCACACGGGGCTGCACTTCGCCGCGCAGCTCGGGCGCCTGCGCGAGGCGGGCGTGCGGGTCTTTCTCGCGCGCGGCAACCACGACGCGGCCAGCCAGCTGACGCGCGCGCTGCGCCTGCCCGAGGGCGTCGTCGACTTCTCGACCGAGCGGCCCGAGACCCACGTGCTCGAGCCGCTCGGCCTCGCGGTGCACGGCCAGGGCTTCGCCGCGCGCGCCGTCAGCGCCGACCTCGGCGCCGCCTACCCGCCGCCGCTGCCGGGCCTCTTCAACGTCGGGGTCTTGCACACCAGCGTCGACGGCCGCGAGGGGCACGAGCCCTACGCGCCCTGCCGCCTCGAGGCGCTCGTCAACAAGGGCTACGACTACTGGGCGCTCGGGCACGTGCACCGGCGCGAGGTCTTGCACGTGCACCCCTGGGTCGTCTTCAGCGGCAACCTGCAAGGGCGGCACGCGCGCGAGACCGGCCCGAAGGGCGCGACGCTCGTCACGGTCGAGGGCGGCAAGGCGACGAGCGTCGAGCACCGCCCGCTCGACGTCGTGCGCTGGGCCCAGTGCGTCGTCGACGCCTCGGCCTGCCGCTCGGGCGACGACGTCGTCGACCGCGTGCGCGAGGCCGTGGGGCACTACCAGCGCGAGGCCGAGGGGCGCACGCTCGCGCTGCGCGTCGTCTTGCAGGGCCGCTCGGACGCGCACGGGCCGCTCGGCGCCGAGCCCGAGCGCTGGCGCAGCGAGGTGCGCGCCGCCGCGGCCGACGCGAGCGGGGGCGAGGCCTGGGTCGAGAAGGTGCTCGTGCGCACCCAGCCGCGGCTCGACCTCGAGGCGCTCCGGCGGCGCGACGACCCGCTCGGCTCGCTCGTGCGCGGCCTCGGGGGCCTGCGCGAAGACCCGCAGGCGCTCGCCTGGGCCTGGGGCGAGCTCGCGAGCCTGCGCCGCAAGCTGCCCGCCGAGTACCACCAGCTCGAGGGCGCGCTCCGGCTCGACCACCCCTCGGGCCTCGCGCCCGCCCTCGACGAGGTCGAGCGGCTCTTGCTCGCCCTCCTGCCCGGGTCCGAGGGCTGAGGCGGGGCCCTTCGCGATGCGCTTTCAGTCGCTCGACCTCGTGCGCTTCGGGCCCTTCTCGGACCTGCGCCTCGAGCTCGGAGAGCCCTCGCCGGGGCTGCACGTGCTCTACGGCCCGAACGAGGCGGGCAAGAGCACGACGCTGCGGGCCATCGTGGGCTTCCTCTTCGGCATCCCCGAGACGACGCCCGACGCGCACACGCACAAGATGTCCGACCTGCGCGTCGGCGCCCGGCTCGCGCTGCCCTCGGGCGAGTGCCTGCACCTCGTGCGGCGCAAGGGCCGGGTCTCGACGCTGGCCGACGCCGAGGGGCGCCCGGTCGACGAGGCCGTCGTGCGCGCGGCCCTCGGGGGCCTCGGCCGCGAGGCCTTCGAGGCCATGTTCGGCCTCGACCACGCGGGCCTGCGCCGCGGCGGCGACGAGCTCCTGCGGGCCGAGGGCAAGGTGGGCGAGAGCCTCTACGGCGCCGGGCTCGGCGCGGGCGTGCTGGGCGTCCTGCGCAAGCTCGAGCAGCGCGCCGCGACCATCTTCGTGCCCCAAGGCAAGAACCAGGCGCTGCCGCGCGCGCTGCGCGCCTACGCCGACGCGAAGAAGCTCGTGCTCGAGCGCTCGCTGCGGCCGGCCGAGTGGCACGAGAGCGCCGACGCGCTCGGGCGCGCCCTCGCCGAGCGCGACGAGGCCGACGCCGCCTTCCGCGCGCTCAGCGCCCGGCGCGACCGCACGCGCCGCCTGGCCACCGCGTTGCCGCTGCTCTCGCGCCGCGCCGAGCTCGGCCGCGAGCGCGCCGCGCTGGGCCCCGGCCCGCTCCTGGCCGAGGGCGCGGCCGACGAGCGCCGGCGCGCGCAGCAGACCGCGCGCGAGGCGGCCGCGCGCCACGACTCGCTCGCGCGCGCCCTCGGCGAGATCGAGCGCCAGCTCGAAGAGCTCGCGCCGCCCGGCCCCCTGCTTTCGCGGGGCGAGCTCGTCGAAGATCTGCAGGGGCGGCTCGGCGCCTACCGGCGGGCGAAGGGCGAGCTGCCGCGGCTCGCGGCCGAGGCCTCGGCGCTCGACGAGGGCGCGCGCGCGCTCGCCCGCTCGCTCGGGCTCGCGCTCGAGGCGCTCGAGCGCGCGCCCGCCCCCGGCCCCGCCTCCCAGGCCCGCCTGCGGGCCCTCGGCGAAGAGCGGGCGCGGCTCGAGGCGCGGCGGCGCGACGGCGCGCGGTCGCTCGAGGCGAAGCGCGCCCGGCTCGACCTCGAGGCGCAGCGCCTCGGCGATCTGCCCCCGGCTCGCGAGGGCGAGGGCCTGCGCCGCTCGGTCGAGCGGGCGCGCCGGGCCGGCGACCTCGACGGGCGCCTGCACGCGCACGAGGGCGAGCTCGCCCGCCTCGAGGGCGACCTGCAGCGCCAGGCGAACGCGCTCGGGCTCGTCTCGGCCCCCGCCGAAGATCTCGCCGCGCTGCCGCTGCCGCCGGCCGAGAGCTGCGAGCGCGCCGAGCGCGAGTGGCACAAGTTCCAGCAAGAGCGCGACCGGCTCGACGCGCAGCTCGAAGAGCTGGGCGACAAGCTCGGCGAGCTCGACGCCCGCCGCGGCGCGCTCGAGGCCGGCTCGCCCGTGCCGAGCGAGGCCGACCTCGGCGAGGCGCGGCGGGCGCGCGACGCGGGCTGGCAGGCGCTGCGGCGGCGCCTGCTCGGGCCCGCGTCTTCAGCCCCCACCCCGGCCCGGCCGTCCCTCGCGCCCCCCGCGGCCGCCCCGCCCGCGGGCCCGGGCGACCTCGAGCTCGCCGACGCCTTCGAGGCCGACCTGCGCCGGGCCGACGAGACCGGCGACCGGCTGCGCCGCGAGGCCGACCGCGTCGCCGAGCTCGCCGCCCTGGGCGCGCAGCGCGAGCAGGTCGCCCAGCGCCGCGCCGAGTCCGTCCGCCGGCGCAAGGCGCTCGCCGCCAAGTTCGAGGCCTGCCAGGCCCGCTGGCGCGCCCTCTGGGAGCCGGCCGGCGTCGCCTCGCCCCTCGGCCCGACCGAGATGCGCGCCTGGCTCGGGCGCCACCAGCGCGTCGCCGACCTGACGCGCCAGCTCGAGCAGGCGCAGGCGACGCACGCCGCCCTGCTCGCGCAGCGGCGCGATCTGCAGCGCGATCTCGCCGAGGCGCTCGGCCTGCTCGGCGCCGAGGCCCCGGCCGAGCGGGGGGGCCTCGCGCCGCTGCTCGACCACGCCGAGGCGGCGCTCGCGCGGCTCGAAGCCCTCGCCCGCGAGCGGCTCGAGCTCGCCCAGAACGTCCACGCCCTCTCGGCCGAGGTGCTCGAGCTCGAGCGCGAAGGCTCGGCGCTCGAGGGCGAGCTCGCCCGCTGGCACGAGGCGTGGGCGGCGGCCGTGACGAGCCTCGGCCTCGGCCCCGACGCCACGACCGACGAGGCCGCCCTCGCGCTCGACGCCCGCAACGCGCTCGCCGCCCGGCTCGAAGAGCTGCGCGCGCAGGGCGCCCGGCGGCGCGAGCTCGGGGCCGAGGTCGAGGCCTTCGAGCGCGACGCCGCCTCGCTCGTCGCCGCGGCCGCCCTCGACCTCGCCCCCCTGCCCCCGGCCGAGGCCGCCGAGGCCCTCGCCCGCCGCTACCGGAAGGCCTGCGAAGACCGCGCCCGGCGCCGCGCCCTCGCCGAGCGCCGCGACGGGCTGCTCGCCCAGCTCGACGAGTGCCGCGCCTCGCGCGCGATCGCGGCGCTCGGCCTCGAAGCGCTGATGCGGGCGGCCGGGTGCGACGACGAGGCCGGCCTCGAGGCGGCCGAGAAGCGATCGGCGCGCGCGCGCGAGCTCGACGCGGCCCTCGCCGAGCTCGAGGCGCGCCTGCGCGAGCTCGGCGAGGGGTCGCCCATCGAGGCCCTCGAGGCCGAAGCCGCCGGCGCCGACGGGCCCTCGCTGCGGGCCGAGCTCGCGCGCCTCGACGCCGAGCTCGAGCGCGGGGGCGACCGGCGCGCCGAGCTCGACCAGCTCGTCGGCCGGCTGCGCGAGCGCCTGCGCTCGATGGACGGCCAGGCCGCCGCCGCCGAGGCCGCCGCCGAGGCGCAAGAGTCGCTCGCGCAGATCCAGACGCTGAGCGACGAGTACGTCACCCACGCCCTCGCCGCGCTCTTCTTGCGCCAAGAGATCGAGCGCCACCGCGAGCGCAACCAGGGCCCCGTGCTCCGCCGCGCCAGCGAGCTCTTCCGCCGCCTGACCCTGGGGGCCTACCGGGGCCTGCGCGCCGACGCCGACGAGCGCGACGAGCCCGTCCTGCGCTGCCTGCGCGAGGGGGGCGCCGAGGTGGCCGTCGACGCCCTCAGCGACGGCACGCGCGACCAGCTCTACCTCTCGCTGCGCCTCGCCAGCATCGAGGGCCACGTCGAGCGGCAGGGCCCGCTGCCCCTCGCCGTCGACGACATCCTCGTGCACGTCGACGACGAGCGCGCCGCCGCCTCGCTCGAGGCCCTCGCCGATCTCGCCGCCCGCACCCAGGTGCTGTTCTTCACGCACCACCGCCGCCTCGTCGACATCGCCGAGCGCGTCGTGCCGCCCGAGCTGCTCGCCACGCACTGGCTCGACCGCGCCCGCCGCCGCCCCGAGCCCGCGCGCCCCCCCGCCGACCTCGGCGACGAGGGCGATCACCCGCGGGGCCCCGACGCCGGCTGAGCGCCGCGCCGCCGGGCGCGCGCCCGGACCCCCGGTTGGACCGCCGCCGGCGCGTGCCGCATGCTCTCTCGCAACGTGTCCCGCACCGAGCCCATGGCCCCCCACGAGGCCGCCCGCACCGAGCCCATGGCCCCCCACGGCGCGGCCCGCACCGAGCCCATGGCGCCCTTCGACGCGCCCCCGCCCCCGCGGCCGCGCCGCCGGGCGCTGACCTACGTCCTCGTCGGCCTCGCCTTTCTGCTGCTCGGCGGCGGCGTCGCCGCCTACCTGCGCCTGCCCGTCGTCGCCAAGCGCCTCGCCGAAGAGCGCGCCCTCGAGCGGGGCGTCGTCCTGCACGTCGGGGCCGTCGACCTCGGCTGGGGCTGGGCGCGCCTGCGCGACGTCACCCTCTCGCCCGTCGGCGTCGCGGGCGTGAAGGGCCGCGCCGACCGCGTCACCGTCGACCTCGACCGCCTCGATCCGACCCGCGTCACCACGCGCTCGGCGTCGCTCGAACTCGAGGGCCCCCTCGCCCGCCTGAGCGCCGAACTCGACGCCTGGTCGAAGCGCTACCCGGCCTCGGCGCGCCCCCCCGTCTCCGCCGATGGCATCGCCCTCGCCTGGCGGCAATCGCCCGACGAAGCGCCCTGGCTCGAGGCGAAGGGCGGGCAAGCCCAGGCCGACGCGAGCGCCGGCACCTTCTACGCCCCGAGCGCGACGCTCTTCGGCACGCCCGCCGGCGAGCTCTCGCTCGCCTGGTGGGCCGACCGCGACGAGCTCGTCGCCGGCCTCGGCAACCGCGACCCGAACCGCGCCCCGATGCGCCTCGAAGTGCGGCCCGGCCCGCCCCTCCGCGCCCGCCTGCGCGTCGTGCCCACCCCCCTGCCCTCGCTCGGCAACCTGCTCGCGATGCGCCTCAACGAGCCCGACGTCTCGGCCGAAGCCGCCGTCGATCTCACCCTGACGCCCGGCCCCGAACGCGACGCCATCGAGGGCAAGGCCGACCTGACCCTGCACGGCTACGTGCCCCCCCGCCCCCGCGAGCTGCAAGGCATCGTCTACGGCAAGTCGACCCAGCTCGCCACCGCCTTCCGCCTCTCCGACGACCGCCGCTCGGCCGCGCTCACCGACACCACGCTCAAGGCCGGCGCCCTCGCCCTGCGCGGCGGCGGCACGGCCGAGCGCTACGAGGGCGGCGCCAAGGCCAAGCTCGACCTCGCCGGGCGCGTGCCCTGCGCCGCCCTCGCCCGCTCGGCCGCCACCGCCAACCTCGGCGACTTTCTCGGCGACCTCTTCGGCGACGTCGTCAGCGCCACCGTGCAAGGCTCGCTCGCCGTCAACGCCCGCGTCGAGATCGACACCAAGGACATCGACCGCGCGCGCGTCACCCCCGTCGTCAGCGGCAACTGCGCGCTCAAGCTCTGAGCCCCGCCCGAACGGCGCCCTCGCCCTCCGACGCCGGAGCCCCGCGCAGGCGGCCCCCTCACCCTTCGACGCTGAAGCCCCGCCCGCACGGAGCCCTCGCCCGTCGACGCCGGAGCCCGGCGCAGGCCGCGGTGCCCCCGGCGCCTCGGGCCCCGCTCAGCGCAGCGACTTGCGAAAGTGGTACGACGAGATGAGCATGCGCTCGCGCATGTAAAACCGGTGCGCGTCGTGCCGCTGCACGCCCGAATCGAGATCGAGCTCCGAGCACCCGGCCGCCCTCGCCCGCCGCTCGACCTCGCCCAGCAGCGCCGCCCCCACGCCCTTCGACCGCGCCGCCTCGGTCGTCACCAGATCGTCGACGTAGAGCTTGCGCACCGAGAACGTCGTCGCCACCACGCGAAAGCCCGCCACCCCGAGGCAGCGCCCCGCCCCGTCGAAGGCGGCGATGAAGCGCAGCCCCTGCGGGTGGCCCTCTTCGTAGATTTGCCGAAAGAGCTCGGGGGTCAGGTGCGGGCGCAGCTCGCGCAGAACGGGCAGGGCCTCGGCCCAGCGGGGGTCGTCGACGGCGAGGTCGGCAAGGTGCATGGGCACACCTTGGCGCCCGAGGCGCCCGCGAGGCAAGGGCGCTTCGCAAGAAGGCCCCGACGTTCGGGCCAGCCCGCGGCGCCAGGCCTCGGGGCCCGCCCCCAAGGCCCGTCGTTGGCCATCGCCCCTCGAGCGTGGCGCCCGCCCCCGCGCCCGCATCATGCGACGCCCCCGAGGGTGCGCGGAGCGACGGGGCGTCCGGCGCCGAACCGCGTCTCACGCCGCCACCGCCGCGGCCTCGAGCCTCGACGAGACGCCGCGGGCCGGGGCGCGACGACAGGTATTTCGGGCTGCGCCCGCCGCGGAGTTTCACCGAGCCGGCGCGAACGACGCGACAACTAATTTTCAAAATTGCTCAGACAAATTCAAAACGGCGGCGCACCCCCGACGCGCGCGCCGGCCCGAGCCGGGCCGCGGGGGCGCGCGCCGGCCCCGCTCAGTGAACGGTGACGGGCGGCTCTTGGAAGATCTTCGCCCCCGCCGCCCGGGCCGCCCGCAAGTCGTCTTCGAGCCGCCCGGCCGGCCTCGGCGCCGACTTGCCGCTCAAGAGGACCACGTCATACCGCCCCGGGGCCGACAGCTCTAGCTCGCCGCGCAGCGAGCGCTGCCCCCCGTCGCGCCCTTCGCGACAGGTTTCGCCGGCGCCGCGGCAACGCAGCACGATCTCGCTGCCGTCGCGGTAGACGCGCAGCTCGCCCTCGCCGCTCAGCCGGGCCCGCACGCGCAGGAGGTCGCCGCGCGCGGCGAAGTCGCCGCGGACGACCCCGCCCGAGACGATCTCGTGCGCGAGCGTGGGCGGCTCGTCGGGCGGGGCGCCCACGCCGCCCCAGACGAGCAAGGCGAGCGCGGCCGCCGCCAGCGGCACGGCCGAGTACAGCCAGCGCCGCCCCGGCGCGCGGACTTCGCGGTCGAGGGCCCTCGACAGGTCGGCGCGAAAGGACGCGGGCGCGTCGTGCCGCGGCAGCTCGCCGAGCGCCCGCTCGAGCCGCTCGTAGCCGGCGGCCTGCCCCGGGTCGGGGTGCGCCCCGGCCTCGCCCCGCGCGCGCGAACGCAGCCACGCCTCGTCGCGCGCGCCCGGCGAATCGGCGCGGGTCAAAGCCGCACCCCCCTCTTTTCGAGATAGTGCCGGAGCTTCACCAAGGCCCGCGCGACGCGGGCCTGAATGGTATTGGCCTTCTTGCCGCACAGCTCGCTCATCTCCTCGTACGATAGGCCTTCTTCGTAGCGCAACGCGAGGTAGTACTGCTCCTCGGGCGCCAGCTCCGCGACGGCGTCCTCGAGCGTGTCGTACGCCTGCTTCAAGTCGGCCCAGGCCTCGGCGTCGCACGCGCTCGCGGGCAGATCGTCCGGCACGACGTCGGCGGCCGCCGCCGCGCGCGAGCCCGGGGCGCGCAGCAGGTCGATGACCCGGTGGTAGGCGACCGTGCGGAGCCAGGTGCGCAGGCACGCGTCCGGCCGGACCTTGGCGACGTTCTTGTACGCCCGGACGTAGGCGTCTTGCAGGGCGTCTTTGGCCAGGGCGTCGTTCTTCTTCGTCAGCCGGTAACAATGGCTGTAGAGCTCGTCGCCGTACGCGCTCGCGAGCCACTCGATCGCGCCGCGGCGGTCGCCGCGATCGATGAGCTCGCGGGCGGCGGCCTCGGCGGCGTAGGCCTCGTCGCGCGAGCGCCGCCTGCCGGGGCCGGGTAGCTCGTCGCGGCCGCCCCGGCGCTCCGAGCCGCCCGAGGCCGGGGGCTCGCCCCCCCCCGAGGCCGGAGGCCGGCCCCGCCCCGGCGGGGACGCGTTCGACATCGCGGCCCCGCCGGCGCCCCGGAAGGGGTAGCCCCCCGGCGCCGAAATCGCCGCCCCCTCGCGCGCGCTCGCCGGACAGGGCGGCAGGGGCGCCCGCGCCGCGGGGCCGCCGGGCTCGACCTTCGAGGGGCCGCCCCCCGCGGCGCCAGGCCGCCCCGCGGCGGCTTCGCCCTCTCGGACGGGGCGGCGCCCCTTCGGCAGCGAATCGGACTCGGGAGCGTCAACCATGGTGGGGTCCAAGGGCGATGGTGCGCGGCGTCTCGTCGTCGTCCCTCAGGCAACGCGCGAGGCGCCTTCCGCCCCAGGGGAGGTGCTTCGAAAAACGTCGCAAAAGGCCGAACCCGCACGACGCGGCGCCCCGGGGGCGCACGCGAAGGGGCTCGGGCGATGGCAGGGGCCGATGTGCATGCGCGGCTTCCGAATTGCCGCCCCCAGGGCGTTCGAGCCCGAAGGGCAAGGCGAGCCCGCTCCACGAAACTCACCTCATTGCGGCCATTGCTAAGACGCTCGGGCCCCGCGCTCCACGACGAGTTTTTTCTCGCCCGGCCGCGTCGCACCTCGCCCGAGCCCGACGCCGGGGCGTCGCGCACGGCGCGAGGCGATCGCTCGGCCGCTACGCACCCCGTCGCCACGGGCCCCGCTCCGCGACGGAGGCCGGCTTCCGCGGCGGCCGAAGGGCGTCCGCGGGCGGCGCGCCCTTCGGATCGCCCACCCCCGGCCCGAGCGCCCCCCCGGGGGCCCGCCGCGGCGCGCAGCGCTCAGCGCTCAGCGCACGTCGACGAAAATACTGTCGACGACCTTCGCCCCGGCCCCCGCCGCGGCCCCCAGCCCCTCCTGTTCGCGCTCCGAAGGCGGGGGCGACGGCAGCGACACACCGCCCAAGAGCACCGCGCGGTAGCGGCCGGGCGCCCGGAGGGTCACGCCGGCTTTCAGCACGCGCCGCCGCCGCTCGTGCGCCTCCGCGCAGCCGTCGCCGCCCGGGCAGCGCAGCACGAGCTCGTCGCCGTCGCGGTAGACGCGTAGCTCGCCCGGCCCGCTCAACCAGGCCTCGATCGCCAGGACGTCTCCGAGCGAGGCGCGCGCCGCGCCGCCGCCCGCGGGGCGGAGCTCGTCGGGGGCCGGAGGGCGCCCCTCGCCCGGCGCGGGCGGGGGCAGTTCGCCGCCGTCGGCGCGACCCGGCGTAGATTGGTTGCCCCGACAGGGCCCGCCCGCCGATGGTCGGGGCGCCACGACGACGAGCGGCGCGAACGCCCCTTCGACGGGCTGCGGCCGCCACCACCAGGCCGCGACCACCAGCGCCGCCGCCGCCGCGAAGCTACCGACGAAGAAGGCCAGGCGCCGCGCGCGCGCCCTCGCGTCGATCGCCGCGAACACCTCGGCTTGCCACGCCCGCCCCGACGCGGGCAGGGGCAGCGCCGCCAGCGCTTGCTCGAGGCGCACGTAGGCCGCCGCGCGCGCCGGGTCGGGGTGCTCGGCCGCCTCGCCCCGCGACCGCGCCGCGAGCCACGCGATGTCCTCATGGTCTCGGCACTCGTCGGCGGTCACGGCCTCGCTCCATTCTCTTCGAGTCGGCGATAGCGCCCGGGCCGAGTCGGGACAGAATATGTCCGGCATGATCGTCGAGAAACGGCATGCTGCGCCCCCGTAGATAGTTGCATCGCGCAAAGGTCGGGTAGGGCGGTCTGCTCTCGAATCGGACGCGGCCGCGGCCGCGGTGGCCGCCCCGGGCTCGTGACGGGCGCCGGGGTGGGGTGGTCGGCGGGCGGGTTCAGACTCGGGAGAAAACCAGGGTAGAAGGAGGCGGACGGAACGCAGAGCGTTCGCCGGCCCGGGTCTCAGGCAATGAGACGTCCGGACGGGCCCGCCGGCGACAAACTCTTTTTGATCGTGCCAGGCGTCGCTCCGCCGGGCTTCAGCCCGAACGTTGGCGGGACGGCCGCGATCGGGCGAAATTCAGCCCTTCGGGGCCCGATCCGGCGGCCGGCGCCCCGCGGGGCAAAAGCACACAAAGCCCCGAACCCCCGCAAAGGCCAAGCCCGCGGGTTCGGGCGATTGTGCCCTGCGAACTGCCCTCAAAGGACGGTGAACGAAGCACTGTCGACCTTGGCACCGGCCTTGACGGCGGCGGCGAGGTCTTGGTCTTCATTGCCCGAGGGGGCGGACAACGTCGCGCCGCTCAACACGATGGCGCGGTAACGGCCCGGGGCCGTGAGGGGGGCTTTCACCCGCCACAGCGCGCGCCCCCGCTCGCTCGCCCACTCGCAGCCCTCGCCGCCCGGGCACCGGAGCACGAGCTCGCGGCGGTCTCGGTAGAGACGGAGCTCGCCCTTGCCCTCGGGTCGCGCTCGCAGAACCAGCGTCTGCCCGACCGCGGCCTGGTCGTCGCGATGCTCGCCGCGCGCGCCCCCCCCTTCGAAGTAGTAGGAGACGGCCTCGCCGCGCGACTCGGCCCCGCCTTGAATGAAGAGCCAGAGCGCCGCGACGGCGAGCGCCGCCGCGACCAAGGGCAAGATCGAGCGCCACCGTTGACGCGCCTCGCCGCGCCGCGCGGGCAGCTCGCGCACGGCCGCGCCCTCGCCGCGGGCCTCGGCCTCGGGCCCCCCGGCCGGCCCTCGCGCGGCGCCTTCGGCCGGCCGCCCCTTCGGCCCGCCGCCGGCCTCGGCATCTCGGTCGATCGCGGCCAGCACCTTCGCCTGCCAGCCCTCGCCCGACGCGGGCGCCTCGAGGACGGCGAGCGCCCGCTCGAGGCGCACGTAGGCCGCCGCGCGCGCCGGGTCGGGGTGCTCGGCCGCCTCGCCCCGCGCTCGCGCCGCGAGCCACGCCGCATCTCGCTCGTCTTCGCCGACCTCGTCGAGCTTCACGGACCCCCCTTTTACTCGAGGCCGCGCCGCAGCTTCGGCAGCGCGCGCGCCACCCGCGCCCGCAGCGTGTCGGCCTTCTTGCCCAGCAGCGCGCCCATCTCTTCGTACGATAGCCCGTCCCGGTAGTGCAGCAAGATCAAGAGCTTTTCGGCGGGCGAGACGCACCGCTCGAGGCACGCCCCGAGCGCGTCGCTCGCGCGCGACTCGTCGGCCCGCTCGTCGGGGCCGGGCGCGGACTCGACCGCGTCGTCGAGCAGCTCGTCGTCGGGCGCGACGCGGCCGGCCTCGCGCCGGCCGGCGCGCAGCGCGTCGATCGCGCGGTTCTTCGCGATGCCCAGCAGCCAGGTGCGCAACGACGAGCCCCCGCCGAAGCCCGGCAGCCCCTTGTACGCTTGCAAGAACGCCTGCTGGCAGACGTCTTCGGCGCGCGCGCGGTCGTGGAGCAGGCGCAGGCAGAACGCGTACACCACGTCGCCGTGGCGCCGCACCAGCAGGTCGACGGCCTGGCGGTAGTCGCGCCGCCCGATCAGGTCGAGTACGTCGCCGTCTTTGTCGTCGCGCGACACGTGCCTGGCCCTGCCTCTCGTTGCCGCTCCTAAGGGCATCGTACTACGCGCCCCCGCGCCCCGAGACAAGCCCGGACGCGCCCGCTCGTCCGGGCTCTTTTCGGCCGTCGGCGGGCGCCGCCGCGGGCCCCCGGGCGGCGCGCGCCGGCGGGGCGAGCGTGCTACGCTGCGCCGGCGGTTCCGATGGCTCCGAAGGGCCGCCCCCACCGACCCGCCTCGGCGCTCGACGATCTCGCGCTCGCCTCGCCCGCGCCGCACGATCGCGCCTGGCTGCGCCGGGTCGCCGTCGCCCTCGAGCGCGGGGGCCCGCGCGCGCCCCGGCCGCCGCCCGCGTCGTGCGCCCTGCTCGCCGCGGCGCTCGGCCCGCGGCCCGATCTCGGCGCGGTCGACGACGACGACAAGCTTCATTTTTCGTCCGAAATTGCGCGCATCCAGCGGGCGGCCGCCGCCCGGCTCGCGCGCCTGGGCCCGGCCGCGCGGGCCGCCCTGCCCGCGCTCGCCGCGGCGCTCGCCGGCGCGCCCGTCGCGGGCTGCGCGCCGGCGTGCTGCGAGGCCTCGGCGGTGCGGCGCGCGCAGCGCGAGGCGAAGGCGGCGCTCCTCGGGGCCATCGGCCGCGTCGACCCGGGCGGGGCGGCCCTGCTCGCCCCCGCGACCGTGGCGTGGCTCCTCGCGCCGCCGGGCCGCCGGCTCTCGCTGCCGGCGCTCGCCCTGCTCGCGCGCTCGCCCGCGGCGGCGCGGGCGTTCCGGGC
Organism: Polyangiaceae bacterium; assembly: GCA_035762175.1. Lineage (GTDB taxonomy): Bacteria > Myxococcota_A > Polyangia > Polyangiales > Polyangiaceae > DASTPP01. The sequence goes on along the minus strand of DASTPP010000395.1, from coordinate 5,729 downwards.
CGAGATCGCCGCGGCGCTCGGGCACCCCGACTGGCGCGTCGTCGGGGCGGCGGCGCGCGCGCTCGGCGCCGCCGGGCCCCACGCCCCCTCGCTCGGCGCCCTCGCGCGCGGCGAGGCACGGGCGCCCCGAGGTCGCCGCGGCCGCCCTGCGCGCGATCGGCCGGCTCGGCCCGCCGGGCGGCGAGGGGCTCGCGGCGCTCGAGCGGGCCGCCCGCGCCGGGCGCGAGGGGCCGGTGCGCTACGCGGCGCTCAAGATCTTGGGGCGGCACGGCGCGCTCGCCGGCGCGCCCTGACGGGCGGCGCTCGAGCGGCTCGCCGAGCGCGACCCACATGAAGGGGTGCGTGCGCTGGCCCGCCGGGCGCTCGGGGCGAATTCGGCCCCGGAAGGCCGCGCGCGCGAAGGCCAGGGCGCGCCAGACTTTTGGTACAGACGAAAAATTTTCATGCGCGCCGGTGTGCGACGCCGTCCCGGGGCGCGCAATAAGGCTTCGGGGCGGGCGCGGGCCCCGGCGCCCTCGTCAGAGAACCTACGCGTATGGTACTCTTGCGCCCCAGGTGGCCATGGAAGATGACGGAGAGTATGAGCTTTGTGGCACCGCCCTGCATGAAGCCGAGCTGCTCAAGCTAGGCAACGGCGACATCGCGCGCGGCCAGCTCGTGTACGCGCAGCGCGAGCTCGAGCGGGCCGAGCAGGCGTTCGGGTCGAGCGACCCGCGCCTGGCCGTGCCGCTGTGGAGCCTGGCGGACGTCTACGAAGAGATGGGCCGTTTCGAAGACGCCGAGCCGCTCTCGCGGCGGGCGCACGAGCTGACGGCGTCGAGCGCGCCGAACTCGCAGCTCGCGACGCGCGTGTACGGCTACGCGCTGCGGCTGAGCGACCGCGGCAAGCACGTCGAGGCGATGGCGCTGTACGAGTCGGCGCTCAAGCTCGCCGAGTCGGTCGCGGCGGCGGACGCGATGACGATGCTGCTCGGGGGCTACGCCGAGGCGCTGCGCCGGGTGGGGCGCAGCGGCGACGCCGAGGCCGCCTACCGGCGCATCCTCGCGCTCGCGAAAGAGCGCTCGCGGGGCGCCGCCGGCGTCTTCTCGATGATCGCCGCGCTGCAGGGGGTGGCCGAGTCGCAGGGCGATCAGGGCCGCTTCGACGACGCCGAGGCGTGCTACGAGGGGGCGCTGAGCGAGCTCGTGCGCCTGGTCGGCGAGGGCGGCTGGAAGGTCGGCGAGCTGCTCGATGACTGGGCGAAGCTGCGCCGGCGCGCGGGCCAGCCCGAGCAGGCGCACGCGCTCGAGGTGCGCGCGCTGCGGGTCTTCCGCCACCACCTGAGCCAGGTCGACGAAGAAGACACGCGCGACCCCGAGATCCAGAACCGCATCGCGAGCCTGACCTCGCGCATCGCGATGGCGAACCGCCGGGCCGCCGGCTCGTAGCGGCCGGGGTCGCGCCGCCGGCGGGCCGCCGGGCGCCCCGCGTCGGCGGGCCGCCGGGCGCCCCGCGTCGGCGAATGCCCTCTGGGCAGCGGGCGATCGGGGCCTTAGTCTGCGCCGCGCATGCGCCCGCCCGCTCGCCCCCGCCGCCCCGACCGGGCGCGCCCCGCGCGCGCGCCGGCGGCCGGGCTCGCCCGGGCGGGCGCGCTCGCGCTCGCGTTCGCGGCGCCCGCGGGCGGCTGCGGGGGGCAGGGGCCGCCGCCGCGATCGCTGCGGGCCGCAGAGACGCCGCCCGAAGACCTGGTGCGCCAGGTGGTGCGCGACGTGACGGCGCTGCGGGGCCTGCGCGAGCAGCGGCCCGTCGTCGTGCGCGCCGCCGGCGACGACGAGTTCGCCGAGCGCTACCTCGCCAAGCGCCGGCGCGAGGCGCGCCCGAAGGACCGCGCGCTCATCGAGCGCGAGGGGGCCGAGCGGCTGCTCGGCTTCTACGACGAGTTCGCCAAGGAGGTCGTCGTGCGGGCGCGGCCGCCCGCCTGGTCCGAAGAAGACAGCGACCCGCGCGATCTGCTCGCGCACGAGGTGGTGCACGCGCTGCAAGACCAGCACTTCGGCATCCCCGACTTGTCGCGCGAGGCCGACGACGACGCCTACGTCGCGCGCCTGGCGCTGCTCGAGGGCGACGCCCAGCTCGTGACGGCGGGCTACTCGGCCAAGCGCCAGGGCCGCCCGCCCCGGCGCGCCATGATCGAAGAGGGGCGGCACGACGACGCGCTCTCGATCAAGCTCTCCATCGACGCCGGCCTGCTCGCGCCCTCGCTCGGGCGCGAGCGGCCGACGGTGCAGATGTTCTTCTCCTTCCCCTACCTGCAGGGGGTGCGCTTCGCCTCGGCGCTCTACCGCGCGGGCGGCTTCTCGCTCGTCAACCGGGCGCACGCCTCGCCCCCGCGCACGACCGGCGCCGTCCTGCACCCCGAGCAGTACCTCGCGGGCCTGCGCCCCGCCGCGATCGCGCCCTTCGCCCCGCCGCCGGGCCTGCGCGCCGAGTTCGACGCGCCGCTCGGCGAGCTCGGCCTCGGCAGCCTCCTGATGGAGCTCGGCGCCGCCCAGGGCGAGGCCTTCGAGCGGGTGCGCGGCGTCGAGGGCGCGCGCGCCTGCGCCGGCCGGTCGGGCCCGGCCTCCTCGCTCGCGCTCGCCACGCACTGGCAGGGCCCCGAGGCGGCCGCGCGCTTCGAGGCCTGGGCGCGGGGCGCGGTGCGGGGCAGCGCCGTGCTGCGCGAGGGGCGCCGCGTCGCCCTCGTGCTCGGCTACCCCGACGCCGCGGCGGCCGCCGGGCGCCTGCTCGCGACGATCGGCGCGCCGCGCGAGCCCGAGCCGCCCTTCGGCCGCGTGACCATCCCCGAGCTCGCGCCCGAGATCCACCAGCGCCCCGAGCACCAGGGCGCGCTGAGCGAGCAGGGCTACGAGAACCCCTCGATGGGCCTGTGGCTCCCCCCCCCGCCCGACGCGCGGCCCTCGCCCGACCGGGGCCTGCTCGCGCAGTTCGTCACCGCCTCGGGCGGCGTCGCGGGGCTCGCGTTCGTGCCCTTCGACTACCGCAAGCGCTCGCTCTTGCTGCGCCTCTCGCTCGCCGCGCTCGAGGCGCCCGGCGTGCAGGTGGGCGAGCGCCGGGGCGCGCGCCCGGTCGCGACGCCGCTCGGCGCGGGCGAAGAGCTGGTGCACGAGCTCGCCGTCCCGGGCCGGCGCCGGCTCGCGCGCCTCACCGTCGCGCCGGCCTGCGGCGGGCTCGGCAGCTTTCTCTTGCTCGAGATCGCCTCGCCCGACGAGCTCGGCGCGCTCGACCGGTGGCACGAGCGCTTCCATGTCGCGCCCGGCACCACCTTCTTCTGCCGCGCCCTCGAGCGCGAGGCGCGCGAAGATCTGCCCGAACCGCGCCTCTTAGCGCCCGGCCCCCCGGCGCGGGCGCGGGGCCGCGCGAGGCCGGGCCCGCGGCCCCCGGCGCGCGCCCCGGCTAGCGATCGCGAATGTAGAGCGGCCCGGCGCCGAGCCAGGCCATGGCCCGCACGTCGCGGCCGCCGTGCTCGAAGGGCAAGACGCCGAACGACAGCCCCGGCGCGCGCGACTCGAGCACGTAGGCCGACTCGACCAGGCGCACCATCAACGCTTCGTCGACGCGCGCGACCGAGACGCGCACGCTGACGTACGCGCCCTCGACCCGCACGAACGCCGCCTCGATCTCGGGCAGCGAGGCGAGCACGTCGGCGATGACGCCCCGCACGCGGGCGAGTTGCCTGATCGGTATGCCGAGCGAGGGCGCGTCATCGGCCATAACGCCGGCGACGTTACCACAGACGCTACGACCATGCTTTGCCATTTCTGGGCCGCGCGCACTCGGGAGACCGCGCCCTTCACCAGGCCACCTCGCCGAGCGCCCACGGCCGGGCGGTCGTGCTGCGCGCGCGACGGCGCCCCTCCCGCGGCTCGCGCCGCCTCGGCCGGGCTGGCCGCGGCGGCGGGCGGGTGCTAGCCCTCGGCGTCGTGAAAGCCTCAGCCGCGGTGTTCGACCTCGACGGCACGCTCGTCGACAACATAGCGTACCACCTCGAGGCCTGGGTCGCGCTCGCGCGCGGCGAGGGCGTCGAGCTGACGACCGAGCGCTTCGCCCGCGAGCTCTCGGGCAAGAAGACCGACGAGACCATCCCCCTGTTGCTCGGCCGCGAGGTCGCCCCCGACGAGCTCGCGCGCCTCGCCGCGCAGAAAGAGGCGCACTACCGCGCCCTCTACGGGCCGCACCGCGCGCTCGTGCCGGGGGCGGGGCCGCTGCTCTCGGGGCTGAAGGGCCGCGGGCTCAAGGTGGCGATCGCGTCGGCGTCGCCGCCCGAGAACCGCGCCTTCGTGCTCGAGGGGCTCGGCGTCGCGGGGCTCTTCGACGCGATCGTGGGGGGCGAAGACGTGCCGCGCGGCAAGCCCTCCCCCGACCTCTTTCTCGCCGCCGCCCGCGCGCTCGGCACGCCGCCCGAGCGCTGCGTCGCCTTCGAAGACGCGCCGCTCGGCGTGCGCGCGGCCCGCGCGGCGTCGATGCGCGTCGCCGCCCTCACCACGACCTCGCCCGAGGGCGAGCTGCGCGAGGCCGGCGCCGAGTGGGTGGTCGCCGACTTCGAGCGGCTGCCCGCCGACCTGCGGGCGCTGCTCGACCTGCCCTGAACGGCCCCGGGCTCGGGCGGGCGAAGGCTCGCGTCGCCCGCCCGGGCGAGGGCTCGCGTCGCCCGCCCGGGCTAGCCCCTCGCGACCCGGTCGACGAACTCGAAGAACGCGCGCAGCACCTCGTCGGGCGCCTCGGTCTGCGGGTAGTGGCCGATGCCCGGCAGCAGCACGACATCGGCGCCGGGCACCCGCGCGCGGTAGTGCGCGGCCAGGTGCGCGCCCGAGACCGGGTCTTCGGGCCCGTCGATGAGGCGCACCGGGCAGGGCGGGCTCTCGAGCGCGCCGACCCAGCGGGCGCGGTGCCGGCGCCGCTCTTCCATGTAGCGAATCAAGAGCGGCGAGACGAGCGCCCCGCCCTCGCGCTCGACGAGGCGCCAGAAGCTCGCGAGCTCGTCCGGCGGGGGCCGCGTCTTCGGGCCGAAGATGGCGCGAAAGCTGCGGGCGAAGCCGCGCTCGTTGAGCAGCCTCGCCGCGAGCGGGCCGAGGGGGCTGGCGAGCAGCTTCTGCGCCGGCCGCGGCCGGTGCATCTCGGGGTAGAGGCCCCCGTTCAAAAGGCACGCGTACTCGAGATCGAGCACGCCCGGCGAGCGCTCGCGGGCGCGGGCGAGCAGCTCTTGCGCGACGGTGTCGCCGTAATCGTGGGCGAGCACCCCCGCGCGGCGCACGCCGAGCTCGGCCAGCAGCCCCTCGACGAGGTTGGCCTGGTCGGCGACGCGGTAGTCGTAGGGCCGGGGCTTCGCCGAGAAGCCGTACCCGATGAGATCGGGCGCGATGACCCGGAAGCGCCCCGCGAGGGCCGGCCAGACCTTGTGCCAGTCCCAGGAGGCCGTCGGAAAGCCATGAATCAAGAGCAGCGGCGGCCCCGACCCCTCGTCGCGGTAGAAGATGCGATGCCCCCGGTGCCGGTACCCGCGCCCCTCGCGCTCCCACTCGTCGAGCGATATCGCCATCGTCACCTGCCCTCTCCGGCCGGCGCCGAGTGTAACGCGTCCGGCCGGTGAATTGGCGACCTCCGACCGCGCCCGCCCCCTTCAGTGCTTGCCGTACTCGAGCGTCTTGCCCTTGCGCTGCGCGAGAATGTACGCCTCGAGGGCGCGCATGCG
>DASTPP010000394.1:0-6953 GCA_035762175.1 Polyangiaceae bacterium | reverse complement strand
GGGAGGGCTCAGACAGCAGGGGACCCGCCCTCCGAGCGTGCAAGGGCCCCCGCCGCCCGGCGCGGCCCAGGGAGGGCCAGGAGTTCGGAAAGGCGAGCGCCCGTTGGCGTGGGCGTGCTTTGCCGAGAGAGCGCTCGCGGGCGCTCTCATGGTGGCAAGGCGCGGGGGGTGCCCTCGCCATGGCACGCGGGATCGCGTGCCGTGAGGGCCCGATCGAGGGGCGGCCACGGCGCCGGGGGGTTCGTCGCTACGAAGCGATGCCCCGGCGGCCCGTGCGGACGCCCGGCTCGTGTCTCAGTCGTCGCCCCAGTCGTTGGGGTCGACGCGGCCGCCGCCGCCGCGCTCGCGGTCCCAGGCCTTCTTGCGGGGGCCTTCGCCCTCGGCGTTGCGGCGCTTGTCGTACTGTTTGCGCCCGCGCGAGGCGGGACCGCCGCCGCCGCCGCCGGCGCTGCCCTCGGGGGCGGGGCCGCTGCGGAAGGGGGGGGAGCCGCTGAAGCCGCCGCCGCCCCCGCCCCCGCCGTAGGGGTGGCTGCTCGGGCCGCCGTAGCCGCTGCCGCCGCCGCCCCCGCCGCCCTCGCCCTTGGGCCGGGCGAGGTTGACGATGAGGCTGCGGCCGCGCAGGTCGGCGCCGCGCAAGGCCTCGATGGCCGCGTTGGCCGTCTCGGCCGAGGCCATGGTCACGAAGCCGAAGCCGCGCTTTCGGCCCTCTTCGTCGGTGGGCAGGCTGACGCGCACGACGGGGCCCGCGTTGGCGTTGCTGAACAGCGCCTCGACCTCGGCCTGCGAGGCGTCGTAGGGCAAGTTGCCCACGTAGATGGTTCGGTCCGCGGCCGCCGGCCCCCCGCCCCGCTCGGAGCGCGGGCCGCCCATGCCGCCTTCGCGCTTCGGGGGCTCGGCCTGGAAGGGCCGCACGGAGATCGACTTGCCCGCTTGCATCGACCCGTCGAGCGACTCGCGGGCGGCCTGCGCCTCGGCCGACGAGGAGAGCGTGACGAACCCGAAGCCGCGGGGCCGGCCCGTGGCGCGATCTTTGGGCAGGCTCACCTCGACCACGGTGCCGCCCGTCGCCTCGAACAACTGCCGGAGAATGTCTTCGGTGATGCTGTCGGGCAAGCCCGCCACGAACAGCTTGCGAGCCTCTTCAGTGGACATGAACCTCTACCATCCTCCGGTTTTTCGTCATCGCCAACGGGTTCGCAGGTACCAAGGGTTTGGGTCGGGGGGGCGCGGGGCGGGCAGCCGCCTTCGGGCCCGAGCTCTGACTTCCACGATACGCGGCCCGAAAGGGCCGTCAAGCGCGCAAGAAGCGGCAGGGGGCGCGGATGATCGGATAGGGTAGAGGGGGCGCATGACCCCTCCGTTGCGAGTCCTTGTGAACCCGAAGGCGGGCGCCGGACGCGCCCTGCGGCAGCTGCCGACGCTCGAAAAGGCGCTCGGGCGCCGGGGCCTCGCCTACGACGTGGTGCGTACGGGGGGGCCGGGCCAGGCCGCGCGGCTGGTGCGCGAGGCGGCCGAGGCCGGGGTCGAGACGCTGCTCGTGCTCGGCGGCGACGGCACCCTGCACGAGGTGGTGCAGGCGTACGTCGACGCCGAAGGCCGGCCCCTCGCCGGCCCCGCCGTCCTGCCCTTCGCCGTGGGCACCGGGTGCGATTACCGCCGCACGTTCGGCGTCCCCGACGGCGTCGAGGCCGCGCTCGGGCTGCTCGCCGAGGGCCGGGCCGCGCCGGTCGACCTCGGGCTCGCGCACGTGACCGACCACCAAGGCCGGCCCGGGCGGCACGTCTTCGTCAATATCACGAGCTTCGGCGTCGGCGGCCTCGCCGACCGTTATGTCAACCGCGCGCCCAAGTGGCTCGGCGGCCGCCTCTCGTTCTTCCTCGCCACGACCGCGGCGCTCGCCCGCTACCGCAACGCCCGCATGGCCGTCTCGGTCGACGGCGCCGAGATCTACCGCGGCCCCGCCTTCAACACGGCGGTCGCCCTCGGCCGCTACTTCGGCGGCGGAATGCACATCGCCCCGCACGCCGACCCGGGCGACGGCCGCTTCGACGTCGTCGTGCTCGGCGATCTGCGAAAGCGCGACGTCGTGGCCATGACGCGCGACGTCTACCGCGGCGCCCACCTCGGCCGCCCCAACATCGTCAGCGCCCGGGGCCGGCGCGTCGAGGCCGAGCCCGTCGGCGGCGACGAGGCGCTCATCGACATGGACGGCGAGACGCCCGGGCGCCTGCCGATGCGCCTCGAGGTGGTGCCGGGCGCGCTGCGGGTCTGGCGGGCGGCGGGGGCCTGAGCGCGGTTCGGGGGCCCGCCCGGTACGTCCAGAGGGCGGGGGCCCCACTGTCTGAGCCCGAAGGGCGAGTTTGGGGTGCCCGGCGGACGTACCGGGCGGGCCCCCGAACCGCGCTCAGGCGTTCGGGTCGGCTATCGCCTCGATGCGGAGGCGGGCCTCGGCCGCGTCGGCGCGGGCGACGGCCTCGGCGCGCGAGGCGCCGACGACGAGCAGGTGCGCCACGCGCGAGGCGGCGTTGACCAGGCCCTCGAGGCGGTCGCCGGGGCGGGCGTAGACGGCGGCGTCGACGACGCCGGGGCTCGCGCGCGCCTCGTCGAGGCCCGCGACCTCGCGCACTAGCCCCCGCGGCGGGGCGAGGAAGCGCACGAGCGCGGCCGGGTGCCGGTCGCCGAGGGGGCCCTGGGCCTCGAGCGCGGGATCGCCGAGCGCGACGCCGAGCAGGCGGGCGTAGAGGTCGACGCCGGAGACGAGGCGCGTCACGTCGGCGTCGAAGCCGCCGCCACAGCGGGCGGCCGTCTCGAAGAGGACGGGGCCGCGCTCGGTCAGGCAGACCTGCGAGTAGCAGGGCCCCCGCTCGAGCCCGAGGGCCCGGGCGGCGTCGGCGGCCGCACGCACGGCGGCCTCGACCGCCGCCGGGGCGAGCGAGGGGGGCGAGACCTCGCTGCGCATCACGCCGAGCGGCGCGCGGCCGGGGAAGACCTCGCGGTCGGTCACGCAGTACGCGACGAGCTCGCCCCGCTCGACCCACGCGTTCACCGAGACCTCGGGCCCGCGCAGGCACTCTTCGACGACGGCGCCGCGCTCGCCGCGGCTCAGGGCGGCGGCGGCCTCGAGCCGCGGGCCGAGCTCGCCCGCCTCTTCGACGAGCGCGACGCCGCGCTGGCCCCAGCCGCGGGCCGGCTTGACCACAACGGGCAAGCCCACCTCGCCGACGAAGCGGCGCGCCTCGGCCTCGGTCGTGCAGAACGCAAAGCGGGGGGTGGGCAGGCCGGCCGCGGCGTAGGCGGCGCGCATGGCGTCTTTCGCCTGGCAGCGGTGCACCGTCGCGGGGTCGGCGTAAAACGGCAGCCCGAGCCGGGCGGCGACGGCCGCGGCGGTCGTCAGGGCGAGCTCGGAGCCGGTCGTGGTCAGCGCCCGGCACCCCGCGGCGAGCACGGCGGCGGCGATGGCGTCGGGGTCGCCCGTCGAGGCCTCGACGAAGCGGTGCGCGAGCGGGACGCCGACGGCGCGGGGGTTCAAATCGAGCCCGACGATCTCGAGGCCGAGCGCGCGGGCGGCGCGCAAGAGGCCGAGCTGCGGGAAGCCGCAGCCGACGACGGCGACGGGGCCGCGGCTCACGGCGCCTCGAGGGGGCGGGCGGCGTGGGGCTCGCCCTCGCGCGGCCGCGCCGGGAAGGCCGGGGCGGCGCTCTCGGGGGCGCCGTCGGAGGGCCCGGGGGCGATCAAGGTGGGGCGCTCGTGGTCGGTCAAGGCGGCGGGCGCGGGGTCGGCCGGCAGGGCGTGCCGGGGGGCCCCGAGGGCGGCGTGGGCGGCGGCGTGCTCGAGCACCTCGGCGACGAGGTAGGGGGGGCGCCCCTGGGCCTGCACGTAGATGCGGGCGACGTACTCGCCGATGAGCGAGAGGGCGAGCAGCTGCATGCCGCCGAGCACCGAGACGGCCGAGAAGAGCGAGGCCCAGCCGACGGCGGTGCCCCAGAGCAGGTGGTAGGCGACGGCGCGGGCGCCGGCCAGAAAGCCCACGAGCGCGCAGGCGAAGCCGAGCATTCCGACGTAGCGCAGCGGCTTCGACGAGAAGCCGACGACGAGGTCGAAGGTGTGGTTGAGCAGCTTGCCGAGGTTGTACTTGGTGCGGCCCGCGGCGCGCGCGGCGTGGCCGACGTCGACCGTCGTGTAGCGGGCGCCGACCCAGCAGGCGAGCGCCGAGAGGAACTTCTGCCGCTCGGGCAGCTCGGCCAAAAGCTTCGCGGTCGAGGCGCGCATCAGCCGGAAGGTCGAGATGTCGTCGGGCAGCTCGATGCCGAGCATGCGGCGCATCACGTAGCGCATCGAGACCGAGGCGGCGCGGCGGAAGAGCGGGTCTTGCCGGTTCTTGCGCACGCCGTAGACGATGTCGAACTCGTCGCCCTTCTTCGCGAGCAGCTTGGGGATCTCTTCGGGCGGGTTCTGCAGGTCGCCGTCCATCTGGATGATCCAGCGGCCCTTGGCGTGGGCGTAGCCGGCCTGCACGGCGGCCTCCTGGCCGAAGTTGCGCGTGAAGCGCACCGCCCGCACGAAGGGGTACTCGGCGACGGCGGCGCGCAAGATGGGCCCCGTCGCGTCGCGGCTGCCGTCGTCGACGAACACGATCTCGAAGGGCTCGCCGAGGCGGCGCATCTCGGCCGAGACGCGGTCGACGAGGGGGCGCACGTTCTTCTCTTCGTTGAAGACCGGCACGACGACGCTGTACTCGGGCCCCCCCGGCCCCGCCGCCCCGGCCGCGGCCGCGCCCGTCACGGCGGGCCCCCGAGCGCGGCGAGCAGCGCGTCGCAGACGTAGTCGACGTCGGCGGGCGGCAGGTCGGGCCAGAGCGGCAGCGAGACGGTGCGCGCGCCGATGTCGGCCGCGTTGGGCAGGGCGCCTTCGGGCAGGCCGAAGCGCTCGACGTAGTAGCTGACGGTGTGGATGGCCGGGTAGTTGATGGCGACGCCGACGCCCGCCTCGCCGAGCCGCTTGAGCACCGCGTCGCGTCGGCCCCGGGGCACGAGCACGGGGAAGAGGTGGTGGGTGCTCGTGCCGACGCGGGGCAGGAGCACGAGGTCGGCCGCGCCCGCGAGCCGCTCTTCGTACTGCCGGGCGCGCGCGTCGCGCTTGTCGCGCCGGGCGCGCGCGCGGTCGAGCTGGGGCAGGAGCAGCGCGGCCTGCACGTCGGTGAGCGCGCCCTTGAAGCCGAGCTCGACCATGTCCCAGCCCTGGTACGAGCCGCCGTAGCGGGCGGCCGCGTCTTTGCTGACGCCGTGGTTGCGCAGGCGGCGCAGGCGCGCGTCGAGCTCGGGGCTCTTCGTGGCGACGGCGCCGCCGTCGCCCGAGGTGATCGTCTTGGTGGCGTAGAAGCTGAAGACGGCGGCGTCGCCGACCTGGCCCGGCCGGCGCCCGTCGCGCTTGCACTCGAAGCCGTGGGCCGAGTCTTCGACCAGAAAGAGCCCGCGCCGGTCGGCGATCGCGCGCAGCGCGACGACGTCGGCCATCTGGCCGTACAGGTGCACGCAGAGGATGGCGCGGGTGCGGGGGGTGATCTTCGCCTCGACCGCGGCCGGGTCGAGGAGGCCGGTGCGGGGGTCGACGTCGGCGAAGACGGGCGTCGCGCCGACGTAGAGCGCGGCGTTCGGCGTCGACACCCAGCTCATGGGCGTCGTGACGACCTCGTCGCCGGGGCCGACGCCGAGGGCGCGCAGCACCATGTGCAGGCCGAGCGTGCAGCTCGAGACGCCGACCACGTGCGGCACGCCGAGCTCGTCGGCGAAGCGCCGCTCGAAGGCGCCGACGCGCGGCCCGAGCGTCAGGAAGGGCCCGGCGAAGGTCTCGCGCAGCGAGGCGAGCTCGGCCTCGCCCAGGTCGTGACGGTAGAACTCGACGCGTCTCGTCGCCATGCTCGGCGGCCCCGGCTCTCAGGTGAGCACGCGGCCCTCGATGGCCACGCGCTGGAAGGTCTTCTCGACTTCGGCCAGAAAGGCGTACTGGCGCAGCGTGTAGAAGCGCCGCTCGTCGGGGTCGACGCGGCCGTCGCGCAGCGCGGCGAGCACCTCGGCGACGCCGTGGTCGATGGTGCGGGAGGGGCGCCAGTCGTAGAGCTCGGCGAGGCGCGCGAAGTTCACGTTGTAGTCGCGCCGGTCGGGGTCGCTGCCGTCGACCTCGACGTGGGTGCCGGGCACGGCGTCGCGCACGCGGTAGGCGAGGTTCAAGATGCGGATGTTGTTCTCGTCGCTGCCGACGTTGACGACCTGGCCCGCGACGCGCGCCCGGGGCGCCTCGAGCGTGCGCGCGATGGCCTCGGCGACGTCGCCGACGTGCACGAAGGGCCGCCACTGCCGGCCGCCGCCCTCGACGACGACGCGCTGGCGCGTGTAGGCGTTCTTCGTCATCACGTTGACCGCGAGGTCGAAGCGCATGCGCGGCGAGAGGCCGAAGACCGTCGCGAAGCGCAGCGCCGTCGCGCAGAGGCCCGTCGCGCGGCCGAGCTCGAGCAGGCTCTTTTCGGCCTCGGCCTTGCACTTCGCGTAGAGCGAGACGGGGTGCAGCGGCGACGACTCGGTCAGGCTCAGGCCCTCGCCGTGGCCGTAGACGCTGCACGACGAGGCGAACACGACGCGCTCGGCGCCGGCCGCGTGCGCGAGCCGGAAGGTGCGCCGCGAGCCCTCGAGGTTGACGCTCGTCGTCAGCTCTTCGTCGAGCTCGCAGGCGGGGTCGTTCGAGATGCCCGCCAGGTCGACGACGCCGTCGGCGCCCTCGAAGACCCGCGGGTCGACCCTCCGGACGTCGGCGCGCTCGAGGCGCAGCCGCTCGCCGTGCGCGCGCCGGGCGGGCTCGAGCGACTCGTCGCCGAAGTAGAGGCGATCGACGACGGTGACGCGGTGCCCGCGCTCGAGCAAAAGGGGCACCAGCGTCGAGCCGATGTAGCCGGCCCCGCC
>DASTPP010000393.1:0-3366 GCA_035762175.1 Polyangiaceae bacterium | reverse complement strand
CCTGGGCGGGCACCTGACGCACAACGGGCGGCCGGGCTGGCAGGTGCTCTGGCGCGGCTACGAGGAGCTGCGCGCGCGGGCCGCCGGCTGGCGCGCGGCCATGGCGACCTTGCAAGGAAAAAAAGTGACCAATCCCTAGGCGAGGGCTGGGCTTTGCTCTCCGAATCGGCTCGATTCCGCATGGCACGAAGGGGCGTTCGCTGCCCCCGCGTTCCCTCGGGGGCAGGCCGCTGAGCCCCCTCGCCCCGCCGCCGTCGTCGCCCGCGCCGAGGCGCCGCCCGGCCGCCGCCGAGAAGTTGCCCCTCGCCCGCGCCCCGCGCTAGCCCCGATCCTCGCCGTGACCGCATCCCCGCTCTCCCTCCGCGTGTTCCGCCCCCGCCGCGCCGCGCCGGCCGAAGCCGTGCGACCGACGCGGGCCGAGATCAACCTCGGCCACCTGCGCCACAACCTGCGCGCGCTCCAGCGCGCGGCCGGCCCCGCCGCGGTCTACGGCGTGCTCAAGGCCGACGCCTACGGGCACGGCGCCCCCGCCGTCGCGCGCACGCTCGAGCGGGCGGGCATCGGGGGCTTCGCGGTCGCGCTCCTCGAGGAGGCGATCGAGCTGCGCGAGGCCGGCATCCGCGCGCCGCTGCTCGTGATGGGCGGCTACTACGGGCGGGCCTGGGGCGAGCTCTTGCGCCACCGGCTGACCCCCGTCGTCTTCGACCCCGCGCAGCTCGACGCGCTCGCCGCCGAGGCGCGCTTCGCGGGCGCGGCGCCGGCCTCGGTGCACCTCAAGATCGACACGGGCATGGGCCGGCTCGGCGCCCGCCCGCACGAGCTCGCCGCCCTCGTCCGCGCCTTCGCCCGCAACCCCGAGGTGCGGCTCGAGGGGCTGATGACCCACCTCGCCTGCGCCGACGACCCCTCGAACGAGGCGACGCGGGCCCAGCTCGCGCGCTTCGGCGAGGTCGAGGCCGCGCTCGCCGCGGCCGGCCTGCGCCCGCGCGTGCGCCACGTGGCCAACAGCGCCGCGCTGCTCGCGGGCAACGCCCCCGGCTTCGAGTGGGTGCGCCCCGGCGTCGCGCTCTTCGGCGTCGGGCCGGCGGCGGGCCTCGGCGCCGAGCTGCGCCCGGTCATGCGCGTGCGCAGCGAGATCGTCGCCCTGCGCCGGCTCGAGGCGGGCGAGGCGCTCGGCTACGGCTGGTCGTGGCGGGCCGAGCGCCCCTCGCTCATCGCCACCCTGCCGCTCGGCTACGCCGACGGGTTGCCGCGTTGCCTGTCGAACCAGGGCGCCCTGCTCGTGCGCGGCAAGCGCGCGCCCATCGTCGGCGCCGTCTCGATGGACATGGTCATGCTCGACGTCACCGAGCACCCGGGCGTCGCGGTCGGCGACGAGGCCGTGGCGCTCGGCGCGCAGCGCGGCCCCCTCGGCCAGGGCGAGATCGGCGCCGCCGAGATCGCCGCCCAGGCCGGCACCATCGCCTGGGAGGTGCTGACGGGCATCAGCCGCCGCGTGCCGCGCTTCTTCCGCGAGCCCTGAAGCGGTTTATACTCGCACCGAGCACGGCCATGGCCCCGACGCGCAGCTCGTAACGAGCCGCGCGGGCGCCCCCGCGACGCGCAGGCCGTGCTCGGTGCGAGTGCAAACCGGGGCGAACCTCAGTGCGCCTGGAGCGTCCGCATCGCCCGATCGTGAACGCGCCGCACCTCGACCGCCGGCATCGCCTCGGCGGGCGGCGCGGGCGGGGCGGCGGCGACGGCCTGGCCGCCCCCGCCCTTGGCCGCCGGCTTGGCCCGCGCGACCGGCGGGGGGCGCAGGGTCGGGCGCCCGGCCTCGTCGATCGCCGGGGCCGGGCTCGGCTCGTTCGCGCCCTGCCGCCCCTGCTGCTCGCGCTGCGTCTTGATCATCTCGAGCGTGGCGGCCGCGTCCTTGGCGCGCTCGAAGGCCTCTTCGACCTTCGCGTCCTTGCCCCGCGCGAGCGCGGCCTCGTCGCCGGTCGACTTCGCGCCGACGAAGACGCGCTCTTCGCGCGCCGCGCCGCCGGCGCCGTCGGCGTAGTGCAGCACGGCGTCGAAGACCTCGACGTTCGAGCCCTCCTTCGCGCCGGCGGCGGCGAGCTGCACGACGATCTCTTGCTGCTCGCCGAGGCTCAGATCGCCGAGATCGACGGCGACGCCCTGGTCGGTCCGCCGGAAGGGGCGCCCGACGACGCCGAGCACGGCCACGCCGGGCCCCGTGCGCAGATCGAGCACGGCGTTGCGCGCGACCACCTTGTGCAGGCGCGTCACCTCTTCGGCGAAGAACGACGCGACCTGCGCCGACTCTTCGACGAAGAAGAAGCGCCCGCCCGAGCGCTGGGCGATGCGGCCCATGAGCGTCTCGTCGTAGTCGTCGCCGAGGCCGAGCGCGGTGACCGACACCCCGCGCGAGGCGGCCTCCTCGACCAGGGGCATGACGGCGCGGTCGTCGTTCGGCACGCCGTCGCCGACGAGCACGATGCGGTTGACGCCCTCGGGCGAGAGGCCCTTCACGGCCTCGGCGACGGCGAGGCGCAGGCCGTCGGCCAGGTCGGTCGTGCCCGTCGCCTTCATCGCGCCGATCTGCGCCCGCAGCTCGCTCGCGTCGGCGTCGCCGAGGCGCGTCGAGGGCAAGAGGACGCGCGCCTTCGAGTCGAACGCGACCACCGCGAGCCGGTCGCTCTCGGTCAGCGCGCCGAGCAGCGCGAGGCTCGCGGCGCGCGCGTCGGCGATGGCGCGGCCCTCCATCGAGCCCGAGGTGTCGACGAGCAGCACGAGGTTGACGGGCGGGCGCGCGGCGGAGCCTCGCCCCTTCGCCGCAAGCCCGAGCCGCGCCACCACCGCCTGGCGCGCGCCGGCCTTCACGTAGCGGTTGTTGAGCGCCGCCTCGAGCGAGACGGGCGGCGGGTCCGGCGCCGCGGGCGCGCGGCCGCGGCCGCACCCGAACAAAACTGCGCCCAGCGCCACGAGCGAAAGCGCCCGGGCGAGCTTCTGAAGCATGCGAGCCTCCTTGCGAGGGCCGTCTCGACGGCCGAGCCCGGCGAACGATCTGCGCCCGGCTCCCTTCGACGAGGGAGCACCCACCCCCGCCGGGCCCGCCCAGGCGTCGCGCCCAACCGCCACCTCCGAACGGGGCGCCCGACCGCCGCCTCCGAACGGGGCCCCCGACTGCCGCCTCCGAACGGGGGGGGCGCCCGCCCTGATCCAGGCGGCGGATGACCTTGCGCGCCCGGCGGCCCCGGACTGGAAGTCCGGGGCACGGGGTAACCCCTTCGTGCCGCGCGGCCTCGACCCGATCCGGCGCGCCAAGCCCGGCCCTCGCTGGGGCCGGGCTCCCGCGGGCGTCGGCCCCCGGGCGAGCGCGCG
>DASTPP010000392.1:0-2532 GCA_035762175.1 Polyangiaceae bacterium | reverse complement strand
GGGAAGGCGACGTGGCCGAAGGTCTCTTGGGCCCAAGCGAGGGTCGACGAGGAGGCGTCCATGCCCCCTGTGCGCTGGCCTCAGGGGCGAAAATTTCCTGAAAACTGAGACCAAGGCACACGGCTGAAGCCGGGGGCAGCGTTCGCCCTTGGAAACGGCCATCCAAGCCCCGCCGGAGGCGGGGCTACAGCGTCGCGCGCCGCTTCGCTCGCTCGCCCGGCAGCCGGCGCCCGCGGGAGCCCGGCCCCCGCCAAAGGGGGCGGGCTTTGCGGTCCGAATCGTGTGGGAACCGTGCGGCACGAGGGGGCGTCCGCTGCCCCCGAGTTCACTCGGGGGCCAACGCCGCCGCGCTTCGCGACCCCCTCGTTCGTCTGGGCGGCCCCGGGCTCTCTCCCCCGCCCCGCTCAGCCGCCCGCCGGCCCCGACGGCGCCGCCGGCTCGTCGGGCTCGTCCGCCGGGGCCGTCACCCGCCGCCCCACCTGCCAGCGCGCCACCGGCGCGAGCAGCGCCTTGGCCGCCGCCTGGTTCGCCTCTTCTTCGACGCCGAACGCCGCCACTTGCATCACGTAGACGCGCAGCGCCGCCGTGAACGCCTCGAGCACCTCGCGCAGCGTGCGCGTCGCCTTCGGCCCCGGCTCGGCGGACGCCGTGATGTTCAGCGCCGCGCCGTACTCGTCGTGCGCCCGCGTGAGCGTCTGCAAGAAGAGCTCGCCGCCCAGGCGCTTGAGCGAGGCCGCCGTCGCCTTGTCGCCGAGCCGCTGCAGCCTCGCCTTCGACTCGGCCCACTGCAGCTTGTAGGGCAGCTGCAAGAAGCGCAGCCCCTGCCCGAAGGCCGCGTCGACCACGCGCTGCGCGTCGGCGCGCACCTCCGCGTCGTCGTGGGGCAGTCGCAGAAAGCTCTGCGCGAAGTCGCTGAGCGCCCCCCACGCCCGATCGAGCTTCGTGTCGGCCGCGCTCGCCGCCGCGCTGTCGTACCCGCCCGCCTCGACCGCGCCGGCCGCGAACTGGCCCTCGAGATCGGCGAGCGCCGCCGCCAGGCGCTTGTGCGCCTTCTGCACGCCCGGCGCCAGCTTGCCCGCGCCCTTGGCCACCGTCAGCAGCTCGTTGCCGAGGGCGACGGCGGCGTTCGCCGAGAGGCGCGGCAGGGCGACGAGATCGGCGGGCGTGAAGTAGCGAGCCATGGGCGGCAGACTACCCCCTCGCCCGATCGACGGGAACGAGCTTCTACCCCGGTCCGAGGGGCCACCCCGCGCGCCCGAAGCTCGCTGGCCCTGCCGCACAGGGGGCTCAGGGGCCTTCGCAGCCTCCGGGCCCTGCCGGACGGGGGCCCAGAGGCCCTCGTAGCCGAAATGTAGGGTTCCCGAATGGGGGGGAGGGCCAACGCGTTGAGGCCGGACCCCATCCCCGAATGGGGGGGAGGGTCAACGCGTTGAGGCGAGACCCATTCTCGAATGGAGGGGCAGGCCAACGCGTTGAGGCGAGGCCCGTCGTCGGATGGGGGGGAGGGTCAACGCGTCGAGGCGAGGCCCGTCGCCGGATGGGGGGGAGGGTCAACGCGTCGAGGCGAGACCCGTCGCCGGATGGGGCGGAGGGGTGATGTGCTGAGGCGAGGCCGATCGCCGGATGGCGAGGAGGCTACGACGAACCGTCCTTGTTCGGACCGGGAAGCGGCGGGGCACGCGCCTCGGACTCGAAGAGGGTGGTTCGAAACGCCGCCTCGGCCGCCCCCGAGTGAACTCGGGGGCAGCGGACGCCCCCTCGTGCCGCACGGCTTCGACGCGATTCGGAGAGCAAAGCCCGCCCCCTCGCCGGGGGCCGGGCTCCCGCGGGCGCCGGGCCCTCCGGGCGAGCATGCGAGGGCAGCTCGCGACGCGAGAGCCCTGCCTCCGGCAGGGCTTTGCGCGCCGTTTCCGCGGGCGAACGCTGCCCCCGACTTCAGTCGGGGGCGGCCGAGGCGCCGAAGGGGGCGCGGGCGCCCGCCCGATTCAGCCGGTGAATACGCCCTATCGACCGGATGGATTGGTGTCGGCACCCGAAATGACGAAACGTCGGTGGTGCGCACGGGAGGGCGCCGGGCCCCGCGGAGGCGGGCGGCCCGGCGTCCGGGCGCGTCGGCCCCGGCCCGCGTTGGCAGGCGGGGGCGGCGCGCGCGTGCCGAGGGCGCCCGGCGGCGCGGAGGTACCATGTCGAAGAAGGACCTGTTGTTGAGCCGGCGGGAGGCGCTCGCCCTGGGCGGGGCGGCGACCGCGGGCGCGCTCGTGGCGTGCGATGACGGCGGCCAATCGGCCGGCCCGATCGAGCTGCGGCCGGGGCCGCGTCCGCCGGAGGCGCCGGTGGGGCCCGGCGAGGTCGAGCTGGCGCTGCTGGTGAACGGGGCGCTGCACCCGTTGGTGGTCGAGCCGAGCGTGACCTTGCTCGACGCGCTGCGCGAGCGGCTGGGCCTGACGGGCACGAAGAAGGGCTGCGACCGGGGCGAGTGCGGGGCGTGCACGGTGCTGATCGAGGGGCGGCGGGTGAAGTCGTGCCTGACGC
>DASTPP010000391.1:0-10281 GCA_035762175.1 Polyangiaceae bacterium | reverse complement strand
CGCCGGCCTCGACCGGCTCGACCTCGTCTGCCTCATGCTGGGCAAGCGGCGCGACGAGGTGCGCAAGGGCAGCACGGCCTTCGGCGAGGGGGCGGGCTTTGCGCGCCGAATCGGCTCGAGGCCGCGCGGCACGAGCGGGCGTCCGCTACCCCTGCGTTCCCTCGGGGGCCGCCCGCGCGCCTCTTCACCTTTCGCCGCCTCGGCCACGGATGCGACTGGGGCACCATCGTTGGCAGCGTGAGGCCTGGGCCCGGGTAGGTGCCCCTCTTACTCAGGCCCCCCCCTGAGCGCCGCTGGGTCAAACCTTGGCCAAGACAGGGTTCAACCTTGAGCGAGACAGGGTTCAACCTCGTCTTGCTCAAGGTTGAACCTCGTCTCGCTCAAGGTTGAACCTTCAGTTCACCAAGATTTGACCTTGAACGCGCCAGGGTTCGACCCTCATCGCGTCAAGGTTTGACCTCGACGAAGATGAGGTTTGCGCCCCCCTGTTTCGAGGTTGCCCTTGGCAGCGCCGAGGTTTGTTAGGTTCCGGCTCTGCATTGGTCCGGCCCCCCACGATGGCGAGCAACTGGCGATGGGCGCGGCCGAAGGGAAGGGAGAAAGCAGCTGTCTCGCCAGGGCGAGAACGTCAATTCGAGGCATTTTTCATGTCAAGTTCACCCAAGGTAGCCCCCCCCGCAGCCATCGCGTTCACGTCCGCCGAGGCCCTGGCCGCCGCGCTCGGCGTCGAGCTCTGCCCCTCGCCCAAGCCGAACGAAGTGCGGCGCCTGCGCATGGCGCTGCCCGGCTACGCGGCCCTGCTCGACGATATCGCCGAGTTGCTCGCGCGCGACGGCGAGGCGCTCGGCGTTCGCGACGTCGACCCCGACGGGCTCATCGCCATGCAACGGCGCTATCGCAGGCTGCGCGCCCTCGAGGTGGTGCTCGAGGCCGTTTACCTCTCGGTCTATTATCAGCGCCTGCGGCTCGACGACGAGGCGATGGGGCTCTTGCAGCGGCTCGTGCGCCGCGTACGCTCGCGGGCCGAAGAAGACCCCGAGCTGCCGCGGCGCTGGCGCGTGCTGCTCGACTTCATGGGCGCCTTCCGCAAGGGCGGGCGCCCCGGGGGCTCGGCCGCGCCGTCGGGAGCGCCCTCGAGCGACGGCGAAGGCCTCGGCTGACCGGGCTTGACCCGGCACAAAGCAAAACCCGCCCGGAAGGGTGGCCCCTTCGCGGGCGGGTTTTGCTTTACTCTTCTTCTGCCTAGGCGCGCCGTGCTCGGACAAGCCGGGCAACGGCACGCCCACTACGTCTCTAGGGCTGGGCGCCTTGCTGTATCCAATCTCTCACGAGATCGGCGAGCGCTTGATTGCCAGGTGAGCCCGCGGGCATGTGGTTGCCACACACGCCGTTCGCGGCCGGCGGGACCGGCGCCGGGAGGGTCGTCCCCGGGTTCAGCTTCGCCCAGAGCAGGCTCTTCGTATAATCGAAACCGCCGCCGGCGAGAGTACCCAAATACGTCGGGAAGTCCGTGCAGTTCGGTTTGTTGGTCGCGCCTTGAAGGTCGGCGAGCGAAAGGTCGAACTTGCCCGCCGGCGCCGCCCCCGTGTGGCAGCCGGCGTTGGCGCAGCCGCCTTGGGTAGTGAGCTGCGACTGAACGGCCGCGAACGTCAGCGGAGGGCTACCGCCCGCGCCCGCCGCGCCCGCCTCGCCCGCGCCGCCGCCGGCGCCAGCTTCGCCCGCGCCACCGCCCTGGCCCGCGTCGCCGCCGGCGCCGCCCGCGCCGGCCTCGCCCGCGCCGCCGCCTTCACCGGCCGCGCCGGCCTCACCGCCGCCGCCGCCGCCGCCGGTGTCGCTGCCGCCGGTGTCGCTGCCGCCGGTGTCGCCGCTGCCGCCCTTGCCGCCGGCGCCGGCGGGGGTGCGGAAGAGCTCGTCGTCGATTTCGGAGCGGTCGATCGAGGTGAGCGCCTGACAACCCACCAGCCAAACCGCGGCCAGCGAGCAGGGGAAGAGAATGCGTGTCAGATATTTGCTCATGGTGGGCCCCTGTTAGAAGCGCAAGGTGAAGGCCGCGCCTTGGCTGCGCTGCGAGACGATGGGCGCGAGCTGCCACCCGGAGGCCTTGCTGGCGCCGAGGCTGCCGACGCGGCGCGGGCCCGCCTTGGCGCCGGCCGCGGGGGGCGGGGGCGAGGCGCTACTGCTGCTGTCGCCGGCCAGGAAGAAGAGGGCGCCGGTGATGCCGGCGACGACGAAGGCGCCGAAGCCGACGTCGGCGAGCGCCGAGCGGTTTTCGACCTTCTCGGCGTTCTCGAAGGTCGGTCTATCGTCGTAATCGCTCTTGGCCGAGAGCGCCGAGAAGCCCGCCACGGTGCCGACAATGAGGCCCGCGCCGGCGACGCCGAAGGCGACGTAGGCGGGCACGCGGCTGGTCAGGTAGGCGTTTTCGCCGCTCGGGGGCGGCGGGGCCATGGGCGCGTCGGCCGCGGGGCCGGTAGGCAGCGGGGCCGTGCCCATGCCCGGGTCGCCGCCCGGGGGCGGCGCGGCGCCCGGGGGGGGCATCGCGCCGGGGGGCGGCGCCGGGGGCGGCATCGCGCCCGGAGGCGGGGGGGCCGCGCCGGGCGGGGTGGTGGGGGCGGCGCCCGGGGGGGGCGGCGGCGCGGCGCTCGGGGGCAGCGGCTGCGCGGCCGGCGGGGGCAGGGGTTGCGCCGCCGTGGACGGCGGGGCGGCCCCGGGGGTGGTCTGCGCGTACGCCGAGAGCCCCATCGTGGCCGTTAGGCTAAAGGCGGCCGCGCTCGCGACGAGCGAGTGGGCGGCACGAAGTCGGGACGTCATTGCCATCTCTCCTTACTTGCGGCCCTTCAGAGGTTCGTGGCCCCAGACCGGAACGGCCCGTCGAGCAGGCAGAGCTTGGTCTCGGGGTCGCAGACGATGGGGAAGTCGGGGTTGATGCCCGCGCCGACGGCGATGCCCTGCGAGAAGTCGGGCTCGGCGCCGCAGAGCGCCTGGTTGTAGCCCTCTTCGCGAGCGTAGGGCGGCGCATCTTCGTCGCTCGGGAGGGGCGTGCTGCAGTCGTAGGTGTTCACGGCCGAGACGGCGACGCCCGTGTACGTGATGGCGCATTCACGGACTCGCTCGCGGCGGATGACCCGCACGGCCATGGGGTCTTCCGCCGTCGGGGCCGGCTCGGTGACGTCTTGGAAGACGGGCCGGGTGTAGACCAGCGTGCCGGTGAACTGCACGCCGGGGTACGCCGTCGAGACGAGGAAGGTAACGTTCGACCACTCGGCGCGGTACGTGGAGGCGTCTTCGGGGGGGACGAACTCCTGCGCCGCCTCATCTTCCTCCGTCTCGGGGTCATCTTCGGTGGTGACCGTCGCCGCGAGGAGGCCGGGCGACTCGAGGACCGCGGGGGTGGTCGTCGGGATGTAGCACTGGTCGTTGCTGTCGGGCTGGGGCGTGGTGAACTGCCCGTAGGCGTAGAGCTTGTTCGTCTCGATGAGCGACGCGGCCGAGACGCCCCCGACCAGGCGGTTGACCGACTCGTCGCCGCCGATGTCGAACTCTTCTTGGCCCTCGAGGCCGATGAACTGCTCGCCCATCTCGAGCGTCTGGATGGCGACCCGGAAGGGCTGGTCGTAGTCGACGTTGCCCTCGGCATCGAGGACGTAATACGACCGCGTGGCGACGACGATGCCCCGCAGCACTTCGTTCTCGCAGCCGGCCGGGACGTCCGTGGGCTCGAGCCGTACGGTGAAGTGGCCGGCGGCCGGCGAGGTGCACTCGGGCTCGCGCTGGTCGGCGCAGTTGCTCCCGGCGACGATGAGGGACCCCAACGCGCCCAGGCAGAGAAGACGGAGAGTGATGCGAGTCTTCACGACGGTGGACCTTTCGTTTCGAGTTCTCACGGTCGTCACCTAGAACGTCGTCCGAATACCGACACGGACGGTGAGAGGGTCTTGGAAGCCCGTAGCGTTGCCGAAGTTCGGGTTGCGCTGGCCGGCCTCGAACGTGCTGCCGTCGGGCGTCGTGACGCGCGCCGGGTCGATCTCTTTCTTCTCGCGCCCCGGCAGGTAGGGGTTGTTCGCCGCCGAGCCTTGGATCGGGTTGACGTCGGCGGTGGTGTAGATCTGGCTGCGGTTCGTCGTCGCCTGGAAGTTGAACAGGTTGAAGAAGTCGGCCGTCAGCGCGATCGACTGCGTCCTGCTGCGGTAGACGCCGAGCGCCATGTGCACGTCGAAGTTGTGCACCCAGGGCAGCCGCTCGCCCTCGCCGCGCGGCAGGATGAACACCTCGCCGCCGCCGTAAACCGGGTGCGAGCCGAGGTAGTTCGTCGGGCCGCCGGAGCGGGTGCGGTAGCTGGCGCCGGTCGTCAGGCGCAACCCCTGGCTCAAGACCCAGTCTTTCGAGCCGAAGACCTTGATCTCGTGCCGGGTGTCGCCCGCGAGCGGGCCCTTGCGGTTGACGACCAGCGACGAGAGGTCGAAGTCGGAGTTGATGCCGGGGTCGAGCTGCAGGGTCTGCGAGCGGAAGAAACCCTCCCAGTTGCCGCGCAGGTACGCGAGCGTGTAGCTGACCTGGGCGAGCCAGTCGTCGGCGAAGGCCTTGGTGAAGGTGAAGATGCCCGCGTCGTAGACGCGCTCGGCCTTCGGGAAGTCTTTCGCGATGCCCTGGCCGGGGTTGCCGATGAAGTACGTGGCCGCCTCGTCGCGGCTCATGTCTTCGATGACGTTGTTGGTCTGCCGGCGCAGGTACGTCGCGCCGACGCGGCCCTGGGGGATCACCTCGTACTCGCCGCCGCCCGAGATCTCGGTCGACGAACCCGGCTTCAGGTCTTTGTCGACGAAGGTGCGGCCGAAGCCGAGAATCGTGTACTTGATGTTCGGGTCGTCGGGCGTGTTGAGCGGGCTGCGGCCGACGTTGTTCGGGTCGAGGTTACACTCGCGGAAGTCGGACGCGTTCGGGTCGGGGCAGGCGGCCTTCGGCAGGCGGTAGAACACGCCGGGCTCGCCCGAGCCGCTGCGGTACGCGAGGCGGAGCGGGATGCTCTGGTAGTAGAGCGCGTAGTTGGCGTAGATCTTCGCCCGGCCGCTCTGGGTCGGGTCCCAGATGAGGCCGAGGCGGGGCGAGATCTGGTTCGGCAGGCTGAGGGCGACGTCGCCCTGCGAGCCGTAGAGCGTCTGGGTGTCGTACCGGATGCCGGCGTTGAGCGTGACCCGGTCCATGATGGACCAGCTGTCTTGGGCGAAGCCGCCCACGGCCCACTGGTTCACCTTGTAATTGAGCTTCGGGTAGAGCACGAGCTGGTCGGGGCCCGTGTGCACGAAGTAGCCGCGGTTCGACTCCCACGCGCCGCCGCCGCCCGACTCGCGGATGTTGAAGCCGCCCGAAAACGCGCTCGTGTTGTCGACCGCGGAATATTCGACCTCGCCGCCGACCTTGACCACGTGGTGGCCCAGGCCCTCGAAGAGGAAGGTGACGACCTCGCGCAGCTGGATGCGCTGCGAGATCGACTTTTGCAGACCGCCGGGGCCGTTGGTGTTGTACGTGGCGATCGGGCAGCGGGTGACGAGGGGTTGGCCGTTGGCGTTGGTGGCGATGTCGGGGGTGCAGGGGCCGATGCCGGTCTCCGGGTTGGTGCCGGGGATGGTCTCGAACTCGGCGATGCTACGGCGCGAGGGGTTGCTGCGGCGGTACTGCACGAGGGGCTGGCCCGAGATGCCCTCGGAGGTGCCGATCTCGGAGCCGTCGGCCGCGAGGCCGCCGGAGCCCGTCGTGCTCTCGGTGTGGTAGCCGAGGGTCGTATCGAAGAGCAGCCGCTTGTTCATCGACGAGTTCGACCACTTGAGGACGAAGTCGTAGACCTGGCTCGGCTTGCGCGACGACAGGGTGAGGGGGCGGCCGGTGACGTTGAAGGTCTGGTTCGCCTCGATGAGCCCGGACTGCGGGTCGAGCGCGAAGTAGCCGTTGCCGCCCGTCTGGCCCAACACCGACTTGACCGAGAACGAGACGGTGTTGTTCTGGTCGACGCGGAAGTCGAGTTTGCCGAAGAGCTGGTACTGGGTCGACTTCGCCCGGAACTGCCGCTTCGAGCCCGAGATGGGCGCCGAGACGGCGAGGCCCTCGGCGTCGAGGGTCTGGGTGCCGTCGGGGTTGGTCAAGAACGCGTTCAGCTCGCGCTCGGCCTGGTAGTAGGCCGAGGCCGCCTGGCCGCCGACGAAGAACCAGAGCTTGTCTTTGATGAGCGGGCCGCCCAAGCTAAAGCCGATATCTTGGGTCGACAAAAGCTTGCGCTGGGTCGTAATCGTGTCCTGCGACACGATGCGCTTCGGGTTCGCCTGGCCCGGGGTCCAGTTGCCCCAGATCGAGCCGTGGAACTCGTTCGAACCGCTCTTGGTGACGACGTCGAGCACGCCGCCCTGGGTGCGGCCGTACTCGGGCAGGTAGCCGCCGGTGACGACGTTCACCTCTTTAATGAACTCGAGGCTGACCGGGGTGCCGACCAGGCCGACGCCGGGGTCGGAGACCGAGAGGCCGTCGACGATGTAGGCGTTCTCGGGCGAGGTCGTACCGGCGAGCGAGGCGCCGTACGCGTCAGAGCGGCCGGTGGGCACCGCCTCGGCCAGCTGCTCGAACGAGCGCGTCAGGCCGCCCTTGCCGCCGGGCGGCGCGAGGGGCAGGCGCTCGATGAAGTCGGAGTTCATGTTGAGGCCCGAGCTCGTCGAGCCGACGTCGACCGTCGGCGGGCGACCGACGACGGTGACCTCTTCGGCCGTCAGGGTCTCGGGCAGCACCTCGACGTCGAGCCGGACCGTGACGTTGGCGCGCAGGGCGATGCCGCCGCGCGCATAGACGCGGTAGCGGTCGGCCTCGACGCGCAGCGTATAATCGCCGGGCGGCAGGTTCGGGATGCGGTAAAAGCCCGACCCGTCGGTGACGACGGTCTGCTCGCCTTGTAGGGCGGGCGAGGTGACCGTCACGACCGCGTCGGCGATCGGCG
The DNA here is from genome assembly GCA_035762175.1 of Polyangiaceae bacterium. Lineage (GTDB taxonomy): Bacteria > Myxococcota_A > Polyangia > Polyangiales > Polyangiaceae > DASTPP01. The sequence continues at coordinate 3,305 of DASTPP010000391.1, read as the reverse complement.
CCTTCGACTGAGTGTCGACGACCTTACCGCTCAGCGTGGCCACGCCGATGGTCTGGGCCCAAGCGGGGGTAGTAGACAGAAGGCTCAGCGCCACGGTGGGGGCCCCGGTAACTAGGGCTGCCAACCAAGGCACACGCCACAGTACACGCCTTCTCTGCTCGACGTTCATGCGTCCCTCGCGACCACGTTTTTGCTGGATGGGTAGGGGGTGAACTGCCTGCGGGATTGCCCGGCGGCTGGCACACTCACACCACTGGCACAGACTTGTCAAGTTCCCTTTTTCTCACCCCTCCTTACGTACCAAAAGGGCTTAGAAAAATCGGGATTTTACCTCTCCAAAACGCGAGCTCAGCGGGCCCCTTGGACGTGCACTTCTGCAAGCAAGTTGCAACTTGATGGGGGGCTTTTGCGCGCCCGGCGCGGGGCGCTCGAGCTCATCGACGCGCTGCGGAATTTCTTGAGTTCGTCACATTCTGGTTGACGACGCAGGTATGCTCAGGTAGGCGCGATAGGCGATGTTCAACTCGGTGCTGACCGGCGGGGCCGGGTCTCAGGCTCGAAGCCCCGGCAAGGGCGCTCTCCTTTCGGTGGTGGTGCACGTCGTGTTGATAGGGCTCGCGGCCTATATATCGTCGCGCCCGACCAAGCCCAAAAAGAAGGACGTCGACGTCACCTTCTTCGCCGCGGCGCCCCCGCCGCCGCCGCCGCCGCCGCCCCCACCCCCGCCGGCCGGGGCGACGAAGCCGAAGACCGAGAAGAAGATCGAGAAGAAGCCCGAGAAGAAGCCCGACACGGTCGTCCAGGCCAAGAAAGACGAGCCCAAGCCGCCGGAGCCTCCGAAGAAGGAGGAGCCGAAGGACGAGGGCGAAGGCCAGGAGGGCGGGGTGCCGGGCGGGGTGCCGGGCGGCGTGGTCGGCGGCGTGGTCGGCGGCGTGGTCGGCGGGGTGCTCGGCGGCCAGGTGGGCTCGCCGACGAACGCGGTGATGCCGTTCGGCCCGGGCATGAACCGGCCGACCAAGCTCTCGGGGCCCGACCCGACGTACACCCCGCAGGCGCTCGCGGCGCGGGTCGAGGGCAAGGTGCTGGTCAAGTGCGTCATCACGACGGGCGGGCAGCTGCAAAATTGCCGCATCATCAAGGGGCTTCCGCACATGGACGCGGAGGTGCTCGGCAAGCTGGCACAGCAGCGCTGGACGCCGGTCACCTTCCAGGGTCGGCCGGTGTCGGTCGATTACATGTTTCCCTTCAGTTTCAAGCTGCCCTTAAGGTAGGCTCCCTCGACAGTTGCCTCCCAGCGCCCCACGCCCCCCGGGCGCGGGGCGTGCCGCCGCGAGAGGGCGGCACGCCCGGCGGGTCGGGCGAGGCCGCGGACGGACGAGTTGAAGGGTCTCTTTATCTATTTAGAGGCCCTCCCCCTTTCTCACCCCCCCAGCGCGAGCACGAGACGCGAGGACGACGGCGATGCATTTTACGTTGACAGGTCTTTGGGCAAGTATGGGGCTTTTCGCCCGGTTGGTCGTCGGCGTGATGTTCATCATGTCGATCGCCTCGCTTTACGTCACGATCGAGCGCCTGATCGTGTTCGCGAAGTCGAAGGGCGAGTCGCTGCGCTACGCGCAACGCATGGCCAAGGTCTTGGCCAACGGCGACCTCGACCAGGCGGCCGAGAGCCCGGCGGGCAAGAACATCGGCCACCTCGGCCGCGTCATCGAGGCGGGCCTGTCGGCCTACCGCAGCGTCGGCCGCGGCGCCGACCACGACCTGGTCTACGAGTCGGTCGCCCGCGCCCTCGAGCGGCAGGCGGCGCGCGAGGTGCAGCTGCTCAAGCGCGGCAGCAGCATCTTGGCGACGGTCGCTTCGACCGCGCCCTTCGTCGGCCTGCTCGGCACCGTCATGGGCATCGTCACCGCCTTCCAGTTGATGGCCGCGTCGGGCTCGGGCGGCCTCGGCACGGTCTCGGCCGGTATCGCCGAGGCCCTCGTGACCACCGCCTTCGGCCTGCTCGTCGCCATCCCGGCGGTCATGGCCTACAACTACGTCCAGACCCGCATCGACGCCTGGGCCGTCGACATCTCCGAGTCGTCGAACGAGCTGCTCGACGTCGTCGCCCGCAGCCTGCGCGGCGCCCCCACCGCCGCCGAGTGAGCGGCGCCGTGCCCGGCCCCCGCAACACCCCGCGCCGCGCCCCCGAAGGGAGCGCGGCGAGCCCGCACCGGGAGACCCCGTCATGGCGTTTAGCGCTGGCGGCGCCAAAGGCGTCAAGAACGACATCAACGTCACCCCGCTCGTCGACGTCGTCCTCGTCCTCCTCATCATCTTCATGGTCATCACGCCGATGCTCCAGCGCGGCAAGGACGTGAAGCTGCCCGAGGCGAAGAACATCGAGCAGGAGAACAAAGACTCGGAGTCAATCATGGTCTCGGTCACGACCGACAAGCGCATCTGGCTCGAGTCGAACCCGGTCGAGCCCGACGCCCTCGAGTCGAGCCTCAAAGAGACCTTCGCCCAGACCCCCGGGCGCAAGGTCCTCGTCAAGGGCGACCAGTCGCTCACCGTGGCCGAGGTGCGCAAGGTCATGGACCGCGTGCGCAAGGCCGGCGGCAAGGGCGTCTCGCTCGCCGTCGAAGAGTTCAAGAAGAAGTGAGCTGAGGCGCGACGACCATGGCCAAGCACCGACGACTCGCCATCCGGGCCTCGACGAACGCGAACTCGGACATCAACATCACGCCGCTCGTCGACGTCGTCCTCGTTCTTCTCATCATTTTCATGGTCGTCACGCCGCTGCTCGAGAAAGACATTCTCGTGCGCGTGCCCTCGACCGAGAACGTCGAGACCGTCACCGAGGTGCCCGAAGGCCAGTTGCTCATCCGCGTGCTGCGCACGGGCGAGCTGAAGCTCAACGGCAACCCCATCGACATGAACGAGCTCGTCGACAAGCTGAAGCCCCAGCTCGCGGCCAAGAAGACCGAAGACAAAGTCGTCTTCGTCAGCCCCGACGACGACGCGAACTACGGCCGCCTCATCATGGTGCTCGACCGCGCCAAGGAGGCCGGCGCCGAGGCGCTCGGCATGACGACCGAGCCGCCGCCGCCGGACACGCCGTAGGCGAGGCCCGAGGCCTCCTGCGCCCCGCCGGCCCGGCCGTGCGGGGCGCGCGCGTTTTGTGGGCTGGCTGGCGCGGCGCGGCGGGGGTGCGCAGCCGGGATGGCGCAGCGCGGCGGGGGTGTACAGCCGGGATGGCGCAGCGCGGGTGTACGGCCGGGGTGGCACAATCGGGGGTGGCACAATCGGGGGTGGCGCAGGGG
>DASTPP010000390.1:0-46839 GCA_035762175.1 Polyangiaceae bacterium | reverse complement strand
GAGGGGCCCGGCACCTTCGCCGGTCAAACCATTCGCGGGCACCTGCACGAGAGCCGCATCACCGTCCTCACCCCGGGCGGGGGCGTCCTGCCGCGGCACCTCAACAAGCACATCGACTACGGCTCGTGCTGCGCGCCCGTGCCCAACGCCGAGAACGCCAAGAGCCTCGCGCTCCCGCAGCAGATGGCGATCACGAGCGACGGCGGCACCCTCTACGTGGCGGCGCTCGGGTCGTCCAAGATCGGCGTGTTCGACACCGCCGCCCTCGAGAACGACACCTTCACGCCGAGCGCCGACGACCAGATCGTGGTGCCGGGCGGCGGCCCGACCGGGCTCTTGCTGCACGAGGGCCAAGACCGGCTGTACGTGCTGACGCGCTTCGACAACGCGATCTCGGTCATCGACACCGACACCCGGGCCGAGATCGCGCACGTCGCCATGCACAACCCCGAGCCGCCGAGCGTCGTCGCCGGCCGCCCCTTTCTCTACGACGCGTCCTTCTCGTCGAGCCACGGCGATTCGTCGTGCGCGACCTGCCACGTCTTCGGCGACTTCGACAGCCTCGCCTGGGACCTCGGCAACCCCGACGCCGAGGTGCTCACCAACCCCCAGCCCCTGCTCGGCAAGGACCCGACCGACCCGGCCACCCCCTCGCCCTTCCTCGACCCCACCTTCACCATCGACTTTCACCCGATGAAGGGCCCGCTCACCACGCAGAGCCTGCGCGGCATGGCCAACCACGGGGCGATGCACTGGCGCGGCGACCGCACCGGCGGCAACGACGAGCCCACCGCCCAGCCCGACGGGGGCGCCTTCGACGAGGTCGCCGCCTTCTCGAAATTCAACGCCACCTTCGTCGACCTGCTCGGGCGCGACCAGGCCATACCCGAGGCGGACATGCGCTCGTTCGCCGAGTTCATCTTGCAGGTGACCTACCCGCCCAACCCGATTCGCAACCTCGACAACTCGCTCACGCCCGACCAGCAGGCCGGCCGCGACTTCTTCTTCGGCGAGCCCTCGCTCCTATTTCATGACCTCAACTGCGCCACGTGCCACGTGCTCGACCCGGGGGCCAACCCCGGCGCCTCCGCCCCGGGCTTCTTCGGCACGAGCGGCGCCTCGTCGTTCTCGTTCGTCTCGCAGCTTTTCAAAATACCCCACCTGCGCAATCAGTACCAGAAGGTCGGCATGTTCGGGATGCCCGCGGCCGCCATTCTCACCCCCGGGCTCGAGGGCTTTCAGGGCGACCAGGTCCGCGGTTTTGGCTTCACGCACGACGGCGCCTTCGACTCGATCTTCCGCTTCATGAGCCTCGTCGCGTTCGCCGAGAGCCCCTTCAACCCGGGCGGCTTCCCCGCCGGGGCGCCGGGCGAGCTGCTCCGGCGGCAGGTCGAGGCCTTTCAGCTCGCCTTCGACAGCAACCTCGCCCCCATCGTGGGGCAACAGATCACGCTCACCAAGTCGAACGGTGCCGCGGCCGGCCCCCGCATCGACCTCTTGATCGCCCGCGCCGACGTGGGCGAGTGCGAGCTCGTGGTCAAGGGCACCCTGCTCGGCGACGAGCTCGGGCTACTCTACGTCGGGGGCGGCCAGTTCGTCACCGACCGGCAGGCGCTGCCCCCGCTCGCCGACGGGTGGGTCCGGCTGCTCGCGAACCACCCGACCCGCGCCCTGACGTACACCTGCGCGCCGCCGGGCTCGGGCCGGCGCATCGGCATCGACCGCGACGGCGACGGCCACCTCGACGGCGACGAGCGCGACGCCGGCACCGACCCGGCCAACGCGGCGAGCCACCCGTAGCGGCCAGCCAGCAGCTCGGCCGCCGCCTCCTAGAGATAGGCAGGGCGGTGGGCCGGGCCCCTCACCGGCACGGCGGGCGGGCCGGCCGCCCTCTTAAAGGTGCGGCAGGCCGGCCGCCCCTCACATCTTCATCGCGTAGGCGATGCCGGCCTTGAGCGTGCTGAGCGTCACGATGCCGCCGAGGTCGACGCCGAGATCGACGATCGTCTTGGCCACGTCGGGGCGAATGCCCGTGAGCAGCACCCTCGCCCCGAGCATGCGCACCGCCTGGGCGCACCGGATGAGCGCGGCCGCCGTCTGGGTGGTCACCGACGGGATGCCCGTGATATCGACGATCGTCACCTCGGCCCGGTGCTCGGTGACGCCGAGGAGCAGCCGCTCCATCATCAGGAGGGCGCGGCGGTCGTCGAGGGTGCCGATGATGGGCATGACCATGACGCGCTCGCTGATGGGGATGAGCGGCGTCGACAGCTCCATGAGCTGCATCCGCATGACCTCTTCTTGCAGGCGCTGCCGCTCCGCCTCGGCCTGGTGCCGGCCGGTCACGTCGGTCACCATGCCGATGATGGCGGCCTCGCCGTTGAACACCGTCGGCGCGACGTAGGCGTCGATGTGAATCGGCGTGCCGTCCCGGCGCCGGCCGCGGAAGCCGCGCTGCACGCCCCGGCCGGGCGGGCCCCCGGCCGGCGCGGCCAGCCCCTCGACGATCTCGCGGAAGGCCGCGCGGTCCTCCTCGACGACGAGGGCGAAGGGCAGGTCTTGGGCGGCGAGCTCGCCCGGGGTGCAGCCGTACATCGCCGCGAGCCCCGGGTTGGCGTACACCGGCCGGCCGCCCTGGATGATGTAGACCCCGACCATCGACTGCGCATCCAGGCTCCGGAAGCGGGCCTCGGCCTCGCGCAGCTGCTGCTCGACGCGCTTCTGCTGGGTGACGTCGCGCACGATGGAGACGACCTCGTCGGGGCCGCTGACCAGGATGCGCGCCTCGTAGTCGAGGAACGCCCCGTGCACGTACATCTTGAACTCGATGGTCTGCATCTCGCCGGTTTGCAGCGCCGCCTCGGCGCTCGCCATGACCAGGGGGGCGAGGTCCGGCGTGACGTCTTGCATCTTCTTGCCGAGGAAGTACGAGGGCGGCAGCGCGGTGTCGACGCCCTTGGCGGCGGAGAAGTCGAGGTAGGTGCCGTCGCGGGCGATGCGAAAGTGCAAGTCGGGGATGAGGTTGAGCAGCAGCTCGTTGTGCGCCCCCTGCCGGCCCGGCCCCTTGGCCGACACGCTCGCGTCCGCCTGGATGCCGCGCGAGCAGATGATGACCCGGGCCACCTTGCCCGCGCCGTCGCGCACGGGGCAGCGGACGGTGTGAAAGTGCATCACCTTGCCGTCGTACCGCTCGAGCGTCTCGGAGGGGATGTTGACGAAGATGCCCGCCTCGAACACCTGCCCGTCCTGCTCGCCGTGTCGCTCGGACCGGTCGGCCCCCGTCAGCTCGGCCTCGGTCAGGCCGCGGATCTGCTCGAGGGTCTTGCCGTAAAAGTCGCAGAAGGCCTTGTTCGCAAAGAGGATGCGCCGGTTCGCGTCTTTTACCGAGATGAGGTCCGGGAGGCAGCCTTGGATCTGCTCGTGCAGCGCGAGACGCCCCCGCAGCTCGGCCTCGACCTGTTCGAGCTCGGCGAGCCGCCGGCGCAGGGCCTCGGGCCCCTCCGGGGGCGCCCCGTCGCCCGCTCTCGTCCCACTCATGCGCGTAGAATCGGCCCGCCACATGCCCCTTCGCAAGGGCAAAGGCGTCCCTAACAATTTCCTACCAAATTATAACGCCACGGCGGCGGCCGGTCGGGCGCGGCCGAGGTCGAACCTCGCGCCGCCAGGCGCGGCTCGCCGGCGCCGAGCGGCGGGCCCCGCCCGTCGGTCAGGCGACGTCCCAGGCGAGGCGGAGGGCGCTCGGGCCGCGGTGCACGAGGTTGGGGGGGTAGGCGGGCGTTCGCTCGTCGGCGAGGCGCAGGCCCGGCAGGCGCAGCGCGAGGCGCTCGAGCGCGACCCGGCCCTCGAGGCGCGCGAGCGAGGCGCCGACGCAGAAGTGCGGCCCGCGGCCGAACGACAGGTGCGGCGCCGCGCGCCCCGGGTCGAAGACGTCGGGGTCGGCGGCCGAGGCCTCGTCGCGGTTCGCGGAGGCGAACACCACGAAGAGCCGCGCCCGGACCGGCAGGGCCACCCCGCCGAGCTCGGTGGCCCGGGTCACGGTGCGCGTCATGCCCTGCACCGGCGCGTCGAAGCGCAGCCCCTCCTCGAGCGCGGCGGGGATCTGCGCCGGGTCGTCGCGCAGCGCCCGCCAGCGGCCCGGCGCGCGGAGCAGGCACAGGAGCGTGTTGCCGAGCATGTTCGTCGTCGTCTCGTGGGCCGCGAAGATCAGCACGCAGAGCGAGCCGACGATCTCGCCCGTCGTCAGGGGGTCGCCCCCCTCGAGCCGCGCGCCGAGCAGCTCGTCGACGAGGTCGCCGCGCGGCCGCCGGCGGTGGCCCTCGACCAGGTCGCGCAAGAACTCGCGGTAGGCCACGACGCTGCGCGCGTAGGCGAGCCGCTGCTCGTGCGGCAGCGGGGCCATCAGGTAGAGGGTCTCCTCGTCGCACCAGCGCTTGACCGCGCCCATGTCCGCGCGCGAGACGCCGAACATCTCGCCCGTGAGCCGCATCGGCAGCGGGTAGGCGAAGCGGGGCAGCAGGTCGCCCTCGCCCTCGGCCGCGAAGCCGTCGATGAGCTCGTCCGCGATCGCGCGGATCTGCGGCTCGAGCGCGGCCACGCGCGGCGCCGAGAACGCGCGGCTGACGAGCGACCGCGCGCGCGTGTGCCACGGCGGGTCGCTCGACAAGAGCGGGTAGACGCCGCTCTGCCACTCGCCGAGCGCCGCGCGAATCTCGGGCGTCGGCTCGAGCACGGGCTTCAGCACGTCGGCGGAGCTGAAGCGGGCCGGGTCACGCAAGACCTCGACCACGTCCGCGTGGCGGGTGACGAACCACAGATCGAAGGTCGGGTTGTGCACGACCGGCGCCTCGCGCCGCAGCCGCTGGTAGAGCGGGTACGGGTCTTCGAGGTGGGGGGAAGCCAGCGGGTTGAAGTTCAGGTTCGGTCGCTTGCCCATCGGCGGCTCACCTCGGAACGCAACGCCCATCGTGCGTCGTCGCGATCGCCACTTCAAGGTTCGACGGCGGCGCTACGCGACTCGGGCAAGCCGGCGAGACGTCGGTGGGGCGCGGTGTAGGCGCGACACCCGGCGCCGGGGGCGCGTCGGGGGGCGGCTCATTCGCTGCACTCGGCGAGGCATTCGCGCAGCGACTCGCAGTCGCTCCCGCACCCGCCAGCTTCCGAGCAAGCGGTCGAGATTGCATTGAGCGAGACGCACTCGATGCACGCGGCGCTTTGGGCGTCAAAGTTGCCCGCGTCGATGTCGCAGGGGCCGCAGAGGGGCCGGCAGCTCAAGGGGGCGCCAGCGCCGCAAGCGCAGACGGCGAACGCGTCGAAGTATTCGCCAACCGCGGCCGGCGGGCTGGCATCGACGCAGGCTCGCTGGCACTCGTCGGGCGAGCCAGGCCCGCCGCCCGAGCCGCCCGAGCCGCCCGAGCCGCCCGTGCCGCCCGCGCCGGCGCCGCCGGCCCCCTCGCCCGCCGCGCCGCCTGCGCCCCCGGCGCCGGCCCCTGCCCCGCCCTTCGGGCCGCCCTGGCCCCCTGCCTCGCCCTTCGCGCCGCCGCTGCCGGCGAGCTCCTTGCCCACGCCCCCGCCCGAGCCATCGACGCCGCCGCTGCCCCCGCCCCCGCTCGCACCTTTGGCGCCCTGGGCGCCGCCTACGCTCGAGCCACCGCTACCTTGCGCGTCGCCCGCCGAGGGCTCGAGCTCGTCGATGCCGAGAGCGTTTCGGCAATCTAGGGCCAAGGCGCAGGCACCGAGGAAGGCGAGAGAGCGTCGATTCATGGGCTCGGCGTATTTCGAGCAAGATATGCACGGCCTGCGCCACGGCCGCCGACCGAGCTGAGCCGGGCGGGGCCTGTGCCGATGCCGCCCGTATCGCGTCGCGCTCGAGAGAGCCTTCGGGCGAAGGGTCAGATGGCTCGGCCGTGGCCTCCGTCGGTCGAGCTCGACGTGGAGCATTGTGCGGCCTTCCGGGGTGTTCTGCCCCGCCGAGCCGCGACGACGAAGCCGCCGCCTTCGCCGTCACTGCCGTAGATCGCGACGGCCTCGCCGTCGGTCGACGACCGCGCCTCCCGCGCCTGGTAGACGCTGTCGAGCGGCAAGGGGCCGAGGCGCTCGCCCTCGCGCCCGAGGACGACGTCGCCCCCACCCCGCCGCCCCGGTGCGTTCGACCCTCCACCGGCCGGCGGGCTCGCGCTCGCTTCCGCCGGACGAAAGCAGATTGGCCGCCGGGCGGCAGCCGCCCCCAGGATGCGCGCGCATCGACCCCGACGCGCGCGCGCATCGCCCCCCCGGCGCGCGCGGGGCGTCGGCCGGCCCGAGCGCGCGGGCCGATCGGGGCCGCGCCCCGGCAGAAACGCGCCCGAGCGCGCATTCGTCGGGCAACGCCGCCATGACGACCCCTTGCTCGGTCGACGGCACGGGCCTTGCGATGGCTTCCGGACAGAGCGGGGGCCACGGGGCGAGCGACGAAGCGTCGCGCCCCGATCGCTGGGGCCGGCCGGCGGGCGCGCGTCATGCGCGCCCGCCGGGCCCGGCGAAGGCACACCAGCCGGCACGCCGACGCGGAACGTTCGAAAGGAAGAGCAGGAGACTACGATGTATCGGAATCATGTCACGGCCGTCGCCTCGCGCCCCAAGCACCCCGGCCGCCTCGCGGCCTTGGCCCTGCCGCTCGTGCTGGCGGGGGCCTGTGCCGCCGAGGACGACGAGGCGACCCGCTTCGCCGCGCTGAGCGCGGGCGAGGCGTTGCAGGTCGGCGGCGGCGTCGCCGTCCGCTTCGAGCCCGGCGCGCAAGCCCCGGACGCCTCGGTGGCGGACGACCTCAAGCAGCTCGTGCCCCAGCTCTCCGACTTCGCGTCCCCCTCCGGCGCGGCCGAGACGGTCGTGGTCCGGCACGTCGGCAAGCGGCCCGCCGGCGCGAAGCGCAGCAACGAGGGCGCCGAGCCCGACGCGTCGAGCGGCCCGCGCTTCCGCGAGGCGCCCGAGACGTTCTCGTTCCTCGCCTTCAACCCGGCGACCCGCAACGAGTTCGAGGTGTCGTTCCCGCGCGCGCTGCTGCGGCGCATGCACGAAGGCGCCGAGGCGACCGGCCTGAACCGCGGGGTGCGGCTCGACCCGCCCGCGCCGCCCCGGGCGTCGCTGTCCGCGCTGAGCGGCGGCGCCGACAACCGCAGCCGGCTCTACGGCGAGAACGCGCCGGTCACGGCCTGGGAGCGCCAGCGGGTCAGCGACTTCGGCGGCTGCACCGCCACCCTGATCGGGCCGCGCCACGTCATCACCGCCGCCCACTGCGTCTACACCCGCGGCGCGGCCGCCGGCGTCGACCCCTGGACCGACGACGTGACCATCCGCGTCGCGCGCAACGGCACCTCCGACCGCGGCTCGGTGCTGATCGACAACGACAACATCCCGGCCGGCCAGGTCCTCTGGTACTGGGTGCCGGCGCCTTACGTCAACGCGGCCACCGGCACCGACGTGAAAGAGTACGACATCAGCATCGTCGTCACCCCCGGCCGCATCGGCGACACCACGGGCGGCTGGATGGGCTGGTGGGTCCTCGGCGAGAGCACGCTCGACACCCAGTCGCTATGGAACGCGGGCTACCCCGGCTGCGTCACCTTCACCTCGAACGGCACCCCGCGCATCGACGAGCCGAGCCCCTGCAGCGAGAACCACCTCTACGGCGACGTGAACACCTGCTTCCCCGACAACTTCGCCAACGCCGACGCCGACGGCTGGAGCCGCACCTTCCGCCACCGCTGCGACGCGTCCGGCGGGCAGAGCGGGTCGCCCATCTACCTGAACTACAACGGCAGCGGCTGGGGCGTGACCGGCGTGCACACCACCAGCCTGTGCGGCACCACGAGCGGCAACGCCTGCAGCGAGTCCGACAAGGTGCGGCCGCTCATGGCGACGCGCATCACCCCCGAGTACTCGGGCGTGATCAGCTACTTCCGCAACCTGTACCCCTGAACGAGCCCGCCGCCCGCCCGCGCGGGGGCGACGCCTGCCGCCGGACGCAGCGGATGGCATCTTCGGCCCCCCGCCCGCCCGCGCGGGGGCGACTCTTCTCCGGGGGCCGTGCGGGGCCGCCGCGACGGCTCAGAGCCCGAAGAGCCGCGCGGCCGCCGCCGTGGTGTGCGCCGTGAGCTGCTCGAGCGTCTCGCCCCGGCACGAGGCGACGGCGCGCGCGACGTGCGCGAGCAGGGCCGGCTCGTTGCGCCCCCCGGCCGGCCGCCGCGCGAGATCGCGGGGCAGGAGGTAGGGCGCGTCGGTCTCGACGAGCAGGCGCCCCTCCGGCACGAGGCGCACCAGCTGGCGCAGGTGCGCGCCGCGGCGCTCGTCGCAGATCCAGCCGGTGATGCCGATGTAGAGATCGAGCCCGAGGTAGCGCTCGAGGGCGGCGCGGGCGCCGGTGAAGCAGTGCACGACCCCGCCGGCGAGCCTCGGGCGGTGGCGCTCGAGCACGCGGGCGAAGTCTTCGGCGGCGTCGCGCTCGTGCAAGAAGACGGGCTTCTTCGCCTCGCTCGCGATCTCGAGCTGCGCCTCGAAGCAAGCCCGCTGGCGGTCGCGGGGCGAGAAGTCGCGGTTGTAGTCGAGCCCGCACTCGCCGACCGCGACGACCTGCTCGCGCCGGGCCAGCTCGCGGATCTCGGCCAGCGCCTCGCGCGAGGCGGAGCTCGCCTGGTGCGGGTGGATGCCGGCGGTGGCGTAGAGCCGCGGCGCGGCGAGCGCCCGCCGCTCGACCACGATCTCGCGCGCCCGGCGCGAGCCCGCCGCGCTCGTGCCGGTGACGAGGATGCCCCCGACGCCCGCCCCCGCGGCCCGCGCCAAGACCGCGTCGAGGTCGGCCCCGAACGCCTTGTTCGTCAGGTTCGCCCCGATGTCGATGAGGCCCGCGGGCGTCATGGCGCCGCCCCCTCGCGCGCCTCGGCCGGGGGCGCGTCGTCGAGCGCCGCGCGGTCGGCGACGCGCGCGTTGCAGGCGTCGCGGTCCCACGCGGCGCCCGCCCGGCGCAGCTCGCGGGGCGGCTCGGTGACGTGCCAGCGGCCGCGGGCGCGGGCGAGCAAGACGCAGAGCTCGGTCGCCCGCCGCGCGAGCCGCGCGAGGCGGCGCTGCTCGTCGGCCGTCGGCCGCGTCCAGGCGCGGCGTAGCACCCGCTTGAGCGCGGGGCCCTCGTCACCGGCCGACGCGAGGTCGCGTCGTAGCCGTTCGGTATCAATTCGATCAAGCATGGTAATCTCCCTCGGGCGGACAAAGCGCCCCCTCGCGGCGCGCCCCGGGCGCGCCGGCATTCTCACAACGAGTCGCGTGCGCGGCGCTCGACCCGCGCCCGGCGCCGGGGGCCCGCGCGCGACGCGCCGAGGCGCGCGCGGCGGGCAACCAGCCCGCGCGCGAGCCGGAGAGCCCGGGGCGCTTCGCGCTCGTCGCGAGAACAGCTCGCGGGCGCGCAGAGCGGGCGCGCCGGCTCGCGCGGCGGGCGCGAATTGGTTGCGGGGGCCCGGTTCGAACGAGCCTCTCCGGGGGGCTATCCCGGCGTAGGGGCCACTCCTACCACCCCGCTGAAAATTGGCAGCGGCGACAAAGCAGGGCCAAAGCACGAACACGACGAGCCGACAGGCAACGTCGTGGAGCTTTGGGGGCTGATGAGAGAGCCTTCTAGCCGGTCACCTTCCTGCTTCAGGTCGCGCAAGCTTGGCACCTGCCCACCGACTGTCAAGCCCCGCCCGGGGCTTTTGCGCCTCGCCGACGCCGGGCCGGCATTCAAGAGAAGAGAGCCGAGGGCCGGCACGTCACGTGCCCATGCGTGTAAACGAAAGATTCGCGAGCGCGATCGAGCGTGAATGCATCAGAGGCAAGCGGGCCCCTCGGGGCCTCCGCCTCGGCCTGCGCGGCCACGGCCCGGCGGGGGCCGCGACGGCAGGGGCGCAATTCTTGCGCGCCCGCTTAGAAACCGCGCCATCGGCGCGCCGAAGTGGCCCGGGGCGACCTCTGCCCCCGGCACAGGCCCGAGCGGCCCGCTTCTTAGAATGCCCCCCCGAACGGGGCGCCCAACCCGAGTCGAGCCCAGTCATGAATGGTCGCAACCCTTCTGTCCTTCGCAACCACTTTCGTGTCCTACCCGGCAGCTCGACGGCGCCTCGATCGGCGGACGAGGGCGCCCCTCCGGCGACGGGCTCGCGGGGCCGGCCGAGGCCTTCGCTGCGCGAGCTCAGCGGGGGCGCGGCGGCGCGCGGGGGCGCCGGGGTTCAGCCGCGCGCGGGGCGGGTCGCCGTGGCGGCGCCCGCGCGGGCGCGCGGCAGGGTGCTGGTCACGGGCGCCTCGGGCAACGTCGGGCGAGAGGTCGTACGCGCGCTCGAGAGGGCCGGGTTCGCGCTGCGGTTGCCGGCGCGCGCGGGCGAGCCGACGTCCGGCGGCGCGTCGATCGAGCGGGCGCCCTTCGACTTCTACGATCGCGCCACCTTCCGCCCCGTGCTGCATGGCTGCGAGGGCCTCTTCTTGCTACGCCCCCCGGCGATCAGCGACGTGGGCCCGACGCTCAACGCGCTCGTCGACGAGGCGCGCGCCTGCGGCGTCCGCCACGTCGTCTTCCTGTCGGTCGTGGGCGCCGGCGCCAACCCCTTCGTGCCCCACCACGCCGTCGAGGCGCACCTGCGGCGGGGCCCCGGCACCTTCACCCTCTTGCGCCCCGGCTTCTTCGCCCAGAACCTCGGCGACGCCTACCGGCGCGACATCGTCGAGGCGGGGCGCCTCTCCCTGCCGGCCGGCCGCGGCGCCGTGGCCTTCGTCGACGTGCGCGACGTGGCCGAGGTCGCGGCGCTGGCCTTCGCCGACCCGAGCGCGCACGCCTCGCGGGCCTACACCCTCACGGGCCCCGAAGCGCTGCGCTTCGACGAGGTCGCGCGCACCTTGACCGAAGAGCTCGCGCGAACCGTTCGGTACGAGCCCGCGTCGGCGCTCGGCTACGCGCGCGCGCTCGCGGCCCGCGGGCTGCCCGCGACGCAGATCGCCGTGCAGACGGTGCTGCACCTCAACATTCGCCTCGGGCGGGCCGCGAAGATCGACCCCACGCTCGAGCGCCTGCTCGGGCGCCGGGCCCGGACGCTGCGCGACTACGTGCGCGATCACGCCGCGCTCCTGCGGCCTCCGGCCGCGGGCCCCGACGCCCGCTCGGCCTGAGCTCGGGCTCGGCGCGCAAAGCCGAACGGAACGCCGGCGGGGGCCGCGGCATCGACACCTAGGGAGCGCCTCGGCCGCTCGCTCTCGAACGCGTCGCGGCCCGGCCTCCCCTTCGGAGGACTTGCCCCATGCGTACGCCGACTTCCCTCGGGCCCCTCGCCCTCGCCGCGGGCCTCGGCCTGCTCACCCGCCACTTCGCCCGCCGGGCGCGCCGGCTCGAGCTGCGCGGCAAGGTCGTCGTCATCACGGGCGGCTCGCGCGGCCTGGGCCTCGAGGTCGCGCGCGAGCTCGGGCGCCGGGGCTGCCGCCTCGCCGTCTGCGCCCGCGACGGGGTGGCCCTCGAGCGCGCGCGGCGCGAGCTCGCGGCGGCCGGCGTCGAGGTGATGGCGGCCTCCTGCGACGCGAGCGACGAGGCCGAGGTCGGGCAATTCATCGCCGCGGTCGAGGCCCGCTTCGGCGGGGTCGACGCGCTCGTGGCGAACGCGGCCACCATTCAGGTGGGCCCGCTCGAGAGCATGACCCGCCGCGACTTCGCCGACGCCTTCGAGCACATCTTTTGGAGCGCCTACCACCCCACCATGGCCGTGCTGCCCGGCATGCGCCGCCGGCGCGCGGGGCGCGTCGTGCACATCACGTCCATCGGCGGCAAGATCGGCGTGCCGCACCTCGCGCCCTACTGCTCGGCCAAGTTCGCCCTGGTCGGCTTCTCCGAGACGTTGCGCGCCGAGCTCGCGGGCACCGGGGTGCGCGTCACCACGGTCGTGCCGGGGCTGATGCGCACGGGCTCGCACGTCAACGCCTCGTTCAAGGGCCAGGCCGCCAAAGAGTTCGCCTGGTTCTCGCTCGCGGCGACCTCGCCCCTGACGGCGGTCTCGGCGCCGCGGGCGGCGCGGCAGGTCGTCGACGCGCTCGAGCACGGCGACGCCGAGCGGGTCATCTCGCTGCCGGCCAAGCTCGCCGCGCTCGCGCACGGGCTCGCGCCCGGCCTCGTGAGCGAGCTGATGGGCGCGCAGAAGCGGCTGCTGCCGAGCGCCGACGCCCCGGGCGCCCCGTCCCGCGGCGCCGACGTCGCGCGCGAGGCGCCCGCCTCGTCGCTCATCGAGGCCTTCGGCGGGGGCAGCGTCGCGCGCTACAACCAGCGGGCGCGGGGCTGAGGGGCGGCGCGGGGGCTCCGGGCGCTCGCCTCCGCCGCACGCAGCAGCGGCCCCCCCGCCACGCTCGGGGCGCGCGGCGAGGCGACCCCTTCGGCCGTGAACGACGCGCCGCGCACGCCCGCCGCCGACGCGGGGTCGGCCCGCGCCGCCCCTCACCGCGGCAGCCGGACGCGGACGGTCGTACCCTCGCGCTCGGTCGACCGGACCTCGATGGCCCCGCCGTGCGCGCGGACGATCTCGTGCGCGATGTACAGCCCGAGCCCGACGCTGCCGGCGGGCCCGTGCCCGCCGCCCCGGCGGAAGGGCTCGAACAGGTGCGGCAGCAGCCCGGGGTCGATGGGCTCGCCCTCGTTGTGCACCTCGATCGCCGCCGCGGCCCCGTCGGCGAGCACGCGGGCCGTGACGGCCGTCGACTCGACGCTGTACTGAAGGGCGTTGCGCACGAGGTTGCCGACGACCTGCGCGAGCCGGTCCTCGTCCCAGTCGCCCTCGACGGGGCCCGACGGGGCGTCGAGCCGGACCGCGCGCTCGGGGAACGCCTGGCGCATCTCGTCGACCGCCTGCTCGACCACGGCGACCAGGTCGCCGCGCCGCGGGCGCACCGGGATGCCGCCGCCCGAGCTCGCCTTCGAGTAGTCGAGCAGGTCGCCGATCATGCGCAGGGCGCGCGAGGCCGCGTTGGTGACGCGCGCGAGCAGGCGCCGCTCGGGCTCGGGCCGCGCCGGGAGCTGCGCGAGCGCCTGGGCGCCCAGCAGGACGGCGTTCAGGGGGTTTCTGAGGTCGTGGCTCACCACGCCGACGATGCGGTCGCGCGCCGCGTCGGCGCCCGCGGCGTGCGCGGCGGCCGCGCGCCCGAGCGACGCGTCGATGGCGGCGTGCAGCCGCTCGAGCCCGTCGGCGCCGACCTCGAGCGCCGCCTCGGTGACGGCGCGCGTGACGACCCGCCGCAGCGTCGCGTACTCGTCGACGAGCGCGGCGAGGGGCGCGCCGGAGAGCAGGCGCCGCGTCCCGAGTGCCTCGTCGGCCCCGCCCTCCGCCTCGCCCCCGCCCTCGAGGCGCGTCGCGATCGCGTCGAGCACGCGCGAGAGCTCGGCGCCGTCGTCGCGCTCGGCCGCCCCGGGTCGCCGGGCGCGCTCGGCGCTCGCCCACGCCTCGGCGAGCCGCCCCCGCCCCCGCCGCAGGAGCGCCGGCAGCGGGTCGTCCGCCCCGCTCACGCCCCGCCCCCCGCGATCAGGCGCAGCACGGCGTCGAGGCGGAAGGGCTTGGCCAGGAAGTGGTCGTACTTCGCGTCGCCGAGCGACTCGCGCGCGGCCGAGGTCATGACGATGACGCGCGCGCCCGCCACGCCCTCGGCGGCGAGGCGGCGCAGCACCTCGGCCCCGTCGGCGATGGGCAGCATGAAGTCGAGCAGCACGACGTCGGGCCGGCCGCGGGCGATGCGGCCGAGCGCGTCGGCGCCGTTGGTGGCCAGCTCGACCTCGTAGCCCTCGACCTCGAGCAAGTCGCGCAGCGTGCCGCCGAGGGTCTCCTCGTCCTCGACGATGAGCACGCGCCCCTTCACGGACGCCGCCCCCCCGCCCGCTTCGCCGCCGGCTTCGCGGCCCGCTTCGTGGGCGACGTGGCGGCCGGCTTCGCGGGCCGCTTCGGGGCCGACGCCGCGGCCCGCCCCCCGGCCCGCTCCGGGGCCCGCCCCGGCCCTCGCGGCGCCTCGCCCGCCCGCGCCCCGCCCGGCGGCCGCGCCCCGCGCGGGTCGCCCCGCTCGGCGCCGCCGCGCCGGTCGCGGGGCTGCCCCGTCATCACCGCCTCGACCGTCCGGTAGCTCGCCCCGACCCGCACGCCCCCCGGCGTGAGCTCGAGCTCGCGCAAGAACGGGTCGTTCTCGCTGTCGCGCATCTTCAGGACGGCGATCAGCCGGTGCAGCCGCCCGTACAGCTCGAAGTACCGCAGGAAGATCGCGTTGTCGCAGATCGCCTCGACCCCCCGAATGGGCGCGTGCAGCTCGGGCCCGAAGAGCTCGTTGGTCTGCTGCGTCACCAGCACCGTGACGCCGCGCTCGCGCATCGCGTTCAGCATCGCCACGACGAAGCGCGTCGTGCGCTCGGGGTCGAGCGCCTCCTTGGCGAAGGGCTCGAGGCCGTCGAGAAAGAGGCGCGTGTGCCCGTCGCGGTCGACCAGCCGGGTCAGCTCCTGGGCGAGCTCGTCGGGCAGCGTCTCGACCGGCGCCCGCGCCTCGAGCCGGAGCGCGCCCCGCTCGACGAGCGAGCGCAGATCGAGCCCCAGGTTCGACGACTTTCGCACCAGCTCTTCGCCCGTCTCGGCGAACCCGAGGTAGAGCGACTTGCCCCCCGCGCGCGCGCCCTCGGCGAGGAAGTTGAGGCCCAGCACCGTCTTGCCGCTGCCCGGGCTGCCCAGCACCAGCGTGTTCGACAGCTCGACCAGGCCGCCGCCGCACATCGCGTCGAGGTCGGCGACGCCCCACGACACGCGCCGCGACGGGTCCGGCACTTTCGTCGAGGTCGACGTCACCGACGCCTCGAAGCGCGGGAAGATCTTGATGCCCTCGCGCCCGATCGTGAGCGTGTGCTTGCCGGGCAGGTTCTCGCTGCCGCGAAACTTGATCACCTCGAGGCCCCGCGTCGCCTTCAGGCCGTGCAGGTCGGCGCTGAGCGCCAAGATGCCGTCGGCCATCGCGTTCTCGGGCTCGACGCCCTTGGCCACCTCGTTCGACAAGAGCAGCGTCGTGCAGTCGTTCAGGCTCGCCTGCACCGCCAGCGCCTGCAAGAGCTCGCGCAGCTCGAGCGGGCCCTTGGCGTACTCTTTGACCGACGAGAACCCGTCGATGACCAAGAGCCTCGCCCCCTTCTCCCTCACCACCCCCCCCACGAAGCGCTTGAACGCCTCGAGCCCCCCCTGCTTGAGCGCCGGGGTGCCCGACAGGTAGTGCACGACGCGCCCCACGTGCCGGCGGTCGAAGAAGCGCAGCGACGACAGGTGCAGCGCCATGCGGTCGTGCGCCTCGGCGTGCAGCGTCACGTACGCCGTCGGCTCGCCGCGACCGGCGGCCGCGTACGCGCACTGGTTCGCCAGCGTCGTCTTGCCCGTCCCCGGGGGGCCCGCAATCAGGTAAACCCCGCCGCGCAACCACCCGCCGCAAAGCACCTCGTCCAGGTACGCCGTACCGCTCTCGAAGCGCGGGACGCCCCCGTCGTGCCCGCGTCCGTTTCCTTGCAGCATACAAGCCCTCGATGGTTCTTTGGGCAGGGGCGATTGCAAGCCGCAAGCCAGCGCGCCGTCGCCGCGCGCCCGGGCCGCCGCGCGCCGCCCGCGAAGGGCCCGATCGCACCCCCGCGCCCGCCGCCCGCGCTACCGCGGAGAGCGAGCCCGCCACCGATGTTGCTTTTTGCCGCAAGCGGGCTGCAAGGCGACACCCCACCGGCCCGAGCGCGCGGGCCGTCGTGGCGCGCGCCGCGCCGCTTTTCGCAAAGGGGTCGGCCTCGAACGGCAGGTTCGCGACGCGCGCCGCCCCCCGGAGGTCGCCGACGACCGACCTGCGCGACGACGTCATCGGCCAGGCGGTGACGGGGCTGCGCCCCTTCGGAACCGCCCCGCCGGCGTCGCGGGCGCGAAGGGCCGACCGATCACGTCGGCCGTCTGAACCGCCCCGCCGGCGTCGCGAGCGCGAAAGGCCGATCGATCGCGTCGGCCGAAAGCGACGCCCGGCGCCGGGCGCCCCCGACGCCCGGCGCGGGCCGGGCGCCCGCCGAAACGGGAACTACCAGCGCCCGCCGCCGCGACCGCCGCCACCCCCACCGCCCGGGCCCCGCCCGCCGCGGCCGCCGCCGCCGCCGCCGCCGCCGCCGCGGTTCTGCCGCTCTTCGGCCTCATTGACCTTGAGCGCGCGGCCGTCGAGCATGGCGCCGTTCATCTCGCGGATGGCCTTGCGGGCCGCCTCGTCGGACCCCATCGTGACGAAGCCGAAGCCGCGCGACTGGCCGGTCTCGCGGTCGGACATCACCTGCACGTCGGTGACTTCGCCACAGGCCGAGAAGGCCTCGCGCACGGTGTCGGCGGTCGAGCCGAAGGACAGGTTGCCGACATAAAGACGATTTCCCATGAGTGCTCTCGATTCGCTTACCGGCTCAGAAAACCCTGCCGTCCGACTGAGCCGTGCGATCGGAAGGAGAGCTCGCAAAGGTGCTTCTTCGTGGCCGCGAGCGGTCGCCGCGGGGTCGGGTTCTCGGTGTTCTCAGACAGCGTCGAGCGGGCAAACTCATAGCCGGGGGACGCTGGCGAGGGCCCCAGACCTTACCCGTACCCCCAGCGTTTGCAAGCGCAGTCTCTAGGGCGCGCGCCCGAGGGCGCCTCGAGCGCCTCGGCTTCAGCCGCCCCGGCCGGCCAAAGGCAGGGGGCCGGCGGGCCCCCGAGGGCGCAGAAAACGCGCGGTCTCGACGCCCGGGCCGACGCCCCGCCGCAGGCCGTTCGGGAACCGGGCCCCGCCCCCGGAGGGCCCGGGCGCGAGCTCCGCGCCCCTTCCGACGGGCGGCGCCTTGCCCGCCCGACGCGCCCGCGGCTCGACGACCGGGGCGGCGCCTCGCCCGCCCGGCGCGCCCGCGGCTCGACGACCGGGGCGGCGCCTTGCCCGCCCGACGCGCCCGTGGCTCGATGAGGCCGTGGGCACCTTTTCCGAGGGCAATGCCGGCGCCGAGCGCGGCCTGGTACGTTTACCTCGCGCGCTGCGCCGACGGCACGCTCTACTGCGGGGTCGCGCGCGACGTCGCCGCGCGCATCGCCCGGCACGACGCCGGCAAGGGCGCCCGCTACACGCGCGGCCGCGGCCCCCTCGCGCTCTTGCTGACGCGGCGCTGCGCCGACCGGGGGCGCGCGCTGCGGCTCGAGTACGCGATCAAGCGGCTCGGGCGCGAGGCGAAAGAAGCGCTCGTGGCCGAGCCCGATCGGCTCGCGGCGATGGCGCGGCGGCTGAACCGGGCGTAGCCCCGCCCCGAGGTGTTCTCGCGCAGAGATCGGGGGGTTGGCGGCTGGCGTTCTGCACCGGCGCTCCCCGATTTCGCCCCGGGCGGCGGGGCCGGGGGCGCGTCAGACCGAGGGCATGGCAACGAACGCGAGGGGCCCCTACTGGCCCCGGGCGATGCGCGTCGCGCCGCCCTTGCCGCCCGTCGCGCGGGCGGGGGCCATTCGGCGACGGTCGGCGCTGCTCATCAACCCTTTTTACGCCAAAGACCCCCACGCGAGCTTCGGCAAGCACGTGCTGACGCCCTCGCTGGCGCTGACCAGCGTGGCGGGGGCGACGCCGGCGCACTGGCGGGTCGACTACTGGGACGAGAACCTCTTGCAGGGGCCGCCGCCCCGCGACCCGGTGCCCGAGGTGGTGGGCATCACGGTGCACCTCACCTTCGCCGCGCGGGCGTACGCGCTCGCGCGCTACTACCGGGCGCTCGGCGCGAAGGTGGTGTTCGGCGGGCTGCACGTGCTCTCGTGCCCCGACGAGTGCGCGCCGCACGCCGACGCCATCGCGCTCGGCGAGGGGGCCGAGGTCTGGCCGGCGATCTTGGCCGACGTCGAGCGCGGGGCGCTCCGGCGCGAGTACCGGGGCGACTACCGCCGGCCCTACGGCGCGACGCCCCCGCCGCGGCGCGAGCTCTTGCCGCGGGCGAGCTTTCTGACGACCGCGAGCCTCATCGCCACGCGCGGCTGCCACAACCGCTGCGACTTCTGCTACCTGTCGACCGGGGGCCTCGACATGCCCTACCGCACGCTCGACGAGGCGCGCGTCGCGGCCGAGTTCGAGGCGACGGGCGAGCCCTACGGCGTCTTCATCGACAACAACCTCGGCTCGCGCCCGGCCTACCTGCGGCGGCTCTGCCGCGCGCTCGCCCCGCTCGAGAAGATCTGGAGCGCCGCCGTCACCCTCGACGTCACCGACGACCCCGCGCTCGTGCGCGAGATGGCGCTCGCGGGCTGCACCGGGGTCTTCGTCGGCTTCGAGTCGCTGACCGACGAGAACCTGCGCGACGCCCGCAAGAAGACGCCGCGGGCCGACGAGTACGCGCGGCGCATCGGGGTCTTTCACGACCACGGCATCCAGGTGAATGGTAGCTTCGTGCTCGGCTTCGACCACGACGGCCCCGACGTGTTCGACCGCACGGTGCGCTGGGTCGAGTCGACGCGGCTCGAGTGCGCCACCTTTCACGTTCTCACGCCCTACCCCGGCACCCCGCTCTTCCGGCGCCTCGAGGCCGAGGGGCGCATCTTGCACCGAGACTGGTCGCTCTACGACACCGCGCACGTCGTCTTCCGCCCCGCGCGCATGAGCGCCGACGAGCTCGAGCGGGGCTACGCGAGCTGCTACGAGCGGCTCTTCTCGCACGGCTCGATCTGGCGGCGCCGGCCGCGCGACCCGCGCGCCCTGCTGCCCTACCTCGGCATGGCCTATCTCTACAAGCGCTCGAACCGCGCCTGGCACGCCCTCATCGAGCGGCGGCTGACGCACGCCGCCTGGCGCCCCCTGGTCGAGCTGACGCGCCGGCGGCACCTGCGCTTCCGGGCCGAGCTCGCCGCGCGGCCGGCGCCGCCCGCCGCGGCGCCGCGGCCCCCGGCGTCGATCGCGGCGCCGCCGCCCCCGCCGGCGCGCCCCGCGGGCGAGGGCGCGCTCGTGCCGCTCCGGCGGGGCAGCCCGGTGCCGCCGGGGGTGTAGCGCCCGGCCCGGGCGCGAATGGTGAGCCCGGCCGCCACGTGGTAAAGATCGGCAGGCGTGGCTCGCTCTGCCCACCCGGCCGCGGCGGCGCCCTACCCCTGGCGCTTCTCGCTCGACATGGGGACCCCCCTGCGGGGGGGCTTCGACCACGCGTCGAGGCTCGCGCTCGTGCCGCCGCGGTACACGACGAAGGGCATGTTCTTCACCACGGTCACGCGCCACCTGTCGGCCGGCGAGCTGGCCGGGCTGACGCCGTTGCTGCACTCGCCCCCCCGCCCGGGCCGCTACCTGCCTTTCGTCGATTACCCCCTGCGCGACCTTTACCTGATCGCCGCCGAGGTCGCGCGCAAGCTCTCGCCCGAGGCGCCGCCCGCCGAGGGGTTGCGGCACCTGTCCCGACGCAGCCTCGACGTGTTCGGCGCGACGCTGCTGGGCCGCGTCACGCTCGAGCTGGTCGCGGGCCAGCCGGCGGCGGCGCTCGAGCTCTTGCCCTCGATGGTGATGCGCATGCAGCGGGCCGGCTCGATGGCCGCGACGCGGCGGGGCGACGCCATCACGTTGCAGGTGCGCGACTACCCTTACTGGGTCGAGGGCGGGGTCTACGGGGTCATCGAGAGCGTGATCGTGTACTTCGGCGGCACGCCGAGGCTCGAGGTCAATCGGCTCTCCGACGCCGACGCCGACGTCGTCGCCCGCTGGCGGTAGGCCGGCGAGGCGGCCCCGCGCGCCGCTCGCCCGCCGACGGGGCTCGGCGGCGGCACGCCGGTGGGCTCTTCGCCGCGGCGCAGGCCGGGCGGCTCGGCGGAGTCGGGCCATACGCGTTAACGGCGCCGCGCGCGCGACCCGGCCGGCCCCCGGGCCGGGCGGGCCGCGCCGCGGGCGCGCCCGGCGCCGCTCAGTTCACTTCGCAGAAGCCGTAGTTGCAGGCGGGCGCCGAGGCGGGGCAGTCGGCGGGCAGGGCGCAGGTCTGGCAGTCGCTGCGGCCGGTGGCCTTGAATTCGAAGTAGCAGTCGCACTGGTAATCGCGCGAGTACGAGCTCATCGGGCCCATCTCTTCGTCGCGCGTCACCTGCATGGCACACTGGGGGACGACCCCGCCGCTGACCTCGGCGTCGAGGAGGGTCTGGTCGAGGCGCGTCGAAGAGAAGCGGCGCAAGAGCGCCGCGGCGCCCGCGCTGACGGGCAGGCGGTTCGCGTCGACGCGGGCGAAGAGGTGCGCGGGCCCCCAGATGGGGTAGTGCCCGTCGCGCACGTTACGCTTGTCGAAGGACTCGGGGGTCGAGTCGGGCAGAAAGCCGCAGGGCTGGCCCCAGTCTTGGAAGGCGAGGATGCGAATGTTACCCCGCTCGCCGTCGGCGAAGTCGGCCGAAAGAATGCCGATGGCCGGCTCGGCCCCCGACTCGGTGAGCAGGTTCAAGAGCTTGTCGAGCACGCCCCCGCTGCCCCCTTGGTCGGCGCCCCACCAGGAGGCGGCCGGCACGTTGATGGCGCGCGCGATCATCTGCTGGGTGCCCGACGAACTGTTGCGCACGAAGAACTTGCTCGGGTCGGACCAGGGCGCCAGCCGGCCGCGGTCGCCGCCGAGGCCGAACGCCAGGTAGGCCGCCTCGGCGCTGATGGCGTACTGCGACGACCGGGCACCGACCACGAAGGTCATCGCCTGGATGGGCCCGGTATAGTCTTCGACGTCGGGCGGCAGCGTCGCGTCGCAGCCCGACGCGAACACGTCGGAGATGCCCACGTCGACGACCTGGCCCCCGGGGCCCAGCGTGCACTCGACCGCTTCGCCGTCGGCGTAGTAAACGGCATAGTTCGACCTCGCGCCGCCGCTCGCGGGAATGTCGTAGATGCGCTGCTCTGCCGGGTCGGTCGCGGTCATGTAGCCGACGCCCGTGCACGAGCCCTGCGCTTGGTACACGAGCGTGTAGGGCGTCTCGTCTTGCGCGAGTAGCGTCGCGACCACGCCGAGGAAGGGCCGCAGGGCCGACGAGCCCGCGGCGTAGACGACGCGGGGCCGGGCGACCGGGTCGGCGCAGCTCGGCAGGGCGGGCGGGTCTTGGGCGCTCGCGGCGCGCGGGGCGAGGGCGAGGGCCGCGAGGGCGGCGGCCGCGAGCGCGGCGCGCGGGGGCGGGGCGGGGCGGGGGCGGGCCATGGCGGGGGGCTTCATTGGGGCGCCGGCGGGTCGACCAGCGGCGGCAGCGAGGTCGAGGCGCCGCAGAGGTTGAGGCGCTCGCAGTTGTCGAACGCGATGCACTGGGCCGTGGTGCAGCGCCGGCGGAACTGCTGGTCGGTCGTCGGCGTGCCCGGAAAGCAGCCCGGCGGCCCGAGGCCCGAGGCCCGGCAGACGCCCTCGCGGCAGACCGCCGAGGAGTCGAAGCGGGCGCAGTCGGCGTCGACGGTGCATTGGTCGTCGGCGTCGTGAATGGCGAGCGAGCAGCCGGCCGCCGCGACGGCCGCGGCGAGCACGAGCGAGAGCGCGGTGGGGCGGCGCAGGAGCATGGCGGCGGCGAAGAGACTGTCAGAAATTGAGCCGGAAGGCGAGCGCGCCCGGGGCCGCCCCGACTTGAACCTTGTTCGGTTCGTCTTTGCGCGTAAGCGTCAGGTAGAGCGCCGCGCCGCCGGCGACCACCGTGGCGGCCCCGAGCACGTCGGTGACGAGCGCGAAGGTGCGCGCGCGCGACTGCGCGTCTTTGAGCTCGGCGCGGTCGACCGGGTAGCTGTCTCGCTTGTCGACCGCGTCGCGGTCGGCCAGGTAGGCGAGCACCCCCATCGTCCCGGTGCCCGCCAAGAGCACGCCGGTCGACACGAGCGCGACGGTGGGCCAGACCGAGCCCCGCTCGCCGCCCCGCGCCGCGTCGGGCGACGGGGCCGGCGCCGCCGCGGTCGCCGGCGACGGGGCCACGCCCGGCGGGGCGGGCGCGACGAAGGTGAGCGCGAGCGGCAGGGTCTCGCCGCTGGGCACCTCGACGTAACGCGTAATGGGCGCCCGCCCCTCGGCCGTCGCCGTGACCTTGCGGCGCCCCACGCTGACGAGCACCGGCTTGGCGAAGGGCGTGTGCCCGACCGGGCGGTCGTCGACCGAGACCTCGGCGTTGGGCGCGTCGGCCGTGATCTCGAGCCGGCCGACCCGCGCCCGCAGCGTCTCGAGCACGGACTCGACCTCGGCCCGGTGCGACGCCGGCTGCGCCTCGGCCAGGTACGCCTCGAAGGCGCCGATGGCGGCCGCGTAGTCTTGGAGCTGGTAGTGCGTCTGCCCGATGTTGTAGAGCACGTGGGGGTTCGGCGCGAGGTCGTGCGCCCGCTTGAACTCGACGAGCGCCGCGTTGTAGTCGGCCTCGTTGAAGAGCGTGACGGCGCGCTGAAAGTGCTTGCCCGCCTCGCGCGTGGACGCCGAGGGGCTCGGCGGCGCGCCGAAGGCGAGCGACGCCGAGAGCAGCGCCGCGGTGACGAACGAGGGGCGGGCTAGCCGCCGCTGTAGGGGGTTCATGGGTCTACCGCGCGCTTCGGGGGCTGGCCGCCCTGGGGGTTGATGGCCGCAGGCGCGTCGCCGGTTGCGGACGGCGACGCGGGCCGCGGCGGGGACACGGTCGGCCCGCGCCCCTTCGCCGGCAAGGCTGCCGCGTCCGGGGGCCGCTTGTCGAGCGCCAAATTGACTACGAGGGGCGCGCCGCCGAAGACGACCGGCCCCGCGCAGGGCGCGTCCCCACCTCCCCGAAGAAGCCGCCCGGCATCGCCGCCCGACCGGCCCCGCGCGCGGCGTGTCTCCTTCGGCCCCCGCCCGCCCCCGGCGCCGTTATGGTAAAGCACCTCTGCGATTACCACCCGACGTGGGCCGCGATCGCACCGCGCCTGCCCCGCGCGCGACCGTACCCCCGTATGAGCGGTAGCGAACCCTCGCTGGCGTCGCGCGAAGCCCGAGGCGGCCTCGAACGCCAGCAGACGCCCGACGCCACCCGCGCGCAAGGCCGTCGAGCCGACGGCTCACCCTTTGCAGGGCTCACGAGGCATAGTAATTTAGGGCGTTGGCATACCCAGCATGCATCGGGCATTCGGGCGACGCTGACCCCTTCCCCTTACGTTGCAGGCCTGAATGCGATGCGTCAATTTTTCTAGGGCTTATGATCGTTTTGAGAACCGGAGCTCAAACGCGGTCGGAGCAGCGTGGGGTACGCGAGGTGGGCAAGTAAAGCTTGTAGGTGTCTGCCCCCTCTCGAGAGGTGGCGTCGAGGTGGGCAAGCAACCCCCTTGGCCGTCGGCTGTTGGGTCGAAGGCGACACTATGGTAGCACTGCGGTGACGGCCCGATTGCCAGGTCGGAAACAACCAGTGGAAACGACGGCGCGCGCGAGAACACTGGGCAAATACAAGCTGATCGCCGAGCTCGGTCGCGGCGGCATGGGCATTGTGTACCTGGCCGTCGCCCAAGGGCCCGGCGGCTTCAGCAAGCTGCTCGTCATCAAAGAGCTCCGCCCCGAGCTCGCCGGCGAGCCGGCGTTCTTGCACATGTTCCTCGACGAGGCGCGGCTGGCGGCGCGGCTCAACCACCCGAACGTGGTGCAGACCTACGAGGTCGGCGAGGAGGGCGGCCACTACTTCATGGCGATGGAGTACCTCGAGGGCCAGACGCTCCAGCGCACGATGACGGCGCTGCGGCGCCGGGGGCGAACGATGCCGCACGCGGTGCAGCTGCGCGCGCTCAGCGAGGTGCTGCTGGGCCTGCACTACGCCCACGAGCTGCGCGGCCTCGACGGCGCCCCCTTGGGCGTCGTGCACCGCGACGTCAGCCCCCACAACATCTTTCTCACCTACGACGGCCAGATCAAGCTCGTCGACTTCGGCATCGCCAAGGCCCTCGACGCCTGGCACGAAACGGTCGCCGGCACGCTGAAGGGCAAGGTGACGTACATGGCGCCGGAGCAGGTGACGAGCGCCGCCTCGGTCGACCGGCGCGTCGACGTCTTCGCCGCCGGCGCCATCCTCTGGGAGGCGCTCGTCGGCCGCAAACTCTGGGACGGCGTGCCCGTCAACGAGGTGCTCCTGCGCCTGACGCGCGGCGCGCTGCCGCCGCCGCCCGCCGAGGTCGCCCCCGCGGTGCCCGCCGAGCTCGACCGCCTCTGCACGCGCGCCATGGCCGCCGACCGCGAGGCGCGCTTCCCCACCGCGCTCGCCTTCCGCGACGCGCTCGAAGAGTACATGCAGCGCGCCGGCGAGGCGGTGACGGCGCACGAGGTGGGCCGCTTCGTCGCCGAGCTGTTCGCCGACGAGCGCGTCGCCGGCCGCTCGCTCGTCGAGGCCGAGCTCAACCGCCTCAAGTCCGGCGTGCCCAGCGACCGGCTGGCCACGCTGGCGCCGGCGGGCGAGCAGACGCCCTTTTCTTACCCCAGCCAGGCGTCGCCCTCCCCCGCCTCGCTCGCTCCCGCCGGCCAGCCCACCCACCACTCGTCGCTCGCCTTCGCCGCGCAGCCGGGCCCGGCGCGCGGCTCGGGGCGCGACGCGACGCGACGCACCCTCTGGCTGGCCCTGGGGGTCGTCGTCGCCTCCGCCTCGATCACCGCCGGCGCCACGATCGTGACCCGGGGCAAGCTCCACGGCCCGACCGCGCCGCCGGCCGGGGCGGCGCGCGCCGAATCGCTCGCGGCCGAGAGCGCGCCGGCGAAGGCCGACGAGCACGCCCCCATGCTCGCGTTCAACGTCCGGGTGACCCCGCCCTCGGCGCGCGTCTTTCTCGACGACGAAGAGCTGACGCCCGACGCGCGCGCCAGCGTGCGGCCGCGCGACCGGCGCCCGCACCGCCTCTATGCCGAGGCCGAGGGCTACCTGCCGCGCTCCGAGATCGTGCTCTTCGACGGGCCCAACGTCGTGGTCAACTTGACGCTCGACAAGCGGCCGGCCCAGCCATCGGCGGCGGCGCCCCCCGCGCCCCGCGGGCGCGCCGCGCCCCCGCCCCCCTCGCCGCCGCGGCCCGCGCCTCCGCCGGCCCAGGGCGAGCCGACGATCAACACCCAGGGGGGCAAGCCGCCGAAGCGCGCGGTCGACCCCTGGAACCCCTACGGCGGCTAGCGCCTCGCCGCGCGGGGGTGCGCGGGCGGCACTCGAACGTCTCGCCGCGCGGGCGCACCCTGGCGGCGCTCTCGCGCCTCGCCGCGCGGGGGCGCGCGGGCAGCGCGCTAGCGTCTCGCCGCGCGGGGGCGCGCGGGCGGCGCCGCCGGCGCCTTCACGCCGACGTACGCCCGGGCCTGCACGCGCCCGCGCTCGTGCAGCGCGACGCGCGAGGGCTCGAAGCCGGCCCGCGCGAGCCGCGCAAGGAAGGCGTCGGCGGGGTAGCCGCTCCAGACCGCGTAGGCGCCGCCAGGGCAGAGCGCCTCGCGCGCGGCGCGCAGGCCGGCCGCGTCGTAGAGCCGGGCGTTCTCGTAAAAGGACGCCCACTCGGGCCCGTTGTCGACGTCGAGCAAGATGACGTCGAGGCCGCGCTCGCGGGCGATGACCGCGGCGACGTCGTCGCGCACGAGCGTGACGCGCGCGTCGTCGAGCGCGCCTTGCGCGAGGTGCGCGAGCTCGCCGCGGACGAGCCGCACCACCGTCTTGAGCTTCTCGACGACGATCACCTCGCCGTCGCCGACGACGTCGAGCACCCCCGCGAGCGTCGACCCGAAGCCGAGCCCGCCCACGAGCACGCGCGGCCGCGCGCTCACCCGCAGCTCGCCCGCGAGCCGCCCGAACGCCCGCTCGGTCGAGAGCGCCGCGCTCGTGAGGATCGGCACGTGCCCGAGCATCAGCTCGTGGTGCGTGCCGCGGTCGAAGAGCGTGAGGGTCTGCCCCGCTTCGTGGTACGTTCGCTTCTTCGGCGGGCGCGAGCTCATGGCGCACGAGGCCTCCGGCCTCCGCGCCGAGGTTGTCACATTCGCCCCGCGCCGTCTCGCCCCGCCCCCGCCCCCGCCCTCGGTCGTCGGCAGGCCACCCCGGGTGCGAGGTCGGCGGGGCGCTGGCCCGCTGCCGGCTGACGGGGGCGAACTTCGCGGCCGGCCCCGGCCTTGCGCCCGGAGCGCCGACAAACCCGCGCCTGCCGCCGGCGGCGCTCGGGCCAATCACCAGGATTCGCCGAAGGTCGCCGACGACCCCGGGCCAATCACCAGGATTCGCCGAAGGCTGCCGACGACCCCGGGCCAATCACCAAGATTCGCCGAAGGCCGCCGACGACCTTCGGCCAAGGCCGGAGATTCGCCGAAGGCCGCCGACGACCTCGAGCCAAGGCCCATGATTGGCGTCGAGGTCGTGAACGTCATCGAAGGCAATCACCGAGATTCTTTTTTGGTCGTTCATGACGCTCGAGGCAATCACCCAGGTTGCTTCGAGGTCGTGAACGACCTCGACGCCAATCATGGGCCTTGGCTCGAGGTCGTCGACGCCTTCGGGCGAGGGGTCGATGATTGCCTTCGGGGTCTCGGTCGAGGTGGGCCGAATCACCCAGGTTGCTCGGAGGTCGTCGGCGACCTTCGGCCAATCTCCGAGTTTGCGCCCCCCGGTCGCTCAGGGTAGGGCGATGCGCCCGGGGGGGTCGTCGAGGGGGCTCTTTCGAAAGAGCGCCGCGCGTCGGGGGACGAGATTTCATCGCAAGACCTCCCGGTACGTCGGTTGGGCGGGCGCCTCGCGGACGCCGCCGTTACGGACACGATTGGGCGGGCGCCTCGCGAGCGCCGCCATTACGGACACGACCGTGCCGGGCGCGGGGGGGCCGCCGCCTCCGACGTTTGTCTGGCCCCCCCGCGGCGGGCTCAGCCACTCTTTTTACGACGGGAAGACGTAATGAAAGAACTCGGCCCGGCTCGTCACCCCGCACTTGGCATAAATGTGCCCGAGGTGCTGGCGCACGGTCTTCTCGCTGTTGCCCTCGATGCGGGCGATCTCGGCGGTCGGCAGGCCCTTGAGCACGAGCCGGGCGATGTTGCGCTCTTTGTCGGTGAGCTTCGCCCGGCCGAGGGCCCGCTCGACGAAGGGCGACAGGTCTTCGCGGCGCGTGAGCAGGCGGTCGAGCACGGCGAGCAGGTCGGCGGCGGTGAAGGGCTTCTCGAGCAGGTACGAGGCGCCCGCGTTGAGCGCGGCCTTGACCTTGCCCATGTCGGCGAAGGCCGTGATGATGACGACGGGCACCTGGCCCGCGCGCGCCAGCACCTCGGGCACCAGGTCGAGCCCCGCGTTCGGCCTCTTGCCGAGCACGACGTCGACGACCGCCGCGTCGAAGGGCCCGGCGTCGAGCAGCGCCAGCGCCTCGGCCTCGCCCGAGGCGGCCTCGCACGCGTAGCCCTCGCGCGCCAGCGTGCGCGCGAGCGACGCGCGCGCGTCGTCTTCGTCTTCGACGAGCAGAACCCGCCTCATGCGGCCGGCAGCGTGAGGGTGAAGGTGGTCGCCCAGCCCGGCCTCGGCCCGTAGACCAGGTCGCCGCGCATCGCGCGCGCCAGGCCCCGCGCCACCGCCAGGCCCAGGCCCAGGCCCCCCGAGCGCTCTTTGGTGGTCGCGAGCGGCTCGAAGAGGGTCTCGCGCAGCTCGTCGGCGACGCCCTGACCGCTGTCGGACACGTGCACGGCGACGCCCCCCTCGCCCGCCTCGACCTGCACCGCGAGGCGCTTCGGGCCCGGCGCGCGCCGCAGGGCGGCGATGGCGTTGTCGACCAGGTTCTCGGCGATGATGCGCAGGTACTTCGGGTCGGCCGAGGCCCGCGCCTCGCCGCCCTCGACGGCCGCCACCTCGATGCCCTCGCGCGCCGCCCGCCCCGCCGCGGCCGAGAGCACGTCGCCCAGCACCTCGCCGACCCGCAGCGGCTCGACCGAGGGCCCGTTCGAGTTGGCCAGCGCCCGCAGCGCCCCCACCTTGTCGCGGATGCGGTCGAGCTGCACCTTGGTGCGCGCCATCAGCTCGGGCGCGGGCGGGGCGCCCGGGCGGTTCATCTCTTCGAGCAGGAGGCCGAGCGTATGAAGGGGGTTGTTGACCTCGTGCAAGGTCGAGGTCGCGATGATCCACACGGCGCGGTCGCGCTCGACGTGGTCGAGCCGGAGGGCGAGCTCTTCGGCGCGCGCCCGCTCGGCCCGCGCCAGCTCGCTGCGCACCCGCCAGTAGTGCACGAACAGGCCCAAGAGCCCCCCGGTAATCGGGGGGATGCCCCGGTCGACGAAGTCGTGCAGCGCGCTCAGCGGCGCGACCGGCCGCACCTCGGTGCCGAAGGTGAAGGCGTCGAACCAGATGTTGACCGCGGCGTAGACCAAGCCCAGCACGACGCCCGTCACCAGGTAGGGCCAGAGGGAGCGGGGCATCGTTCAGGTTTAAAACACCAGAGCTCGGGCTGCATCCGACATTTGTCGGAGCAGCCCGCGCCGGCGCCCCGCCCGGCCGCGGGCGCGGGGCCGGGCGGGCGAAGGCCGGCGGGCCCGGCGGCGCGCGCGGCGCCCGGTTCGATACCGCGTAGGCGCGCCCTGACCTGGGGCCGGGGCGCCTCCGACAAATGGCTCGACCGGGCGGTGGGGCCCGGGCGAATCAGACAAATGGCCTAGCGGGAAGCTCTGAAAGTCGGCCGCGAAGGGTGCTAGGGTGGTCGGACGAAGCCGCGCTAGGGCGAATGCGCCCGGCGGCGCTTTCGAGACCGCCGATGCGACCGAGGCCGATCGAATGACGAACGAACCGACGGGCGCCGACCTCGCGCCGGGGCGGCTCATCGCCGGCCGCTTCCGCCTCGAGCGCCTGCTCGGCCGGGGGGGCATGGGCTCGGTCTGGGTGGCGCGCCACCTGGGCCTGCACGTCGACGTGGCCATCAAGTTCATCGACGTCGGCGAGGGCGAGTTCGACGACGCCGCCCGGCGCTTCGCCCGCGAGGCCGCCGCCGCGGCGAGGGTGCGCAGCCCCCACGTCGTCTACGTCCTCGACTCGGGCGCCGACGCCTTCGGCCGCCCCTACCTCGCGATGGAGCTGCTCGAGGGCGAAGACCTGTCCAGGCGCCTCGAGCGCCTCGGCCGGCTGCCCGTCGCCGAGGCGTGCCGCGTCGTGGTGCACGCCTGCCGCGGGCTCGCCAAGGCGCACGCCGCCGGCGTCGTGCACCGCGACTTGAAGCCCGAGAACATCTTCCTCGCCCGCGACGACGACGGCTTCGTCGCCAAGGTGCTCGACTTCGGCATCGCCAAGGCCGACTCGCCCGCGGGCGCGCTGACGCCGCACACCGAGACGGGGCAGGTCATGGGCACGCCGCTCTACATGAGCCCCGAGCAGGCGCTGGGCCGCGACGAGATCGACCACCGCTCCGACCTTTATTCGCTCGGGGTCGTCGCCTTCTGCTGCCTGACGGGCGGCGTGCCCTTCGCGGCCGACTCGCTCGGCGAGCTCATCGTCAAGGTGAGCACCGAGCCGGTGCCCTCGGCGCGGGCGCGGCGGCCCGAGCTGCCGCCGGCGATCGACGCGTGGTTCCGGCGGGCACTGCACAAGAAGCCCGCGAAGCGCTTCCAGTCGGCGCGCGAGATGGCCGACGCCTTCGCCCGGGCCTGCCGCGTGCCGGCGGCGGCGCCCTACGCGGGCGCGCCGCCCTCGCCCGCGCTCGTCGCGGGGCACCCCGGCCTGGCCTTCGCCGCGGCGCCCCGCAGCCCCGAGACGCTCTTCGGCACGATCTCGAGCCCCGCGCGCCCCGCGGCGCGGCCCTGGGGCGCCCGGGGCTTCGCCGCCCTCTTCGGCGTCTTCTTGCTCGGCGTGCTGCCCTTCTTCCTGACCTCCGTCCAACGCCACGAGGCCGCCTCCCGCCACCGGCCGGCGCCGAGCGCCTTGCGCCCTAGCTCCCCCCCTGCGCCCGCGCTCACCGCGCGCGCGCCCGCCTCGCCCGCGCCCTCCGCCGCCGAGCCCGCCGCCCCCGCCGGCGCGCCCGCCCCGCGGGCCGGGGCGTCGAAGGCCGCGCGCGCCGAGCACGCCCCCACGGCCGGGGGCGCCGGCCGGCACCAGGCCCCGCGCGCCGCCCCCCGCCTCGCCCCGCCCGCCCCGCCGAAGAAGGCCCCGCCCGCGCGAGGCACGGCGGGCAAGGGCACCGACTGGGGCCTCGATTTAGGCGCGCGCCCGCGCCCCCGTCAGAGCGCGGGCGCCCCGCGCGCTGGGCGCCCCTGTCCGACGGCCTGCCCGGCAGCGCGGAGCGCCGCGACGCGCGCCGCGCCCGCGCGGCGTGACACGGGGCGCGTGACGCGCAGGCGCAGCGAGAGCGCGAGCAGGAGCGCGCCGTAGCCGGCGGCGTGCGCGCCCGCCAGCAGCCCGATCTCGCCCGCGGCGGCGGGGCGCGCGGCGAGCAAGGCCAGGCCGAAGGCGACCGAGCTCGCGCCCGCCAGTGCCAGCAAGACCTCGCCCGGGACCATCCGGCGCAGGCGCCGGGCGGCGCAAATCTCGAACCCGCCGGTGACCACCGAGCGGGCGGCGACGAAGTGGAGCAGCGCGAAGGCGCTCGGCACGGGCCAGAGCAAGACGGCGGCGCCCGAGACGGCGCTCGCGAGGCCCTCGAAGAAGAGCGGGCCCGGCCGCTCGCCGACGCGGGCCGAGCGCAGGGCGCCGACGAGGTTCCAGTTGCCCGCGGCGACGACGTACGCGCCGTAAAGGAGCGTGAGCGAGCCCGGGTCGAGGCCCCGCCAGGCGAGGGTGAAGGCGCCGAAGAGTAGCCCCAGCGAGGCGCGCATCGAGAGCGCCCACCAATTGGCGAAAATCGTGAACCGCATGGGTGTTCGCCCGCGGCGCGAGGGGCGCAGCAGCGCGTCCGGCGCAATCTGCAAGGTGAGCGCCACCACGGACGAGGTCTCGCCGCGGGCAGCCGCGCGCGAAAGCAGCGCTCCGATTGCGCTTGACTTCGGGCCCCCCGAACGCACCCTTCGGTTCTCGAACCGCGCGCGTTGCCCGCGTCGCGCAGCCGAAATGGGCTCGTCAAACGCGGCCGCCGCCGGCCGCGCGCCGGCGCGAAGGTCGCCGGCGCGCCGTTCGCGACAGCGCGCTATCCGCATTCGATTACCGGGCCAATCCGTTCGCGAGGCCACGTTGCGCCGGCAAGGGCGCCACACTGGCGCGAAACGTCGCGCCCCTAATGGCAGCGAGACGCCGCTCGTACGAGAATTGCCGGACATCGCCCCCTTCAGGCCGCTTCGCGGGTCGGCAGCGCGACGCGGTTGGGCGTCGGCGGAAAGAGAAAGAAGACGCCGGCGGGCGCGTCCAGCAGGCGTGCACGGACGTCGAGTTCGACGACCATGGCCGCGCGCTGGCGCTCGGCGACGGAGGCGCGAGGGGGGCGGGCCGAAGCGGGAGGGTCGACTTCGGACGGCGACGCGGGGCGGCCGAGCGCCTGCGCGGCGCGGGGCTCGCGGAGCCAGAAGGCCGCGAGGGCCAGCACCGTCACGTAGGTGGGCAAGAGCGCGAAGCCCAGGCGCGTGCCGTGGAGCCAGGCGAGGGCGGCGTCGACGAGCAGGGCGAGGGCGGCGAGCCCGATGGCGAAGCGGGCGGCCCGCCGTGCGCTCGCGCCGGCGCGCCTCGCCGGCTCGCTCTCGACGCGCGACGGGCCCCGGGCGGCCGGGGCGCAGCGGAGGGGACGAACGGCGGGGAAGGTGTCGAGCGACGCAGCGATCACGGGGGGCCTCCTCGATGCGGGTTTCGATGGTTGGACCCGCGGGCCGCGGCGGACTCATCGCGCGGCTTCCCCGGAGCGTCGCCCAGGGCGGAACTAGTTTGTCTGCGGCGACACGGGCGGGCCCTCGGGCCTTCGCGTCGCTGTTTCGCCCTGGATCGCGCGAGCCCGAAGGTAGGAACTAGATTGTCCCGCCGTGCCCGAGCTGGGCCATCGGCTCGCTCGCCGTCGGGCGAGGGTGCGCCGGTCGAGGGGGTCGCGACGCCGGCGCCCCTACTTCAGCCGGCGGGGCCGGCCCGGCGCAGGGGGCCCGGCGCCGCGCGGGCGACGGCGCGGTCGATGTCGCGGCGCAGGCGCGTGCGGGTCGCCTCGGCGGCCTTGAAGGGGCCCGCCGAGGCGATCAAGAGGGCGGCGATGTCGTTGGTCGAGAGCCGCCCCGGCGGGGGCTTGCCGGGCGACCAGCGCGCGAGGGCCTCGCGGCAGCGGTCGAGGGTGATGTTGCGAAAGTCTTCGGGGAAGGCCCGCCGCAGATCGTCACAGAGGCCCGCGGCCTCTTGCGAGATGAGCTCGGCGCCGCCGATGCGCACCCAGGGCTCGACGTGCCGCTCGACGATCTCGACGACGCGGCGGAGCTTGGTCTCGCGGGTGGAGGGCCACCCGCGCTCGTCGGGCGCGGCCCGACGCTTCGGCGGAGCCGTCGCCGCCTTGGCCCGCCGCGCGCTGAGCCCGGCGACGAGCAGGCAGCGGGCGACCACGAGCGACGAGAGGTCGGGCTCCGGGCCGCCCGCCGCCCGGTCGCGCCGCCCGGCGTCGAGCGCCGCCCGCGCGGTGAGCAGGCCGTCCCAGAAGTCTTCGACCGCCCGGGCGTTCGCCGCGACGTCGGCGGCCCGGGGCAGCTCGGGCAGCTCGCGCGCGACGGCCTCGGCGAGGGCGAGCGACGCGAGGGCCCGGGCCTCGTGCGAGGGCCGGCCGGCGCGCAGGCGCGCGACGAGGGGCAGGGCGACCGAGCGCAGCCGGGTGAGCGGCAGGGCCCTCGCGGCGTCGGCGCGGTCGCCTTCGTCGGGGGGGGCGGGCCGCCGGGCGTCGGGGGGTGCGGGCTCGCCGTGGCGCGTGCGGCCCGTCGGGCTGCGAGAAGGGAGCATGGCAGAGCCCGAGCGAACGCCGGCGGGCGCGGGGCCCGGCGGCGACGGAGCAGCATGCGCCGCGCGCGCGCCGGGGGGGTGCCAACTCTGCGCCATTCGTGCGTCGCTTCTGTGTCGGGCCTCAGCGCCGGGCCCAGGCGAGCTGCAGGCGCCCGTCGGCGTACAAGCGCCCGGACGCCGCGAGCCCCGTGGGGGCGCCGGCCTCGACCGACGCGTGCAGGTTGTCGGGCGGCGCGAGCGGCGCGTCGCGCCCGAGCGAGAAGCGCCCCGCGCGCACGAGCGCCAGGTAGGCCTTGTCGAGGGCGAGGGCGCGCTCGCGCGAGGGGGCGACGAGGTCGGCGAGGTCGCGATCGCCGCCCGGGGCGGCCCGGCGCAGCGCGGCCTCGTCGGGGCGGCCGCCGCGGAAGAAGCGGGCCCGGAGCTCGCCGTTGCCCCGCAGCTCGTCGCCCCCGCCCGCGCGCCGCAGGTAGGTGAGCACCTCGGGGTCGCGCTGCCCGACCTGGGGCGCGTCGGGCATGCCGCGGAGGTCTTGCGGCCGCCAACCCTCGGCGCCCGGCACCTTGCGCGGCAGGGCGAAGGTCGCGTCGGTCGTGACGCCGAGGCCGCCGTGGCAGCCCATGCAGGCGCGGTGCTCTTCGTCGGTCTGCAGGCGCAGGCGCCCTTCGCGGTCTTCGATGTAGCCCTGCAAGAGCCAGCCGAAGGCGTTGCGCAGGCCGGTGACGGCCGAGCCGCGGTACGAGGGCGGGCGCCCCTCGTCTTTCTCTTCGGCCTCGCGCTCGTAGGCGGCGCCGACCGCCCAGTCGCCGAGCTCTTCTTCTTTTCGCGAGTAGCGCAGCTCTTTCATGCGCTCGGCGGCGAGCGCGGGGCGGTCGGGGTCGAGGTAGCGCACCGAGTGCAAGAACTCGACGCCCCGGGGGTAGAGCCCCTTGCGCACGCGCACGCCGCCGGCGGCGCCCAGGTAGCGGGCGGGCAGGCCGCGCAGGCGCGTCGTGCCTGGCCGCAAGGCCCCGTCGCCGTCGAGGTCGACGCCGAGCGCCCGCTCGTCGAGCGGCTCGATCGGCCAGTCGACGCGGGCGGCGGGCGTCGCCGGGTCGGACGCGACGTTCGCCTCGAGGATGCTCAGGTTGGCGCGGTAGACTTCGAGCGAGGGCGCCCCCCCCGCGTCGGCCCGGAAGGCGGGCGGCAGGCGCACGAAGGCGTCGCCGGCGCCGCCGTTGGTGGGCCAGAACGCGCCCGGAAAGGGCTTGTAGCGCAGCGCCCGCCAGCCGCTGCCGTCGCGGGCGAAGCCGAGGGCGTCGAAGCCCGCGGCGAGCTCGAGGTCGGGGCGGAAGGCGAGCGGCTCGGCCCGCGCGGCGAGGGCCCGGCGCAGCGGCCCGTAGTTGTCTTCGCGCACGTACGCGAGCGCCTCGGCGTCGCCGATGGCGGCCGCGGCGGCGCGGCGGTCTTCGAACAGGTTCGCCCAGCGGTTGGTCGCGCCGTAGTCGGAGAAGGCGTACTCGGCCTGCCGCTCGAAGTCGGCGAGCCGGTTCTCGCCCTGCGGCCCGGTGTGGCAGACCCAGCAGGTGTTGTGGCGGCCTTCGGTCTTCGCGTAGCAGGCGGCCGGCACGCTCGCCTCCTTGTTGCCGACGCGCCCGGCCGCGCCGCGCGCCTCGGCGAGCGGGTCGTAGTCGGCCGGCCCGGCCGCGCCTCGCCCGGCGGCCGCCGCGGCGGGCGGCTCCGCGGGCGCGGCGCGGGCGGCGGCCGGCTCCGCGGGCGAGACGCGGGCGGCGCCAGCGGGGGCCGCGGTCAGAGCGGGGGCGACGGGGGGGGGCAGCAGGCCCGCGAGCGCCGCGAGCACGAGGCTCTCGCCGGCGAGCAGGGGCCAGGCTTCGTGGCGTCGGGGCGGCGCGGGGGCGAGGGCGACGGGCGGCGCGTCGCCGCTCGGCCGCGGCGGGTCGGAGCGGGGCGTCATGGGCGGGGTCAGGGGGCGGGCGTCAGGAGCCGGGGGTCAGGGGTCGGCGAAGTAGAGGGCGACGACGCCCGAGCGCGGCCGGGCGCTGCCGCCGGCGGGCCAGGTGCTGACGTTGTCTTCGCCCGGGTGCTGCACGCTGATGAAGAGGGTGCGCCCGTCGGACGAGAACGCGGGGCCGGTCGCCTCGGCGTCGCTCGGCATGGCGGCGACGCGGAAGGCCTTGCCGTACGTGGCGCGCGGCCCCGCGGCGTGCGAGGGGTCGACGTCGAGGTAGTAGACGCCGTCGGCGCTCTTCTTGCCGGACACGCCGTAGTTGCCGTCGGTGCCGAACCAGACGCCGCCGCCTTGGTCGATGAAGAGGTTGTCGGGGTTGGCCGCGTCGAAGGCGCCGGCGCCGACGCTGCCCTGCCAGGGCGAGCGGTAGGTGAAGGCCTTCGAGGCGCCGGGGTCGGCCGGGTCGGCCTCTTCGATCGAGAAGATGGAGCCGACGGTGTCGTTGCGGCTGCACGCCTTCAGCTTGTCGCCCTCGCAGTCGGCCGCCTTGCGCAGCACGCCCTGGGGGGTGAGCTGGGTGATGCGGTTGTGGTTGGTGAAGGCGACGTAGAGCCGGGGCTTGCCCGAGGGGTCGCGGGGGTTCCACTCGACGTCTTCGGGGCGGTTCAGCTCCATGATGCCGAGCTTGTTCGAGGCGGTGAAGAGGGCGCGGCGCACGACGTCGTCGCTCGCGAAGCCGCCGAGGCCGTTCCACGCGAGGTCCTTGAGGGCGTCGCCGACCTTCTTGCCGGGGGCGCCGAGGGCGGCGGCGTTGGGGGCGTCGTCGGTCACGTTGTCGACGCTCAGGTGGATCCAACGGCCCTGGCCGGGCTTGGTCTCGGTGGGCGCGCGGCCGGTCGCAACGAGGTACTTGCCGGTGGCGTTGTCGAGCCCGTCGAACTGCGCGACGTAGAGGTCGCCGTCGTCGAGCAGCGCGCGCGCCTGTTCGCGCGTCATGCCGGCCGCGTAGGGCTCGCGCGAGACGAACTTGTAGATGCGCCCGCCGCGCCGGTCGTCGCCGCTGTAGACGACGAGGCGCTTGCCGGCGAGGGGCTTCCAGGCCTCGTCGACGGCGAAGGCGGCGTTCTCCCAGCGGGCGCGGCCGAAGTAGCCGAGCTTCTTGTGCCCGCGGGCGGTGCCGCCCGCGCCGTAGTGCTGGCCGGGCGCGGCGCCGGGGTCGATCTCGGTGAGGTAGCCGTAGGCCTCGGGGCTGTGCAGGCCCACGCTCGCGCGGCCGAAGTCGGTGCCCGCGGTCTGGGGCGCGAAGTTGAGCGCGAGCGGCTGGCCCGGGCCGAGGCCCTTGGTCGGGTCGAAGCCGGCGTTCTCGCTCCAGCCGAGCTCGGCGTCGCCGTAGGTGAACTGGAAGTTCTCTTCCGCCGTGATGACCGTGCCCCAGGGCGCCTGCCCGCCCGAGCAGTTGGCGAGCGTGCCCGCGATGACGCCCGCGGGCAGCGGCGCGCCGGCGTCGTCGACGTCGCCGGCCGCGAGGGTGTGGCCGGTCAAGAGCGAGCGCGTGTCGCTCGTCGCGTCGTAGCGGAGGTTGGCGGCGCCGCGGTCGAGCGACCAGGCGCCCGAGGGCGAGCGGGTGACGCGCACCCACGAGCCGCCGACGTGGCGCTTCCAGGCGGCGACGTAGGCGTCGAGCTCGGGCTGCGTCCAGACCTGGGACGCGGGGTCGGTCGTGATGACGCCCTTGTCGCGCAAGAAGGCCGCGAGCGTCAGGTGCTGGCCCGTGGGGGCGCTCGCGAGCGCGGGCCCGTCGTTGCTCAAGTACTCGTGGTTGACCCAGAGCCAGGCGGCCTCGCTGCTGCCGTGCCACTGCGGCGCGTCGCCGGGCGTCGCGTCCCAGCCCTCGCCGAAGTACGCGATGTAATCGTTGTTGGCCCCGAAGAAGGGCGCTCCGCCGGCGAAGTTCTCGTCGGCCGTGAGCGGGTCGAGCCACGAGACGACCACGCTCTGCACCGCGCCCGCGAGCGAGCGGACCTGGTCGTCGGTCGCCGCCACGACGGGGAACTCGACCCCGGCCGGCACGGCGTCGGCCGCGTACGCCTCGACGAGCGAGCGCGCGCGCGCCGGCAGGCCCGTCAGCACCACCGCCCCTCCCCCGGCGCCCGCCCCGCCGGCCGAGCCGCCGCCGCCGGCCGAGCCGCCGCCGGCCGAGCCGCCACCGCCGCCGGCCGAGCCGCCGCCCGCGCCGCCACCCGACCCCGCCGCGCCGGACGCGCCGGCGACGCCGCCGCCCGCGCCGCCGCCGCTGCCCGCGCGCGGATCGCCCGCCGGATCGTCGTCGTCGCCGCAGGCCGCGAGGCCCACGGCGATCGCGAAGGCGCCACCCAAACCGTAGCGACAGAGACCGAACACTCGACCGCTCATCGAAGACACCTCGTTGCGCGCGCCCGGCCCCGGGGCGGGGCGGGCTTCGGGGCAGGCATCGTGGCGGCCGCGCGTGGCGCCCCGATGCCTTCTTCGCGACGAGCCGACGTGAACGCGGCGACGCGCGCGTGCTCAGCCTGTGACAGGTGTGTGACGCGGGCCCGCGGCGCTTGACTCGTCGCGGGCGGCTATCTTAGGCCATAGGCTATGGCGAAGACGTCGAAGGGCGGCCGGGCCGCGGCCGAGCGGTTGAAGAACGACTTGCTCGCGGCCAAAGAGTGGCTCAACTCGGCCAAGAACGACGGACAAGTGTTGACGAACACCGCCCCGGCCAACCGCTGGGAGCAGCTCACCTTCGAGCAACGGCTCGCGCTGGCGGACGCGATCCGGCAGCGCCGGCGGCTGGCCGCGAAGTTAGCGCGCGCGGCCCGGCCCGCGCCCCGCCCCGCGGGCGAGCCGGACAGCCCCCCGCCCGAAGGCGGCTGGGAGGTCGTCGGCGGCGACGAGCGCCGCCCGACCCTCGCGGTGCGCTACGGGCAGACGAGCTACGTCTTCGAGCGGGCCGCGCGCTGAGAGGGCGCCGGCGCCGGGCGGCGGCCCAAGGCCCCGAGCCGAGGGCCGGGGGGGCGGCGCTCGCGCCCCCGCTCAGGGCTGGCAAACGAAGGCGCCGGTGCCGGTCGTGGTGACGTCGTAATAGACCGACGCGAACTCACCGATGTTCAAGCAACGGCGGTAAAAGCGCGTGATCGCGCCGGTCGCGAGATCGATGTCGACCTCTATCTTGGTGGGATAGCTCGGGTCGTACGGGCAGTTGGTGAACCCCCCGAGCTGCACCCACGTCTCGGTGGCGGCCCGGTCGGGGTGCCATGGGCCGGCGGTGCCATCGGAGGGGTAAAAAACGTACGGCGTCTCGTATTCTTCGTGCTGATCGCTGCCGTCGAGAAAGAGGGTGGGCGCGCGTAGCTCGGTGCGCAGAGGCACCGTGCCGTCCGGCAAGACCGATTCGGCAATGATGTCGTAGGAGGCGACCCCCGTCTGGGTCTGGGTCGTACACTCGAGGGTGATTTGCGAGCAGGTCTTGACCTCGTTGGTGAGCGCCAGAGAGTACGTGCCGAGCACCACGCTCTCGAGCCCGCCGCAGGTGCCGCCCGCTCCGCCCGCACCTGCCACGCCACCCGCGCCGCCGGCCCCCGCTTCGCCGGCGGCACCGCCCGAGCCGCCCGCCCCGGCCTCGCCCGCCGCGCCGCTCGCCCCGGCCTCGCCCGCCCTGCCGCCCGCGCCGCCCGCGCCGCCCGCGCCACCGGCCCCCGCTTCGCCGGCCTCGCCGCCAGCCCCGGCCTCGCCCGCCGCGCCGCCGACGCCGCCCGCGCCCCCATCACCCGCCCCCGCCTGCCCCGCGGCGCCCGCCGCGCCCCCGCGGCCCGCCTTGCCGACCTGGCCGGAGCCCGCCGCGCCGCCCACCCCGGCGCCACCGTCCGGCGAGGGCTCGACGCAGGCGACGAGGCCGACGCCCGAGAGAGAGAAGAGGGCAAGCGCTACTGGTCGCACCCGGGCTTGCTTGGAAGAAACGGTCATTGCATCTACCCCGCCGAAGGCTACCGCACCGGCCTCATGCCGTAGTTGCCTGATGCGCCTCGGCCCCGAACGATTCAGGGTGCACGCTCGCCCTTCTGGCCGCAAGCGCCGCCATCATACCCCTCGGCCCCGGCGACGGGGGCAATGCCGCACTCGGGCTCTTCGGCCCGCCCCTGCTCGTTCTCGATCGCGGGGCGCGCCTGCTCGGGCGGCCCGAGGCGCGCACTGCCGACAGGAGGTACGGCTGACCCACAGCATGGCCTTGCCCGTGATGGGCAAGGTGCGCATCTCGTGCTTGCGCACGGAGCGCAAAGCGGACGCCCCCCTCGACGAACGATGGGGGGCCAAACGCTGACGCTTCGGCCCCGCCTCGGTGCGGCGCCCCGGCCCGCCGCCGGCACGACGCTTGCGAATCGTTCGGCGCCGTAAGGCTCGCCCCGCGAGGACGCGCCCACTCGGTCGCCGGGCGACGTGCGTCGCGCGCGAACCAACGCGCGCTAGCGACATGGCGCGCGGCGAAGCTTTCATCACCCCGAAGGAGTCTGACCATGAACCGCCTGTTTCTCTCCGCCCTCTTGCTGCCCCTCGCCCTCGTCGGCTGCGCCGCCGACGCCGCACCCGACGAGGGCGACGACGCGTCCGTCGAGCCCACGAAGGGGGCCGAGGCCGACGTCAGCGCCCAGGCCGCGCCCTTCTGCCTGCCGGGCGAGAAGCTCGTCTGCACGCTGGGCCCGCCTCCCGTTTGCAGCTGTCAGTAGGCAGGGCGCGCGAGCGGCCCGGCGTGCCGGCGGGCGTGTCGGCGCCCGTCGAGCCCGCCGGAGCTCGTGGCGCCGAGGGTGCCGAAGAGCCCGCTCTCGGTCGAGGCGAACCAAGCGCTGGCCCCGCGCCCGCCGCCGAGGGCGCGCCCCGGGGCGGCCCTCACGGCGCGGTCGCGCGCCTCGCCCGATGGCGAGCCCAGCCGGCCAGGCCGAGCGCCGGCGCCACCGTGCCCGCGCTCAGCGGGGGCAGCAGACGGCGCCTTCGACGGCGATCGGCCCGCCTTCGGCCGGGACGATGTTGCCGCTCGGCTTCTTTCCGCTCGCGCAGACGTAGTCGGGCCGGCTCGTGGCGCCGTCGCCGATGTCGCCCGTGACGGTGCCGCCCTGGGCCTCGCACTGCGCCTGGGTGAGCTTGGGACGCTCGGACACGACCGCGTCGGGCGGCCCGCCGGCGGGGCTGTCGGGCGAAGGCGCCGACGGCGAGGGGCTGCAACCAATCAAGGCCAGGGCCGCGGCCCAAGAGAAGGTCTGGATGTGCATGGGGGAGCTCTTTCAGCGGCCCGAACGCCGCTCACCCGCCGAGTGTACCCCCGACGCGGGCCCCGGGCGAGCGCGAGCGGTGCTCTCTCGGGGGGCGCTTCGGCCTTCGCGACAAAGCTCAGCTCGTGACGAGCCGAGCTGTCGCCTCGTCGGCTCGGGCCGGAGCGCCCCCGAGAGAGCACCGTGGTCGGACTCAGCCTTGGTCGTAGGCGATGAAGCCGAGCTGCCCCTCGGCCGCATAGATCAGCGACCACGCGTTGACGTCGCTGTCGGGCCAGAACCAAGCCCGCGCGCGCGCGCCGGGCGGCGGCTGGAACTCGACGCGCCGCTCGTCGATGAACGCCGCGACCGCCTCGGCCGTCGTGGCCTCGGGCCGGGCCTCGCCGCGCACGAGCCACTCGAAGGCCTCGCGCCGCTCGGCATCGTCGCCCATGGCCTCGGGGCTGAGCAGCCCCGCGCGCGCCGCGATCGCCTCGGCGTCGGCCGGCGCGCAAGGCATCGCCACGTACAGGCAGTCGATCACCCCGATGCCGCCGCTGTAGTACGACAGATCGTAGCGCAGGCCCCGGGCGGGGGGCGGCGCGGGCAGGCGAAGCAGGCGGGCGACGAGGGCGAGGCCGCGGGCGCGCCGCTCGGGGTCGGCGTCGTCGTCGCGGAACCTGCGCTCCCGGCCGTCGTAGGGGTGCAGCTCGTCGTTCATGGCGCGATCGTCGCGAGGGGCGGCGGGGAGGCCGGCGGGGGGCACGCGAAGGGGCTCAGTCGTGGCGCGCGTGCCGGCGGGCGCGCGCGCGCCCGGCGCCGCGCTCGCCTTCGCCGGGCACGCCGAGGGCGCGGAGCTCAGCGATGTCCTCGGGGGTGACGCCGTGGATCCGCAGGGATACGAGCTCGTCGGGCGACGGGCGCGCGTACCCGAGCTTCTGGACGGCGGCGATGAACGCCGGCGTGACGCCGTGGACGCGGAACGCGACGAGGTCGTCGACGTCGAGGCGGCGGTAGCCGAGCTCGCCGAGCTCGGCGATGTCCTCGGGGGTGACGCCGTGGACGCGCATCGCGACGAGCTGGTCGGCGTCGGGCGAGTAGCCGGCCTCGCGGACGCTGCGGACGAACGCCGGCGTCACGCCGTGGATGCGGAACGCGACGAGCTGGTCGAGGCCGGGCGCGCCCTCGCCCCCGTCGCC
This sequence comes from Polyangiaceae bacterium, assembly GCA_035762175.1. GTDB lineage: Bacteria > Myxococcota_A > Polyangia > Polyangiales > Polyangiaceae > DASTPP01. Next base: position 5,648 of record DASTPP010000390.1, on the reverse strand, counting down.
GGCCTCGGGGCCCGCCGCCGGGGGGGCGCCCGCCGGGCGCGCCGCGCTCACCTTCACGCTCCACGAAGCGCCGAACTCGAGGCCGAGCAGGCACGCGCCGACCGCGAGCGCCGCCGCGAGCGACGCCGCGGCCGCGACCGCCGCGGACGCCCGCAGGCCCGGCCCCTCGTCGCCGCCGGCGAGCAGCCGCGCGACGCGCGCCCGGAGCGACCCGCCGTTCGCGGCCATCGCGAAGGGCAGCGCGGCCCTCGCCTCCTCGAGCGAGAGCAGCGCGCGCGCGTAGTCGGCCGGGTCGCCGCACGCCGCCGCGGCGACGTCGTCGCAGCAGTGCTCGCGCTCTTCGCGGATGCGCCGGCTCAGCCACCACGCGGCGGGGTGGTAGAAGAGCAGCGCCTCGGCCGCGATCTGGAACCCGTTGACCAGCGCGTCGAGCCGCTTCACGTGGGCGAGCTCGTGCGCGATGACGGCGCGCAGCTGCGACTCGGAGAGGCCGCTCAGCGCGGCGAGTGGCAGGTAGACGACCGGGCGCAGCCAGCCCACCGCGGCGGGCGCGTCGAGCCAGTCGCAGCGGGCGTAGCGCACCACGCGCCCGAGGCCGAGCGCCCGCCGCACCTCTTCGCCGAGCCGCTCGAGCGCCGGGTCGAGCGCGGCCCCCGGCCGCCGCCGCAGGCGCGCGAGGAGCGCCACCCCGCCGGCCGCGCGCCCGCCGAAGACGACGACGCCCGCGAGCCAGAGCGCGACGAGCCCGGCGAGGTCGTCGGCCGACGAGCCCCGCCCGGGCGAGAGGGCGAATGACGCGCCGGCCCCGTGCGCGCGGCCGAAGATCGCCGCCAGCGGCGCGCCCCGCGCGTCGAGCGAGGCGAAGGGCGGCCCGAGCGCGGCGCCCCCGCGGGCGTAGACGAGCGCGAAGGTCGCGGCGGGCGCGGCCAGGGCGAGCGCGAGCGCCGAGACCGCGACGAGGTAGCGCGCCGACGCGCGGCGCGCGAGCGCCATCGCGGCGGCGGCGAGGGCGGCGAGGGCCGCGCCCTGCCAGAGCGAGTGCAGCAGGGCGAGCCCCGCCGCCCGGATCACGTCGTGGGGCAGCCATTCGGCGTTCGTCATCGGCGGGCCCTTTCGTGGCGGCGTTCGGCCGCGGTCACCGGCGCCTCTTCTCGTGCTCGTCGAGGAGCTTGCGCATCTCGTCGATCTCTTCGCGCGAGGCCCTTCGCCCCGCCAACGCGTGCAGCATGAGCTCGCTGGCCGAGCCCCCGAACACCCGCTGCAAGAGCTCGCCCGCCAGCTCTCGCTTCGTCTGCTCGGCCGGCCGGCAGGCCTCGTAGACGTGGGCGCGCTGGGCCTCGTCGCGGCGCACGAGCCCCTTGGCCGTCATGATCTGCAGGAACTTGAGCACGCTCGTGTAGCCGACCGACTTGGTCTCGCCGAGCGCCTCGCACACCTCGCGCACGGTCGAGGGCCCGCGCGCCCAGAGCACCCGCAGCAGCTCGAGCTCGGCGGGCGTCGGCTTCGGCGGCGCTTCGCGCTTCATGCCCCCGACACTACGAAGAGATTCGTAGGTTGTCAACGAAAGCCTTCGTAGATGGCCCCTCGGCCGCCCGTGGTACCCTCGCCGCCCGGGCGCCCCGCGCGCCCCCGCCGGCGGGCGCCGGCGCGACGGGAGGCAGGGGCCATGAGCCACGAAGCGCGACTCGCGGAGCTGAACATCGTTCTACCCGACCCGCCCAAGGTGCAGATCTTCGGCCCCGCCGGGCTCGCGGCGCGCAGCGCGATCGGGGCGCCGAGCCTGCCGGCCGGCATCCCCGTCGAGATCGAAGCGATCTTCGAGGTCGCGGGGTTAAGCCGCCGGGGCCGGCCCCCGCCGGCTCACCGGTTGTAAGGTAGTTCGTTCACCCAGTGAAAGCCGCGGCTCATCAAGCGCGAGGGCGGCTCGGGCACCTTCTTGAGCGTGACGACGATCGCCTCGCCCTCGAACTCGCCCTCGAGGCGCAGGTGCTCGGGGTCGGGCCGCTCGTAAGCAAGTTCGACCGGCCCCTCGCCGGGCGCGCGCAGGCCAGCCGGCAGGGGCGCGAGCTCGATGCGCTTCTTGTCGGGGTCGAGCTTGACGCGCAGCGAGCGGCCCGCGCCGTCGGCGCGCCTCATGACCAGCGAGCCCCGGCCCACGGCGAGCGTGGCCCAAGGGGCGGCGGCGCCCCCGCTCTTTCGCTCGAAGGACTCGACCTGATACATGCCATAAAGCTCGGGCTTCGGGGCGTCCGGGCCTCGAACCTGGTAGCCCGAGAGGGCCAGCGAGGTGACCGTCCACAGGGCGCCGACGATGAAGAGCGGCTTGACGACGAGCCGCGCCCGCTCGAGCCAGCGCGCCCGGAAGGGCGCGCGCGGGGCCAGCGCCGCCGTCGCCCGGCCCAGCACCAGCACGTCGGCGAGCCGGCGCGCGTCGGGGGCGAGCAGAACGAACGCCATCAAGAGCAGATGCGTCGAGTAGAGCTTGACGGGCACGTCGTAGCAGAAGTTCAACATCACCACGTTCCCCATCACGGCCGAGACGACGAGCGCGCCGAGCGTCGTGGTGCGCCGGAAGAAGAGCAAGAGCCCGCCGAGCGTCTCGCCCGCGCCGGCGAAGACGTTGTACGCGGTCGAGTAGCCCATGAATGTCCACAACAGGCCCATCGGCGTCGACTCGCCGTACGTCCGCGCGAGGTGGCCGAGCGTCGGCGTCGGAAACTGCGCCTTGATGACCTTATCCGCGCCGTAGAACAGAATGGCGAGCGCGAGCGTGTAGCGCAGGTAGACGCGCAGCGCCCCCTGCAGGCGCGCGTAGTTCGGCCGACGCCGGTCGAGCAGCGACCAGACCGCCGTCGCCGCCACCGCCAGCACGGCGTCACAGAAGAGGCGGACGTAGGCGTACATCGTGTCGCCGGCGCCGGTCGGGGCGTTCACGATCGGGCCGGTCACGCCCAGCACGCGCCGGCCGACCCAGGGCACGATCGCATTCCATAGCGCCTCGTACCCCTCCATCAGGGTGCTGAAGGGCGGCACCTCGCCGAGCAGCGTGAGCGGCCCGAACGAGTTGTAGAGCACCAAGTACGCGAACGCGAAGCGGAAGGCCACGCGGCGCGCGGGGCCCCAGTCTTCGGGCTCGGCGCCCTCGGCCTCGCCGCCCCCTGCAGCGCCCGGCGCGAGCCAACCCTTGGCAAATTCGGCGAACGTAACCTTCATGGTCTCTCCCGATGGGAAGCGAGGCGGGGGCCAACCGGGGCGCCGCGAACGCTATTCCGGCTCCGGGCGGCCCCGGACGGGCCGAGGGCTCGACTGCAAGGGCCACAACGAGCTCGGCGCCGGCTGGGGCTTCAGCGGCGTGCCCGACCAGATCAACAAGGGCTTTACCCTCGGCGCCGCGGGCGGCACCCTGAAGAGGGACGGCTCGGTGGTCGGTGTCTTTTGCAGCTACCCGACGGCCGGCGCGGCCCAGGCGATCTGGGTGCGCTGAGCGCCCCCCGGCGCCACGGCGCCGCCGCCCTAAGGCCGCCCCCGCGGCGGGGTGGCCTTCGGCGTTGGTCGGCCCCGCTCAGGGGGCCGCGCCGCCCGGCCCGAGCAAGACCGCGTCGCCCCGGCGCCCGACGCCCGGCCGCAGCGCGAGCGGCGCGAGCTCGCCGCCCATCAGCGCGTAGGCCCGATCGCCCGCGAAGACGGGGCGCGTGTTGCCGTACCAGTCGACGCACGAGCCGCCGCATTCGGCTTCGGGCTGGGCGGGGGCGACGAGGCCGAGGTAGGTCAGCGCGCCGGCGGCGCTCAGGTCGAAGAAGCCGAGGCTCGAGGCGCGGCGCCCGAAGCCCCGCGAGGCCGTCTCGTCGGGCTCGCCGGTGAGGGCGAGGCCGAAGGTGCCCGCGCCTTCGGCCTCGGCCCGGAAGGAGAAGCCGCGGCTGCGCCCCTCGCCCTCGACGAGACCTTCGAGCCGCAGCTCGCCGAGCGTCCGGCCCAGATCGCCGATCGGCAGCACGCGCAGCGCGACGCCGGACGCCCCGCCGCCGGGCCCGCCCTCGCCCGCGACGACCAGGACGCGCCCGCCGTCGAGCGGCTCGATCCGGGCGACGGGGCCGCTCGGGACGAGGCTCGAGGCGCCCGTCGCCAGGTCCAACGAGATGAGCTCGGTCGTGCCCTCGGTCGAGGGGTCGCTGGCGCCGAGGGCCGCGACGAGCGAGTCGCCGGCGAAGCGGCCCTCGTAGGCCGGGCGGGCCTCGTGCACCGGCGTCGCCGCGACGGGCTGCGCGCCCGCGCGGTCGAAGGCCGCGAGCGGCAGCCGCAAGAGCTCGACGCCGCCGAGCCCCAGCTGCCGGTTCGAGAGCGCGAGCAGCTCGCCGCCGCGCTCGCGCAGCGAGAAGGCGTCGACCGGGAGGCCGCGCGCGCGGTGGGTCGTCACGTCGAGCGACGCGAGGTCGAAGCGGTAGACGTGCGAGTCGGCCCAGAGGTAGAGCGCGCCCGCCGAGACGTGCGTCAGGCGCGAGCCGGCGCCGAGCAGGCTGCGCGCGCGGCAGGCGAGCTCGCCCGAGTCGGGCAGCGCGCAGCGCACGACCGTGTAGAAGGCGGGCCGCGCCGAGGGCTCGACGGCCGCGGTCACGACGTCGGCGGCGCCGAAGAGCGGGCCGAGCGCGCGGAGCTGGCCGTCGCCGCCCGCCTCGAGCAGCTCGGGGTAGTCCGGCGCGCCGCCCGGCCCCCGCTCGAGCGGGTAGCGCGTGAAGAAGACGAGCTGGTCGCCCGCGAGCCGGCTCGCGTTGGCGCCGCTCGCGAAGTAGTCGTACGACTCGAAGGCGACGCCGTGCAGGCGCGTGAATTTTCCGTTCGAGAGGCGAAAGCTACGCAGCTCGGCCTTGCCCGGCGCCGACGCCCCCCCCTCGCCCCGGCGGAAGCCGGCCACGTAAACGAGCTCGCCCCGGACGAGCACCTCGTCGTACCAGGCGTCGCCCGGGGGCGCGCCCTCGCCGGCCACGGCGATCGCGTCGACGAGCCGCTCGGGCGCGGCCCCCGAGGCCTCGACCGCGTAGAGCATGCCCCGCCGCAGCACCACGAGGTGCGCGCCCGCCTGCTTGACGATGTCGCCGGCGTCGACGCCCGGCTCGAGCTCGCTCGGACGCCCCGCCTCGACCGGCCCCGCCGCCCCGAGCGCCGCCCCCTCGCCGCAGCCCGCGGCGAGGACGCCCCGCCTCGCGTCGAGCTCGTCGAGGCGGGCGACGAGCTCGGCCTCGGACGCAAAGCCATGTACCCCCCCCGGCTCGGCCGCCTCGCCGACGGACGCGCCGTCGCAGGCGGGGGCCGGGGCGCCACGCTCGAAGAGGTCGGCGTCGTCCGGAGCGCAGGCAACACCGAGCGAGGCCAAGACGGGCAGGAGCCAAGTGCGCGAAAGACCCATAGTGGCTCCCCTCCGTGGCAAAGTGCGTTCCACCGACGGGGTCGGGTCGGCGAGCCCAAACGGAGGGCCCTTGCACGACCCGCCCTTACTTGCGGACGAGGCAGCGGCCCTCTCTCGACGACGGGGGGGCCGCCCTTGCACAAGTTGTCCAAGGGCGTCGTTCGAGCAAGTTGTACAAAGGCGTTGTTCGAATTGATCAACGCTCCTGGGCAGGTTGCGTGGCAGCGCCCGGGCCGTCGGGGGCCCC
>DASTPP010000389.1:0-41438 GCA_035762175.1 Polyangiaceae bacterium | reverse complement strand
GGGGGCGGGGCGTCCGGGCGGGGCGCAGACGTAGGCGACCAGGCGCCGGTCGCCGGGGGCGTCTTCGCGCACGAGGGCGGCGGCGTGGGCGACCGAGGGCTCGGCGCGGAGGGCCGCCTCGATCTCGCCGAGCTCGACGCGCGCGCCCTGCACCTTCACTTGATGGTCGAGCCGGCCGACGATCTCGAGCTCGCCCGAGGGCAGCCAACGCGCGCGATCGCCCGTGCGGTAGAGGCGCTCGCCGGGGCGGCGCGCGAAGGGGTTTGGCACGAAGCGTTCGGCGGTCGCCGCGGCGCCGAAGTACCCCCGCGCCAGGCCTTCGCCGGCGACGCAGAGCTCGCCCACGGCGCCCGCCGGCACGAGCTCGAGCCGATCGTCGACGACGTAGAGCCGCGCGTGCGGCCAGGGGCGGCCGACGCTCGGGCGTTCGGCCGCGACGGGCCCGGGCGTGATGGCGGCGCAGACGCCCGCTTCGGTCGGCCCGTAGGCGTTGAGCAGACGGCGCCCCGGCCCCCAGCGGCGAACCAGCTCGGGCGGGCAGGGCTCGCCGACCGACACGACGGTCGCGAGATCGGGCAAGCCCTCGGGGTCAGTCGGCGCGAGCACCGACGGCGTCAAGACGGCCACGTTCACGCGCGCCGCGCGCAAGAGCGCGCGCAGGGGCTCGCCCGGCGCGCGCGCCTCGCGCGGGGCGATGACGAGGCAGGCGCCGGAGATCAGCGCCGACGCCATTTCGACGATCGAAGCGTCGAAGCCGGGCGGCGCGAACTGCAGCACGCGCGCGTCCGGCCCCACGCCGTGCGCGCGGGCCGACGCGAGGGCCGTGTTGACCAGGCTGCGGTGGGGCACGAGCACGCCCTTCGGGCGCCCGGTCGAGCCCGACGTGAAGAGCACGTAAGCGAGCTGGTCGGGGTAGCAGCCCGGGGGCGGCGCCGGGCCGGTCTCGCTCGAGGGCGGCATCTCGTCGAGGACGAGCGCCGCCGGCGCGGTCGAGGGCAGGGCCGACGCCAGCGCCCGCACGGTGATCACGGCCGAGACGCCCGCCTGCTCGAGCGCGGACGAAAGGCGCGCGGGCGGGTGACTCGGGTCGAGCGGCAGATAGGCGGCGCCCGATTTCAGCACGCCGAGCAGGGCGACGACGAGCCAGGGCGAGCTCTCGAGCAGCACGCCCACGACCCGCTCGGGCCCCGCGCCGAGCCGACGCAGCGCCCGGGCGAGGGCCGTAGCCTCGCCTTCGAGGCGCGCGTACGTCCAGCGTTCGGCGCCATACAAGATCGCCGTCGCGTCGGGCGCGCGCGCAGCCCGGACCGAGACGAGCTCATCGACGCGATCGGCCGCAAGGGCGGGCTCGGGGCCCCGCCCCCACGCCTCGAGCTGGCGACGTTCGGCGGCGTCGACGAGGGCCAACGAGCCGACGGGCAGGTCGGGCGAGGCGACGACGGCCTCGACGAGGGCGCCGAAAAGCGCGGCGAGGCGGGCGCCGGTCGGCGGCTCGAAGAGGTCGGTGTCGTACTCGAGCGAGCCGCGCAGGCCCTCGGGCGTTTCGGTGAGCACGAGCGCCAGATCGACCTGAGCCGTTCGGGCCCCGAGATCGATGCGTTCGAGCTCGAGGCCGGGCAGGTGCGGCCAGGGCAGCGGCGCGTTTTGCAAGACGAACATCGCCTGCACGAGGGGCGGCACCCCGGCGTCGCGCGGCGGGCGCACGATCTCGACCAAGCGCTCGAAGGGCAGGGCGTGGTGGCGATAGGCCCCGAGGCACGTGCGCTTCGCCTGCGCGAGCAGCGACCGGAACGGCGCGTCGAAATCGACGCGCGCGCGCAAGACCAGCGTGTCGACGAAGAGGCCCACGAGCGCCTCGGTCTGCGGGTGCGCGCGCCCGGCCGAGGGGGAGCCGATCAGCAGATCGCGCTGCCCGCTCAGCCGCGCCACCATGAGCTGGAACGCCGCCAGCGCCGCCATGAAGAGCGTCGCCCCCTCGGCCCGGGCGAGCGCGCCGAGCGCCGCGCTCGCCTCGCGCGCCACCTCGACCCGCGCGCTGGCGCCTCGCCCCGAGCGCCGCGCGGGCCGGGGGCGGTCGGTCGGCAGGGCGAGCAGGTGCGGGGCGCCGTCGAGCGCTTCGCGCCAGTAGGTCGTGAGCCGCTCGAGCGCCGGCCCCTGCAGCCAGGCCCGCTGCCAGGCGGCGTAGTCGGCGTACTGCAGCGGCAGCGGCGGCAGGTCGGGCGAAGCGCCGGCGAGGCGGGTGCGGTACGCCGCCCCGAGCTCGTGTGCCATCACACCGTGCGACCAGCCGTCGCAGACGATGTGGTGCGCCGTCAGCAAGAGCCAGTGCTCGCGCCCCGCCAGGCGCACGAGCGTGGCGCGCAAGAGGGGGCCGCGCTCGAGATCGAAGGGGCGCGTCGCCTCGTCGGCGGCGAGCTCGAGGGCGCGCGCCTCGCGCTCGGCCTCCGGCAGCGGCGACAGATCGACGAGCGGCAGCGGCGGCGTCGCCGGGGCGCCGACGCGCTGCTCGGGCCCGCCCTCGGCCTCGTGAAAGGTCGTGCGCAGCGCCTCGTGCCGGCGCACCAGATCGCCGAGCGCGCCGCCGAGGGCCGCCACGTCGAGCGCGCCGCGCAGCCGCAGCACGAGCGGCAGGTTGTACGCCGGGTCGCCGGGCGCGAGCCGGTCGAGAAACCAAAGCCGCTGCTGGGCGAACGACAGCGGCAGCGGCGCGTCGCGCCGGGCGGGCGCGAGCGGCGGCGCGTCGCGCCGGACGGGGGCGAGCGGCGACGTGTCGCGCCGGGCGGGCGCAAGCGTCGACACGTCGGGCGCCGGGCCATTTCGGGCAGCGATCGGGGGCGGCGTGGCGGCCGGGGCCGGCGCTCTCGGCGCGCCTCCGTCCGTCGGCCGCCCGGGCCCCGATGCTCCCCCCGCGGGCGTCGCTGCCGCGTCGTCGCCGGCCGGCTCGACCCAGTGGCGGGTGCGTTCGAAAGGGTAGGGCGGGAGCGAAACGCGCCGCCGCGGGGCGCGTGCTTGCACCGCCGTCCAGTCGATCTCGGCCCCCGCCAGCCACGCCTGCCCGAGCGCTTCGAGCAGGCCGCCCACGCCCCCGCCCTCGTCGGCCGGCCCCCCGAGCGTTGACGCCACCACCAGCCCGTCAGCGCGCGAGGGCTGCTGCGCGACGAAGGCGCCGAGCGCGCGGCCTGGGCCGACCTCGATCGCCATGCGGCCGGGCGCGCGCACCAGATCGGCCGCCGCGTCCGAGAAGCGCACCGCCGCCCGCAGCTGTCGCGCCCAGTAGGCGGGGTCGGTCGCTTCGGCGGCCTCGATGCGGCGGCCGGTGACGTTCGAATAGAAGGGCAGCGCGGGGGGCGAGAGGCGCGCCGCGCGCACGACGCGTTCGAAGGCAGAGGCGGCCGGCTCCATGCTCGGCGAGTGAAAGGCGTGCGAGGTCTCGAGCCTCCGCGCCCTCACCCCCCGGTCGGCGAGGCGCCGCTCGAGCGCCTCGATCGCGGGCAGCTCGCCGGCGACCACGCACGCCCGGGGCGCGTTGACCGCCGCCAGGCATAGACCGGGGCCGAGCAGCGGGCCGAGCTCGCCCTCGCCCAGCGCCACCGCCACCATCACGCCGGGCTCGGCCTCGGCCATGAGCCGGCCGCGCTCGCATACCAGCGCCAGCGCGTCTCCGAGCGAAACGACGCCCGAAAGGCACGCCGCCACCCACTCGCCCACGCTATGGCCGAGCAAGATCTCGGGGCACAACCCCCAGCGCACGAGGAGCCGCGCGGCCGCGTACGAGGCCGCGAAGAGCGCCGGCTGCGCCCGTTCGGTCGGCCGCAGCGCTTCGGCGGCGGCCTCGCCGCCGGTCGCGCCCAGCAAGAGCGGCGCGAGATCGAGTCCGGTCAGCGCTCGCACCCGCTCGAGGCAGGCGTCGAGCTCCTCGCGAAAGGCGGGCTCGCGGCGGTACGCGGCGGCGGCCATGCCCGGCCACTGGGCGCCTTGGCCCGGCAGCAGAAACGCGAGGGCGGGACGCCCGCCCGGGCGCCGATCGCGCCTTCGGGCGGGCGTGCCGAGCGCGCGCGCCGCGTCAGCCGCGTCGCGCGCGACCACGAAGCGGCGGAAGGCCAGGGCGTCGCGGCCGCGCTGCAGCGTGAAGGCGACGTCGCTCAGTGGGGGCGCCGGGCTCTCGGCGAGGCGCCCAGCGAGCCGCTCGGTGAGCCGTTCGAGCGCCCCCGCCGACGCGGCGCTCAGCGGCACGAGCTCGCGCGGCTCGGCGTCGTCGGGGGCGGCGGGGGCGGGCGGCGGCTCTTCGAGCACGACGAACGCGCCGGTGCCGTGGGCGCCGAGCGAGCCGACGCCGGCGCGCCGGGGCTCGGGGCCGCGCGGCCAGCGGGCGGCCGCGGCCGGCACGAAGAAAGGGCCGCCCGCGAGCGCCGGCGCGGGGCGCGCGGGGGCATGCAGGCTCGGCGGCAGCACGCCGTCGCCGAGCGCGCGGGCGGCCTTGATGAGGGACGTCACGCCGGCGGCGGCGTCGAGGTGGCCGACGTTCGCCTTGACCGAGCCGAGGGCGCAGCCGCCGGGAGGCAGGGCGCCGAAGGCGCGGGCGAGCCCCTCGAGCTCGACCGCGTCGTCGTCCGCCACGCCGGCGCCGTGGGCTTCGACGAGGCCGATCGAGGCGGCGCGTACGCCGGCGTTGCCCAGCGCCTCGCGCACGAGCGCGCCCACGCCCTCGACGCTCGGGCCGCCGAAGCGCGCCTTGACCGCGCCGTCGTTGGCGACGGCCGTGCCGACGACGAGCGCGTAGACGTGATCGCCGTCGGCGAGCGCGTCGGCGAGGCGCTTGAGCACCACGCACCCGACGCCGCTGCCGAAGACGGTGCCCGCGGCATCGGCGGCGAAGGGGCGGCAACGCCCGTCGGGCGACTCGTCGCCGCCGCGCAGCGGGTCGCCGGCGCGGCCGCGCACGTTCAAGGAGGCGCCGCCGACGAGCGCCAGGTCGCACTCTTCGTCGAGCAGCGCCTGGCAGGCGAGGTGGGCGGCGACGAGCGACGACGAGTCGGCCGTCTCGACGAGCACGCTCGGCCCGCGCAGCCCGAGCGCGTGCGACGCGCGCGCGGGCAGGGCGGCCCGATCGTTGGTCTGCCGCAGCCGCTTTGCGCCGGCGGTCGCCGCCCGGCCGCTCGGCACCAGGTTCTGCCGCAGGTAGCCGTTCGGCCCGCACGCGGCGTAGATGCCGACGCGGCCCGGGACGCGCCGGGGCGCGTACCCCGCGTCTTCGAGCGCCTGCCAGGCGACCTCGAGAAAGTGGCGGTGCTGCGGGTCGAGCAGCCGCGCCTCGTCGTCACCGATGCCGAAGAAGGCCGCGTCGAAGCAGGCCAGGTCGTCGAGCGAGCCCGGGGCACCGGCCGCGCCGGCGCCTCCCGCGGCCGCCCGGCCGACGAGCTCGTCGCCCCGGCACAGGCGGCGCCAGAAGTCGTGCACGTCGAGCGAGCCGGGGTAGTGCCCGGCCAGACCAATGATGGCGATCTCGGTACCGCTGTAGCCCATGCGTGGTCCTGAGGCGCGAACGACGGAGCACCCGAGGCGCCGCGACACCGGGCCGGGCCCCGCGGGGCGCGTCCGGCACGATGGTTTATACCTCGGTGCCCGTCGAGGTTCATCGGTGCGGGCGCGAGCGTTGTCGGGGCCCGGGGCAAGCCGCCATGAAGCGGTTGCGCCGGCGGCTAACCCGCCCATGAAGAAATACGTCCGGCCGGCGGCGGCCGTGTTGGTCTACGAGAAGCTCGACTCGCCGCCCGAAGCCGAGCCGGGGCGGCGGCCCCCACCTGCGCCAGCCGAGGGCAAGGCCCGACGCATGGCAGGGCGGCCCTTCTCCCGGGCCCGAGCGATGCCGCACACCGCCGCTGAGACGACGACCCGGCCGAAGCACTGGGTGCTTGGCCGAACCAAGCAATGGGCCGACCCGAAGCACCGGGTGCTTGGCCCGACGAAAAACCGACCCCGCCGAAGCACCGGGTGCTTGGCCGGGCGAAAAATCGGTCTGACCGAAGCACCGGGTGCTTGGGCGAACGAGAAATCGGTCTGACCGAAGCACCGGGTGCTTGGCCGGACGAAAAATCGGTCTGATCGAAGCACTGGGTGCTCACCTGGGCAGAAAAATCGACCTGCTTCCAGCAGCGGGTGCTTCGCCGAGCGAAACGTCGAGCCGGCCCGAGCACTGGGTGCTTCGCTGACGTGGGGGCGCCTCGGCCGCTGAGGATCGAAATGTCATAGCCCTCCGGCTCGACGCGGCGGCGTGCAGGCCCTCTCGAACGGAGGGCGACCGCGAGCGCGGTGTCCCCGCAGGTCCGGAAAGGCCAAAGCACTCGGCGCCCGCGGGGTCGGCTCGTGCGACGTCGGGTGCCTCGCCGGGGGGCGCTTCGTGCGAAGGGGGGGTGGGGGCACTCGGCACCCGGATTGCATGGCTCTGCTCGACCAGGGCGAGGTCGGGCTGGCGCGGCGCTCGGGGAGGGGCGACGCGCGCGGCCGAAGGCCCCCGCGCCCGAAGCGAGAGAACGAACCATGCACCCATCGTGGAAGAAGCGCGCGCTGCAGGGGGCCCTGCTCTCGGGCCATCTTGCGCTCGGCGCTTGCGCCGAAGAAGAAGATCTACGCTGTTTCGTCGCCGGCACGCTCGTCGCGACGCCGAGCGGGCCCCGCCCCATCGAGTCGCTCGCCGTCGGCGACGAGGTCTGGTCGCTCGATCCGGGCGTCGGCGAGCTCGTGCGCCGGAGGGTCGTGGCGCTGCACCGGGGGCTGGTCCGCGAGGTGCGTACGCTGCGCGCGGGGGGCCGCTCGCTCCGCGGCGTGACGCCCTCGCACCCGGTGTATTCGCAGACGCGGGCGGCGTTCGTGCCGGTGCGCGAGCTGCGCGAGGGCGAGGCCCTGCTCGCCCTCGAGGGGGCGGGCGCCGCCCCGCAGACCATCGACGCGGTGGCCGCCGACGAGCGCGCCGCGGCCGAGATCGCCATTTACAACCTGAGCGTCGAAGGCCCCGAGCACACCTACTTCGCCGACGGCCTGCTCGTACACAACAAGAGCGCCCCCACGAACTACTGCCCCGCCATCGCGCCGGTGACGTTCGAGCAGCCCGCCAGCCCGCTGCCCGCCGACACGACCACGTACACGGTGCGGGCCGACTACGGGGCCGCGGGCCGGGTGCGCCGCGACAGCTTCGGGGTTCTGATCGCGCGCGAGAATGGCCCGACCAGGCCCCCGGCCTACGGGCCCCCCAGGACCGAAGACCAGGGGCGAACCTGGTTGTTCGATATCAACGATCTGCGGCCCGGCGAGCGCTACTCCGTCTCGATCTTCGTGGCGCCGGCGACCTGTTTGGACGAAGGCCGCGAGTCGTTCACCGTCCGGTTCGAGATCGACCCCTGAAGGGCGGCCAGCCGAGCGCCCGCCTCGCGTCGAGCGCGTCGGCGCGAAGAACGCTCCGCCGGCGCGGTCGCGCCGCGGGGGGCGTACCTACTTCTCGTCGCGCGCGGCACGGTGTACTGCGCGTTCCAGGTCGGGTGAGGTGGCGCGCCCCGCTCAGCAGAGGCCGGGCCTCGCGCGGGCCGGCCCGGCGCGCCGCAAGGGCAGGCGGCGGCCGTACGTCAGCTGGCGCCACGCCCACTCGACCGGCCCGTAGCGGTAGCGCGCGAGCCAGGCCGCGCTCGCCTTGGCCTGCGCGAACAAGATCGCCGCCGCGAGCGGCACGAGCCACACCGCGCCCACCCGCCCCATCAGGTTCAGCCCGTAGCCGTAGAAGAGCGACAGCCCGATCAGCGTCTGCCCGAGGTAGTTGGTGATGGCCATGCGGCCGAGCGGCACGAACGCGGCCAGCCAGCGCCGCGCCCGCTCGTGCCGCCAGGCGAGCGCGAGCGCCGCCCCGTACGCGAGCGCGAGGGGCGCGACGCCGAGCGCGTAGCCCGCGGTCTGCACGAGCCCGAGCGGCGAGAGCGAGAACGACGACCCGGTGCGGGCCTCGACGGCGGCGTAGACGCCGCTGCCGGCGAGCCCGAGGGCGAGCCCCCCGGCGACGACGCGCCGGAGCGGCAGGGCCCGCAGCGCCGGGTCGCCCGCGAGCCGCCGCCCGACCCACGCGCCGAGCAAGAACATCGCGAGCACCTTGGCCGGTCGCCCCGTCTCGAGGTACTGCCCCGGCCGCCAGAGCGCGTTGACCAGGTTGCCCAAGAACACCTCGCCCGGGTCGGGCGACGACCGCAGCTCGAAGAGCGTCTTCTGTCCGCCGCCGAAGGCCCCTTGCACCCAGGCCGCGAAGGCCTTCGAGGGCGGCAGCGGGTCGAGCGCGCCGCCGCTGAGCCAAAGGGCGGCCTGCCACGCGAGCGGCAGCCACACGAGCGCCGCCGCCCAGCGCACGAGCGCGCGATCGGGCGCGTCGCGGAAGGCGACGAGCGCGAGGCCCGCGAGGGCGTAGAGCGCGAGGATGTCGCCGTGCCACAGCCCGAACAGGTGCCCGAGGCCGATCGCCAACAGCACCGCCATGCGGCGGCGAAAGAGCGGGGCGAAGGGCGCGCCCCGCGCCCGCGCGCGGCGCTGCTGCAGCGCGAAGCCGACGCCGAAGAGCAGCGAGAAGAGCGAGTAAAACTTGCCCTCGACGAAGAAGTCGACGCCGAAGCGCACCGCCCGATCGAAGGGCGCGGTCGGCAGGGCGTCGGCCCGTTCGGGCGTCATCACGTAGTAGCCCGCGAAGCTGACGAGGTTGGCCAAGAGCACCCCCCCGAGCGCGAAGCCCCGGACGGCGTCGAGCACCTCGAGCCGCCCCCCCTCGTCGACCGGGCCGGCCCCCGCGGGCGGTCGGTCGGTCGTCATGCTCTTCTCGTCGCGCCGCCCACGAGGGCAGCCTGTGTCTTTTGCAAAAGAATTGCAATTGTTTTTGTTGTGCAGCTGACGGGCCCGCCGGGCGGCCGTCGGGCGGGGCGGGCGCGGCCCGGGGGCGGGCTGGGCGGCCACGGAGGGGGCCGGGCGCGAACGCAGGACGAAGCCAGGTTGCCGGCGCTGCGGCTCCGCCGGCGCCCCCGGGCGGGCCTTCCGCCGCCGCGGAAAAACGCCGCAGATTGCCGAATTGCCCCCCGAAGGCGCCGAGCGGGCGCACGATAGATCGTTCCGCCCGCGCCGCGCGTCTCGAGCCCAGAGGCCCCCATGTGCTGCTTTTCGAGCCCGACAGAAGTCCACGACACTTCGATCTTTGCGCGCTTCACGAAGCCGGGCGCGCAAGCGCTCGTGTACCAGATGCGGTACACGGCCGAGCGCCCGACCGCGATGATCTTGCCGCTGCCCGTCGCGCTCCCCGCCAAAGAAGGCGCCGTCCGCTTCGCGAATCTCGAAGCGTACCCCCGCTTCTTCGACGACCTGGCGGGGGGCTTCCCCGAGCCCCCGAGCAAGGGCCTCGGCCTCTCGAAGCGGTCGGCGGTCGCGGCCGCCGCCGCGCCGCTCGCCGTTCATGACGTCGGCCAATTCGTCGCGACGTTCGTGCCCTCGGCGAACGACTTCGGCCGCGTCGACCCGCGCTTCGTGCTGCCGAAAGACACCTGGTCTCGCGTCCCCGCCTACGCCGACTACGGCTTCGCGGTCTTCCAGTTGAAAGAGCTCGCGGGCTCGCCCCACCCGATCGCCTTCGAGTTCGACACGCGCTCGCCGGGCGCGCTCTTCTTCCCGACGGTGCACATCCACGACGGGACGGTGCACGAGAAGGACCACTTCGACCACGTCCTCTACGCCCAGGACCCGTCCTTCGACCGGCGCGCGGGCGCCTACCAGGGTCCGGCCGCGGTCGACGCGGCGACGGGCTTCGTCCGGTCGAAGGGGGCCGCCTCGTCGTTCGCCGACCCGGCGCGCAGCCGCGGCCTGCTCGACGGGGGCCTGCTCGTTCACAAGGCCAAGCTCCGCGGCCTGCTGCCGAACCGCGACACGACCTTCGACCTCGTGGCCGCCGCGGCGGCGCAAACGGGCGCCGCCGCGCGCCAGGCCGCCGGGTGCGGCTGCGACGTCGTCGGCCACGCCGCCGACGGCCGAGGCGTCTCGCTACCGGCCGCGGCAGCGCTTGGCGCGTTCGGCTGGCTCTTGCGCCGCCGCCACGAGCGCCGCAGGGCGTAGAATCGCGTTCGAGGGGCGGCGCGGCGAGCCGCGCCGGCCCGACGACCGGCCCGCCCATGGCCTCGGCGAGCTCGGTCCATGGCCCGCAGCGACCCCGGCAGCGTCGCCCGCCCGGGCGAGGCGAACCGCTCGAGGTGCGCGGCCGCGTCGGCCTCGACCGTGCGCAGGGCCTCGGCCACCGCGCCCGAGCGGTCGCCGACGTAGTGCTTGCGCGTCAGGATCGACGCCCGGGTCGAGCGCGCCAGCTCGTGCAGGCTCGGGCGACCGCCGCTCGCCGCTCGTGCAGGCTCGGGTGGCCGCCGCTCGCCGCTCGTGCAGGCTCGGGCGGCCGCCGCTCGCCGCTCGTGCAGGCTCGGGTGGCCGCCGCTCGCCCCCACCGCCCGCGAGAGCTGCCGCGAAAGCTCGCGGCGGCGCTGTTCGTGCCCCCGGTTCTTCGTGCCGGGCGTGCGACCTACGGCCCGTTTGTGCACCGGCGGCCCGCGGCTTGACATCGGAGAATTTATTGTCACAATCGTAATACAAAATCAAGGAGGCCCCCATGTTCCCAGGTTTCGCCAACGTGTGGACGCCGGTCGCGCCCTCGTCGCTGCTTCGCCCCGGCCGGCCGCTCGCGCTGCGGGTTGCGGGCACGCCGGTCGTGCTCTTCCGTGACGGCGACGGCCGGCCGGCGGCGCTGGTCGACCGCTGCCCGCACCGCGGGGTGGCGCTGTCGCTCGGGCGGGTGACGGGCGGTCGGCTCGAGTGCCCCTTCCATGGCTGGCAGTTCGACGGCCGCGGCCACAATTGCGCCGTCCCGTGGAACCCCGACGCCAAGCTCGCCCGCCTCGGCGCCGTCGCGCTGCCGGCGCGCGAGCTCGCCGGGCAGGTCTGGGTCTTCACCGGCGAGGTGGCCGAGGGCGAGCCGGGGGTCGAGGCGACGTTCCTGCGCGACGACGTGCGCCTCTGCGGCTTCGTCCTCGAGCTCGCGACGCACTGGACGCGGGCGATGGAGAACATGCTCGACTGGCCGCACCTGCCGTTCGTCCACGCCGGCACCATCGGCAAGCCGATGCGGGGCAGCGCCTCCGGCCGCATGGACATCACGCTCGACGAGCGCCCCTGGGGCTTCCGCTCGCGCATCGCGATCGACGGCCGGCCGCAGCCGGGGGCGCTCGACTACCGCTTCCCGAACCGAATGAACCTCTTCGTGCCCGTGCCCGACAAGACGCTGGCGATGGAGGTGAGCTGCGTCCCCGTCGACGACCGGCGGACGCGCCTGGTCATGATGACGGCGCGCGACTTCGCCAAGGCCGCCCTGCTCGACCCGCTCTTCAACCGGCAGAACCGCAAGATCGCAGGCGAAGACCGCGTGGTCGTCGAGTCCTCGCAGCCGGCCGCGGTGCCCCCCCCGGCGGAAGAGCGCTCGGTTCGCACCGACGAGCCCACGCTCTACTTTCGCCGCCGCTACTTCGCCGACCTGCGCGGCTCCGAGGCGTCGGTCGCGCCCGCGGGCGCGCGCCCCGTGGCGCTCCGGCGCAAGCCCGGCGCCGACGAACGCCCGGCCCTCGACCGCAGCGCGTAGGGTCTGGCGCCCAGCCGCAGCGCGGCGCCTCGGCGCATGCCCCCGGGCGGGCGTCGAGATTGGCTCAGACGAGTCAAGGGGCAGGCGCCAGCAGCCTCCAACCGAACCGACTGAGTCGAGGGAGCTCGGCCCAGGGCGTCGCGTAGAATGACCCTCGATGCGCTGGCTTACCTTCGTGAAGGTCGCCGCCTTGCCGGCGTTCTGGGCCCTGACGGCGGCCTTGATGGTGCAAAATCACCTCGCCGACCCCTTCGACCCGCACCGCACGGGCACGTCGGCGTATGGCCATAACCACGAGGGCGCCATGGCCCAAGGCCTCGTCGTGACGCTCGTCGAGCTCGCGGCGGTCGTCGCCATCGTGCGGCCCTGGTCGTACGAGCGCTCTTGGCGGCGGTCGGCCGTCGCGGCGGGCGTTCTGACGCCCTGGGCCATGGTCTCGATGCTGCTGACCATGCACGCGGGCGGCATCGTGCTCATTCACTTTCTCTGGGTGGGGTGCCTCGTCGCCGGGCTGACCCTCTCGGCCCTGTGGGGCCTCGTCGGGGCCGCCCGAAGGCAGCCCGCCCGGGCAACGCGCGCGAACGCCCGCGGGGGGTTACCCCCGGGGGCGGGGGCCCCTGCGGTCGGCCAGGCGCCGCCGGCCGGCGCGAGGGGCGAAGGGGCGAAGGGCGCGGCCCCGCCGCGCTTACGTTTCGACTCGACGCGATCGGGGACGACGGTCGTGCGCGACGCCTTGCCGAGTCAGAGCGCGCTCAAGAAGCTCTCGAGCACGGCCTTGCGGTGGGGCAAGAACGTGCCGGTGAGCGCGGGCGAGATGCGGAAGCGCAGGCCGCCCTCGGGGGCCGGCTCGGGGTCGCGCTCGGAGACGTGGGTGAACCCTTGCGAGGCGGGCCAATTGCCGAGGCCGCCGCCGAGGGGGCGGTTGTTGCTGACCTGGTGGCAGCCGCCGCACGAGAGCGCGAGCGAGCGGTTGACGACGTCTTGCGACGTCAGGGCGATGCCCTGCGCGTCGAGGGCCGCTTGCACGCTCTGCGCGAACGCGGGGCCGAGCTTGCCCGCGTAGTCGTCGCGCGTGCCCTGCGACTGGCTCTCGCCCGGGTTGAAGCGGTCGGGCACGCTGTAGTTGAAGAGGTCGACGTCGGGGGTGGCGAGCCCGCCGAGCTGGGTGAGAAAGTGGCTCTGAAAGTCGCGGCGCTGCTGGTCGATGGGCGCGTCGCTGCCGTCGACGGCGTCGGCGAAGAGCTCGGGCGAGGGGTTGACCTTGACCGTGTCGGGCACCGCCTCGAGCTCGCACGCCCCGGCGGAGCACGACCGCACGAGGCGGAACTCGCGCAGCATCCACGGCTCGCCCGGGCCGCTCAAGAACTGGTTGCTACGAATCTGCCCCGTCTGCCGCCCGGCCACGGGGTTGCCGTAGTTGTCGACGTGCACGACCGGCTGGAAGCCCGGCAGGCCCTGGAAGTAGAAGTGAGTGAGCGCGGTGGCCCGCTGCTGCACGGTCACGCCCGGCAGCGACAGCGCGGCCCAGAAGGCGGCGACGGGCGCGCACCCCTCGAGCCCGAGCGAGCGGTGGGGGTTGTCGAGCACCGCCTCGAAGATGAGCAGCGAGCGGCTGACCGGGTTCGCCTCGCCCGAGCGGCGCGCGAAGACGATGCGGTGCTCGCCGCAGTTCGACCCGTCGGCGGGCGCGAGGTCGAAGCGGTTGAAGAGGCCGATGGCCCGGTAGGCCTCGGGGCCGGCGGGGTCGGCGAAGGGGTCTTGCTGCGCCTGCACGCCCTCGCTGCGCGGGCACGCGTACGGAAAGCCGTTGAGGCTGCCCGTGCAGGGCTCGCTCAGCCCCGCGCTCGTCGCCGCGTCGTTCTGCGTGTCCCAGAGCTGCCGGAAGAGCCCGAGCGCGGTCGCGCCGGGCACGCCCGACTGGGCGGCGAGCTGGCCGAGCACCGCCTGGAGCGAGAATTGGTCGACGATGGCCTGGTCGGTCACCGCGAGCGAGCGCCGCGGGTCGATCTCGATCACCGAGGGGATGGCGAGGCCGCCCCCGCCGTTGACGCCGTCGAGGCCGCCGCCGTCGATCGTGTCGCCGCCACCGACCGGGCCGCCGTCGACCCCGTCGGACAGCGCGCCGATGCCGCGCCGCTCGTTCGACGGGGCCGCGTCGGCGGCCCGGCCGGAGCCCGCGCCCCGCCCGGCGCCGCCCGGCTCGGCGCACGCGCCGAACCCCCCGAGCCCGAGCGAGAGGGTCAAAAGGCCGAGGCCGAAGGCGCGCTGGTTCTTCGCTTGATGTCGCATGGCGTGATTCTCCTCCGCCGTGGGGAGGGCGCTCCGCTGTCGGAAGTTCGTATAAAAACGAAAAGTAAGCACGCGGCGAGACCCCGTAGCCTGGGCGCCCGTCGCCCGGCTCGGACCATCTCGAATGCCGCGCCCGTCCCTGCGGCAACCTCTAGAAACCACAGGTAGGTGCCGGGGGGCAAGGTAGAGTTTGAGGTAGGAAGAAAAATTCTTTTGAGATACGAATTGCGCTTGGCCTTTGTTAGCTTGTGCCTCGAAAAATATCGAGCATTACTGGGTGAGTTAGTTTCGGCGCGACCCGCACGAAGAGCTTGTCGGCGGCCTGCGCCGCGGCGTCGGGCACGGAAAGGTCGAGGTCGCCGTCGCCGTCGATGTCGCCGAGGGCCACCTGCCGCACGGCCTTGGTGAACGCGGCCCCGAGGGTCTGCGCCGTGCCGGCGGTGAAGGCGTCCTGCCCGTCGTTCAGAAAGACCTGCAGCGCCTGCGGCGACGGCGAAGGCGTGACGAAGCCGCCCGCGTTCGGCACGACCACGTCGAGGTCGCCGTCGCCGTCGAGGTCGGCGGCGACCAAGTAGTTGGTCCACAGGTTGTCGTTCGAGAGGTTGACCGGATTGCGAAAGAAGGCCGCGCGCGCGGCGCCCGGGGCCAGCACGGCGGCGCAGGCACCGGCGTCGGCCGCCGCCGTCAGCCGGCGGAGCGGCAGGGAAGAAAAGCGCGGGGAAGGGGAGGCCATGGCAGGAGCTCTTTCGTCGTTCGGTTGCGGCGGGGGGGCGACGCCGGCGCCGGCCGAGGCGCGAGACGCCGCCGCGAAGCCCCCCGGGTCGCCCGGCCGAAGTCCTCGCCCGAGCTTCGGCCGGGCGACCCAGGGGGGCGCCAACCCTAAATACTGCCGAGAGAGGCACTGGGTAGATTTCTGCCGAGCGGCCCGCCGGGCGCGAACGCCGGGCGCCGCCCGCGGCCCCGGCCGTTCCGGGCGCGCGGCGCCCGTTCTGTAGTAAGGGGGGGCATGGCATCGAGCGTCGCCGCCCACCCTCCGGACACCACGCGGCTCTCGAGCCGCCGCGGGCTCGCCCTCGCCCTCGCCGCGGCGGCGAGCGTAATCGCGACGTCGACCGCGGGCCGCGTCGTGTCCGCGCCCGGCGTCCGCGGCTGGTATCGCACGATCGCGAAGCCGCCCTTCAACCCGCCGAACTGGGCCTTCCCCGTCGCGTGGTCGCTGCTCTTCGTGCTCATGGGGGTGGCGTTCTGGCGCGTCCTGCGCGCCCCCCCGCGCACCCCGGGGCGGGGCGCGGCGGTGGCGCTGTTCCTCGCGCAGCTCGTCGTCAACGTCGGCTGGTCGCTCGCGTTCTTCGGCGCGCACTCTCCGCTCTACGGGCTCATCGTCATCATCCCGTTTTGGCTGATGATCGCCGCCACGGCGGCGGCCTTCCGCGCGGTCGACCGCGTCGCGGGGTGGCTGCTCGCGCCCTACCTCGCCTGGGTCTCGTTCGCCGCCGTGCTCAACGCGGCGATCTGGCGCCTCAACTGACCCGGCGCGGGCGCCGCGGCCGCGCGTGGGTCGCGACGCGGTCGCGCGGCCAGGCGAAGGCCGGATCGCCCCGGGCGCGCTCGTGCCACGCGGCGGCCAGCGTGAAGCCCGGCACCGTCGGCGGCGCCTCGCGCGGGGCGAGCGAGCCGCGGTCGAGCCGCGCGAAGCGCTCGGGCACCGTCGCGACGTCGTCCGAGCCGCGCACAAAGGGGTCGGCCATCCAACCGGGGCGCGTTGGGCGCCCGCGCGTCGGCCCAGCCCGCTCGGGTCGGCCTAGGCGCCGAGCCCTGCCTTCATTCTGTTTTTAATGAAAAATGCCGCTGATGACGAAAATTCGCGCGTCGCAGCACGGCTTTCGAGCAGTAAGGCTGTAAAAATAATGAGCAAAAAAGAGCGTGTCGTTAACTTATTTTTTAGTAAACTCGTCGGGCATGTAAGTCGGCTCTCCACCACGACATCAGGCAGGGGCTTTCCGTCGGCGGCGTCGGCGGGGGGCTGCGAGAGGCCGCCGGCCGCGGGTGAGGGGCACGGGCGGCGGCGAGAAGGCCGGGGTTTATCGGCGTAACGAGGTCGTGTGTCGTCTACGCCAGAGGAGAATACCATGCTTCGATCGGCTCCCATTTCGAGGTCCTGGTTTGGCGCGAACTCGCCGGCGTTGCTCGGCGTCGCGCTGGCGGTTTCGTTCGGCGCTTGCGGCGCGCCGGACGACGGGCCGGCCGACGCCGCGGAGGGCGCGGACGTCGCCGCGGTGACGAACGTCGGCAACTGGGCCGATCAAGACACGAACGGCGTCGGCACGCACCGCATCGACGGCGACGGGGTGAACGTGCGCGGCGACGAGCCGTCGCAGGTCCGGTTCGTGGCGTCGGCCGGCGAGCAGCTCGCGCTCACCTACCGCACGAAAGAGTTCCAAGGGAAGACGTATTACGAGGGGTACTTCAAGGGCGCCCCGCACGACGGCGAGCGCGGCTGGGTGGCGGGCGACTTCTTGGCGTACAGCGCGCTCGTCGTCTGCAACGGCAACGACGTCAGCGTGCGCACGGGCGCCTCGCTCGAGACGGTGGTCGGCACGGTCGACGCGGGCACGAAGGCGTTCGTGGTCTCGGGCACCGTCCGCAACACGGGCACGAACCGCTACTTCGAGGTGAGCGCGGGCGGGCTGAAGGGCTTCGTGGCCACGGCGTTTCTGTGCCGGAGCGGCGGGGGCGGCAACAGCGCCCAGCAGTTGCTCGCCTCGCACAACTCTGGCCACATCAGGCTACAAGACTACGGCACCAGCAGCGACCCGCTGAGCAACATTCAAGATGCGGCGGCGGGGCAGCCCGCCGACATGAGCTGCGGCGGCTGCACCTCGGTGACCCTGAAGCCGGCTCTGCTCAACGCGCTCGTGGCCTTGGCCCAGGCCAACACCTACGTCGTGACTTCGATCGCCGGCGGCATTCACAGCTCGACGTCGTACCACTACCAGGGCCGTGCCGCCGACTTCGGCACGGTCAACGGCGTCTTCATCAGCGGCGACACGGCGGCGTCGCGCGCCTTCATGCAGGCGTGCAAGAACCTCGGCGCCGTCGAGGTGCTCGGCCCGAGCAACGACGTCAACCACCAAGACCACATTCACTGCGCGTGGTAGCGGCCGCGGGTCGGTCGCGCCCTTCAACACCGCGCCCGCGCCTCAGTTCGGGCAGTCGGCGGCGTCGACTTCGGGGGCGAAGAACCGACGGTCGCCCCAGGTGCAGGCGACCGGCCCGTCGAGCGAGGTGGCGGTGGCGCGGACGCAGCGCCTGTACGCGTCGTCGCACGAGAGTTGGCCGTCGTCCCCGTCGACGAGCGCCCCCGACGCGCAATGGGTCGCGACGAAGGGCGCGGCGCCCTCGGCGCCCGCGCAGGCGTGGAACGGCACCACGCCCGCGCAGTCGCCGGGGTTCTTCTCGAGCTGGAAGATGGTCCGGTCGTTCCAGGTGCAGGTGACGCCCCGGTCGGGGTTGTCGCCGGCGAGCCGGCGGCACTGCGCGAGCGCGTCTTCGCACAAAATGTCGGGCGTGATCACTTGGGCCAATTGGGTCGGGCAGAGAGCGGCGGCGTAGCGGCCGAAGCCACTCGCGCCGGCGCACCCGCGATCGCCGGCCGGGCCGTCGACCACGCTGAACGACGACGCCTCCTGGCACCCCGCGAAGGCCGAGAGCCGGACGCCCGCCAGCGCCTGCACCGCGCCCACCAGCCGGCTCGTCTCCTCGCCGCCTTGGGCCGGCGGCCAGACGAAGCCGTACATGCCGAGCGAGGCTTCGCCGCTCAGGTTGGTGACCTCGACGCCCGGGGGCACCTCGATGGCCTGCTCGTCGTAGCCGTTGACGATGACCCGCTCGAGGCCCGAACCGGCCCCGGTCTCGACGACCCAGCGCGTGGCCTGGAAGGACGAGACGGCGAGCACGTGGGGCGCCGCGCGGGTGTCGAGCACGACCGCCCGGCCCTCGTAGCTCGAATAGATGCCGAGCAAGAGGAGCTCGGTCCCTGACGACGTGCCCGCGTAGGTGCTCACTTTGCTACTTGTGGTGGGGCCGCAATCGTGCACGACCAGGGCGCCCGTCGCGTCGGTCTCGGCCCGCGACGGGGGGGCGCCGTTCTCGGCGACCTCGACCGTCGCGCCGGCCCCGCAGGCGCCGGCCGATGCCATCGCCACGGCCGCCGCCAGGCCCCGCACCCCCGCCGCCGAGCCCCGCGCCCCCGCCGGCGCCTGTCTCGTCGTCGGCCCGCTCATCGCCCCTCCCCCCGGTAAGCCCGCACGCGCGCGGCGTGGGGCGGGGGCGACGGCGCGGGGCGCTGACCCGCCCCCGCCGCGGTGGCGGCGGTCGATGGTCGGGCGCTCGTTCTCACCGTTGAAGCGAAGGAGAGCCGGCCGTCGGGGGCAGGGGGCTTGCGGTGCCCGCGCCCGGGCCGGCGGCGTGCGCCCAAGAGGCCGACACCCTCCCCATCGGGCCCGAGCGGCGCCAATCGGTCGGATCTCCGGCGCACGGCTTGGCGGCAGGGCGCACCGAGGGGGCATCCGCGGGGTGGCAGCGGCGCGTGAACGGTTCGGTCTCGAAGGCGGCGGGGCCGGCCGCGCCCGCCGGCACGAGGAAGAGCCGCGTGGCGGTGTCGGCCTCGCCCTCGGCGCCGAGCCCCGTGCGCTCGACGAGCAGGTCGTCGAACGTCGCGAGTTCGACGGGCTTGCCGGCGCGCACGCCGACGAGGGCGGCGTCGACGCGGCCCTCGCCCATCCAGCCGGTGCTCGTGCGCGTGACGACCTCGTCGAGCCCGTCGCCGTCGGCGTCGAGCGCCTTCACGAGGGCGAAGGTGCCGTGCGAGAGGGCCTCGGGCTCGGCCCGGGCGACGACGGCGTCGCCTTCGGTGACGAGCACCGTCGTCAGCGAGAACGCGGCCGGCAGGCCCTCGGCCTGAGCGACCAGGGCCCAGGCGATCTGGTCGCGCCCTGGCGTGGTGAAGGCCCCGCGGACGGCAGAGGCGTAGTCGAGCCCGCGGACCGCCGTCGCCCCGGCTTGCCCCGAGGGCTCGTCGCAGGGCAGACGGGCGCACGCCGCTCGGCCTCCGGGGAAGGCCGCCGCGACGAGGGCGTCGCGCGCGGCCTCGCTCAGGACGACCCCGCAGCCCGTCGTCGCGTCGCGCGGGTCGAGGACGAGCGTCCGGCCCCGGGGCGCCTCGGCCTTGCAAGCGACCGCGTCGCGTGCAGCCCGCAGGTGGCCATCGCGCGGGCCCGGCTCGGCCGCCCCGGCGGGGAGGCCGGCAAGCGAGGGGGTGCCGGAAGCCCAGGCCGTGACGGTGGCGCGCCGAGCAGAGGGCGCCGCGTCGTCGGACGGGCGCGTGACGACGGGCCGGCGCCAACAGGCCGCGAGCAGCAGACCGACGAGCAGAGGGGCTGCGGTCCGCGTGAGCGAACGGGGGCGATGACGGAGCGAAGCGAGCATGGGGGAGGTGCCACTCGGGGGCGCGTTGGTGTCGCCGGACGCCATCCCCTGCGATGGCTCAGGCTGTTCCGTGCGAGGGCCGATTTTCGGGGGCCTCGTCGCTTGCGTCGGCGGCATTGAGTCTGCGAGCGGCTCTCGCCGACGTTCGTGCGGGCCGGCGCGAGGTCGAGCGCCTGGTGGCATTCGTACGAGGTCGACTGGGGCTCGCGCGTCGGGCCGCCGGCCGCCGACGGCGAGGCGAGCCCGTGCCTTCGCTGCCGCTGCCCTTCTCACGATTCTGTCGGGCTGCGGGCGGCCCCGCGGGGCCGCTCACGGCGCGTCCGGCGCGGCCCGCCGAACGTTCACAAACGTCAACCCGTTGTCGAGTAGCTCGAAGACGTAGCTGTGGCCCGGGTAATATTCTGGGTCGTACTCGGCCGCGAAGTGCGTCGCCTTGAGCAGCGACGCCGCGCGCCAAAGGAACGACCGCAACGGGAACTCGGGCAGCTCGCGCGCCACGAGATCGACCTGCGCGCGCAGCGCCTTCGTGGCCCCCGGCGACGGGGGGCGGTGGGGCGCGCCGCGCAGCACGGCGCGCCACTGCGCGTCGGCCGCTCGGAGCCGCGCGAGCTCGCGCCGCAACGACTCGGCGCCGAACGCGACGCGCACGCCCGTCGCGCGGAAGGACCAGCCGGGCGGCGCGTCGAGGGGCGTCGCGTCGGTGCCGTAGAGCCAGTACGTGGTGCTCGGTACGACGTAGTTGAGGCCGGCCGGCGCGATTAGAACGCCCACCTCGGCGGCGAGCCCGAGCCAGTACGCTTGCGACGGTGCCGACATGCGAGGGGCAAGGTACTGGCGGCGTAGCGCGAGTTCAACCGCCGGCCCCCCCGCGGTCGCACGCGGCGGAGGTCACACCGCGCCGCCCGGCCCGGGGCCCGCCCCCTTCGCGCCGGGCGCCGGCACGCGGCCCGACTCGATCTGCGCGAACACGTACTCGGTCGCCAGCCCCAGGCCGCCGCCGTGCTCGATCACGATCGGGTAGAGGCGCGCGTACTCGGCCGACGCGTTGTCGGGGCACCACTCGGCGATCGTCGCCACCCACGTCATGGGCGTCGCGCCGGCCCGCACCATGCGCATGATCCCCCCCGCCGACATGCTCCTGTTCGCCGCCGTCGTCCGCGCGGGCGGCTTCACCCGCGCCGCCCGCGCGCTCGGCCTGACGAAGCAGACCGTCAGCGCGCGCGTCGCCCGGCTCGAAGATCGCCTCGGGGTGCGTTCGCATCGGCCCGCTCGACGACTCTTCGCTCGCGGCGCGCAAGCTCGGCGAGGGGCACGCGTACTTCGTCGCCAGCCCGGGCTACCTCGCGCGGCACGGGGCGCCGGCGCCCGAGACGCTGGGCGCCGCCCGCTGCATCGGGCTCGGCCCGCGCGAGACGTGGACGGCGCTCGGCGTGCGCACCAAGGTCGAGCCCGTGCTTGTCGTCAACGATCTCGAGGTGGCGTGCGACGCGGCGATCGCCGACGTGGGCGTCGCGCTGGTGCCCGCGATCTTGTGCCGCGAGGCCGTCCGGCGGGGGCGGCTGCGCGTGCTCTTCGGGCCCGGCCCGGCGTTGCGCCGCGGCGTGTACGCGGTCTACCCGAGCTGGCAGTTCATGCCGGCGAGTACCGTCCCCGTTGGCTCTCTCGACCGCGCCGCCGGTGCCGCCCAAGGCCGGGGCTGATCGCGAGCGACCCCGCCTGCGCCACCGACGGCCGGTCGAACCCCTTGGGCAAGCACGCCTGTGCCACCAAGGACGCCATGCTCGCCTCGGCCGCGATGCCCTTCGTGTCGAACCCCTCGGGAAAGCATGCCTGTGCCACCGGGGGCCGGGGGGCATACTCGAGGAACCTCCCGCAGGTGTCCGTGCCACAAAACCGACACTCGAGGATGGGTTTCCATGTACCACGGGCTCGCGGACCGACACTCGAGGATCGGTTTTGTGTGCCAGGCAGCCCCCGGACCAATCCTCGAGGATCGGTTTTGTGTGCCACAGGCTCGCCGACCAATCCTCGAGGATCGGTTTTGCGTGCCGCGAGGTCCCAGACCAATCCTCGAGGATCGGTTTTGTGTGCCACGCAGCCCCCAGACCAATCCTCGAGGATTGGTTTCGTGTGCCACGAGGTCCCAGAACCAATCCTCGAGGATTGGTTTTGCGCGCCACGAGGTCCCAGGCCAATCCTCGAGGGTCGGTTTTGCGTGCCACGCGGCCCGCGGGGGTTCCTCGAGTATCGTCGGAGAGTCGAGTGACGAGGTGTACGCCAAGATGGCGGCGCGCGCCCTCGCGGTCAACGGGGTCGGCCTGGGCGTCTGTGGCGAGTCGGTCGAGTCGCTCGACTTCGACGCGTGGCGCTTCTCGGTCGGTGTCACCCGGCGGGGCGACACCGACGCGGCGATTCAGGTCGTCAGCGGCGTGCTGCGCCGGTGGGGCGTCGGCCACCACTTCGGCGTCTCGGTGCGCGGCATCGACTGCGCCGTGCCGCTTTGACGCCGGCGGCGCCCGCCTGACCTGCCCGACGCCCGCCTGCGCGCCCTTGCTCGCCGTCACCGGCGAGGGCGACGCCGAGCCGATGCGCCATGACGCCGTGAAGGCGTCGCGTGGGCCCCTCGCCGAGCGGCTCGCCGTGGTGCCCCTCGTGGGGTCGGGGCATTCTTCGTTGCAAGAAGCGCCGCCGCTGCTAGCGACCATCGCGGGGCCCGTTCTTTCGGGCGAGGTCTGAGCCGCCGGGGGGCCCCGCGGCGTCGCCTGGCGGCCCCCCCCCAGGGGCGTGGCCTGGAATTACCCCCCCCCTCTGGGGGTGGTGGGCCCCTGCGCCGAGCTGCTGCTGGCCGCTTCGCTTCGCGCCGAGGCGCCTGCCGAGGGCGGGGCCGCCCTGCGTTCGGGTGCGCCAAGCGCTCTCAGGCGACCTTCGCAGGCGAAATTCGCTTTGGGTTGCGAGGCACCACCAGAGAGGGTGGGGCACACGTACCTAACTTTATTCGCAAAAGCCCCACGATAGAAATTCTAGGCAAGGGGCGAAGTATCCCCTAGATAATTTCCTTGGCGATCGGGTGCCATCGCCGACGTCTGGGGGCCCGCCGAGCCGTGGCCGCCTCTTTCTTCTCTCGGGGCGAGCTCTGCGTATGAACGTTGATGGCCTCCCTTCGATCGGTGACACGGTAGCCGGCAAGTACCGGCTGACCCGCGAGCTGGGCCGCGGGGGCATGGGCGCGGTCTACGAGGCGATGCACCTGCGCCTGGCGCAGAAGGTGGCCATCAAGGTGGTCTTGCCCGGGGTGGCCGAGCGGCCCGAGCTCGCCTACCGCTTCGAGCACGAGGCGCGCGCGGCCGCCCGGCTGCGCGGCCGGCACACCGCGCGGGTGTACGACGTCGACGCGACGCCCGAGGGCCTACGCTTTCTCGTGATGGAGTTCCTCGACGGCCACAGCTTGCGCGACGAGCTGCAGCAGCGCGGCCCGCTGCCCGTCGACGAGGCGGTGCATTACGTGCGCGAGGCCTGCGAGGGCGTCGACGAGGCGCACCAGGCGGGCATCATTCACCGCGACATCAAGCCCGCGAACCTCTTTCTGAGCAAAGAGGGCGGGGGCGTCGTTCTCAAGGTGGTCGACTTCGGCATCGCCAAGGCGAGCGGCCCGGGCGACGACAATTATCATACGGCGACCAATATGCCGCTCGGCACCTACAAGTACATGTCGCCCGAGCAGGCGAGGTCGCCCCGTTCGGTCGACGCGCGCACCGACGTCTGGTCGCTCGGCGTCACGCTCTACCAGATGCTCGCCGGCAAGGTGCCCTTCGAGGGCGAGGGCGCGTTCGGCGTCATGTACGCGATCGCGGCCGAAGAGCCGACGCCCCTGCGGTCCTTGCGCCCCGACGTACCCGAGGCGCTCGCCGCCGTGGTCATGCGGGCGCTCTGCAAAAACCTCGAGGGCCGGTACCAGAGCGCGCGTGAGCTGTCCGACGCGCTCGCCCCCTTCGACGCCGTGCGCGCGTCGCTGCCGTCGCGCCCGTCCGGCCTGGCCTGGCCGGCGGCGGTCACGAGCCCGGCGCGGGGGGGGCGGGCTTCGGCCCCCGCGCTCACCCCCGCCCTCGGCCTCGCGCCCCAGGCGCCCTCGCCGCCAGAGCTGGCGCCGACCCAGTCGTTCTCCGAAGAGCAGGCGCCGACCGAGCCGCTGCCCGAGGCGGCTCAGGCCTCGACCGAGCGCGGGCGAGCGCGCGCGCTCACCCCGCCCCCCCCGACGGCTTCGGCGGCGCCCTCGCCGGCGCCGGCCATCGAAGCGCCGAACGAGAGCGTCACGTCGGGGGGGGGCAAAAGCCACGTCGTCCCCATCAAGACGCCGCGGCCGAGAGCGGGCTCGCCTGCGTTGTCGCTCTGGCTCGTCGGCGCCGCCGTCGCGCTCGCCGCGGGCGGCGGCATCACGGCCGGGGTCAAGGCCGCCCGCTCGAGCTCGGACTCGGCCCCGCTCACGCCCGCCGCCGCCTCCGAGAAGGCCGCCCCCGGCAACGACGCTCCTCCCGAGAAGGCCGCGCCCGTCCGCGCTGGCCCCTCCCCCGAGGCCTCGGGCGACGCGGCCCCCGACAAGGTGGCGGCCCCCCCGGCGGCGGCTCATCACGACGCGCCGGCGATCGAGCCCGGCAAAGAGGGCGACGCGGGCTCGGCGCGGGGGGCGTCGACGACGCGCGCGCCGAACGACGCGAAGGCGCCCGCCCAAGCCTTGAGCACGCCAGCCGCGCGCCCCGCCGCCAAGGCACGACCGGGCCAGCCTTCTCGAGACAAGCCGGGCGGTGAGACCGCCCCCAAGCCGGCCGCGCCGGGGTCGCCGAAGCCAGCCGAACCGGCCGAGCGCTCCGTCCCCGAAGTCCTTTGAGCTCGCCTCGAGGCACGTACGCAATGACGAAGCCCCCGCCTCTTCGCCGCCCGCGCGCGGCCCTGCTCGCGCTCGCCCTCGGCGGCGCGGCCCCCGCGGCGCTCGCGCAGAGCGCTGGCGCCGCCCCGCCGGGCTCCTCCGGGGTGCCGGCCGCTTCGGGGTCGGCGCCCGCGCGCGCGCCCGCCGGGCCGGCGGCGCCGTCGGCCTCGTCTCCGGCCCACGGCGCGGCCCTCGGAGAAGAGCTCCGGCTCCGGGGCAACGCCGCCTGGGCCGCGGGCCGCTACGCCGACGCGCTCGCCGACTACGAAGAGGCGCGCAAAGTCTCGCAGGACCCGAAGATCTTCTACAACCTCGCCGCCGCGTACCAGAAGCTGGGGCGCAACGCCGACGCCTACGTCTGGCTCTCGCGCTTTCAGTCGAGCGCGTCGCGCGAAGACCTCGAGCCGATTTCGAATCTCGACAAGCGCATCGCCGCCCTGCGCAACAAGATCACCTTCCTCAAGGTGACCGTCAACGTGGCGGGCGCCCGCGTGCTCGTCCGCGACGCCGCGGTCGGGACGACGCGGGCCCACGAGCCGCTCGAGATTTGGTCCAACGAGGGCCGGGCCGAGATCGAAATCATCGGCGAAGGGTACCGCTCGTACCGCAAGGCGCACGTCCTGCAGGGCGGGGGCTCGCTCGAGCTCGACGTGCAGTTGAACCGCCAGTCGGCCCCGATCACGGTCGTCGAGAACGTGATCAAGCCCACCCCCTTCTGGTCGCAGTGGTGGTTCTGGGCGGGCGTCGGCGTGCTCGTCACCGGCGGCGCGATCACGGTGTACGCCCTCTCGACCGAGAAGTCTCCCGACGACAGCACGCTCGGGCAGCTACCCGCCCCGCTCGAGCCGCGCGGCCTCGGTTTCCGCTTCTAGAGCGTGGGGCGCATCGATTCACAAGGCCGCGGTGGCCCGCAAGATGTCTCTTGAGTTCGCGCATCGGCGGCGGTAGTCAATTGAACGAGCGCATGGCGCAGCGAGGGGTGAACGGGTGGGTCCACGGCCGCGGGTTGCCCTTGCTGCTCGGGCCCTTCATGGCCTGCCAAGAGGCGACGCAGGTCGAGGTCAAGCTGTCCACCGACTTGCCCTGCGACCAGATCGGCATGACGAGCATCACGGTCGGGCGCCCCGAGCAGCTCGAGCGCAAGTTCCCTTCGCTGTCGTCGCCGACGTGCGAGCCCGGTTCGTTGTCTCTCGGCACGCTGACGCTCGTGCCGAGCGGTGACGCGGGCGAAGAGTTCGCGATCCGCGTCGTGACGGGCGTTTCGGGCGCGTCGCCCGACGCCTGCGTGAACGAGGGCGACAAGGGCTGCATCATCGCCCGCCGCTCGGTGCGCTATCTGCCGAACCGCAAGCTCTTCTTGCCCATCCCCATGTACGCCGAGTGCAAGGGCGTCTACTGCGACCCCGGCACGACCTGCTACCGGGCCGGCATCTGCCGGCCGGCCAACCTCGACAACCCCGAGCTCTGCACGACGCCCGAGGGGTGCGGCCCCGACGCGCTGCCCGCCGAAGACAGGCCCGACCCGAGCGCCGGCGGCGCGGGCGCGGGCGGTACGGGCGGCGCGGGCATGGGCGGCGCGGGCATGGCCGGCGCGGGCATGGCCGGCGCGGCCGGCGCGGGCGTGGCGGGCGCGGGCGGGGGCGCCGCGGGGGCGGGCGGTGCGGGCGGCACGGGCGGTGCGGGGGCGGGGGGCGCGGCCGGCGCGGGGGGCAGCGGGGGCATCGTCACCGACGTCGTCGCGTCCGACGCCGACGTCGAAAAGGTGACCCCCGCGTGCGCGATCGTCCAAATCCTGAATTACCCGGCAGAGTGCTACAACCCGACCGGCGCGCCGATCGAACCCGGCATCGCCATCGAGACAGAGATTCCGCTCGTCGCGGGCGGGTCTGTCACGCAAACGACTCCGCTGCCCAGCGGCCTGCAGTTCGCGGTGGTCTACGACGCGACCCCGAACGTGCTCCTGACTACGACCATCGAGTTCCCCCCCGGGGCCCCGGCCTCTTGCCTGGCGAACACGCAGGCCCTCGCGAGCCCCTCGCCCCAGACGTTGGGCCCCGGCGTGATTCGCTTCGGCTCGGGCGCGCCCTGGGGCGGCGTCGACTTCCCGAGGTTTCCGCCCCCCGCCGGCCCGCTCATCACCTCGGCCGGCATTCAGGCAGGCAACCAGCCTTGTAACTCGTTCGTACAATATCAGTTCTCGCGGCCCACGCAATGACGGCGCGCGGCGGGCTTTCAATCGCGACAAGATACTTCTTGGGCATATCTGTTCAAGCCGGTTGAACCGTCAAGCCCGTAGGGCAGAGAGGGTGGGCTCGCACATGGCTATGCGTTTGTTCGGAAAGTGGGGGGCGCTCCCGAGCGCCCTGGGGCTCGTCTTGTCGGGCGGCGGCGTCGCCTTTGCGCAGATGGAAGCGAGGGTGCCCACAGGCGGCTCGAACATCGCCCTCAGCCGGTGCGTGGGGGGGCCGACCCCGGACCGCCCCTGCAAGGCGGACGCCGAGTGCAACGGGGGGGCCTGCTCGCAACGGAGCCGGGTCGATCTCGTGGTCAACCTGGCCAGGCTCCAGCCGGACGGGACGGTCATTTCTGGCTGGACCCCGACGGCGGCGCAACGCACGACGCTTGCCAACCGGTTCTCGGACGTCAACGTCACGCTCGCCGGCGCCACCGACGGGCAGATCGTGCTCGGCACCGTGACCTTCATCGAAAACAACGGCGCCCCCAACGCGATCGTCCAGCTTAGCCCCGGCACGTGCGCCATCGGCCCGAGCGCCGGGCAACTGTGCGTTGATAACGGCGACTGCGGCAACAACCCGTGCCTCGCCCCCGGCACGATCGTGAACGGCGGCGAGTGGGGCAACAACGGCAAGATTCAGGCGGACATCGCGTGCTTGCAAGATTCGCGCTGCTTCGCCAAGCAGATCTTTCGCCTCCTCGGCAACGTTCGCGACGAGAGCGAGGGCAAGCTCGACGGCGACGGCAACACCGTGCCCGACGGGTGCGAAGACGACCTGTCGTCCAACCGCTGCTTCGGCGGCCCCAACGACGGCGCCAGCTGCGACGGCGCCCCCGCCACGTGCACCGCGCCCGGGGCCTGCGGCCCGATCAGGTGCATCGAGAGCGGGCCCGGGTGCCTGATGGAGTGGCGGCCCGGCAGCGCGCCGACCAACGGCCAAGAGCTTTGTTTCGCCGGCAACCACGACCCCGACCGGGACACCGAGCAGAGCCAGTGCCGCCAGAACCATAGCTGCTGGGAGCAGCTCGGGCTCGAGTGGCCCAGCGTAATTCGCGTGCCCCAGGCGGCGGGCGACATTCAACCCGAGCCGCCCGCCGATCTGACCGACATCACGACGCGCTTCGAGGCCCCGGACTTCGACCGCTTCGTCGCCGTGGTCGACCGCTCGGGCAGCATGGCCATCGTCGAGGGCGGGCAGAGCCGCCTGCAGCGCGCCGTCGACGCGGTCAAGAACTTCGTCGACATGCTGAGCGTCAACTCGCAGCTCGGGCTGGCGTCCTTCTCCAGCAGCGTCGGCGGTGTACCGCCCGGCGTGGACGCCACCAAAGACTTTCCCGGCACCCTCGGGCTGCAGACGATCGCCGACGACGCGGTCCGCAACGAGGCCAAGAGCCAAGCGGACGCCCTGCTCGCTCGCGGCTCGGGCGGCACCCGCATCGGGGCGGGGCTGCGGATGGCGCGCGACATGCTGCTCGAGGGCGGGGGCTCCATCTCCATCAATTCGTCCGTCCTCCTCCTGACCGACGGCCTCAACAACCAGCCGGCGGCCGACCCCCAGGGCGACCTCGACGCCGCCCTCGGCGAGCTGTCGAGCGCGCGCCTGCCGGTCTTCGTGACGTGCATCGGCGAGGCGCGCGACTCGGTCCAGTGCTCGAACATCGCCGACCGCACCGCGGGGCGCTTCGTCGACTCGGCCACGACGGCGAGCCTGTACGACGCCTTCGTCGACTTCGTCGCCCAGGCCGAGCGCAACGGCATCGCCCAGGCGCAGATCGACGTGCCCATCAGCCCGGGCGAAGAGGCGGCGCCCATCCCCGTGCTGATCGAGCCCGGGGCGAGGGAGGCTCGCTTCGTCATCTCGTGGGCGCAGCAAACGTCCGATCTCGATCTCGAGCTCACCCGCCCCGACGGCACGCTCGTGCCGACGAGCGAGCGCGTGTCCGGGGCGCAAACCGAGTTTTACCGCCTCGACAACCCGCCGCCGGGCACCTGGCTCATGCGCGTCCGCGACGTCACCGCGCCGGCGCGCGACGGCTCGCCCGGCGCCCTGGCGGCGCCCAACCACTTCAGCGCGCGCGCCCTGGTCGACCACGACCTAATCCACCTGGACGCCGGCCTCGCCCGGTCCACCCTGACCTGGCCGGCCGCCTTCCTCATCAACGCCGCTCCGCTGTTCGGCCGGAGCCTCGAAGGCTGCCAGGCGGAGGCCGCGGTGCAGAAGCCCGACGGCACCTCCGAGGTCGTGCCGCTGCTCGACGGCGGGCAGGACGGCGACAACGACGCTCGCGACGGCCTCTACGGCGCACACTATCGAAACTTTACGGCGGGCGACGGCATCTACACATTTCTCGTGCGCGTCCGCTGCGAGCAAGGCGTCGCCCGCGTCGTCAACCGCGGCGAGCCCGGCAGCGGCGGGTTCGCCTTCGACCCGACGGTGCCGACCTTCGAGCGCACGCTACGGTTCTCGGGCATCGTGACCGCGGTGCCCGACAACCTGCCCCCCGTGGCCAAGATCTGTAGCAATGTCCAGGTTGAGTGCCAGGGCGCGACGACGCCGGTGCCGCTCGACGGCACGTGCTCGGTCGACCCCGAGGGCTCGCCCCTCGGCTACTCGTGGTCGTCGCCCACCGGCAGCTTCTCGGTAGGCACGGGCGCCCAGCCGACCGGGCACTTCTCGGTCGGCCACCACACCGTGCAGCTCGAGGTCGCGGACGCCGAGGGCTCGGTCTCGTCGCCCGACCTCGCGCTGGTCTCCGTCGGCGATACGACCGCGCCCGCGATTCAGAGCCTGGAGGCGGACCCGAGCTCGCTCTGGCCCCCGCTCGGCGGGATGGAGCCGGTGGCGCTGACCGTGCAGGCCGCCGACGCTTGCGACGCGGGCCACACTTGCCAGATCACCTCGGTCACGAGCAATTACCCGCCGACGCCGGGCGGCGACTGGGAGGTGACCGGCCCCCTGTCGCTCAAGCTCAGAAAGAAGCTGGGCCTACTGAGCCCGGTCGTTTACAAGGTCTCGGTGACCTGCAGCGACGCGTCGGGCAACCAGTCGACGTCGTCGGTCGTCATTCCCGTCAAGCTGTTGCCCCTGCTGGCCGAACCGCCGGCCCCGGAGGCGCAATGAGCGCCCCGCCGACGCCGCCGGGGGGCTTCCGCGCGAGGTCGAGCGCGCCCGCCGGGCGTTGCGACGACGCCCCGCGGAGCCGAAGCGGGCTCAGCCCTTGACGGCGCCGGCGGTCAGGCCCGCGAGGATCTGCCGCTGGAAGACGAGCGCGAGCCCGACGAGGGGCACGGTGACGAGGACGGAGGCGGCCATCATGGGCCCCCAGGGGATTTCATACACGCCGGAGGTCGACGCCGAGAAGGCCTGGATGGCGTACGTGATGGTGCGCTTGTCGGGCGTCTGCGTGAACGAGAGGGCGAAGAGGAATTCGTTCCACGCGGCGATGAAGGCGAGGAGGCCCGTGGTGGCCATGCCGGGCACGGCGAGGGGCACCATGATCTGGTAAAACACCTGGAAGGGCGAGGCGCCATCGACGTAGGCGGCCTCTTCGAGCTCGGCGGGGACGGCCTTGAGGAAGCCCGTCAGCACCCAGACGGTGAACGGGAGCGTGAAGATGAAGTAGGTCAAGACGAGCGAGGTCAGCTGGTTGTAGAGGTTGAAGTAGTTGACCATCTGAAAGAGCGCCCCCAAGACCGCGATCTGGGGGAACATGGTCATCGCCAGCACGACGTAGAGCACGAGGCTGCGGCCGCGGAAGCGGAAGCGCCCGAGCGAGTACGCGGCGAAGAGGCCGATCGCGATCGAGAGCGCGGTCACGACGACCGCGACGACGGCGCTGTTCTTGAGCGCGATGAGAAAGTGGTCGTTCTGCAGGACGACCCGGTAGTGGTCGAGCGTCGGGTGGTCGGGCCAGTAGCGGACGGGCGTCGCGAAGAGCTCGCCGTTCGGCTTGATCGACGAGAGGAAGGCCCAGAAGAAGGGGAAGACGGTGTAGACGAGCACGGCGGCCACCAGCAGGTAGAACGCCGCGCGCCCCGCGAGCTTGCCGGGCGGCTTGCCCCGGGCGGCGCCCTCGGCTCGATCGTTCATGGTCAGGCCTCCTCCGGGCGGAAGAGCGCGATGTAGAGCGCGATGAAGATGGCGATGACGAGAAAGATGGCGACCGAGAGGGCCGAGCCGTACCCGACGTTCGAGATGCTCACCAGGGTCTGCTGGGCGTAGGTCGCCATCGTCTGCATGTCGGGCCGGCTGCCGAAGGTGACGTAAAAGACGTCGAAGACCCGCAGCGAGTCGAGGGTGCGGAAGATGAGCGCGACGGCGAGGGAGGGGCGCAGGAGCGGCAGCGTGATGCGGAAGAAGGTCTGCCGCCGGCTCGAGCCGTCCACGAGCGCCGCCTCGTACACGTCTTCGGGGATGAGCTGCAGGCCCGCGAGCAGCAAGAGCGCCATGAAGGGCGTGGTCTTCCAGACGTCGATGAGCACGATCGCGGGGAACGAGGCCCGCGCGTCGGCCGTGAAGGCCACGTTGTGGCTCAGCAGGTGCAGGCGGTTGACGAGCAGGTCGTTGAAGACGCCGTAGACGTCGTTGTACATCCACTTCCACATCTGGGCGGAGATGACGGTGGGGATCGCCCAGGGGATGAGGATGGCCGCGCGCACCGCGCCCCGCCCGCGGAACTTCGCGTTGATGATCAGGGCGATGGCGAGCCCCAGCACCAACTCGAGCGCCACGGTGGCGACGGTGAACCCCACGGTGACGCCGACGGCGCCGAAGAAGGCCTGGTCTTCGAAGATGTCGGCGTAGTTCTGCAGCCCCACCCAGGCCGCGGGCTCGGACGACCCGAGGCGCGCGTTCGTGAAGCTGAGGTAAAACGTCTGCGCGAGGGGGTAGAGCGCGACGAACGCGACGATGGCCAGGGTGGGCAGGAGAAAGGCCCAAGCGAACAGCGCGTTTCTGCGCATCGCCGGCACTCTACTATGAGCGCGCCGCCCGGCGTAACGCCCGACGGGCCACGACCGGTGCGAAAGTCACGCCGGCGGCCGCGGCGCCCCGCGCGCCCCGAGCCGTCGCCGCCCCGCGGGCGCGCGCCCGCGCCGCCCCTTCGCGCTCGCCGGGGCGCCGGCCCCCCGCGCCGCCCCTTCGTGCTCGCCGGGGCGCCGGCCCCCCGCGCCGCCCCTTCGCGCTCGCCGGGCGCCGGGCCTCCGCGCCTTCGCGCTCACCGGGGAACCGGGCCCCCGCGCCGGCCCGCGGGCGTGCGCCCGCCCCTCCTCCGTGCGCCCTCCGCCCGGGGCCTCCTGCCGCCGGCCCGCGGGCGTGCGCCCGCGCCGGCCCGCGGGCCGCCCGCACGCTCGGGCGAGACGTTTCGGTCAACACCGCAATGGCCAGCCGGGTCGGGGTTCGCTTGGCCGGCTCGCGGGGGCGGGCGCGCCGGCGCCCGCGCTCGGACCGGGGGCGGCCCCCCCGGCGCGCCCTGCCCCCGGGGCGGCCCCGGTGCTAAAGACGCCCGCATGACCGCGGACCTTCCGGCGCGCGAGAGCGCCCCCTGGTGGCAGAACGAAGTCATCTATCAAATTTACCCGCGTAGCTTTCAAGACGCCGACGGCGACGGCGTCGGCGACCTCGCGGGCGCGACCGCGCGGCTCGACTACCTCGCCGCGCTCGGCGTCGGGGCGGTCTGGGTCTCGCCTTTCTACCCCTCGCCCATGGCCGACTTCGGCTACGACATCAGCGATCACAAGGGGGTCGACCCGCTCTTCGGCACCCTCGACGGCTTCGACGCGTTCGTCGCGCGGGCCCGCGCGCTCGGGCTCAAGATCTTGCTCGACTACGTGCCGAACCACACCTCCGACCAGCACCCCTGGTTCGTCGAGGCCCGCGCCTCGCGCTCGTCGCCGCGCCGCGACTTCTACGTCTGGGCCGACCCGAAGCCCGACGGCTCGCCGCCGAACAACTGGCTGAGCGTGTTCGGCGGCCCCGCCTGGGAGTGGGACGCGGCGACCGGGCAGTATTACCTGCACACCTTTCTCAAAGAGCAGCCCGACCTCAACTGGCGCGACCCCCGCGTCAAAGAGGCCATGTTCGACGTGCTGCGCTTCTGGCTCGACCGGGGCGTCGACGGCTTCCGGCTCGACGCGGTGCTCTTCGCGATGAAAGACCCGCTCTGGCGCGACAACCCGCCGAACCCCTCGCCGGCGGGCGGCCTGCACAAGCCCCTCGGCCGCTACGATACTCAGCTTCACGTCTACGACCGGGGCCACCCCGATCTGCACGCGCTCTTCCGCGAGATGCGCGCCTTCGTCGACGGGCACGACCGGGGCCGGCACCGGGTGCTCGTCGGCGAGATGCACGTGTACGACTGGAAGGCGTGGGCGAGCTACTACGGCGAGGGGCTCGACGAACTGCACCTGCCCTTCAATTTCGGCCTGCTCAAGACGCCCTGGCGGGCCGAGGCCGTGCGCGAGCTCGTCGAGGGCGTCGAGGGGGCGCTGCCGCCGGGGGCCTTCCCCAACTACGTGCTAGGCAACCACGACGAGCCGCGCATCGCCACGCGCGTCGGCGCCGCGCGGGCGCGCGTCGCCATGATGCTCCTGCTGACGCTGCGCGGCACCCCCACGCTCTACTACGGCGACGAGCTCGGCCTGGCGGACGTGCCGATCCCCCCCGGGCGCGA
Organism: Polyangiaceae bacterium; assembly: GCA_035762175.1. Lineage (GTDB taxonomy): Bacteria > Myxococcota_A > Polyangia > Polyangiales > Polyangiaceae > DASTPP01. The sequence continues at coordinate 8,154 of DASTPP010000389.1, read as the reverse complement.
GCGCGACCCCTGGGGCCTGCGCGAGCCCGGCCTCGGCCTCGGGCGCGATCCGGCGCGCACGCCGATGCGCTGGGATGGCTCGCCCAACGCGGGCTTCTGCCCCGCGGGCGCCGAGCCCTGGCTGCCGGTCGGCGACGACTTCCGCGAGGTCAACGTCGAGGCCCAGGAGCGCGACCCGCGCTCGATGCTCGCACTCACGCGGGCGCTGCTCCGGCTGCGGCGCGCGTCGGGCGCGCTGCGCGCCGGCGCCTACCGCGGGGTCGAGGGGGCGCCCGACGGCTGCTTCGTCTACGAGCGGCGGCTCGGCGCGGAGCGCTACCTCGTCGCGCTCAACTTCTCGAGCGAGGCGCGCGAGCTCGCCGTGCCGGGGGGGGCGCGCCTGGTGTTCTCGACCGGCCTCGACCGCGAGGGCGACGCGCCCGCGGCGTTCGCCCTGCGCGGCGACGAGGGGTGCGTCTTCCGGCTCGGCTGAGCGGCCCCGGGGGGGGCGTCAGGCGGGCAGGCGCGCGCCACTCTTCGGGTCGAAGAAGTGCAGCTCGTCGAGCTTCGGCAGCAGCTTGACCGTCTCGCCCTTCGCGGGCGGCGCGCGCCCGCCCGCGCGGGCGATGACGTCGTGGTTCGAGTCGCCGATGCGCACGCTGCCGTAGAGGAACGCGTCGGCGCCCAGCTCTTCGACGACCGTGACCTCGACCGGCAGCGGGCTCTCGTCGCCCGGCCCCGCGAGGCGGAACGACTCGGGCCGCAGGCCGACGGTGAGCGAGTCGAGGCCGGCGGCCTTCGCGGCGTCGAGCGTCGCCGGCGAGAGCGCGAGCCGGACGGGGCCGAGCCGGGCGGCCGGGCCGTCGAGCGGCGCGGCGAACAGGTTCATGGCCGGCGAGCCGATGAACTCGGCGACGAACACGTTGGCCGGGGCGTCGTAGAGCGTGCGCGGCTTGTCGCACTGCTGCAAGACGCCATCTTTCAGGACGGCGACGCGGTCGCCCATGGTCATCGCCTCGACCTGGTCGTGCGTGACGTAGACGGTGGTGGTGCCGAGCCGGCGCTGCAGCGAGGCGATCTGGGTGCGCGTCTGCACGCGGAGCTTGGCGTCGAGGTTCGACAGCGGCTCGTCCATCAAGAAGACCTGCGGCTGGCGCACGATGGCGCGGCCCATGGCGACGCGCTGGCGCTGGCCGCCCGAGAGGGCCTTGGGCTTGCGGTCGAGGTAGGGCCCGAGGCTCAAGATCTCGGCCGCCTCGGCGACGCGCCGGCGCACCTCTTCTTTGGGCCGGCCCGCGATCTTCAGCGCGAAGCCCATGTTCTCGGCGACGGTCATGTGCGGGTAGAGCGCGTAGTTCTGAAAGACCATCGCGATGTCGCGGTCTTTCGGGGGCAGGTGCGTCACGTCGCGCCCGCCGATGTGGATGCGGCCGGCGTCGACCTCTTCGAGGCCGGCGAGCATGCGGAGCGAGGTGGACTTGCCGCACCCCGAGGGGCCCACCAGCACGAGGAATTCGCCGTCGGCGATGCGCAGGTCGAGCGCGTTGACGGCAGGCTTGCTCGAGCCCTGGTAGAGGCGGGTCGCGCGGTCGTAGACGATCTCGGCCATGGGGCGTGGTCTTCTTTCTGCCCGCTCGGCGTCAGCGCCGCCCGCCCCGGCCCGTCTCGCGGCGCGAGAGCGCGTCGACCGACGCCGCGATCAAGAGCACCGCCCCCGTGACGACGAACTTAACCGACGAGGGCAGGGCGAGCAGGTCCATTCCGTTGGCGATGGAGCCGATGACGAGGGCCCCGAGCAGCGCCGACCAGGCCGAGCCCCGCCCGCCGAACAGGCTGGTGCCGCCGATGACGGCCGCGGCGACGGCGTTGAGCAGCACGTCGCCCCCGCCGGACGACTGGTTGACGGCGAGCAGGCGCGAGGCGGCGAGGATGCCGCCGGCGGCGGCGAGCGCGCCCGCGAGCGAGAAGGCGGCGACGCGCACCGAGCGCACGCGGATGCCGGCCCGCCGCGCGGCCTCGGCGTTGCCGCCGACGGCGAAGAGGTGGCGCCCGAAGCGGGTCTGGCGCAAGAGCGTCTCGACGGCGACGAGCAGGCCCAAGAAGAGCAGCGCGGCGAGCGGCAGGCCGCGGTCGAGGGCGAAGGCCGTCGCGGCGGCGACGGTGGCGGCGGAGGCGGCCAGCGCCCGCGCGACCGCGGGGGCGAGGGGCCCGGCGGGCAGGCCCGCGGCGGCGCGGCGGCGGCGCCCGACGACGGCCGAGGCCGCGTAGCCGAGCACCGCGACGCCGCCGAAGGTGAGCGCGAGCGGCGGGGCGAAGAAGGTGCCGGCCAGCGAGACGATGAAGGCGTCGCCGAGGTTGACGGTGCCCGAGTCGCCGAGCGTGAGCAGCAGCGCGCCCTGCCAGGCGAGCAGGCCGGCGAGCGTGACGACGAACGAGGGCACGCGCAGGCGGGCGACCCAGAGCCCGTGGAAGGCGCCGACCGCGGCGCCGACGCCGAGCCCCGCGGCCACGCTCGCCGCGCCGCCCCAGCCCGCCTTGACGTTGAGCGCGGCCATCACGGCGGCCGACAGCCCGCTGAGCACGCCGGCCGACAGGTCGATCTCGCCGAGCAAGAGCACGAGCACCAGGCCGACCGAGATCGTGCCCGTGGCGGCGATCTGCAGCACGAGGTTCGTCAGGTTGACGGCCGACAGGAAGCGCGGGTTGGCGAGCCAGAAGGCGGCCCAGATGGCGAGCAGGCCGACGAGCACGGGGGCGCTGCCCAGATCGCCGCCCGCGAGGCGCGCGCGCAGGCCCGGCGCGCCCCCGCCCCCCGCGGCCGGCCCCGGCGCCGCGCCGGCCGCGGCCTCGCCCGGCGCGCTCACGCGGCCCCCCGCCCGGCGAGCGCCACGCCCGCCTCGGTCGCGCCCGTGATGGCCCCGACGACGTCGACGTCGCGAGCCGACTTCGTCTCGAAGGTCGCGACGCGCCGGCCGAGCCGCAGCACGACGATGCGGTCGGAGACCGAGAAGACGTCGGCCAGGTTGTGGCTGATGACGACGACGCCGAGCCCCTGCGAGCGCAGGCGGCGAATGAGGTCGAGCACCTGCCGCGTCTGCGCCACCCCGAGCGCCGCCGTCGGCTCGTCGAGCAGCACCACCTTCGGCTCGCCCATCATCGAGCGCGCGACGGCGATGCTCTGCCGCTGGCCGCCCGAGAGCCCCCCGACGCGCGCGCGCGTGCTCGGCACGCTCACCGAGAGCCGGTCGAGCAGCTCGCGCGCCCGCACCTCCATCGCCACCTCGTCGAGCCGCCCGAGCGGCCCCGCCGGCCGCCCGAGCTCGCGCCCGAGGAAGAGGTTGGCGACGATGTCGAGCTCGTCGCAGAGGGCGAGGTCTTGGTAGACGGTCGCGACGCCCAGCGCCGAGGCGTCTTGCGGGGCCCGCAGGGCGACGGCCCGGCCCCCGAACGTGATGCGGCCGGCGTCGCAGGGCACCGTGCCCGACATCACGCCGACCAGCGTCGACTTGCCCGCCCCGTTGTCGCCGACGAGGGCGACGACCTCGCCCGCGCGCACCTCGAAGTCGACCCCGCGGAGCGCGTGCACCGCGCCGAAGCGCTTCTCGACCCCGCGCAGCTCGAACAGGGGCCCGGCCGTTGCCTCTGCCATGGCACCCTCAGAGGATCTGCGCCGCCTCGCAAGCCGCGCGGTAGTCGCCCACGCAGACCTGCTCGGCCCGCCAGAACCCGTCGGCGACGACCGTCGCCTTGACCGTCTCGCGCGTCACCACCACGGGCGTCAGCAAGATCGAGGGCACGTCTTTGCGGCCGTTGTTGACCGCGCCGTTGACCTTGCCCGCCGGCGCCCCCTCGCCCTTCGCCAGCGCCACCGCGAGCTCGGCCGCGGCCTCGGCCTCGGGCTTGATCGCCTTGTACACCGTCATGAACTGCTCGCCCGCGACGATGCGTTGGATCGCCGCGAGCTCGGCGTCCTGCCCCGTCACCGGCGGCAGGGGCTTGACCCCCGCCGCCTTCAGCGCCGCGATGGCCCCGCCCGCGGTGCCGTCGTTGGCCGCGTACACGCCCACCACCTTGTCTTTGCCGAGCCGGGTGAGCGCCTGCTCCATCTGCTGCTGGGCCTTGTCGGGGCTCCAGTCCGGGGTGTCGTACTCGGCGCCGATGGCGAGCCCGCCGGCGTCGATGGTCGCGTGCGCCCCCGCCTTGAAGAGCTTGGCGTTGCTGTCGGTCGGCGCCCCGTTGATCATCACGATCGGGCCCTTCTTGCCCGACGGCGCGAGCCGGTCGACCAGCGCCTGGCCCTGCAGCTTGCCCACCTTCTCGTTGTCGAACGAGACGTAGTAGTCGACGTCGGCGTTGACGATGAGCCGGTCGTAGCTGACGACGGGCACCTTCGACTGCTTGGCCCGCGCCACGATCGCCGCCGCCGCCGCCGAGTCGACCGGGTCGAGCACGAGCACCTTCGCCCCGTTCGTCAGCGCCGCCTCGGCCTGCCCCTGCTGCTTGGCGGCGTCTTGGTCGGCGTTGCTGTAGATCACCTTGCACCCCGCGCACAGCTCGCGCACGCGCCGCTCGAACGTCGGGCGGTCGTGCGACTCGTAGCGCGCCGTCTTCGACTCGGGCAAGAGCAGCGCGATGGCCGCCGAGGGCGGGGCCCCCGCCGCCGTCGCCGCGCCCGGCGAGCCGCCCGGCTCGGCCTTCTCGCCGCCGCAACCGAGCCCCGCCGCCGCCACCGCCCAGAGGAACGCCACGCTTCGTCTCACCCGATACCTCGCTCGCCCCGCCCCGACGGCCGGGCCGAGTGCTCCGGCAGCCTGATCTCGGGCCGCCTGAGCACGGTTTCACTAGGCAACTGCTAGGGCCGCGGCCCCGTTCGAACCCGATCGAAACCCCGGCGCCGCGGCGCTAGCTTCGCGAAGATTTCGAGGTTCGGCAATGGTTTTTTACGCATGGTTCGCCAACCGACCTCGCGGGCCTGCCTCGAGGGGGCGCCGGCTTTTTTACAAAGATGGATAGGTAGCTGACCGTCCGGAGGGCCGGGCCGGGCCGCGCCCCGGCCCGCGCCGCGGCCCGCGCGCCCGCGGGGGCGCTGGGTCAGAAGGCCGTACGCCGGGGCGCCCGCGGGGGCGGGCGGGGGCGCCCCGCTCAGCGCAGCGCGCGCTGCATGCGCTGCTCGACCTCGGGCAAGATCTTGGTCGGGTCCTTGCCTTGGAGCGCCTGGCTGACGCCTTGGAAGAACGCGATCGACACCTCGTTGTACCGGTCGCCGGTCGCGGCCGCGGGGCGGGCGACGAGCGAGACGTCCTTGGCGCGGCCGATGAAGGGGATGGCCTGGGTGACCTCCGGGTCTTGCTGGACCGCGGGCAGGGTCGGCAAGAACGAGCCGTTGATGGCGCGGAACTTCTGCCCCTCGGGGCTCGTCAGGTAGCGGACGAACTCGACGGCCGCGTCGGCGCTCTTCGAGTACTTCGAGACCCCGAGCTGCCAGCCGCCGATGGTGGCGCCGCTCTTCTGGCCGGGCTCGTGGGGCAAGGGCGTGACGTCGAACTTGCCCTTGATGGGCGAGCCGTCCGAGTTGCCGGCCGCGTAGGCGTAGGGCCAGTTGCGCATGAAGGCGGCGTTGCCGCCCTGGAAGACGTTGCGCGCGTCCTCTTCTTCGTAGCCGGTGACGCCCGCCGGCGAGATGCCGCCCACCCAGCCCTTGGCCCGGGCGAGCGCCTTGGCGACTTGGGGGTTGTTGACGGCGGGCTTCTTGCCGTCGAGAATTTGCCCGCCGCCGTGCGAAAAGACCCACTCGAGGGCGTTGCAGGTGAGCCCCTCGTACGCCTTACCCTGCCAGACGAAGCCGGCGAAGTTCGGGTTCTGCGCCTTCTCGCCTTCTTGAATCTTCTTGGCCTGCCGCTCGAGCTCGTCCCACGTCTCGGGCGGCTTGGCGAAGCCGTACTTTTGCAGCAGATCGCTGCGGTAATACAGCACGGGGAAGTCGGTGAAGAAGGGCATGGCGACGAGCTTGCCGCCGACGGTGTTGTTCTCGACGATGCTCGCGGCGTTCGCCTTGGCCGCCTCGCCGAGCTTCGGGCCGAGGTCGAGCAGGTTCTCGGCGAAGGCGCCCGGCCAGATGACGTCGAGCATGAGCACGTCGACGTCGGCCGACTTGCCCTGGAAGAACCGCTTGTACATCGCGTACGACTCGGTCGGGTCCTTGGGCCGGGGGATCACCCGCACCTCGACGCCGGTGTCCTCGGAGAACTTGGCCGCCATGGCCTCGTCGAGGCCGCCCGAGACCGGGTCGCCGTAGAAGGTAATTTGGGCGCCCTTGAACTTCTTCACCTCGGCCGCGTTGGGCACCGCCGGGGCGGGGGTCTTGATGGTGATGTTCGCCTGCTTGGCGGGCGCGGCGGCGGGGGCCGGCTGGGCGCTGCTCTGGGCGGTGGCCGTCGGCGGCGACTGCGACTTCGAGCCGTCGCCGCAGCCGCCCGCGGCGAGCGCGAGCGCGGCGAGGGCCAGGGCGCGGGTCAGACGGCGGTGCAGAAGTCTCGCGATGTGCATCGTTACGAACACTCTCTTCTTGGGGGTGGGCGGCGGGCGAAGGGCCCGCGCCCGCCGGCGCGCGGCGGGCGCGGTCGCTAAGTTTTGATAGTTGTACCACCACTCGACGCCGAGGCCGAAGAAGTGCTCGACGCTGTGCCGCGAGAACGGGTCGTCTTTCGCGTAGTACGAGCGCGCGCCGCTGTCGCGCACCGACATGTGATAGATCGCGCGGATCTGCGGGCGCGCGAACGTGCCCTTGCCCGTCGGGCTGACGAAGGGCACGACGCCGATGCGCCAGAGGTTGCCGCTCACCGTGCGCTGCGAGCCGTCCGCCTTCGCGCCCGCCAGGCGCCTCTGCAGCTCGAGCGTGCCCTCGAGGAAGACGCCGACGGCCTCGGTGAAAAAGAAGTGCGGCCGCGTGATGAACACCGCCTCGTCGACGCCCTGGTACGACTGCTTGTCGGGCACCGCCGTGCGGAACGAGCGCGCGAGCGCGGCGCTCATGACCGCGATCGGGCCGACCTCGTAGTTGTTCCACAGGGCGACGCGCGCCTCGCGCGCGCCGTCGGTCGTGCCCTCGGGCGTGCGCTCGAAGGGCACGACGAGGTCTTGGTAGGCCGCCAGGCCCCGGGCGTAGCGCACCACGAGGTTGGCGAAGGTGGCGCGCTCGCCCAGCGACCAGCCGATCTGCGCGCCGATGACGTAGCCCGAGTCGGACGGCAGGGCGGTGATGGGCCCCGAGGGCTGGGGGGTGACGGCCGGGTCGGCGGTCGGGTCGACCTGCTGCTGCCGCCCGCCGTTGATGTAGTGCAGCTCGCTGTAGCCGACGAACTTCATCGTCGCCTTGCCCGCGAGGGCCAGGCCCTGCTCGACGCGCAGGCTGCTGATCGCGCGCGGCCGGTCGAGCAGGCTGACCTGCGTCGTGCCCGGCCGCCCGAGCGGCAGCGGCCGCGTCACCTGCTGGTTAAGGAAGGGGTCGTCGATGCGGTGCACGCCCCAGTGTAGGGCGATCTTCGTCAGCGAGGGCAGCTCGAGCTTCGCGCCGCCGCCGATCGTGTTCAGGTTGTCGAGCGGCCAGAAGTCGAGAACGAAAATGTCGTCGCCGCGGTACATGCGGCTGCCGGCCCACAAGAGCAGCCCCGGGTGGCCGATGCCCTTGACCTCGGCGGCGAGGTTGCGCACGGCCATCGACGCCGAAAACTTGCCCGTGTAGTGGAACACGTCGCCGCCGATGGCCGGCGTGATCAAGATGCGGGTCTTGATCGGCTGGGTCGCGTTCGGCAGCAGCCACTCGTCGGTGCGCCGGAACTCGAGCTCGGTGTACGAGGACTCGTCGAGGCGCGAGCCGTTCGTCAGCAGCATGATGTCGGCGTTGCGCGTGCCGTTGCCCCGGCTGTTGATCGAGCCGATGGCGCGGCCATACGAGCCGAAGTCGAACTGGTGCACCAGCTCGGGCGTGGCCGGCTTCACCTCGGGCACCGCCCCCGCCGCGGGCGCGGCCACCGGGCCCGGCGCGACCACGACCCCCGTCGCGGGCGCGGCCGCCGGGCCCGGCGCGACCACGACCCCCACCGTCGCCGGCGCGACCGCCACCGGCGCGGCCCCGACGCCGGCCACCGCGCCGCCCGCCGGCGCGGCCCCGACGCC
>DASTPP010000388.1:0-53375 GCA_035762175.1 Polyangiaceae bacterium | reverse complement strand
CGGCCGCCGCCGCGGCCCCGACCGGCGCCGCGCCCGCTTCGACCTCCGCCGGCGCGGCCCCGACCGGCGCCGCGCCGGCCTCGACCTCCGCCGCCGCGGCCTCGCCCCCCGCGCCCGCCGGCGCGCCGACGCCCCCCGGGTCGGGCGCCGACGCCCCGGGCGCCGCGCCGGCCGCCGGCGAGGTCGACGAGGGCCCGCTGCCGGCCGGGGCGCTCGTGCCCGAGGGCTACGGGCTGCTCGAGGTGAAGCTCCCGAAGAAGAGCGAAATTTTCGTCGATCGCCTGAACATGGGGGTGGGCCCGCAGCTCTCGCTGCCGCTCGCGCCGGGCCCGCACGAGCTGCGCCTGCGCTCGCCCGACCAGGAGCGGCCCCTCGCGGTCACGATCCGGCCGGGGCGCCGCACCGCGCTCGACCTGCGGGGGGCGGCGCGCTGACGCCGCTCCGCGCCGCGCTCGCCTCGGCGGCGCTCGCGGCGGCCGCGTGCCGCTCGGGGCCGCCCGACCCGGCCCCCGCGGGCGAGCCGCCCCCGCGCGCGGCGGCCACCTCGGCCCGGCCGTCCGACGTGCCGCGCGTCTTCGACGTCATCAACAACCTCGCGCGCTGCGACGTCGAGCACCGCGGGCTGCTCTTCGACCTCGGGTCGCCCGCGGTCGAGGGCCTCGAGGCCTGGAGGCTCGGCCCGAACGCCGAAGTTGCCGCCGTCGAGCGCGAGGGGGCGAGCTGGGCGCGCGTCTCGGCGCGCTCGCTGAGCTACGCCTTCACGCTCGACCGGCCGCAGCCGCTCTTCGTCAGCGCGCGCGTGCGCGGGCTCGCCTCGCGCTCGGCGCAGGTGCTGCTCGACGGCAAGCCCTTCGGCTCGCTCGCCTTCTCGCGCAACCAGACGCGCATCGTCTCGACGCCGCCCGCCGCGGCGCCGGTGCCCCCCGGCCTGCACACGCTCGGGCTGCGCTGGCAGGGCGGCGGCCGCGGCGCCGAGCCCTTCGCCGAGGTCGACTGGCTGCGCCTCGGCGTCGCCGACGACGACCCCTCGTCGTTCGCGGCGCCCACCCTGCGCGACGTCTCGCAGAACGTCGCGCTCAAGGGCGTGCCGCACCGGGCGCTCGCGCTGCGGGCGCCGGGCCGGGTGCGCTGCTCGCTCGGCGTCGCGCCGGAGGCGCGCCTGCGCGTGTCGGTCGGCGCGCTCGGCGCCGGCGAGGGCGAGGCCGAGGCGCGGCTCGAGGCCGAGGGCGAGCCGCCGCTCTCGCTGCGCGGCGAGCGCGTCGCGGGCGGCGACCAGGCGGCGTGGGTCGACTGGGACGTGCCGCTCTCGGCCCGCGAGGGCCGCGTCGTCACGCTCGAGCTCTCGGCGCCCGCGGCCACCCGCGGCGCGCGCGTGCTCTTCGGCGACCCCACCGTCGTCGCCCCCCCCGTCGCCGGCGCCCACGCCCCGCGCGCCCGCGCCGCCGTCGTCGTCGTGCTGACGGGCGTCGACCCGGGCCGGCTGCCCCCCTTCGCCCCCGACAAGCCGCTGCCGACCTTCGACGCGCTCGCCCGCGAGGGCGTCGTCTTCCAGGCCCACCGCGCGCCGACCTCGGTCACCCCCGGCGTGATGGCCTCGCTCGTCACCGGCCTCTCGCCCCGCCAGCACGCCCTCGAAGACGCCTTCGCGCGCCTGCCCGCCTCGCTGCCGACGATCGCCACCCTCGCCCGCGACGCCTCGGCCCACACCGCGATGTTCACCGCCAACCCCGCCACCTTCGAGGCCTTCGGCTTCGCCCGGGGCTGGGACCGCTTCGTCGCCCACTCGCCCGTCGCGCCCGACCTCGGCACCGCGCCCCTCGACGATCTGGTCGCCTGGCTCGGCGAGCAGGGCGGCGGCCAGCGCTCGCGCCTGCTCGCCGTCGCCCACACCCGCGGCATCCACCCGCCCTTCGACGTCACGCCGGGCGAGTTCGCCCAGATGCCGCCCCAAGAGTACTCGGGCCCGCTCGACCCGCGCCGGGCCGGCCAGGTGCTCGAGCGCTACCGACAGAAGCGCGCCCCGAAGTGGGCCGACGCCGACGCGCAGCGGCTCGCGGCCCTCGTCGACGCCGCGCTCGTGCGCACCGACCGCGGCCTGTCGAACCTGCTCGACGCCCTGCGCAAGACCGAGCTCTGGAACGACACCCTGCTCGTGGTCACCGGCGACGTCGCCTCCGCCGCCGAGCCCGACGCCCTGCCCTTCGCCGAGCCGCAAGAGCTCGGCGAGCGCGCCCTGCGCGTGCCGCTCTACGTGCGCTTCCCCGGCGGCGCCCTCGCCGGCAAGCGCGTCTCGGCCCCCACCACTACCGTCGACCTCACCCGCACCGTGCTCGCCGCGCTCGGCCTCGAGGGCCCCGACGGCGCCGGCACCGACCTCTACGCCCTCGCCTCGCGCGACGTCGCCCCCGCCGAGCGCCCGCTCGAGGCGACGCTCGGCGACCGCTTCGCCACGCGCTGGGGCCCGCTGCGCCTGTCCGGCCGCGAGGGCGCGCCCCCCTCGCTCTGCCGCGTCGGCGACGACGGCGCCTGCCCCGGCGACCTGCTCTCGTCGATGCCCCGGGCCGCCCTCGCCCTCTGGCGCTGGACCTACGACCACGAGGCGCTCGGCCTCGGCCGGAGGCCCAAGCGCGAGCCGGCCACCATCGACCCCGACACCGCCGCCGCCCTCGCGGTCTGGGGCCGCTGACCCGCGCGCCGCGGGGCCGGGCCGGGCGCGGCCCCCGAGCCCGCGGCGCGCCCCCCTTCCCGATCTCATAGATACATTTTTGTATATCTTATTATACATCATATTATATTCGATGGCCGAAGTTTCAAAAATAACGCACTTGTAGTTTTCAAAACTACATTGACCACATTTTTCAAATATGACCGGAACTCGTCCGGTTTAATTTTCAAAACAACCGACGCCAGACGGGCCCGGGCAATCGCGATACAATTTCGTAAGAAAACGAACTTTACGTTTGGGCCCGGCGCCGACCCCCCGCCGCCCCCCAAAACCGCCTGCGGGCCCCCAAAGCACCCCCAAAAAGCGCCCGCGGGCCCGAAAAACACCCCCAAGAACCCCCCAGAGGCGCCTGAACAACCCCCCGAAACCACCAAAATTGTCAAACCTCAGCCCGCGCCCTCGGCGCCCCCCAGAAGCGCCCCCCGCCGCCTCGCCCCCTCGCCCCGCCCACCAGCGGGCCCCCGCCGGCGTGCTTCGCCCCTCGCCCGCAGGTCGCCTCCGGCGCCCTTCACCCCGCTCGCAGGTCGCCCCAGGCGCCCTTCACCCCGCTCGCAGGTCGCCCCAGGCGCCCTCTGCCCCGCTCGCAGGTCGCCCCAGGCGCCCTTCGCCCCCCGGCCGCGGGTCGCCCCCGACGCCTTTCGCCGCCCGCCCCCCGCCGCCCGCCGCTCAGGCCGTGCAGATGCCGTAGCGCGGCAGGATGCGATACACGACGTCGTAGCGGTGCAAGATGAGCGCGTCGTGGAAGCGCTTCCAGTCGCTGGCGAGGAAGCCGCTACTATATTCGTAGTACCCCCGCCCGTCGGGCTCGCCGAGCGCCGCGCCCTTCCAGGAGCCGGGCCCCTTCGGCACGTACGCGAGCTCTTCGGGCCCGAAGCCGAAGGCGCCCGCCGCGATCTCGCGGCGCCAGGCCGCGTGGCGGCCCTCGCCGTCGGGCTCGCGCACGTCGCGCAGGAGCCGCTGCAGGGTCACCCGGTCGGCCTCGGGCAGCCCCGGCGCGTCGGCGTCGGGGTCGCCCGCGCGGAAGCACTGCAGGGCGCGGCACATGTGCTCGGCCGCGTCGAGGTAGTCGTCGGGGTTGTTGCGCGTGACGCGCTCGCCGAGGCCGTTGGTGTAGGCCCAGACGAGGTAGGGCCGGTCGGGGTGGCTCAGGACGGTGCCGTGGCCGAGCGGCAGGGCGTTGTTGACGAAGTAGTTCTTCAGCCGCTCGACGAGGGGCTGGTCGGGCCCGCCGTCTTCGTTCGTCAGCTCGGTCGCGCCGTTGACCGCGTGCTGCAGGCCCGCGAAGCCCTGGTGCGCCCAGGTGTCGGCGTACACGTGCATGGTGATGCCGAGCCGGTGCAGCGCGTGCGGCGCGTCGCGGTCGGCGATCGCGGCGCGCACCACGTCGCGCGCGACCGCGCTGTTCGGAATGGTGACGAGCCGGTTGATGAAGGGCCCTTCGGGCTCTTCGCCCGCCGGCAGCCCCATGTTGCCGGGCAGGAAGTGAAAGGGCAGCCACACGCGGCTCGCCGCCAGCGCGGCGAAGTTGCGGTAGTCGAGCAGCTTGTGCGCCGAGCTGATGCGCGAGTACCGGGCGCCGTTCGAGAAGAGAATGGTGCCGTCTTCGGTCGCGTCGTCGACGTACTGCGAGGCGTGCGCGACGAGGGCCGCCTCGCGCGGCCCGAAGCCGGCGAGGCGGGCGATCACGTACGTGACGGCGTGGTGAAAGTCGATCTGCATCGGCGGCGCCTCACTTGAGCGCGGCGAGGCCCTTCAGGTCGACCTTCTCGAGCCACGCCTTGCGCCCCTCGGCCTTCACCCGCGGCGAGGTGATCTGCACCTGGTAGCGGTCGGCGACGAGGAGGGCCGACTTGAAGTAGCCCGAGGTCTTGAGCGGGTGGCCCCCGACCCGCTCGGTCGCCCCCTGGTAGTCGTCGCGCACCCGCGGGTCGGTCGCCGTGTCGCTGATGACGAGCGTCGCGACCTCGTCTTTGCCCTTCTTGTAGACGACCTCCATCACGCCGCCCTTCGGCGCGCGCTCGACCTTCTCGGTCGTGCCGTCGAGGCCGGGCGCGGGGAAGAAGGGCTTGAACGCCGCCCCGTCGACCGCCCGCGCGAGCGCGTCGCGCGCGGCGGCCGAGGCGGCCGAGCTGGCCGAGCCCGCGGGCGCCGGGCCCGTGCCCCTCGAGCCCGAGCTCGTGGGCCCGGGCGGCGCGGCCCCCGCCGCCGTCGACGAGCCGCTCGGGGCCGGGCCCGCGCCGCCCTTGTCGCAGGCGGGCAAGAGCAGAGCGAGGGCAAGCCAAGCGGCGGACGCGCGCATCGGCCGCGAGTCTTTCTGACCGGCGCGGGCCTGTCAACGAAGCCCGCCGTCGCCGCCGCGAAGGCCGAGCCCGAGCCGCGCGTGGCACGCTTGATGCTCTCTATTCGCAACAACCACCCCGCCCTTCGCCCCACGGCCGACCTCGCGCCCGGGGGCGGGGCGGGGGCTCGCCCCCGAGGTAACACCATGGATACCACCGCGCTCGACGCCAACACCTTCGACCGCATCATCTTGCTGGCCAGCATCGCGTTCACGGCGCTCGTCGCCGCCTACGCGCGCTGGGGCGTGCGCCACCCCTACCCCCCGCGGGCGCCGGGCTGAACGCAGCCCGAAGGGGCTCGCCGCCGGCCTCCCCCGAGCGCCCGCGCCCCGAGGGGCGTCGGGCCGCATGACGGTTCGAGCGCGCCCGGGCGCGCAACGATTGCACGCCGCCCGCGCCCCTTGCGCGCCGCGGCCGCCGCCCGGCGCCGCGGGGCCTCGCCGCTCAGCGCCGCTGCGTGAGGCTGAACCAGTTGCCCGAGTCGTCGCGCAGGACGGCCTCGACGCCGTAGGGCCGCTCTTGCGGCTCGCTCAGGAACTCGACGCCCTTGGCCTTGAGCTCGTCGTACGTCTTGCGGCAGTCGGCCGTCTCGAGCACGCCGCCGCCGAAGGTGCCCCGCTCGACGAGGCCGCGCAGCGTCGCGGCGGTCTCGGCGTCCATCATGGGGCCGGGGTTCAAGGGCATCAGCACGAGCTCGAAATTCGCCTGCCCCTTCGGGCTCACCGTCAGCCACCGGAACCCCCCGAGGCGCGCGTCGTTGCGCACCTCGAAGCCGAGCTTTTCGGTATAGAATTGCTTCGCCGCGTCTTGATCGAGCACGTACACCGAGCTGTGCGAGAGCCTTTGAATCATCGGCCGAACCCTCCGGGCGTTTGGGGGGGCGCGCGGCCCCGCCGCCTCGCCCTTCAGGTAGTCAGGCCGGGGCCCCGGGTCTTCTCGAAAGTTGCGCCGCGGCCGGCGAAGCGGGCGAGAAAGCAGCAAGGTATGACGAGGGTCGCGAGGTCGTCGGGCACCGGGGCCGCGTAGCGCAGCGCCCGCCGGTAGGCGCTCGGCGAGCAGGCGACCTCGCGCGCGAAGAGCGAGCTGAACGAGCCCACGCTCGAGAAGCCGACGCCGAAGCAGGCCTCGGTCACCGACGCGCCCCGCGCCAGCAGCGCCTTCGCCCGCGCGAGCCTGACCCGCGTCAGGTAGCGGTGCGGCGTCTCCTCGAAGACGTCGCGAAAGAGGCGCAAGAAGTGAAAGGGCGAGAGGCCCGCGCTCTCGGCCATGGCCTCGAGCGTGATGGCCTCGGCGTGCTTCGCTTCGATGAACTCGCGCGCCCGGCTGAGCCGCCGCAGCGTCGCCCCTTCGACCAACCGCACCGCCATGCCCCCGTGCCTTAGGCGGCGGCGGCCGGGCGGGCAAGGGGCGGCCCCCGCGGGGCTGACCTTGTTCGTCACATCGGCCGCATGCACCCGCTCGCGCCGGCGGCGCGGCCGACGTGCTTTCGCCTCGGCTCGGGCGCGCCGACGGCGCTCAGCGTCGAGGTCGCCCGCCTGCGCTGCCCCGGCGCACGCAACGCGCCGGGGCCCCCCGGAGGGGCGAGCAACGAGGCCTCGGGGGGGGCCGTGCCGGCCCTCGCGCGGCAACGGCCAGAGCGGCCGGGCGCGCGCCGCCGGCGTTGCCAGAGAGCGGCCTCGACCATTCAGCCGGGTGATACGTTCGAATACAAAGACCTGATTTGCCGGCCCCTCTGCGGCGGGCCACGTTCGTAGGGCAGCGCGACGGGCCGACGGCGCGACGCGCGCCGGCGCCCCGGTCGTGCCTTGGCGGCGCCGGCGCGACGCGCGCCGACGACCGGGTCGTGCCTTGGCGCCGCCGAGGGCGGCCCGCCGCCGCCTTTCGCCCCCCACCAGAGGACGCTACCATGAGTGAGCTCACAACGTTGTTTCGCCACCCCGAGCACGTGGCACTCGTCCGCCGCGTGCTGGCGGCCGACGCGAACCGCGACGCCGCGCTCTTCGCTTCGTTGTTCGCCGACGACGGGGTCTTCATCTTGGGGCACGCCCCGCCCCTGCGCGGCCGACGCGCCATCGAGGAGGGTTGCGCCGGGTTCTTTCGCTCGCTCGGGGCCGGCCTCGAGCACCGGCTCCTCGCGGCCTGGTCGGGCGAGGGCTCGCTCGCTTGGCAGGGCGAAGTCACCTGGACCTTGGCCGACGGGCGCCGCGTCAGCGCCCCGTACATGAACGCCCTCGGCCTCGCGGGCGACGCGATTCGCTCGTACCAGGTGCACATCGACGCCTCGGCGTTGGCCCCCCCGCCGGCCGGCTTCACCCTGTCGCCCGATCGGGGCGGG
Organism: Polyangiaceae bacterium; assembly: GCA_035762175.1. Classification (GTDB taxonomy): domain Bacteria; phylum Myxococcota_A; class Polyangia; order Polyangiales; family Polyangiaceae; genus DASTPP01. Next base: position 45,976 of record DASTPP010000388.1, on the reverse strand, counting down.
CAGCCGGTGATTGTGTCCTTCGACGTCGAGCCTCGGGAGCAGAAGGCCACGATCGACGCGATCGAGCGGCTGCACCGCGAAACGTTGCTCGGCACGCCCGGCTTCGTGGCCACGAACCTGCACGCGAGCCTCGACGGGAGCCGCATCGTCAACATCGGCCACTGGGAGAGCCTGGAGCACTACGAGCGCTTCCTCGCCTCGGTGCGCCGGCAAGACGGCCCCCCGGCCCTGCACGGCGCTCGGTTCGACTCGCGGCCCTACCGGCTGGCTCTGCAGATTCTGGCGCCCGGCGGGTCGCGGGCCGCCGCGGGCGCGCGCGAATGACCTCCGGGCCTACCGCCATGGCACCTGCGACCGCTCGCGTTTGGTTCATCACCGGCGCCTCGTCGGGCCTCGGCCTCGCCCTCGCCCGGCGCGCGCTCGAGCGGGGCGACCGGGTCGTCGCCGCGGCCCGGCGGGTCGAGCCCCTGGAGTCATTGCGCCAGGCCTTCCCCGACGAGGCGCGCGCGCTCCGCCTCGACGTCACCGAGCCCGCGCAAGTCTCGGCCGCGGCGCGGCAAGCGCTCGACGCGTTCGGCCGCATCGACGTCCTCGTCAACAACGCCGGCGCGGGCGTCCTCGGCGCCCTCGAGGAGCTCGACGAGGCGCAGATTCGCCGCGTCTTCGAGACGCTATTCTTCGGGCCGCTGGCGCTCACGCGCGCCCTCTTGCCCGCGTTCCGTCGGCAGAGGCGGGGGCACATCGTGAACATGAGCGCCATCGCGGGCTTCGCCAACGAGCTCGGCTTCTCGGCCTACGGCGGCGCGAAATTCGCCCTCGAGGGCGCGTCCGAGGCGCTGCGCGGCGAGCTCGCGCCGCTCGGCGTGCACGTCACGCTGATCGAACCGGGCCCCTTCCGCACCGGGTTCCTGGGCGGGCAGTTCGAGCGGGCGCCCCGTTCGATCGACGACTACCGCGGCACGGTCGGCGCCTTCCGAGACTTCTTGAGCGACGTCGAGGGGCGCCAGCCGGGCGACCCCGAGCGGGCCGCGGAGGCGATCTTGCAGGTCGTCGACCTGCCGGCGCCGCCGTTGCGGCTGCCGCTCGGGGCGTACGCGTACCAGAAGGCCCGGCAGAAGCTCGCCGAGCTCCGCGCCGAGCTCGACGCGTGGGAAGCGATCGGCCTGCCCACCGACTTCGACTCCCCGCCCGCGCCCCCGCGCGCCGCGGACCGGGGGCCGGGCGACGCCGCGGCCGAGCACGTCGGGGCGACGTCGACACCACACCGATAAGGATTCGAACCGGCCTCGGCCGGCGCACTCCGGAGGCATGAAAGACGTGATGGCAGAGCAACGAGAGCGGCAAGCGCGGGCGGCCCACCGGGCGCCCGCGTCGGACGAGATGTGGGCGGTACGGTTCGACAAATTCGGCGGCCCCGAGGTCCTGCGGCTGGCGCGCGTGCCGCAGCCCACGCCGGGTCACGGCCAGGTGCGCGTGAGCGTGCGAGCCGCCTCGATCAACCCGATCGACTGGAAGATCCGCCGCGGCCAGATGCGCCTGATGTCGGGCTCGACGTTTCCGATGTCGGCGGGGGGCGACTTCGCCGGCATCATCGACGCCGTCGGGCCGGACGCCTCGCCGTGGCGGGTCGGCGACGAGGTGTTCGGGCTCGCGGCGACCGTGCGGGGCGGGGCGCTCGCCGAAGCCATCGTCGTGCCGTCGAGCCATCTGGCGCGGCGCCCGCCCGCGGTGCCCCCCGAGCAGGCCGCCGGGGCGGTGACCGCCCTCGCGTCGCTGCAGGCCCTGCGCGACGTCGCGCGCGTCGCGCGAGGCCAGCACGTGCTCATCAACGGCTGCGCCGGCGGCATGGGCCTGGCGGCCATTCAGATCGCCAAGGCGATGGGCGCGCGGGTGACCGGCACCTGCGCGGCCCGGGGCATCGCGCTCGCCCGCGAGCTGGGCGCCGACGAGGTGCTCGACTACCGTGCGGTCGACGTCGTCGACCGGGGCGGCTCGTACGACGTCGTGCTCGATCTCGCGACGAGCCTGGGCTTCGAGCGGGCGCGGCGCGTGCTGGGCCCCCGCGGGACGTACGTCGACCCCGCCCCCACCCCGGCGCGCCTGCTCGGCCACACGGTCGCCAACCTCTTTCGCCGGCAGAAGTACCGCGCCCTGCTCTCGTCGCCGCGCGCGGCCGACCTGGCCCACCTGTCCGCCGAGATGGGCGCCGGGCGGCTGCGCACCCACGTCGAAGCCGTCTTCGACCTGCGCGACATCGAGGCCGGGTACCGGCGCGCCGAGGCCGGGGCGGTGCTCGGCAAGGTGGTCGTGCGCACGGCGAACGCCGAAAGCGCCTGACGTCAATCGCCTTCGCAGGGCTCGAGCGAAGCGGCCGTGCGGCGCGTGACGTCGCGCAGGTAGGTCTGGCGCGCGTCGCGCGCGTCGCGCTGGTGCCACGTCATGGCCATGGCCACCGAGGGCAACGCGAAGGGCAGCGGGCGCCAAATCAGGCCGAGCGCGGGCGCGACCGAGCGCACCAAGCGCAGCGGCAAGACGGCGACCAGGTCGGAGCGGGCGATCAGCAGCAACGCCGTGCCGAAGTGGGGCATCGTGCGCGCGACGCGGCGCGCCAGGCCGCGGCGGGCGAGCGCCGCGTCGACCGGGCCGCCCGAGTGGCCGCGCGGCGACACGAGCAGGTGGCGCCACGCCGCCAAGGCCTCGGGCGAACCCGGCGCCGCGGCCGCCGCGTGGCCCGCGCGCATCACCCACACGAGCCGGTCGTCGAAGAGGTGCTCGGACGAGACGTCCGCCGGGCCCTCGCGCCCCGGCGCGATGACCAGATCGACGCGCCCGTCGCGCAGATCGTCGTCGGCGCGCGGCCCGAAGGGTAGCACGTGGACGTTGACGCCCGGGGCCTCGCGCGCGAGCGTCGCCTCGACGCGCGAGAGGAGGACCACGTCGACGTGGTCGGAGGTGGCGACGCGAAAGGTCGTGCTGGCGCGGGCCGGGTCGAAGGCGGCCTCGGGGGCGAGCACCCGGGCGGCCGCGCGCATGACCTCGGCCGCCGGCGCGGCGAGCGCCTCGGCGCGCGGCGTGAGCACCATGCGCCGCCCGGCGCGCACGAGCAGCGGGTCGCCGACGGTCTCGCGCAACCGCCGCAGCGCGTTGCTCGCCGCCGCCTGCGTGACGCCGAGGCGGCGCGCCGCGCGCGAGACGCTGCGCTCGGACAAGAGCGCGTCGAGCACGCGCAGCTGGTTCAGATCAGTACCGGCGAAGCTCATCGCCCCCCCCGCCTTCGCGCCCGTTCGGCCGCCCGCAGCCTCGCAGAATAGCAACCATGTCCGACATCGAGGGGCTCTTCTTATAACCCCGAACGCGCCTCGCCTGTACGCCGCTTCGGCGACGCCGACGCCGGGCCCGACGCCACGGCCCGGGCGGAGGTCTTGACCGAAGGCGGCGCCCGCGCCGTCGGTGGCGCCCCGCCCCGGCGGGGGCCGGGGCCGCGCGAGGGCGCGTCGACGGGCCCTCGGGGCCCCGCGGGCAGGTCGAGCGTGAGCCCCGCGCGGTGTGGTCGGCCGCCGAAGCGATCGCGCGGCGCGATCGATCGCGCGGCCAGGCAGGGTCACGCGGACCGGCCTGGCCACCCGCCGGCCGCTTCGCCCGGCGGCCGCCGCGCGGCCGGCGCGGGCGCCCGGGCCATTCGCGCCGCGAATCCGCCGTTATCATCGCAATCAATTGGTGAAGATGCGACCCCGGCCCCACCCTCATGTCGTCGGCGCCTCGCGCCCGCGGGGCGCCGAACAAGGGAGAAAACGCCGATGCAACGACCGTGGCTCAAATCGATCTTGGCGGTCGCGCTGACCGTCTCATCGTTCGCCTGCGACGACTCGACCGACAACGACGCCCCCGCGCCGGAGGCCGCGGCCCCCGTCGCGTCGGCGCGCGCCATCAGCGACCCGATCCGCAAGGCCCTTTACGACCGGACGCTCGTCTACGACGCGACGCTCGACGCCGACGGCCTCGCCGAGCTCTGGCACCCGCAGGGCACGGTGCAGATCGGCTCGCGCCCCGCGGTGACGGGGCGCGAGAACATCCGCGGCTTCTTCGCCGGGTTCTTCGCGGGCGGCGCGTTCACCAAGCTCGAGCACGAGATGATCGAGGTGTGGGACGCGCCCGACGCGCTCGTTTACAACGCGACCGCGATTTACACCCTGGCCGACGGCGGGCAGGTGCGCGTCCCGTACGTGAACGTGGTGAAGTACCGCGACGGGCTCTTTTTCGACTACCGCGTCTTCATCGACCCTTCGCCGCTCGCGCCGCCCTGAGCGCCGGGGGCCGGCGGCCGACCGCCGCGGCTCGGCCCCGCCGGCCGGCCGCGCTCAGTCGTGCCAGAGCGCGATGCCGCCGAGCAGGCCGGCGACGTTCTCGACGACGCGCACGTTGGGCGGCAGCTTGCCGCGAATGAGGCGCGCGTTGCCGCCGCCCAGGTAGAGGAGGCGGGGGTTCCAGATGGGCAAGATCTGCTCGACCACTTCGCGCACGTGCGTGAGCCAGCGGCGCTCGCCGAGGCGCTTCAGCTCGGCGTCGCCGACGAGATCTTCGTACGTCTTGCCGTCGCGCAGCGGGTGGTGACCGAGCTCGAGGTTCGGCACGTAGCGCCCGTCGAGAAAGAGCGCGCAGCCCATGCCCGTGCCGAAGGTGATCACCATCTCGACGCCGCGGCCCTCGACGACGCCGTAGCCTTGCACGCCCGCGTCGTTGATGACGCGCGCGGGCTTGCCCGTCAGCCCCTCGATGGCCTCGCCGAGCGCGAAGCCGGCCCACTTGGTCGCGTGGAGGTTGGGCGCGGTCTTGATCGTGTTGTCCTGCACGACCCCGGGGAAGCCCACCGAGACGCGGTCGAAGCCTGGCAGCTTCTGGCAAATCTCTTCGATGACGGGCAGGACGCGCGCGGGCACGGCGGGCTTCGGCGTCAGGATGCGCACGCGCTCGCCGAGGGGGCCGCCCCGCTGGTCGAGCAGCAGGCCTTTGATGCCCGTGCCCCCGATGTCGATGGTCAGGGTGACCGGGCGCGCCCCGGCCGGCACGTGCGGCGGAGCGCTCGGGGTCGGGCCCGCGAGCGGCTGGGCTTCGGGGCGTATGCCCTCCGGCCCGGGGGCCCGCACGAGGGCGCGCCGGCGCCGCTTGGCCGACGGGCTCGCGACCGCGGCGGCCACGCCCTCGAGCTCGGGCGCTCTCGCCCCCCGCCCCCCGCCCCGGGCGGCGGCCGGGACGCGCGCCGACCCCGGGTGGGCCTTGCCCGAGCGCGCCTCGGCCGGCCGGGCCTTGCCCGAGCGCGCCTTGGTCGACCCGTCCTGCGCCGGGCGCCCCTTGGCGGACCGGGCCTGCGCCGGGCGCCCCTTGGCCGCGCGGCCTTCCGCCGGCCGCGCCTTGGCCGCGCGGCCTTTCGCCGGGCGCGCCTCGTCGCCGCCCGGCGCGGGCGGCTCGTTTTCGGGCGTCGGCGCGCGCGCCCCCTTCGCCCGGCGCGCGGCCGGGGCCGGGCGGGGCCGAGAATTTCGGTTCGTGCTCGTCGCAGCGCTACGCTCGCGCGGGGCCATGGTGTTTGCTCTCCTACCACGACGCGAAAGGCATGCGCTCGCGCTCGTGGCCCCCGCCGCTCCCCCTTGCGGCTGGTCGGCGGCGGCGCCTAGGCTCCGGCGATGCGAGGGCCCCCCGACCACGCCGGCGACCCGCCGGGCCGAAAGGCGTCGCGCCCCGCGCCCCCTTCGCTGCGCGCCCCGCCGGGGCGCGCGCCGGGTCGAGCCGGCCGGCTGTCGGCTCCCCCCCACCCCGCCCCCCTCTTCGCCCCGCCGGGGCGCGCGGGGGCCCATCAAATAGGCTCATTCACGTATGGCGCAAAATGTCATTGTTATCAATGTCGATATCCGTGAGACGCGCGTAGCCCTGATCGAGGGCGGCATCATCGCCGAGCTCCACATCGAGCGGGCGGGGCAAGAGCGCTGCCTCGGCGACGTGGTGCTCGGGCGCGTGACGCGCGTCTTGCCCGGCATGCAGGCCGCCTTCCTCGACGTCGGGCTCGACAAGGCGGCGTTCTTGCACGTCGAAGACCTGATTCGCCACGACGACTTCGAGCACTACTTGGCCGGCACCAAGCGGCGCGTCGAGCGCGACGACGACGAGCAGCCCGCGCCCGAGGCGGCGCCGCCGCCGGCGGCCGCCTCGGCGCTCGCGCCCGAGGCGGGGGCGGCCGAGGGCGAGGGCGAGGCGGCGGCCGAGGCGGGCACGACGGTGGCCAAGCCCGGCCGCCGGCGCCGCCGCCGCAAGTCGGGCGCCGAGGGCGGCGAGAAGGCGGGCGCCGAGGGCGGCGAGAGGGCGGGCGCCGGGGCGGCGTCCGAGGGCGGGGCCGAGCCGGGCGAGGGGGCGGGGGGCGCGAGCGAGGCGCCGCCGCGCGGGCGGGCGCGGGCCGAGGCGCGCGAGCGGGCCGGCGGCGAGGGCGAGGCGCGCGGGCGGGCCGGGGGCCCGGCCGAGCCGCCGCGGGGCGAGAAGCGGCGCGGGGGGGGCAAGGGCGGCAAGGGCGGCGGCTCGGGCAAGGGCGGCAGCGAGGGGGCGTCGAAGGAGGGCAAGGGCGGCTCGCCGAAGGTGCGCAAGGGCTCGTCCTCGAAGGCGGAGGGGCCCTCGCGCATCGACAAGAACACGCCGATTCGCGAGGTGGTGCGCGAGGGGCAAGAGGTCCTGGTGCAGATCTCGAAGGAGCCCATCGGCACCAAGGGCGCGCGCGTCACCAGCCACGTCTCGTTGCCGGGCCGCTACGTCGTGTACATGCCGACGGTCGAGTACGTCGGCATCTCGAAGCGCATCGGGTCCGAGAAAGAGCGCCAGCGGCTGCGCGAGGCGATCGAGAGCATGCGGCCGCCGAGCGGCGGGCTCATCGTGCGGACGGTGGCCGAGGGGCTGACCAAGAAGCAGCTCAAGGCGGACATCGGCTACCTGGTGCGGCTCTGGGGCGAGATCGCGAAGAAGCGCGAGAAGGCGCGGGCGCCCTCGCTGCTCTACAAAGAGCTCGACCTGGTGCTCAAGGCCGCGCGCGACCTGTTCGGCGACGACGTGCACAAGATCATCGTCGACGACCGCGAGCAGTACGAGCGGCTCAAGCGCTTCGTCGAGGCGTTCTTGCCCGAGCGGGCGAACGACGTCGAGCTGTACGAGGGCTCCGAGCCGATCTTCGACGCGTACGGCATCGAAGAAGAGATCGCGCGCGCGCTCGCCCGCAAGGTGCCGCTGCCCTCGGGCGGCTACCTCATCATCGACGAGGCCGAGGCGCTGACGGCCATCGACGTCAACACCGGCAGCTACGTCGGCAAGGGCAGCAAAGACCACGAAGAGACCATTCTCAAGACGAACCTCGAGGCGGTCGAAGAGATCGCCTACCAGCTGCGCTTCCGCAACCTGGGCGGCCTCATCGTGCTCGACCTCATCGACATGGAGCGCGCCTCGTCGCGCGAGCAGGTGCGCCGGCGGCTCGAAGACCTCTTGCTGAAAGACAAGGCGAAGACCTCGCTCAACCGCATCAGCGAGCTCGGCCTCATCGAGATGACCCGCAAGCGCACGCGCGAGAGCATCGGGCGCCTTTTGCACGAGCCCTGCTTCTACTGCGACGGCACGGGGCAGGTGCGCTCGAAGCAGACGACGGTCTACGAGATCTTGCGCTCCATCCGGCGCGAGCACAGCTCGCTGCCCGGCTACACCGTGGTCGTGCAGGCGCACCCCGAGGTCATCTCCCTGATGAAGGGCGAAGAGCGCTCCGCCGTCCAGGAGGCCGAGCGAAGGTTCACGCGGCGCATCGACCTGCAGCCGCGAAAAGAGTATCATCTCGAGCAATTCGAGCTGACCGGGCGCTGAGGCCCGCACGCCAGCCCGCGCCCCGCCATGCCGCCGCCCCCTCCCCCCCCCGCCGACGACGACGCCCCCGCGCCCCCCCCCGGGGCCCCGCCCGCGCGCAAGAGCGGGCGGCTGACGATCAACAAAGAGTTCGCCTCGTTCGACGAGTTCCTCGACGCGTACGTGACCAACATCTCGAGCGGCGGCGTGTTCATCCGCACCAAGCAGCCGCTGCCCGTGGGCTCGGTCGTCGACCTGCACTTCACGGTCATCGCCGACGGCCTCGAGCTCATCGAGGGCGTCGGCGAGGTCGTGCGGGTCGACGACAACCCCGCCGGCATGGGCGTCGCCTTCCGCGAGGTCTCGCCCGAGTCGCGCGCCCTGCTCGACCGCCTGCTCGCCGGCCGAACGTGAACGCCGCCGACGCCCCCCGCACCGCCGCCGCGCTCGTCATCGGCAACGAGCTGCTCAGCGGCAAGGTGCGCGACGAGAACGTCGTCGAGCTCGCCCGCCTCTTGCGCCGCCTCGGCGTCGACCTGCGCCGCGTGCTCATGGTGCCCGACGAGCCCGAGCTCATCGCGCGCGAGGTCGCCGAGCTCTCGCGCGACTACACCTTCGTCTTCACCAGCGGCGGCGTCGGCCCCACCCACGACGACGTCACCATCGCCTCGGTCGCCGCCGCCTTCGGCCTCGAGGTCGGCCCCCACCCCGCCCTCGAGAAGCTTTTGCGCGATCACTACCGCGAGCGGCTGACCGAGGGCCACCTCGCCATGGCCCGCGCCCCCGTCGGCGCGCGCCTCTTGCAGACCGACGACGTGCGCTGGCCCGTCACCGTCGTCGAGAACGTCTGGGTGCTGCCCGGCGTGCCCGAGATCTTCCGCATGAAGCTCGCCGTCGTCGCCGCCCACCTCGGCGTCGACCGGCCCTACGTCTCGCGCGCGGCCTACACCAACCTCGACGAAGGCACGCTCAAGCCGCTGCTCGACCGCGTCGTCGCCGACCACCCCGAGGTCGCTGTCGGGTCTTACCCGACGTGGAGTGACCCCTCCTACCGCACCAAGCTCACCTTCGACGGCAAAGACGCCGCCGAGGTCGGGCGCGCGTTCGACGCCTTTCTGGCCACCTTGCCCGCCGGCGAGCCCCAACGCACCGAGTGAAGCGCCGGCCCCGCGGTCGAAGGGCGGCGCGGGGCGCCCCGCGAAGGCTGACCCCCGGCCCGCCGCCCCCGCCCCGGGGTGAACGGCGGCCGGGGGCGTGACGTCAAACCCGAAGAATGAGCTCGTCGTACCCGGTCGGGCCCGCCACGATCGCGCTCACCCTGGGCGATATCACCGGCTTCGCCGCCGAAGCCATCGCCAACGCGGCCAACCCCCGCCTCGCCGGCGGCGCGGGGGTCGACGGCGCCATTCATCGCGCCGCCGGGCCCGAGCTGCTCAACGCCTGCCGCCTGGTGCGCCAGACCCTGCCGGGCGGCCTCTTGCCCGCCGGCCGCGCCCTCGCCACGCCCGCCTACCGGCTGCCGGCGCGCTACGTCATTCACTGCGTCGGCCCCGACTACGCCCGCGAGGGCGAGGCGGGCACCTGGCCGCTGCTCGCCGCCTGCTACCAGAACGCGCTCGAGGTCTGCCGCCGGCTGCAGGTGGGCTCGGTGGCCTTCCCGTCGATCGGCACGGGCCACTACGGCTGCCCGCTCGACGGCGCCGCGCGCACCGCGCTCTCGGCCGTGCGGGGCGAGCTCGCGCGGCAGCCGAGCCCCGCGCGGGTCACCTTCGTGCTCTTCGACCCGCCCACCCTCGAGGCCTACCGACGGGCGGCCGAGGCGCTCGCTTCGGCCGGGCCCTGACGCGGGCGGCCGGCGCCGCGCATCGCGAGTACCCGGGTCTGCCCCGCGCGCGGCCGGGCGGCCGCCGGGCGTCAGGGCACGATCGTCAGGCCGTCGACGAGGCGCAGGTTGGGGTTCGCGCCGAAGAGGCCGACGTTCACGTCGGGCGCGACGAGGTGGGGGGCGGGGCGGCAGCGCAGGGTCGGATCGTCGCGGGCGTGGTCGGGGCCGATGAAGTAGTCGCAGGCGAGCGGCGGGCGGCCGCGGCGCCGGACGACGAGGCCGTAGTCGCCCGCGGCGACCCCGATCGCGCCCTCGGACCCGCTCACCTTCGAGGGCACGAGCCAGCGCGCCGAGGCGCCGTCTTCGCCGCCGCCGCCGTTGCCCCAGCACCAGGCGGCGCCGTCTCCGCGGGTCGCGCACGAGTGGTAGAGGCCGGCGGCGATGGCGGTGGCGTCGTCGAGGCCGCGCACCCGTACGGGCTTCGCGCTGTGCGAGCGGGTGCCGTCGCCGAGCTGGCCGTACTGCCCGCTGCCCCAGCAAAAGACCGAGCCGTCGCGGCGGCGCGCGCAGCTGTGCTGGCCGCCGGCGCTGATCTCGACGACGTCGGCGGGCAGGGCGACGGGCGCGGGCCTCGGGCGGCCGTTGCCCCAGCAGAAGACGCGGGCGTCGGCGCGCAGGGCGCAGGTGTGCCCCCAGCCGAGCGCCACCTGCGTGACGCGCCCCGCGAGCGCGACCCGCGTCGGCGCCGGCCGGGCCTTCGTCGTGCCCTCGCCGAGCTGCCCCGCCTCGTTGTCGCCCCAGCACGAGAGCGCGCCCGAGGCGATGGCGCAGGCGTGGCGGTGGCGGAAGACGGCCGCGCTCATGCGCTTGGGCAGGCGGGCGAAGAGCTCGGGGTGGTCGAACGACGCCTCGCGCACGACGAGCTCGCCGCCCCAGCAGCTCAGCTTGCCGGACGCGCGCTGGCAGGACGGCCCGCCGTCGGCCGCGGCGGCCGCGGCCCAGCACGAGAGCGCGAGCGCGGCCGCGGGGGCCGCCGCGCGCGCCGGCGGCGACGCCATCGAGCGCACCGCCCGTCGTTAGCGCGGCCCGGGGCCCGAGGTCAATGGAGCCCGCCGGCCCGGCCCGCCCGGAGCCAGCGCCCGGGCCCGCCCACGGCGGGGGTGTCGGCGCCGCCGCGCTCGGCTACCCTGCCGCCGTCGCATGGACCTCGAAGAGCGCATCATCGAGCTCGAGATTCGTTACACGCACCAGACCGACACGATCGAGCAGCTCAGCGCGGTCGTGCGCATGCAAGAGCGCGCCATCGAGGGGCTGCGCGCCGAGCTGAAGGCGCTGCGCGCCCGCCAAGACGCCGCGGCCGAGGCGGCCCTCGCGCCGAAGCCCCCGCACGAGCCGCCGCCGCACTACTGAGCGCCCCGGGGCCCGGCCGCCGCGCGGCGGGGCGCGCCTTGAGGCCGGACCGCGCCGGCGCTACGCCGGGCCCCCGCCCGCATGCGACGCACCGAGCGCCTCTTCGCCCTCGCCGAGTACCTGCGCGGCCGCCGCACCGGCGTCACGGCCGAGGCGCTCGCCGAGCGCTTCGGGGTCACGGTGCGCACCATCTACCGCGACCTCGACGCGCTGCGCGCCGCCTCGATGCCGCTCTCGGCCGAGCGGGGCCGCGGCGGCGGCTACGCGCTCGACCGCAGCTACAGCCTGCCGCCCGTCAACTTCACCGCGCGCGAGGCCGCCCTGCTCGTCGCGCTCGGGCGCTTCGCCGCCGACATGCGCCTCTTGCCCTTCGAAGGCACGCTCGCCTCGGGGCTCGACAAGGTGCGCGCCGCCCTCTCGACCTCGGCCCAGCGCGAGCTGCTCGCGCGCCTGTCCGAGCTGTCGTTCCAGGGCGTGCCGGCGCTGCCGAGCAAGAAGGTCGTCCGCGAGGCCGTCGAGCGCGCGTGGTTCGAGCAGCAGCCCCTGCGCATCACCTACGTCGACGGCAACTTCGTCGAGACGACGCGCGAGGTCCGCATCGCGTGCGTCATCATGGACCGGCACGAGACCCGCCTCGACGCCGTCGAGCTCGCCTCGGGCAAGCGGCGGCACTTCCGGCTCGACCGCATCGAGCGCGCCGAGGTGCTGCGCGGCTTCGCGCCCTGATGAAGCGGCCGGAGAGCTGAGTTATGGCGCCGGGGCGCGCCCGCGAAGGGCGCCGCGCCCACGGGTCGACCCATGCCGCTCTACGCCCTAAACCTCTTCGATCTCGCCGACAACCGAGACTACCTCGCCTACTCGAGGCGCAGCGTCGCCGCCGTCCGCAAGCACGGCGGCAAGGTCGTCGCCCTCGGCCGCCTCGACGAAGGCGCCACGCCGCTGCGGGGCGACGCCGAGCCCCGGCAGGTCATGGTGCTGGTCGAGTGGCCCGACCGCGCGGCCTTCGAGGCCTTCCAGAAGGACCCGGAGCACGAGGGCCTGCACCCGCTGCGCGAGAGCGGCACGCGCAACTACCTCTGGTGGGCCTACGAGCGCCTCGAGGACCTTCGCCCCCTGCTGCTCAAGCGCTGAGCGAGGCCCCTCCATGCGGGCGGCGCGCGACCTCGCGCGCCCGGCGGGCCCCCTGAGCTCGCCCCGCGGGCTCCGACGGCAGGGGCCCCGCCGCCCGCGCGCGCAAGGTTGCCCGTGCGCCGATTCGCCCGGTACACCGAGCGCGGCCCCGCCCCGCGCGCGCGCAAGGTTGCTTCGCCTCCGCGCTGGTGCCGGTAGACCTCGCCCCCCGCCGCCCGCGCACGCAAGGTTACCCAGCGCCCGGGTCAGGCGGCCCGCGGCGCCCGGCGCCCGCCGCCCGGGTCAGGCAGCCCGCGCCCGCCGCCCGCCGCCCGGGTCAGACAGCCCGCGCCCGCCGCCCGCCGCCCGGGTCAGGCAGCCCGCGCCCGCCGCCCGCCACCCGCCGCCGGCTCGACGACCCCCGGCCGGCGGCGCACGCCGCTCGCGGGCCCCGCCGCCTCGACGCCCTCGGGCCGCGCGGCCAGGCGCTCGACCTCGGCCCAGTCGGGGCGCAAAAGGTACTGGACGAGCCCGACGCCGAAGCCCACCCCGTGCGAAAGGTGCAGCGTGGGGAAGATGGCCCACACGATCGGCACCGCGAGCGCGCCCGCCTTGCGCCCGACGCGCAGCGCCTCGGCGGCCGTGCCGAGCGCGTAGGCGCCGAACGCGAAGGGCGCGAGCGGGTGCAGGCGGCTCGTCGCGAGCAGGGCCGCGCCCCCCGTCACCATCAGGAAGGGCAGCGCGGGGCGAACGGTGAGCAGCCCCCGGTGCTTGAGCAGGGTGCGGGCCCGGCCCTTGCCGTACTTGAAGTACTGCTTCGCCAGCGCCGCGAACGACGCCCGCGGGAAGTAGTGCACGACGATCTTCCGGCTGAGGTAGACCCGGCCGCCCAGCTCGTGAATGCGCTGGTTCATCTCGGCGTCCTCGTTCGTGACCGCGCGCGGGTCGAAGAGCCCCGCGGTCTCGAACACCCGCCGCCGGAACGCGCCCGGGAAGACCGTGTCGACGTAGCCCTCGTTGTCGGCGCGGCGGTACTTCGAGCCGCCGACGCCGAGCGGGCTGTCGAGCGCGGCGCGGAGCGCCCGCTGGAACCACGTCTTCGCCCGGGCGCGGGCCGCGCCGCCCACGTTGTCGGCGCCGGTCTCCGCGAGCACCTCGACGCAGCGCCGCAAGAAGTCGGGCGCGTAGTCGGCGTGCACGTCGGCGCGCACGATGATCTCGCCCTCCGCCGCCCGGATGGCGGCGTTCAGCCCCGCCGACTGGGTGCGGTCGAGGTTGTCGATGACCCGCACGCGCGCGTCGCCCGCCGCCACGCGCGCCAGGAGCGCGCGCGTGCGGTCGGCGCTCATCCCGTCGGCGACCAGCACCTCGAACCGGTCCGCCGGGTAGTCTTGGGCCAGCACGGCGCGCACGCAGTCTTCGACGTACCCCTCTTCGTTCAAGCAAGGCATGACGACGCTGACGAAGGGCAAGCGGCTCTCGGGCATGGGGGCTCCAGTCGGGTGCGGGCGGGCGTCAAGGCGCCGCAGGTCGGGCTCGGGCTCGGCGCGACGACCGACGGCGAAGGGCGACGCCGGGCGAGCCTCGATTCGCAACGCTCGTGCCGTCGGCGCCGGGCGACGGCACGGGCGCGGGCGTTGGCCCGGGCCGACGTCGGGCCCGACCAACACCGTGGCGGCGCTGCACCGCGAGGCATTTCGCGACGCCACGCCGCGCGCGGCCAACGCTTACGCGCCCGTAACCGCGTGCCGGGCGCCGCCGGTGCCTTTCGTCATCAACAAGAAATCGAGCGCGCCGCGCGGATCAGCCCCATCGCACGCGCGCGGCGAGCGACGTCGGGCCGCAGAGGCGGGGCACCTCGCGGAAGTGCAGCCGCTTGCAGAAGAGCAAGAGCACGCCACTGTGCAGGTGATGCACCGACTCGCGGCAATACGAAATGCCGCAGAGGGGCAGGCCGTGCAGCTCGAGCTGGGCCTCGCTCGGGCCGAGCCTGAAGACGGCCGGCGCGCCCCCCAGAAAGAGCCGGCCCCAGACGCGGCCGTAGTGCCCGAGCGCCGTCCAGGGGGTCACGCCCACGGCCTGGCTCGCCCGCACCAGCGCGCCGAGAAAGGTTCCCCGAACTCGGTGGCCGACGCCCGCGGCGACGCGCTCGAGCTCGTCGGGCCCGAGCCCCATGGCGTCGCAGGCGCGGTAGTGCGTGAGCGCGAGCTCGACGGGCGCCCACTGGCCGGCGACCAGCGACCGCATCGTCGCGTGGTGCCCGGCGGGCAGGTGGTCGAAGTAGCGGTCGGCGAACCCGTGCTCGCGCAGCGCGTCGAGCGACGAGGTCAAGAGGGTGGTACGCACCTGGAGCACGGGCGGCACCGCGTCGCGCGCGCAGGGCAGCGCGACGAGGGCGTCCGTCGGCAAGGGTTCGGGCGCGGTCACGGTGTCTGTCGGGCGCCGGCGGGCCCCGAGCTCACACATTCTAGCTCAGGTTGCGCCCCGGGGCGCGGCGGGCGCGGCGGGGCGCGCCCCTCGCCGGCTTTCCTTTCGGAGGCGCTCGGGTATGAGAAGGGCCCATGAGGGCGTCAAAGCGCGTCGCCTACGGCCTGCTCGCCCTCGCCTTCGCCGGGGCGGCGGCCGTCCACGCGGCCGCCCTGCTCTCGCCCCGCCTGGACCCGAGCGCCCCGCCCTGGCGGCACGCGCTCTTCGTCGGCATCAACGTCGCCTGCGCCCTCGGGTTCGTGCTGCGTCCGCGCTGGCTCGCCGCCCCCTTCGCGCTCCTGGTCGTCCAGCAGCTCTTCAGCCACGGCGGCCAGGCGCTGCGCGCGTGGCGCGAGGCGGGCCGCGTCGACGTGCCCTCGCTCGCGGTGCTGGTCGTCATGCCCCTGGCGCTCGCGCTGCTCGCCTCGGACGCGCGGGCGGCGGGGGCCGGGCGCGCCGGCGCCGCGGGGCGGGCGTAGCGCGCGGGCGCCGCCCGACGCACGAGCGCGCCGGGGCGGGCGTAGCGCGCGGGCGCCGCCCGACGCACGAGCGCGACGGGGCGGGCGTAGCGCGCGGGCGCCGCCCGGCGCACGAGCGCGCCGGGGCGCCGGGGCGCCGGGGCGCCGGGGCGCCGGGGCGGTGCGTAGCGCGCGGGCGCCGTCCGGCGTACGAGCACGCCGTGGCCCCCCCGACGCCCCTGCACCACCTGGCGCTGCGCACCCGCGACGTCGCGCGCCTCGCGGCGTTCTACCGCGACGTGCTCGGCCTGCCCGAGCGCGCGCGAAACCTCGCGGACGGCGGGGCGCTGCGCTCGGTCTGGCTCGACGCGGGCGGGGTCGTGGTGATGATCGAGCTCGCCGCGCCCGGCGAGCCGGCCCCGCCCGCGGGCTCGCTCGACCTCGTCGCCTTCGCGATGTCCGCGGGCGAGCGCGAGGCCTTTCGCGCCCGCTTCGCCGCCGCCGGCGCGGCCGTCGAGGCCGAGACCGCGCACACGCTCTACGTCCGCGACCCGGACGGGCGGCGCGTCGGCGTCTCGAGCTACGCGTTCGGGGCCCCCTGAGTCGGGCCGGGGGGCCGGCCGCGCGGCGGGGCGCCGGGGCCGAGGGCATGGCCAAGGGGGCGCATTTCTGCGATGGTTCCCGCGTGAACGGCACCCCGATCCGAACGACCTTCGCCCGCGCCCTGGCCGCCTCCGCGCTCCTCGCGCTCGCGGCGTGCGGGCCGCGCACGACCATCGTCGCCAAGGCCCCCGCCCCGCCGGCCGACGCCGACGGCGACGGCGTGCCCGACGCCGAAGACAAATGCCCGGCCGAGAAAGAAGACGGGCTGCCGCCCGACCCGAACGACGGCTGCAAGACCACCGACGCCGACGGCGACGGCGTGCCCGACGCGTCCGACAAGTGCCCGGGCGAGAAAGAAGACGGCGCGCCGCCCGACGCGGGCGACGGCTGCCCGAACCAAGACCCCGACGGCGACGGCATCACGGGCCAGAACGACAAGTGCCCGAACGAGCCCGAGACCAAGAACGACTTCGAAGACGACGACGGCTGCCCCGACAAGCCGCCGCGCGTGCAGGTCACGCGCACCGAGGTCAAGATCAACGAGAAGATTCTCTTCGCGTTCGACAAAGCCACGATCGACGCCAAGTCGAACGATCTGCTCGACAACATCGCCGAGGTCATCCTCAAGAACCCGCAGATCGAGTTCCTCGAGGTCGCCGGCCACGCCGACCACATCGGCACCGACGTCTACAACGTGAGCCTCACCCGGCAGCGGGCGCAGGCGGTGCACGCCGCGCTCGTCAAGCGCGGGCTCGACGGGCGCCGCATGCGCGCCGTGGGCTACGGCCGCCACTGCCCGCGCGCCTCGGGCGACAGCGACGAGGCCCGCGAGAAGAACCGGCGCGTCGAGTTCAAGATCGTGCGCGTCGACGGCGTCGAGACCGGCGTCCAGCTCGGCTGCGAAGAGGCCTCGTCGAAGGGCCTGCGCCCGGCTCCGATTCCCGCGGTCGTTACCACGCGCGAGCAGAATGAGTCGTCGCAGGGCGCCGCGCTCGAGAAGCTCGCGGCCTACCGCGCCTCGCGGCCGCCGCCGCCGCCCGAGGCCGCCAAGCCCGACGACAAGGGCGGCAAGCCCGGCGACCCGAAGGGCGATCAGAAGGGCGGCAAGCCCGACGCCAAGGGCGGCAAGGGCGGCGATCAGAAGGGCGATCAGAAGGGCGGCAAGCCCGGCGACCCGAAGGGCGATCAGAAGGGCGGCAAGCCCGGCGACCCGAAGGGCGGCAAGCCCGGCGACCCGAAGGGCGGCAAGCCCGACGCGAAGCCCGGCAAGCCCGACGCCAAGGGCGGCAAGAAGTGAGCGGCCGGCCGCCCCGCCGCGCTTCGGGGCGCCGAGGGTAGGCCCCGGCGCTCACGCCGCTTCTCTGCGGGGCGGCGAAGGCCGCGCCGGCGAAGCTCGGCCCCGGGGCCGGTGGGGCCACACCGCGGGGCCGGCCGGGGCCGCTCGACCCCGGGCCGCCCGCGGCCGGGCGCCTCAGGGCAGGTCGGTCACGCTCTCGTCGCCGAAGATGTAGCGGTCGAGAAAGCGGTCGGTGAGCTTCATCGCCCGCAGGTTGTTCTCGGTCTTGGTGAAGCCGTGGCCCTCGTTCTCGAGCACGAGGTAGTGCACGGGCACCTTGCGCCGCTTCAGCCCCTCGACGATGCGGTCCGATTGGTCCTTCTTGACGCGCGCGTCCTTGTCGCCCTGCACGACGAGCAGCGGCCGCTTCATCTGGTCGATGTAGTGAATGGGCGAGCGGTCGTGCTGGTACTTGGCGTGCGCCGGGTTCTTCGGGTCGCCGAACTTCTGGTAGATGAAGCCCGCGTCCGTGGCCCAATACGGGGGGAAGCTCTCGACGAGGGTCTTCAGGTCGGAGACGCCGAAGAAGTCGACGTTGGCGGCGAACTCGTCGGGCGCGTAGGCCTCGGCGGCGAGGGCCATGTAGCCGCCGTAGCTGCCGCCCATCACGACGACCTTGTCGGCGGCGACGCGGGCGTTCTGCACGAGCCACTGCTTGCACGCGACGACGTCCTGGAGGGGGCCGCCGCCGAGGTCGAGGTTGTCGAGCCGGGTGTAGCTCTTGCCGTAGCCGGTCGAGCCGCGCACGTTGGGCACGAGCACGGCGTAGCCCTTCGAGACGAAGTACTGCCGGTGCGGCGCGAAGCCCCGGCGCGACTGCGCGGTCGGGCCGCCGTGCACGTCGATGATGGCGGGGAAGGGCCCCGGCCCGCTCGGGCGGTACAAGAAGGCGGGCACGTCGCGGCCGTCGAAGCTCTTGATGCGCACCGACTCGCTCGCGACCATGGGCCGGCCCCGCAGCGAGGGCGGCAAGACTTCGGCGAGGGGCGCGGCGGACTGCGCGCCGAGGTCGACGACGTAGATCGTGGTGGGCGACTCGTCGCCGACGAGGGCGGCGCCGAGGTAGCGGTCGGTCTTGGAGAACTGCACCGGCACCCACGCGCCCCGGCCGGGCGCGTCGGGCAGCGGCACGGGCCGGTTCGAGGCGACCTCGCGGATCGCGAGCTTGGTCGCGCCGTCTTCGTTGGTGGCGACGTAGAAGTACTTGAACGCCTTCGAGTGGCGCGCGGCCTCGACGTCCCACGGGTCTTTGACGTTGAGCTTGCGCTTCTTGCTCGCGACGTCGACGCTGAAGAGCTCGGTGAACTCGCCGCCCTCGTCGGACGTGACGTAGAGCGTCTTGCCGTCCTTGGAGAAGCCCTGCGGGCTGTAGAGCGCGTCGCCCTCGTGCTTGGTCAAGAGCGCGGGCGCCTTGCCGCCCCGCTCGAACAGGTAAAGGTCGCTGTTCGCGTCGGTGTGGGTCTCGACGAGGGCGAAGCGCTTGTGGTCGCGGCTCGCGACGCCGAACGCGAGCTTGCCCGACGACTGCCAGAGAATGGTGCTCTTCTTCGCCTCGAGGTCGTACTCGACGAGGTCGAGGTACTTCTCGTCGCGCCCGCTCGACTGGTAGAGAAAGGTCTTGCCGTCGTCGGCCCAGCCGACGAACTGCGTGCGGCGGCCGGGCGGCAGCTCGGGCACGAGCTCGCGCGGCGGCGAGCCCTTGCTGTCGGTCGCGTAGAGGCGCGGCAGCTCGTCGCCGCCGCGGTCGGCCTCGAAGACGAGCACGTCGGCGGCGGGCGAGAAGGCGAGCGAGTGCACGAAGCCCTCGGCGTGCGTCACCTGCACGGGCTTGCCGTCGCCGGCGAGGGGCTTGACCCAGACGTCGATGCGGCCATTCTCGTCCGACGCGTAGGCGACGAGCTTCTCGTCATGCGAGAACGAGACCATCGGCAGCCCGCTGCGCGAGAAGGCCGGGGTGCGCCGGATCTTGTAATACTCTTCGAGGGCGACGGGGGCCGCGGGCGCGCGCCGGGCGGGCGCGGCGGCCTGGGCCGGGGGCGCCGGCGGGGCGGGCGGCGTCGCGGCGGGCCTTTCGGGCGCGCCGCCGTCGCACGCGACGAACAGGGCGAGGAGGGCGAACGTTCGTTTCATGGGCGCATCGTTCGTGCGCCGGGGGGCGGGCACAAGCGAGGCGCGCGCGCGAATCAGGCCCCCGCCGCGGCCGCGGGCCCGCGAACCTCCGGCGCGCGTCGGCGTTCGCGCGCGATGGCGCGCGGGCGGCGCCCGGTTCGGGCCCCGGGGCCCGGCTCGACACGCCCGGCGCGCGGGGTAAACTCGTCGCCCGTGAAGGCGAAGACCGGGGGCCCGAGCGCGGGGGCGGCCGCGCCCGACCCCTGCCCGCTCTGCGAGCGGCCCAACTACCGCCCCAGCGACCACCACATGGTGCCCAAGAGCCGCGGCGGCAAGGCGACCACCACGCTCTGCTCCGACTGCCACCGGGCCATTCACGCGACGTTCAGCAACAAGCAGCTCGAGCGCGAATACAACACCGTCGACGCCCTGCTCGCGCACGAAGAGTTCCGCCGCATGGTGCAGTTCATCGCGCGCCAAGACGGCCACGTGAGCATCGCGACCCGGCGCGATCAGCGCCGCCGCGGCCGCAACGGCTAGTTCGGCCCGGCGGCGGTCCGGGCGGGCCTCCCGCCGCGCCGAGCTCGATTCGACCGGCCGCCGCGCCCCCGGCCCCCGAGCGCCCCGGGCCCCTCAGCGCGGGGGGCGCGGCCCCATCGCGTCGAGCGCCTTCGCCCGGACCTGCTCGTTCGGCGCGAACGAGCGCGCCCGCAGCGCCTCGACGGCCCGCTCGCGCGCGGCCGCGTCGAGCGCGGGGTCGGCCTCGATCGCCTCGCGCTCGGCCCGGTACTTGTCGTAGCGCTCGCGCCAGGACGCGCGCTCGCGGTCGAGCGCCTCGAGGCGCCGCGCCCCCTCTTCGCCGAAGGCCTCGACGCGCGCCCGCCGCACCGCCTCTTCGGGCGCGCCCTGCTCGCGCAGCGCCCGCTCTTTCTCGAGCGCCTCGAGCGGCGCGAGCGCCTCGGCGCGCGCCCGCCGCAGCTCGGGCGGCAGCCCCTCGTCGACGAGGGCGAGCCGCCGCCGCCGCTCGTCGTCCGAGAGCGAGGCGTCGGCCTGGATGCGCCGCCGCTCGAGCGCCGCCCGCGTCGCCAGATCTTGGTCGGCGAAGAGCGCGTCGGCCGTCTTCGCCCCGAACCACGAGCGCCGGAAGCCGCGCAGCTCTTCGTAGCGCCGCTCGATGTCGCGCGCGCCCTGGTCGCCGAAGCGCCGCTCGCCCTCGCGGCGGTAGCCGAGGTAGCGGTCGAAGAGCGCCTCGGCCTGGCCGAGCGCCGGGGGCTTCAGCCGCTTCGCCAGCGCCGCGAGCACCCTCGCCCGCAGCGACGCCTCGGGCTCTTCGCCGGTCGCCGAGAGAAAGTAGTCGAAAAAGCGGCGCACGCCCGGCCCCACGACGAGCGCGCCCGCGGCGTCGGTCTCGAGCTCGCCGTCGATCTGGGTGCCCTCGAGCGAGGCCGGCAGCGGCGCGGACGCCGGGTCGGCCGACGCCCCGGTCGCGGCGACGGGCGACCCCGCCGCCCGGCCCTCGTCGCCCGGCCCGCGCGCCTCGGCCCCGCCCCGCGCCGGCGCCGCGACGGCCGCGGCCGAGGGCGCCCCCTTCGGGCCCGCCGGCCGCCCCGCGCGCGCCCACCAGAGCCCGCCCAGCCCCAGCAAGGCGAGCGCGAGCGCCGGGGCGGCGAGGCGCCGCGGCGAGCGGGGCGCCTGCGGGCCCCTCGAGCTCGCACCACCCCGCCCGCGAGGCGGCCCCGAACGCGCGCTAGACACCCCCGCACCCTACCACGCCGCGCCCCGAGCCGCTCAGTCACCCAGGATGCGCACGCGCGGCCGGTCGTCGAGCACCTCGATGCCGCGCTTGGGCGCCGCGACCGGGGCCTCGACCGACGCCCCCACGGAGGCGGCGCTACGCGCCGGCGCGGCCGCCCCCTTCGCCTTCTCGCGCCCGGCGCCGTGGCGCGAAGGCCGGGCGACCGGAGCCGGCGGCCGGGCCGGCGCGGCCGGCGCGGCCGGCCCGGCGGACTGGGGCTCGGCGGCGGGCGCCGCCGGGACGAGCGCGGCCGTCGACGCGCTCCGCGCCGGCGCCTCGAGCGCGCCCCTCGCCCCCTCGCCGCCCCCGAAGAACGTGAGCACCG
This sequence comes from Polyangiaceae bacterium, assembly GCA_035762175.1. GTDB lineage: Bacteria > Myxococcota_A > Polyangia > Polyangiales > Polyangiaceae > DASTPP01. The sequence goes on along the minus strand of DASTPP010000388.1, from coordinate 24,682 downwards.
CCGACGAGCCGAGCAGCGACACGCCCCCGACGCACGCCAGCACCATGCCCACCTGCCGCCGCCGCCGCAGGACCTTCTCGAGCTCGCCCGCCCCGGCCCTCGCGCCCCCCGCCGGCGCCTCGCTCGGCCCCGCCCCGCCCGCGGGCACCTCGGCCACCGTCTCGGCCAGCAGCCCGACCACGCGCCCCGAACCGCGCGCCGGCGTCATCGCCGGGCGCCACGACACGCCGACCGGCGGCGGCGTCGAGGACGAGAGCGGCGCGGCCGGCGCGCCCAGCAGGGCCACGATGCGCTCGACCGAGAGCCGCGAGCGCGGCGGCGCGAAGGGCAGGAGCGCGAGCGCGAGGTCGGCGACGCTCGCGGGCCGCTCGTGCGGGCTCTTGCGCAGGCAGCTCATCACCACGTCGGCGAGCCCCGGCTCGACCAGCGGGTTGCGCTCGGCCAGGTGCACCGGCTCGGCCTCGAGCACGAGGGCGCACATCTCGGGGATCGACTCGGCCGCGAAGGGCGGCTCGCCGCAAAGCGCCTCGTAGAGCGTCACGCCGAGCGACCAGACGTCGCTGCGGTGGTCGACGTCGGCGCTCGAGCGCATCTGCTCGGGCGACATGTACACCGGCGAGCCGAGCAGCAGCGCCGTGCGCACGAGCGAGGTGTCCGCGCTCAGGCCCGTGGGCGGGGCCTTCGAGATGCCGAAGTCGAGCACCCGCACCGACTCGAGGCCCCCGCGCTGCAACAAGAAGATGTTGTCGGGCTTGACGTCGCGGTGAATGACCCCCTGCGCGTGCGCCGCCGCCAGCGCATCGCACGCCTGGATGCCGATCTCGGCCGCCCGCTCGCCCGCGATGGGCCCCTCGCGCTCGAGCACGCCCTTCAGGTCGTAGCCCTCGAGGTACTCCATCACCAGAAAGGGGCCGCGCCGCCGGTCGGCCCCGACGTCGAGCACCTTGACCGAGTGCTCGCTCCGGATGCGCGCCGTCGTCTTCGCCTCGCGCGCGAAGCGCGCCACCAGGTCGGGGTTCGACAGGTACGCGGGCTTGATGAACTTCATCGCCACCCGCTCACCCAGCTCGACGTGCCACGCCCCCACCACCACCGCCATGCCCCCCTCGCTCAGCGTGCGCTCGTAGCGATACCGCTCGCCCAGCATCTCGCCGGGCGCGAAGGGCCCCTCGGCTTCGGCCGCGTCATACACGAAGGCCGTCGCCGCAGACGGGCGGTCTACCCCCTCGTGCGGACTGTGGCCCCGGGGATACTGCTCACTCGGAGGGTCGTGCTTGGGCATAGCCCAGACGACCAAGATACCACTTTCCCTACCCCAGCTTTCAGGAAATTAAGTCATTAAACCCACAGACCTATCGGCCAAGGGCCGGGCGCGAAAAAGATTTCTCCCTAGAATTCGGGTCACACTTCACCTTTCTGGCGCAATCACCCCCCTGAGACCTTGCGTTCACCCCCCCGCCCCCAAGCGCCCCCCGCCCAGCCCCTTCGGCCCGCCCCCCCGCTCGCGGCCTGCCTCGCCCTCCTCGGCGCTTGCTCGGCCCCGCCCGCCCCGCCGCCCGGCCCCTCGGGCCCGCCCCCGGCCCTGCCCGAGGCCGCCGCGGCGGCTCCGCCCCCCGCGCCCGAAGCGCCCGCCCCCGAGGCGCCCGAGCCGGCGCCGAAGCCGACCCGCGATCCCGACGGCAACGACGACGCGACGCCGACCGGCGAGGGGGCGGCGCCCGCCGCGGGGCGCTTCGAGCGGGTCGGGCGCCCGCCGCTCGGGCTGCGCCGCATCTGCGACCTGCGGCCCTTCGGCGACGCGCTCTACGCGGCCCACGCCAACCAGCCCCTCGGCACCGACGGCGCGACCATCACGCGCTTCCAGCCCGACGACGCGAAGTCGCCCTTTCGCGTCATGCTCGACTGGAACCGCCCCGGCGAGCCGACCAAGGGCGGCGGCGGCGGGCAAGGCTTTCTGCGGGTCCATGCCATCGGCGGCCGCCTCTTCGTGCCCGACGCCGACCCGCCCTACGGCGGCTTCGGCCTCTCCGACTGGGGCACCGAGGGCTTCGTCTTCGTCTCCGACGCCGAGGGCAAGTTCGCGCCGCTGCGCCCCGGGCACCGGCCCCCCGGCCCGCCCGACCCCGAGGGCCGCGCCGGCGCCGCCCTCTTGCCCCGCGCCTACCACGTGCTCGACGTCGTGCGCTTCCGCGGGCGGCTCTACGCCTCGACCGGCTCGGTGCCGCCGGGCGAGCGCGCCTGGCGGGGCCCCTCGCCCGGCGCGCTGCACGTGGCCGACGAGCGCTGGGCCCGCTGGACGTACCGGGCGGGCCACCCCGTGCCCTATCGCGAGGGCGTCTGGCGGCTGACCTTTCTCGTCCGCTTTCGAGACAAGCTCTTCGCCGGCATTCAAGACTACGACGGCCGCGAGCCGGCCGACTTCGTCGTCGCCGCGCCGCCGCCCGAGGCCGACGCGATCGGGCAGGCCGACCTCGCCCCCCGCCGCGTCACCGGCCCGGGCGGGGCGCTCACCCTGCGCTGGTACGTCGACCGCGGCGAGCTCTACTGGCTCGCCTACGAGCGCGACGGCTCGGTGCGGCTGCGCGCGAGCCGCGACGGCGAGTCCTTCCGCGAGGTGCCGCTGCCGGCCGAGGCGGGCCGCCCGACCGACGTCACGCGCTTCCGCGACGCGCTCGTCGTGCTCGCCGAGCGGGGCCTCTACCGCCTCGACGGCGAGGGCCCGCCGCGCGCCCTCGCCGCCCTGCCGCCGAAGGCCACCCCCTTCCGCTTCGACGACGTGTTCTGCGCCGCCCCCCTCGCCGTCTTCCGCAACGAGCTCTACGCCGGCGGCCAGCGCGACGGCTCGCTCTACCGCTTCGCCCCCGACCCCTGAGCCGCCCGGCGCCCGCGGGCCCCGTCAGGGCGGTCCGAAAAGCCCTTCGCGCGGAGCACTGCGATGACACCGCGCGCAGTCGTCGAGCGCCCCCACCCTCAGCCAACGCCCCCCGCCCCGCGGCATCACCCCAAAGAGCCAGGCACCTTCGCCCCCCCTCGGCTCGCGCCGCATGCACGTGGTGAGGTCGGCGTCCGAGGGCTCAGCCCCCTCGCGGTGCTCGGCGCACACCACCAGCCCCGGAGGCAGCGCTCCGCCCGCCCGATACGCCGCCGCGTCGCTCGACCAGAGCCGCACCTCGTAGCGACCGCCGGCGTGGCCGAGCGCGCGAAAGGGCGGCACGTCCACGGGCGCGAGCGGCGGGCCCAACGCCGGCGGGGCCCACGGCGAGGGCGGCGCCGCGTCCGCCGACGCCGACGCCGAGGCCGACGGCGACGGCGTATAGCCCACGGGGCCCTCGTAGCGGGGGCGACAGGTCGGCGCGCCCAGGGCGAAGGCGGCGACGAGCGCGCAGCGCTGGGCCGGCCCCGAGAGCCAGCGCCTCGCCGCCCGGGCCGCGCTCAAAAGAGCACCCCCACCTCGAGCGCCCCCCCGAACTGGCGCTCGCGACCGCCGCGCGCCTCGTCGTCGGGCGCCTCGCCCGCCGAGGGGCGCAAGGGCTCGACCATCACCTCGACCCCGGCGCTGAGCTGATCGAGGCGGTAGGTCACGCCCGCGAGCACCCGCTGCCGGCTCAGGCTCACGTCGCGGAAGAGCAGATCGTTGGCGAAGTCGGCCCCGTCGCCGCCCGGGGCGCAGGCCGGCGCGCCGTCGGGCCCCGGCGGCGGCGCCGCGCGGCCGCAGCGGGCGGCGGCGTCGGTGCGCGGCGTCGCGTCGACGGGGGCGGCGGCGCCGAAGAGCCAGAGCTGCTGCAGCCCGAGAAAGGGCGCGACGACGCCCCCCGCGCCGAGCGCCCAGCGCCTCGACAGGTGCGCCTCGGCCGCGACGACCGTCAGCCGCAAGGGCGAGGGGCCCGCGGTCGTGCGCGCGCTCGCGCCGAGCGACAGGTCGGGCAGCGCCCCGAGCGACTCGAGGCGCGCCCCCTCGAGCGGCGCCCAGCGCGCCTCGGCGCCCGCCGCCCAGAACGAGGAGCCCACGACGCGCCCGAGCGAGGCGCCGAGCTCGAAGCCGGCCGGCAGGCCTTTTCGGAGATTCAACGAAACGACGTGCGCCGCCCCCGGCGCGCGCTCGACGCCCCGCCGCCAGTAGTCGCGCCCCCCCGAGAGCCCGGCCGCCGCCCACTCGGCCCCGAGGTAAAAGCGCGCGGGCCCGGCCGTGCGCGCCTCGTGCAGCGAGGCGGGGGCGAGCGCCCAGGCGTACTGGCTGACCAGCCTCCGGAAGGCGCCCTGGTCGGGGGCGCAGCGCAGGGGCTCGCCGGTCGCGGGCGAGAACGCGAGCGCGCCCTCGGGGGCGCAAGGCGCCTCGACGCCGGCCGCGTCGCGGGCGGGCAGCGTCAGCCGGCCGAGCGTCGGCTCGAGCCGCTCGGCGCGCGCCCCGGGCGCCGCGGCCGCGAGCGCGCAGGTCGCGGCGAGGGCGTGGCGGTGGGCGAGCGCGCGCATCGGGGGGGCGGGGCCTCGTCGGGCGCGGCGCCCGGGCGGGCGGGGCCCGGGCGCGGCCCCCGCTCGCTCTTACCACATCGGGCCGCGACGCCGTAGCGCGCCCGCGCCCCGCCCGCCCTTGCCGCCGGGGCCCCGCCCTCGTCATGCTCGCGCGCCCATGGCCACGGCCGACGCCCCCCGCCTGCGCGTAGCGCCCCCCGAGCAGCCCTTCCACGTCGCGCTGCTCGAGCCCGAGATCCCCCAGAATACGGGCAGCGTCGGGCGCCTCTGCGCCGCCACCTCGTCGCCGCTGCACCTCATCGGCCCCCTGGGCTTCCGCATCGACGAGAAGGCGGTGCGGCGCGCGGGCCTCGACTACTGGCACCTCGTGGCGCTGCACCGCCACCTCGACCTCGCGCACTTCGCGCAGCGGCTGCCGCCCGAGCGCTGGCTGCTCTTCAGCGCCGCCTCGCGCAAGAGCTACCTCGACGCGCCCTACGCGCCCGGCCAGGCGCTCGTCTTCGGCAAGGAGAGCGTCGGGCTGCCCGAAGACCTCTTGCGCGAGCACGAGGGGCGCGTCTACGGCATCCCGACGAGCGGGCCCGTCCGGTCCATCAACCTCGCGACCGCCGTCGCCGTCGTGCTCTTCGAGGCGCTGCGGGCCACCGGCGCGCTCGCCGGCGCGAGCCCGCGCTGAGGGCCGCCGGCCGCGGGGCCCCCGGCGCGGGCGCGGGCTCAGCCGCGTCCGCCGGGCCCGTCCGCGCGGCGCCGGGCGGAGCCCCCGGGCGCGCGGGCTCAGCTCACTCGGGCGGCTCGTCGGGCTCGACGCAGCGGTCGACGGCCGGGTCGTCGCACGCGACCGGGGGCGCCGCCGGGTCGGGCGAGACCGGGTCGCTCGCCGTGACGCGCAGGAAGTAGTCGCCGCACGAGTCGTTGCGCACGATGACGACGCACTCGTCGACGTGCAAGACCTCGAGCATGTTGCCCGCCGGCTTCGCCTCGTTGCCCTGGCTGATGCCGTAGCGGCTGAACGAGACCCAGGGCTCGACCCGGAAGGGCCGCCGGCCCAACCGGTGCTGGATGCAGTAGCGGGCGCCGCCGTTGAAGTCGAGGTGCTCGCCGTCGGGCGCCGAGGTCTCGTAGTAGAAGGGCGCGACCCCCTCGGCCGCCGGGGCCCCGTCGGCGGCGTACCTCACCCCGCCCCGGAAGGGCACGATCGGGTTCGAGTCCGAGCCGACGCGGCAGTCGGACGCCGAGCACGCCCCCGCCGCCCACGCGCCGAGCAGCGCGGGCGCGAGCGCGGCGAGCGCGCGCGCTGCCGCGCGGCCCCGCCTAGAGCCAGCGCACGGCGTCGGGCGCATGGTACGTCAAGACGAAGTCGGCGCCGGCGCGGCGGATGCCCGTCAGGAGCTCGAGCACCGCGCGCCGCTCGTCGATCATGCCGGCCGCGGCCGCCGCCTTGATCATGGCGTACTCGCCGCTCACGTTGTACGCGCCGAGCGGCAGCGTCGAGGCGGCGCGCACCCGCGCGATCACGTCGAGGTAGGCGAGCGCCGGCTTGACCATGAGCATGTCGGCGCCCTCCTCTTCGTCGAGGCGCGCCTCGAGCAGCGCCTCGCGGGAGTTCGCCGGGTCCATCTGGTAGCTGGCGCGGTCGCCGAACTTGGGCGCGCAGTCGGCCGCCTCGCGGAAGGGCCCGTAGTAGGCCGAGGCGTACTTGACCGCGTACGACAAGATCGACACCTCTTCGAGCGACTCGCCGTCGAGCGCCCGGCGGATGGCGCCGACCCGCCCGTCCATCATGTCGCTCGGCGCGACGACGTCGGCCCCCGCCCGCGCGTACGCGACCGCGATGCGCGCGAGCACCTCGAGCGTCGCGTCGTTGTCGACGTCGACCGAGCCGTCGGGCCGCGTGCGCAGGATGCCGCAGTGGCCGTGGTCGGTGTACTCGTCGACGCACACGTCGGCCATCACGACGAGCTCGGGCGCCGCGTCTTTCATCGCCGCGATCGCCCGCGGCACCGGCCCCTTCGGGTCGGCGCCGCTCTCGCCCCGGGGGTCTTTGTGCTTCGGCAGGCCGAAGAGCAAGACGCCCCCGAGGCCGAGCTCGCGGGCCGCGCGCGCCTCCTGCGCCGCGCGCGCCACCGGCAGCTGCGCGACGCCCGGCATCGTCGAGACCGGCTTCGGCTCGTCGAGCGCGTCCGAGAAGAAGAGCGGCAAGATGAGATCGCTCGGGCGCACCTCGGTCTCGCGCACCAGGGCGCGGAGCGAGGGCGTACGGCGCAAACGGCGGGGCCGGTGGGTCGGGAACGTCATGGCAAACCCTCGGCCCGTCCTAGCAGCCTTTGCCCCCGCCACCAAGCCGCCCCGGGGGGCCCCCGCGCCCGCGCCCCCGGGCGCCCGGCCGCCCCCTCGCCCGCCCCGCCCGCGGCGCAGCAAGCCGTTGACGCTCCGCGGGCCCGCGGGGCAAGATGCCCCCGCCCCAAAGCCCGCGGGGCGACGCGTCATGAGCCCGCCCGGCCGCCCCCCCGAGACGACCGGCGTCCGGTCCGTGGCGCACCTCGTCTGCTCCTTCGGCGCCCTCGGCGGCGCCGAGCTCTTGCCCATCGGCGTCGCCTCCCGCGCGGGCGAGTACGGGCGCACCGACCGGCTCATCCTCCCCGCCGGCGGCCCCGCCGCGGCGAGCGTCGGGCAGAGCGGCGGCGCGCCCGTCGAGACCGTGCGCGTGCGCGACCCCGAGGCCATGAGCACCGCCGACGCCTGGCGCCTCGCGCTCGGCGCCCGCGCGCGCCTGCGCGGCGTCGACGTGCTGCACGTGCACATCCCCTCGCCCAGCCGCCTCGGCATCGGCCTCATCGCCCGCGGCGCTCTGCCGACGCTCGTCACCTTCCACCTCTTGCCGGCCCGCTGGCCCCGGCGCGACTTCGTCTTTTTCTCGAAACGGCTCGCCGGCCGCGCCGCCCGCGCCTCGCGCCGGCGCGCGCCGCTCGCCTTCACCGTCCCGACCGGCCACGACCGCGACCGCCTCGCGGCCGAGGTGCCCGGCGTGCCCATCTACCTCGCGACCTACGCCCCCCCCGGCGTGGGCCCCGGCGCCCCCGCCGCGCCGCTGCCCTTCGGCGAGGGCCTGCGCCTGCTCACCGTCGGCCGCCTCGAGCCGCAGAAGGGCTACGACGACCTGCTCGAGGCCCTCGGCGCCCCCCCCGTCCGGCACCTGCCCTGGTCGCTCTGCATGGTCGGCGACGGCAGCCAGCGCCCCGGCCTCGAGCGGCGCGCGCGCGCCCTCGGCCTCGACGGCCGCGTCCGCTTCGTCGGCGCCATCCCCTCCGCCGGCGCCTTCCCCCAGACCGACCTCTTCCTCATCCCGAGCCGCTTCGAGGGCATGCCGCTCGCCCTGCTCGAGGCCCTGCACGCCGGCCTGCCCGTGCTCGCCTCGCCCCTGCCCGCGCACCGCGCCGTGCTCGACGGCGTCGAGGGCGCCCTGCTCGACGAAGACCGCGCGAAGTGGCCCGCCCAGATGGCCGCGCTCTTTTCCGACGAGGGGCGCCGCCGGGCCATGGGCCGGCAGGTCCTCGCCCGCGCGCAAGAGGCTTACACCGCCCGGGCCCAAGACACGCGCTTTCACGAGCTCTACTGCCTGCTCGCCGCCGAGGCGGGCCGACGCCGCTAGGCTCGCGTCGCCCCCTTGCGCCGCCGCTCGAGCCATTCGCGCGCCTGGCCCCGCAGCCGCGCGTCGAGCCCGAGCGCGACGCCGCCGAAGAGCAGCGCCGCGGCCAGCACCCACGCCAAAAGCCCCGCCGGCCGCCCCACCCAGGGCAGCACGAGCCGCCCCGCCCCGGCGACCGCCAGCCCCGCCGCCACGAGCGCGGGCAGCCGCGCGGCCGGGCGGGCCGCCGGCGCGAGCTCGCGCAGCGCCGCGTAGACGCTGCCCGTGATGATCAGCATGTGCAGCGCGAAGCCCACCGCGAACGCGAGCGGCGTCGGCCAGAGCGTGATCGCGACGAGCGTCGCCGGCCAGTTGAAGAGCGTGACGACGACGTTCCACCGGAAGAGCCGGGCCGTCGCCCCGAGCGCCTCGAGCGCCGCGCTGCCGATCCAGGTGAAGAAGTTGACCGAGATGGCGACCGAGTACACGTAGAGCGCCGGCACCGCGGGCAGCCACCGGTCCGAGTAGATGGTCGACACGATCGCCGGCGCGACGCCCAGGAAGAGCCCGAGAAAGTAATAAATCGGAATCGCGCAGAGCAACACGGCGCGCTCGAGCTCGCGCGCGAACGCCGGCGGGTCGTGCTGCAGGCGGCTAAAATACGGGAAGGACACGCGCCGCACGATGCCCACCACCTCGGTCGGAAACCACGCCGTATTCTGCGCGAATTGCACGACGCCGAGCGCGTCGGTGCCGAGCCGCCCGCCGACCAAGAGCGGCGTGACCGCCCCGTTGACGAACGCGACCGCGTTGGTGCCCTGGAAGGCGAGCCCGAACGACATCAGCCGCCGCACCCGCGACCAGTCGAACACGAGCGCCGGCCGCCAGGGCCGGAGCACGTTGACGAAGAGCGCCACCGCCGCCGCCTGCCCGACCGACGCCGCCACCAGCGCCGCCGCCCCCGCGCCCCGCTTCGCCAGCGCCACCGCCGTGCCGTAAAAGACGATCGAGCCCACGAACTCGGCCGTGCCGATGGGCCCGAAGCGCACCCCCCGCTCGAGCAAGAGCGAGGGCACCGCCCGCAAGAACGTGAAGAGCAGCCCGAGCGCCAGCCCCGGCAAGAGCCAGCCCGCCCCCGGCGGCAGCGTCGGCCAGACGTACGGCAGCAGCGGCGCGACGCCGAACGCCGCCCCCACGATCGCCACCCCGATCGCCATCTGCAGCCACCAGATGCTCGAGAGGTCGCGGTGGTCGGGCGCGTCCTTCTGCTGCACCAGCGCCACCGCGAGCCCCGCGTCGCCCAGCATCTTCAGGACCGTCATCGCGAACTGCAAGATGCCGAAGACGCCGTAGTCGGCGCGCGTCAGCGTGCGCGCCAGCACCACGTTCGCCACCAGCACGACCACGTTCTGCAGCGCCGAGCGCACGCCGAGCGCGATGACGCCGAAGCGCGCCCGCCGCCCGTACGTCGCCTGCCGCTCGGCCTCGCTCGCCGGCGGCCCGGCGCTCGCCGGCGCCCCCTCCGCGCTGCCCACTTCGGCCGCTCCGACCCGGCCCGAGGGCGGCCCCGCACCGCCCGCTTCGGCCCGGCCCGAGGGCGGCCCTGCGCCGGCTGCTCCAGCCCGGCCCGAGGGCGGCCCTGCGCCGGCTGCTCCAGCCCGACCCGAGGGCGGCGTCCTGCCCCCCACGTCGGCCGCCCCGACCCGGCCCGAGGGCGGCCCCCCGCCCCCCGACGCCGCCACCGCCGCCACCGCCCCCTGCGCGCCGCCCGCCGCCACGCCCCCCGCCCCCGGCCCTCCGGCCCCGCCCGCGACCAGCTCGCCGAGCGGCGCGAGCGCCGCCCCCGCGACGATCTCTTCGGCCTCCGCCCCTTCGGGCCCGGCCCCCGCCGCGCCGCCCCGCGCCCCGTCGCGCGCCTCGCCCGGGGTCGCATCGCCCGCCGACAAGCCCTCGGAGGCCTTGGTCATCGCGCCGCGCCAGGGCGTAGCACGCCGGCGCGGGAAGCTCTACGCCGGCCCGCTTGGCAAGCCGCCGGCGCCAAGCGAGACTCGGCGCCCCATGCCCGAGCCGGCCCCGACGTCACGCCCGCGCTTCGCGCTCTTTTGCAAGAGCTTCCGCCGCGACGTGCAACGCTGCGTGCGCCTCGTCGAGTCCGTGCAGCGCTACGCGCGCGACCCCATGCCCCTCGTCCTCAGCGTCCCCGCCGACGACCTCGCCCTCTTCCGCGCGCGCCTGCCCGCCGCGAGCGCCGAGCTCGTCAGCGACGAGGCCATCCTCGGCCGCGGCGTCAAGCAAAGCTGGCGCTCGCAGCAGGTCGTCAAGCTCGAGGCCTGGCGCCTCGGCTTCGCCGACGCCTGGCTCATCGTCGACTCCGACTGCGCCTTCGTGCGGCCCTTCTCCGAGTCCGACTTCGTCGACCCCGCGGGCAACGTCGCGTTCGTCGCCTCGCGCATCCTGCACGTGTACGACCGGCACGAGCGCAAGATCGTCGACTACCTCCGCGGCGAGGGCGACCTCGACCTGCCCGACGTCGAGGGCCTCCTGCGCATGCGCACCGGCCGGCCGCAGCTCGCCATCCCCTGGACGCAGCGCTACGTCGACGCCGTCGCCAAGAGCCCCCTCGAGACGCGCATCCCCCGCATCCAGGCCTTCTTCGGCCGCGAGGGCCCCGAGCTCCACTTTCAGCCCATGCCCGTCTGGACGCGCGCGAGCTTCGAGGCGCTCGAGCGCGAGCTGCTCGCCCCCCGCGGCCTGCGCGCCGCCGATCTCATCCGCTACTCCCCCTGGGAGGCCATCTGGATGGGCGAATGGGAGGTCTACCGCGGCCTGCCCAAGCGCTTCGTCACCGAGTGCTACTTCCTCCACTTCATCACCGACGAGGCCATCGAACGCGCCCGCGCCGCGCGGCTCACCACCGACGACTTCGCCGAGCGCTACATCGGCCTGCAGCTCGCCGCCGGCCACCAGCAGATCGAGGCCTACTGACCCGGGGCCCCGCGCCCCGACGCCCCCCGCCCCATGAGCGAAGGCCAAAGCCCCCCCCTCGTCTTGCTCGGCGTCGGCCCCGCCGCCCTCGCCGTCGCCCGCGCCGCCCGCGGCGCGCGCGAGCTCGTCGGCACGACGCGCTCGCCCGAGCGCGCCCCCGCGCTCGAGGCCGCCGGCATCCGCCCGGTCGTGGCCCCCGCGCTCTCGCCCGACGATCTCGCCGCGCTCGCCCCCGGCGCCGACCTCGTCGTCTCGTTCCCCCCCGACGGCAGCACCGACCGGCGCCTCGCGCCCGCCTGCCGCGGGGCGCGCGCCCTCGTGTACATCTCGTCGACCGGCGTCTATGGCCACCACGTCGGCACCGTCGACGACGCGACCCCGGTCGCCCCCGACGACCCCCGCGCCGCGCCCCGCCTCGACGCCGAGGCCGCCTGGCGCGAGGCGGGCGCCGTCGTGCTCCGCGCGCCCGGGCTCTACGACGCCACGACCGGCCTGCACCGCCGCCTGCTCGCCGGCGGCTTCCGCCTGACGGGCGACGGCTCGGGCGTCCTCTCGCGCATTCACCTCGACGATCTCGCCGCGCTCACCCTCGCCGCCCTCGACCCCGCCCAGCGGGGCGAGACCTTCGTCGTCGGCGATCTGGCCCCCGCGCCCCAGCTCGAGGTGGTCTCCTGGCTCTGCCAGCGCTTGGGCCTGCCCCTGCCCCCCTCGGCCCCCCCCGACCAGGTGCACCCCAGCCTGCGCGGCGGCCGCGCCGTCGACCCCCGCCGCGCCCTCGCCCGCCTCGGCGTCACCCTGCGCTACCCGACCTACCGCGAGGGCTTCGCCGCCGCCCTCGCCGGCCTCGAAAAGGCCCCCTGAGGTGGGCCTTGCGGGCGGGGCCATAATCCCCTAATTACTGCGCCCCTTTCGTTTTTGCCCGACCGAGGACGCCATGTTCTTGATGCTCTCGAAGAAGCCCCGCAAGACCGACCGCAACCGCAGCGCCCGCTTCCGCGCCAAGCTCAAGGCCAAGAACAAGCGCCGCCGCGCCCGCGTCTACCAGATCGACCGCCGCTGACCTCCGCCCCCTCCCGGGCGCACGACCGATCCGCCCCGAGCCCTGCCCCGGGCGGCGGGTGCTTCGGCGCGCCCAGCGCGGCCCCGCACTAAAGTACGGGGCACGGCGTCACCAAAGCGTGCCACGCGGCCTCGGGCCGGTCCGGCGCGCCAAGTCCGGCCCTCGCTGAGGCCGGACTCCCGCGGGCATTGGCTTGCCGGGCGAGCGCGCGAAGCCGCGCGCGGCGACGGAGCCCACCCTCATCGAGGGGTGGGCTTGACGAGCCGTTTCAACGGGCTACTCCGTGCCCCGCACTTCAGTGCGGGGCGCCCGGCAACCCCCCCCGCCGCCCCCTCAGGGCTTCGGTATCCGTAGCGTCTTGCTGATCATGGCGCTGCCGCTCGCCGCGTACAGAAGCGCCAGCGGGTGCAGCCCCCAGGGCCCCAGCTCGAAGCGCCCCCCTGGCAGCGCCGCCCCCACCGAGCCCCGCCCCGCGAGCCACGCCCAGAGCGCCACGATCGCCAGGCTCGTCGGTATTGGCGTGCCCTCGTAGTACTTCACCTTGCCCGTCGGGCCGGCGAGCGCCGAGGCCGTCACGTTGTAGCGCGCCAGGCGGCTGATGCCGCAGCCGACGAAGTAGGTGAGCGCGAGCGCGTCCCAGCCGCCCGAAAGCCCCAGCACGAACCCGCAGACCGCCGGCGCGACCCCGAACGAGACGACGTCGGCGAGCGAGTCGAGCTCCTGGCCGAGCGGCGAGGCGCCCCGCGGGCTCTTGCGCGCCACGCGCCCGTCGAGCACATCGCACACGAGCGCCACCGGAAAGAGCCCGAAGGCGAGCCACAAAAAGCCCGCCTCGCCCGAGCCCTGGTACTTGATCAGCGCGAGAATGGCCCCCATACCCGCGAAGCCGTTGGCCAGCGTCAGCACGTCGGCCAGCCGAAAGTCGCGGATCATCGAGAAGTGGCGCGGCTTGTCGCTCACGGCACCCCCCCCCGCCCGCCCTTCGCCGCCGAAGGGGCGCCCGGCGGCAGCGCGCCCCGCAAGACCACCTCGACGATCGCGCGCTTGCGCAGGGGCGCCGGCCCCACCGTCGAGCCGAGCGCCTCGAGCAGCCGCGCTTCGTGAAACGGCAGAAACACCATCGAGAGCACCGAGAGCATCAGGTCAGAGGCCGGCAGATCGTCGCGAATCTGCCCGCCGCGCTGCATCGCCTGCACCAGCGACTCGACCGCGCGGAAGACCGGCTGGGTCCGCTCGCGCATCACGTCGATGGCCACGCTCGTGCCGCTCGCCGCCTCCATCCGCAAGATGGCGAGCAGGTTCGGGTTCGTCTCGCAAAAGCTCACCAGCAGGTCGACGAAGGCCTCGACCAGGTTCTCGACCCCGAGCCCCCGCTCGACGATCGTCCACGAGTCGGCCGCCGTCTCGGCGAGCGCCCGGTCGAGCACCGCGCGGTAGAGGCCGTCCTTGTCGACGAAGTAGTGGTGAATGAGCGCCTGCTGCACCCCGGCCGCCTGCGCCACGTCGCGCAGCCGCGCGCCCGCGTAGCCCTTGGCCGCGAACTCGCGCTCGGCCGCGTCGAGCAGCCGGCGCTTGGTCTCGGCCGCGTTGCGCTCGCGCTTGGCGGGCGGCGCGTCGGGAGGAGGCGGCACGTCGCTCACGCCCTAACCCTAGCCCAAAGCGCTCGATGGCAGCCCGCAAGAGCCGCGCGACGTTGTGCGCCGGGGCGCCCCCCGGGCCCTCGTCGGGTTCGGCCTCGAGCAGCCCCACCCCGAGCGCCTCGCACTCCGAGCGCAGGGCCCGGCTCGCCTGCGGCTCGAGGCTGATGGCCCCCAGGCTGCCCTCGAGCACCAGCGGCCAGAGCGGCGCGAACGACTCGAACGCCGGCAAGGCCATCAGCTCGAGATCGACCCCCTCGGCCAGGTGCAACCGCGCCAGCTCGTACGGCACCCCGGGGGCCGCCGGCGCCCGCGACGCCGCCGCCGCCCCCACCAGCCCCTCGAGCACCTTCGCCACCGAGGCCAGCCGCGCCGGCGACGTCGCCACCACCAGCCGCGCCCGCGTCACGCCCCGCTCGGCCGACCAACGCTCGACGTACGTCGCCAGCGCCCTCACGTCGTCGGCCGAGCCCAACGTCACCCCCGGGCCTTCGCCTCGCACCCGGCGACCATAGCCCCGCCCCCGCGCGGCCGCCAAGTCCTGCCCGCTCGGGCCCCCTTCGTCCGGACCGCGCCGCGCTCGTCTCTCAGCCCCCCTGCCCCCCCGCCCGCGGGTCGGCGAGGCGAAGCGCGATGAGATCGGCCAAAAGCTCGTCGCTGGTATGCACCCCGTGGAACATGCCGCGCGTGTTCCGGCCCGCCAGCGCGTAGGCGCCGCGCTCGCCGTAGAGCACCAGCGCCTCGGGCGTGCCCGTCCCCTCGGCCGGGGGGCCCATCGAGCGCAGCCCGAGGGGCCGGCCCGTCGCCAGCGCCCGCCCGAAGATCGTGGGCGGGCCCCCTTCGTTGCCCTGCCGCCCCGACACCGACACCGAGACTTCGCCGAGCCTCGCCACCTCTTCGAGCGCCCGCGAGGCGACCGCCGTCGCGTCCGCCGAGGGCAGATCGAGCGCCTGCAGCGCCGAGGCCGGCCGCTGCGGCGACCCCGACCCCGCCCAGACCAGCGCGTCGAGCAGCTCGGCGAAGGGCAACGCCGCGAGCTCGGGGCGGCGCGCCGGCGAGTGCTCGGACGCCTCGGCCCGCCGCAGCGCCCGCCGCAGCGCCCCCCGCAGCGCCCCCTCGCCCCGGGCCCGCACCCCGGCCACCCCGAGCCCGAGCGAAGGACGCGCCCCGGCCCGGCTGAGCACCCCCCAGAGCCGGCGGCGCCGGGCGTGGTGCGCCAGGCGATCGAATTCGGGAAAGAGTAGAAAAAGCGTGCCGTCTTCGCCCCGCCCGGCCAGTCCGCCCTCGCTCCGGGCGGCGCCGAGCAGCGCCTCGGGCTCGGGCATCTCGCCCTCGTCTTCGGCCGGGCGCCGGCCCGCGTCGCCGAGGGGGCGCAGCGCCGCCAGCGTCGCGCCGAACTCGGCGCCCGTCGTGGTGAGCAGCGAAGTCCCTGCCTGCAAGAACGACAAGAGCGGCAGCGCTTCGAGGCCGCGCACGTCGGCCATCGGCGCCGCGAGCGACATGAGCACCAGCGCGGCCTGCGCCGCGAGCAGCGGCGAGAGCTTCGGCCCCCGCGCCCCGCCCGCGTGGGGGCTGCCGAGCACCAGGTGACCGACCGGCTTCGGGCCCAGCGTCAGCGGCACGACCGAGTGGCCCGGGCGGCGGCCGAGCGCCCGCAGGCCCTCGAGATCGCAGAAGGCCGGCGCGTCGGGCAGCTCGCCCAAGAGCGCCTTGCGCCGCAGCGCGCCCGAGGGCCCTCCCGGCCTCGGCTCGTAGAGCGCCGCGACGCGCGCCCCGCTCACCTCGCCGAGCAAGGCGAGCAGATCGATCGGCAGCCGCTCGGGCCTCTCGGACGCCCCCAGCGCCGCCAGGCGCAGCGCGTACGCCACCTCGCGCCGCGACGCCTCGACCTCGGCCACGAGGGCCCGCCGATCGCGCTCGACCGCCCGCGACTCGCGCACCGCGCGCGCGGCGTTCAAGAGCTCGTCGCCGCTCAGCGGCCGCACGATGACCGCCCGCGCGCCGAGCGAGACGGCCTGCGCCCCCGCCTCGAGCGCCTCGGGCGACGCGATCGCGTAGACGTCGATGCGCGACGACTGCGACTTGAGGTGGTGCACCAGCGCGAGGCCCGCCCCCTGTTGCATGGCGACGTCGACGAGGGCGAGATCGGGCAGCGCGTGCTCGGACGCGGCGAGCGCCGCGTGCATGTCGACGAAGCTCAACACCTCGTCGCCCGCGGCGGCGAACGCGTCGTAGAGCAGGGCCGCGTCGTCGTCGCTGGCGGCGAGCGCCAGGACGCGCAGCCGGTCGGCGCGGGCGACGTCGTTCACACCTCCACCTCGCCCCGGAAGGCCCGCCGCGCCGGCCCTCGCATCGAGAGCCGCGCGTTCGCCCCCACCCGCACCTCGAGCGCCCCGCCGGGCAGCCGCACCCGCAGCGCCTCGCCGCGGCGCCGCAGGCCCTCGGCGCAGGCCGCCACCGCGACGGCGCACGCGCCCGTGCCGCAGGCCTCGGTGGGGCCGACGCCGCGCTCCCAGACGAGCACCTCGAGCTCGCCCCCGGCCCCTTCGCGCACGAACTCGACGTTGGCGCCCGCCGCGAAGTGCGGGTGCGTCGCGAGCGCCGGGCCCAGCCGCTCGAAGAGGGACCGATCGTAGGGGCCGAACACGACCGCGTGCGGGTTGCCGACGTCGACCTCGCGCAGGCGCACCTTTTGGCCCGCCGCCTCGAGCTCGACCGCCGAGGGCTTGAGCCTCCCCCAGCCCATCTCGACCCGCACCTCGCCCCCCTCGATCTCGCAGCCCCGGGCCCCGGCGTCGGTGTCGACGACGAGCGAGGCGGGCGCCGAGCCCGCGACGTAGTGCGCGACGCAGCGCAGGCCGTTGCCGCACATCTCGGGCCTCGAGCCGTCGGCGTTGTAGACGATCATCGACGCGCTCGCCCCGGCCGAGCGCCCCGGGCCCACCAGCAAGACGCCGTCGGCCCCGACGCCCCGGCGCCGATCGCAGAGCTGGCGCGCCTCGGCGGGGCCGGGGGCCGGGCCCCCGCCGCGCACATCGACCAAGACGAAGTCGTTGCCGAGGCCTTCGTACTTCTCGAACGCGAGCCGCATTGGTTTGACCTTCCCCGCCCTTTCAGGGCCCCCGACCCGGGGCCCCGGCCGCCGGCGCCAGGCGAGCCCGCACCTCGCCTGCCGAGAGCCCTTCGACCTCGACCACCTTCGAGCGCCCGCCCTGACCCGCGACGATGCGCACCTGCCGGCGGGGCACCCCCAAGAGCTCGCCCAGCGCCCGCACGAGCTCGCCGTTCGCCTCGCCCTCGACCGGAGCCGCCGCCACGGCCACGACGAGCTGCCCCTCGCGCACGCCCGCGAGCGCCGTCTTCGACGCGCGCGGCTTGACGTACACGCCGAAGCGCACGGCGGGGCCGCGTTCGCTGAGCGAGAGCGCTTCGTTGACGGCCTCCATTGCGGTAGCGAATCACCTTTCCGCCCGCGCCTTGCCCCCGGGCGACCGGGGCCCCGAGCCCCGTCGCGCGACCGGGGCCCTCCGAGAGCCCGAGGCCCCATCGGGCGGCCGGGGCCCCCCGAGAGCCCGAGACCCCGTCGCGCGACCGGGGCCCGGGGTCGGGCGCCGGGGCCCGCTCAGCTATTCAGCTCGACCCGCATCAGCTTGCGCCCGATGAACAGGTAGTCGCCGTGGCCGAGCTCGCGCTCGCTCTTGATGCGAACGTAGGTGCCGTTGCGGCTGTTGAGATCGGTCAAGAAGTACTTGCCGTTCGTCTCCTCGATGCGGCAATGCGACCCCGACATGTACACGTCGGCGGGAAAGTTGAGATCGCCGCCCTCGCGCCCGAGCTGCAGGGCGTTGCCGCGCGAGCACACCGTCATGCCGAGCGAACCGCCTTGCAAGATCTGCGTGATGCGAAACGGGCTCGGGTACTTCGGCGACGAATAGAAGTACGTGCCGTCGGGGTCGAGGCCGTCGCTCGGCTTCGGGTTCGGGTCGAGCCGGAACACCTGCTCGCCCGCCAAGAACGTGTCGCCCGGGCTCACCTCGACCGTGCCCCGCACCCGCACGTAGATGCCGTTGAGCGAGCCCTCGTCGCGCACCACCAGCTTGTTGTCGCGATAGAAGAAGTTCGCGTGCTTGGGCGAGACGAACACATCATCGGGGAACTCGATGTGGCCGCGGCGCCCCACCACGTGCTGATCCATCTTGAGGTGGAACGAGAGCCCGTCCATGCCCTCGCCGCGGATCAGAATCAGCCGCGCCTTGGCCGGGTTCTGCATGTCGCTGAAGAAGAGCGTCCGCGCGTTGAGTATTTCTTGCGGCACCTCCGCCCCACAGCGACCGCAGAACTTGTGACCCGAGGGCACGGGCGTATAGCACTGCCAGCACAGGTAGTTGCGCGCCTGCTCCATCAGTTCCTCGTGGGTAAGGTTGGCGTACGAAGGGGGCGGGCGCCGACCCGGGGCCGCCCCCGGCGTCGGCGCGGCCCCCGCGCGGCTAGCGGGCTGCTCGGCCGGCGGGGGGCGCTGCGGAAGGCGTGGCGTGCCCACGACGGGCGTCGCGGTCGCCACGCGGCCCGGCGGCGACTCGGGTCGGCCGGGGTAGGTGCCCAGGCTTCGTGAAGCGCCCGAGGCAGGCAAAGGCGACGCCGCGGGAGGAGCAGCCTCCCGTCGCGCCGAAGAAGCAGGGTGAAAGGGCCCCGACGAAACGGGCCCGGGCGCACCGGCCCCCGAGAGCGGCCCCCGCTGGCCCGAAGCAGAAGAAGGCAAAGGCGCCGACCCCGGCTCCTTGGTGCCCGGCCCCGACCCAGGTGCCCCCGAGCCCGGCCCGAGCGCCCCTGGGTTCCCCCCACTCACCCCCGAGATCGGCCCAAGGGCCCCAGGGCTCGCACCCCTCACCCCCGAGATCGGTCCAAGCGCTCCCGGGTTTCCCCCCCTCGCCGCCGAGTTTGGCCCAAGCCCCCCCGAGTTCGGCCCAAGCCCCCCCGAGCTCGGCCCAAGCCCCCCCGAGCTCGGCCCAAGCCCCCTGGAGCTCGGCCCCGCCCTCCCCGAGCTCGGCCCCCCCGGCTCGGGCCCCCGCAGGACGGGCCCTTGCTGCGAAGGCCCCGACGAAATCAAGTTCGCCCGGTTCGACGAGACCGGTTGCAGACGGTTCGACGAGCCCGGGCTCATGGGGTTGGACGAAACCCGACCCTCTTGCGCACGGCCGGAGGCCTCTCTCGGCGACGAAAAGAGGGCAAGATCGTGCTGGCAGACCGAACAACGCAACGTACCCATCGCGTTGTAAGCGTCACAATGGCCACACGCGATCCCGATTTCGTGATCCATACCCGTAGACAGCCGGTCGGCTAAGCCGAAACGGCGACCGCCCCCACGCAGGCTAGGCAAAGGCGCACCTTACTGCAAGAACGACGCACAAACTCGCACGAATCGGCCCGGCCCATGTCGGGTGCCACGCGGCGCTCAGCCCCGTGCCGGCGGCTTCGAGAAGGCGACGCAGCTCACCCCGAGCAGAATGAGCAGCGTCGCGATCACCAGCCTCGCCTGGGGCACCGCCCCCAGCCGCACCCAGGCCCAAAGGGCGACGAGCGGGGGTTGAAGATAGATATAGGTCGTCACCAAGCTGGGCGGCGCAAAGCGCAGCGCCCACGCGTTCGCCCCGTAGGCGAACACCGTCGGTACGCCGACGAGATAGAGCAAGAGGGCCCAGGTCGAAGCTCCCCAGCGGGGGGCTTGCTCGACGATCGATGAAAGCGTCCACGGGGTGAGCCAGAGCGCGCCGAAGCAGAAGACCCAGCGCATCACCACGCCGACCGGTAGCCGCCGTACGACCGGTCGGGCCAACACCACGTAGATCGCGTACGCCAAGGCGTTCAACAAGACGAGGGCATCGCCCGGCGCCGGCCACGTGAAACGACTCAGGACGAGCACGCCAAGAGCGGCCAGCGACGTGCCGGCGAGCACCGCTCCGCCCGGCAGCTTGCGAGAGCTCAGCGACTCGATCAACGTCGAGAACACCGGAATGCTCACAGCGATGGCCGTCGCCGCAAGCGGCGACGTTCGCTTCAGGCCGGCCAGAAAGAGCCCCTGGTTCAGCGCAATGCCCAAGACCGAGAGCAGAGCCAAGAGGGCGTAGTCGCGCCTGCCCACCACCGGCTTCTGCTCCGCTCGCTTCTGAGCGAGCAGACCGAAGGCCAGCGCCGCCCCCCCGACCCTCACGAAGGCCAGCGAGCCGGCCTGCACCTCGTGCGGGCTCGCCATCACGAGCTTGCCCTCGACGGCGAGCGTGGCAAACGCCGCCTGCACCAGGAAGAGTGTCCCGTGAAGTTGCCACGGAGGCGGGCGGCGAAGAGCGAGCTCCGTCAATCGATGGCCTCATCCAAGCGTCGGGTGACCTTCGCCTGGCGGCCCCGGACTCGACGAGGGTGTTGCAAAACGAGGCCGGCGGGCCGCCCCCGACTCAAGTCGGGGGCAGCGGACGCCCACTCGTGCCGCGCGGCCTCGGGCCGATTCGGAGCGTAAAGCCCGCCCCCTCGCCGGGGGCCGGGCTCCCGCGGGCTTCGTCGTCCGGGCGAGCGCGCGAAGCGACGCGCGACGCGAGAGCCCTGCCTCCGGCAGGGCTTTGCACGCCGTTTCCGCGGGCGTTCGCTGCCCCCGGCTTCAGCCGGGGGCGGCGTTTTGAACCACCCTCGTCGAGTCTGGGGCCGCTGGGCGCGCAAGATCATCCGCCGTCTGCATCAGGCCGACTGCCTTTTTGGGTGATTACCACGCTTCTTCGGTAGCCTATCGGCGGTGGTCGTGACGGTTGTGTCTCGATCGTGGTGGGTCGATGGTGAGGGCCCCAACCCCTTTGCCAAAGGGTCGTCGGGGGCCGCCAAGGTGAAGCCCGTTCTAGCCAGAAGGCGCGCGAACGATGCCATTTTCTGAACCTGAGGGCCCCCAGAGGGGGTGTTTCACGTGAAACAGGGTGCAACCTTGGTGTTGGGCCTGTCGCTCTGGTCTCTCAGCTCGAGCGCTCACGCCCAGCCCGAGCAACCCCCCCCCTTGCAGTGGAACGCATCGCTCGCTCTCGGCGCCGCAAGGTACGGCGACGAGGATGACTTGTGGCGAACAACGCGCTTTGCCGCCAGCGCCCGCACCGATTTCTTCTTCGGCCGCTCCGGCAATCAATCGTTTGGGTTCGGCCCTGGCCTCTTCGCCGGCGTCACCACCTTTGGCGAAGCAAGCATCGGGGCAAGCGCCCAAGTGCTTCTGCCCGTGCATGAGCTTCTGCCCATCGTCGTAGGCCTCGGGCTCTACGGTGTCGATCGCGAAGCCCAGAAAGCCAGGGCAGGCGGCTATGCCACGCTGGGCTGGGGGCTTCGTAGCTTCAACTACCACTCGACCTACGCCATGGCCGGCGGGCTGCTCTTCGAGGCCCGACGTGACTTCTCATTCTCAGAAGCCCCCGTCACAACCTGGATGGCAAGCCTTCAGCTCGACGCCGCCGCCCTCGCCCTCCCCGTCGTGTGGGCCATCAACGCGTTTCGTTGAAGCGCTTTGCTGAGCTTCCGCCCCGGCAAGCTGGCCGGCTCGACCTAGGCTCTGTCGGACGAAGGCTCCCGTCGCCCGGCGCCCGATCCGCGGCGCCCTCGGTCGGGGCCGGGGACTCGAACTCCGGGCGGATTCCTTCGCCCCCGGCCCCGACCGACGGCTTGCGTCTCGGCTGCCGCGCTCGGTCCGCATTCGTCCGACAGAGCCTAGAGCGGTTCCCGGGCTCGTTGCGACTGCCTTCCGGCACCCCAAACTCGCCTCCGGCTCAGACGTGGGGCCCCGACTTCAGGCAGTCGCAACGAACCCAGGAACCGCTCTAGGTCGAGAGGGTGCTGCAAAACGGTTGAGCAGCCCTCGATCTGCTCGGGCTCAAGGGGGAGACACGGACCCCCTGTCAGTGGCCACCAGAAACTGACCCTTCTTGGCCACGAGCGACTGACCCACCCGAGCGCCTCGACGAGCCAACCCTAGCTCGCCCTCTCCTCGGCGCTTGGCCGAAGAAACGCGGGCTAGAGGCCACCGGAGCGAAGGCAGGCTATGCCCCGACCAAAGGGGCTGGGTGGGTCAACGGCTGGTGGCCAACGTGGGTCAACTTCTGCTGGCCACGGACACCCCCGACGGATGACCTTGGCGAACCTGTTCGGGTGGTGCCCCCTGGGCACGGCCTGGGCAGACGGGCGGGCTACCACCCAAATAGGTTCGCCAAGATCATTCGTTGGGGCATCGTTCGCCCCTTCACCCCTTCGCCCCTTCGCCCCTTCGCGCCGCGCAGCCCCCAGCCAGTTCGCGCCGCAAAGCTCGCCCCCTCCCCTGGGGCTGGGCTCGCGCGGACCTTGGCTTCCGGGCGAGCGTGCGTAAGCACCTCGCTCCGCGGGAGCCCTGCCTCCGGCAGGGCTTTGCGCGCCGTCTCCATGGGCGTTCGCTGCCCCCGAGTTCACTCGGGGGCAAGCCGCCGCATTCTGTACCACCCACTTCCGCCTGGTTGGCGTTCGCCGTACGTTTAAGACCAGGCTCTCGCTTTGCGAACTGATGCCGCAAACTCGGCCTGACGTAGCGCTTCTTCGCAGCATTTCGACTCGCCCCAAAGTGCGACCCACGCGAGCCCAGCCCCCCTTGAGAGCCGGGCTTCGCGTTCTAAGCTGCCTCAGCTCTCGTGGCACGCTTGGACTGGCCTTACCCGAGATGGTGGCACCACCCGGGCTATCGAGGTCGGCTTTCCGACGAGGTCTCTGCTGTTTGAAGCAGGGTGAGCGTGGGGAGGCGTTTGCCAGGCCATAAAACCCGGGCCGAAGTCAGCGTCACCCTGTTGGGCTTTACCATCTTCCCGAGCCTGCACCCGGCCCCGTGCCCTCGCCCAAGTCTGGCGAGGCTGCAGCGTGGGGGCCATTCCCGGCCGCAGCAGGCAGAGATGGTCTTAGCGGCTCGCTTCGGCCATGCGAATTACCGCTGCCTCGATCTTCTCGAGCTCGGTCGCCTCAATCAGCGGCTCACCCGGCCGGCGTACGAACACGAACCGAACCTTGGTTGCCGAGCGTTTCTTGTCGTGACGCAGATAGGGCAAGGCTCCGAGCAACGTTTCACGTGAAACCTGAGTAGGCAGGCCCAAGCGATGAAGCAAACGCTCGACCCTGCCCGGAAGCGATGCCTCGGTGATGCCGAACTCGACGCCCAGGCGCAGCGCGAGACCAAGGCCCAAGGAGACGGCCTCGCCATGACGCCATTGTGCCCAAGCGCCGAACGCCTCGATGGCATGCCCAAGCGTATGGCCAAGGTTGAGCGTCGCCCGCAGCCCCGACTCTCGCTCATCGTTCGCCACCACCCGAGCCTTGTGGGCGACCGATCGAAACACCACCTCGGCGAGGGCCTTGGGGTCACGACGAAGGATCGGGTCGACGTTCGCTTCGAGCAGGGCAAGAAACTCTTCGCCATCGAGGAGGGCAGTCTTGACCACCTCGGCGAGGCCACTTCGAAAGCTTCGCTCGGGCTCGGTCGTCAGAGCACGAATGTTCTCGAAGACGAACGAGGGCTGGTGAATCGCCCCGACCGCATTCTTGGCGCTGCCAAAGTCGATGCCCGTTTTGCCCCCCACTGCCGCGTCGACCATGCCCAAGAGCGAGGTCGGGCAGGCCACCCAGGGCACCCCACGCAACCAGGTGGCCGCCGCAAAGCCGGTGATGTCGGTGATGACCCCGCCCCCGACGCCCAGAAACGTCCACCAGCGATCGGCCTCGAGGGATTGAGCCTTTTGCCAGAGGACGTTCAAGGTCTCGAGGCTCTTTCGTTCTTCGCCCGGCTCGAGAATCGAGTCGAAGGGCTGAGCCCAAGCGAAGGCTTGGGCCAAGTCGTGCCCCTGCGCCCCGGCCACATTCGAGTCGCTGACGCGGAAGATGCCGTTGGGCTTTTGCCGCGCAAAATACTCGACCAGAGGGCCCCACCCATGTCCGACTTCGACCACATAGGTTCGAAGGCCCAGGGGCACCACGACGCGACGCCGCTCTGCGATCGAACGGGCCTCGGCGACAATCTCGTTCAAGCCCCGCCCCTCGGTCTCGAGCTCGGCGTGACACTCGGCATAAGCCTCGGCCCTCTCACGCACCAAGCTCTCGAGCTTCTCCCCGAGCGGGACCCCAGCCAACAAGGGGCGATCGGTCTTGCCTTCAAGGCGACGGGCCAGCGCCTCGACCGGAGCCCGCAAGACAATCAGCGTGCCCCTTTCGAGAGCACGCCGACGCAAAGCCCGATCGAGCAAGCTGCCCCCGCCGAGCGCAACGACGAGCGGTTCACGCTCAGCCAGACAGCCCTCAACGATCTCTCGTTCGAGAGCCCGAAATGCTCCCTCCCCTTGCGAAGCGAAAATCTCCGCGACGCTTTGACCTGAGCGCTCTTCAACCGCTCGATCAACATCAACCAGGCGCCAGCCGCTCGCCTTCGCCAAAAGCCGACCGACCGTCGACTTGCCCGAGCCCATAGGGCCCCAAAGAAAAACGGACATACGCCGTTATCGTACGCCGCCGGCAAGGCTTGCCCTAGAGCACTCTGCACCTCGACCCCGCACAGCCATCGCTCCGACCCGCAACTCGTAACGAGTCGCATGGTCACCTGAGCCGCCCAGCCTGCTCGCGGCCGAGGGGCAAGTCTGGGTAGAGCGCCCTGCTCTCACGCGAAAGTCGTTCGAAGCCACAAACGTGGGGGGCACGCCTGGTACCCCCTGCCTTGTCGCCTGGGCGCCTTTGGTCACCTACCCAGCCTCCCTTAAGAGAGCGGTCGACCTCAGCTTCGGTCGTTCCTAGAGCGTAGGTCAGGCGGGTTGGGTACGCCCTCCGGCCACCCCAAACTCGCCTCCGGCTCCGACCTGGGGCCCCCGGCCTGCGGGCGTACCCAAC
>DASTPP010000387.1:0-8502 GCA_035762175.1 Polyangiaceae bacterium | reverse complement strand
CTCAAACAGTGGGGTCCCCGCCTCCAGGCAGTCGCAACCAACCCGGGAACCGCTCTAACTTTGCCCCGGCTCCCGCTCGGACGAACCTTTGCCTTGGCTCTGGCGCCGCCCGGCATGCTCACGGGCGGCGCCGACGAAGCTCGCTCAATCGGTGGCGGGCCCGGGCTCTTCGGTCGGTTCGGGGTCGGGGTTCTTGCTCGCCTTGGGGCGCCCGGTGCGGGGGCGCCCGACGACGTGCAGCGAGGGGAAGTACGCGTCGACCTTGGGCTCGTGGCGCAGCAGCCAGCGACCGACCGAGGTGACCTCGTCGTAGCAGCGTGACAAGAGTGTCCACGCGCGATCGCGCAGGGAGGCCGCTTGCC
This sequence comes from Polyangiaceae bacterium, assembly GCA_035762175.1. Taxonomy (GTDB): domain Bacteria; phylum Myxococcota_A; class Polyangia; order Polyangiales; family Polyangiaceae; genus DASTPP01. The sequence continues at coordinate 8,140 of DASTPP010000387.1, read as the reverse complement.
CGATGCCCCCTTGCGCGAGGGCGAGCGTCTCGAAGAGCTGCTTGGCGAGGCGCTCGGCCTCGTCGGCGTCGCCCTCGCGGTACTGCTTGCGGTCGTGGCGCAGCTCGTCGCGGTACGCGCGGTAGAGCTCGGCGTAGCCCATCAAGTCGCCGGCGAGATCGCGGTAGCCGTTGCCGGCGCGCAAGAAGGCGACCTTGGCGGCGGCCTCGGGGTGGTCGGCGAGGTGGTATTCGACGCAGCGTTGCATGCGGCGCTCGAGCTCGTTGGCCGCCTCGGCGAGGGCCACGGGCACGACGGCCGACGACGCCGAGAGGGCCGCGACCTGGTGGGCGCGGTGGGCGTGCCAGAGGGCCCAGGCGAGCGGCTCGAGCCGGTCGACTTGCTCGCGGTCGAACTCGGCCGCGGGCATCGAGCGAAAGCGCTCGAGCAGCGAAGGCTCGCGCACGAGGCGCGCGACGTTGAGCGCGGCGAGCGCGGCGAGCTCGACGTCGACGCGCGGCGACTCGATCTCGTGCGGCTCGAGCGTCATCAGCAAGGGCCCGACCTGCGCCAGCGCCCTCTCGCCCGAGGCCGCGTCGTACGACGGCGCTTCGGGCTTGGTTAGCGGCGTCTTCGCCTTGCCGAAGGCAGGGTTGCGGTTGATTTTGACAGACTTCTGCTCGTTCCCACCCTTTTGCATGGGGGCGGTGTCTAACAACGCTTGGCGAGCTTGTCGAGATACGATCTGAGCGTGCGATGAAATTCACAGGCCGCTTACGCAAGGCGATTCGGGCGATGTGAACTCGCCCGATTGGGCAGCCCCACCCACACCGTGGCCGGGGGCCCGCCGCCGCTTTCTTCCGAGCCTTACTCGCCGCCCCGCTTGACCGGTGGCCCGCCGCCGCTTTCTCAGAACGTCACTCGCCGCCGCGGCTCGACCGGGTGCCGTCCGCTCGGGGGCGAGCTCGAGCCCCCTGGGGGGCGCTTCGGTTTTAGACGGGCGCTCGCGCGCTTGCGGCGCCGGCGCGGCGGGTAGAAAACAAGGGCCGGCATGGGTCTCTACCTCGGCACGCTGCGCGCGCTCGCCGCCCCGGCGAGGCTCGGCGCGATCGGGCTCGTCGCGGTGCTCTTGCTGATCGAGCAGGCGCGCTTCAGCCGCGAGCCGCTGGCGCTGCCGATCGCGGCGGCGATGCTGCTCGCCTTCGTGCTGGTGGGGCCGGCGAGCTGGCGGGCGCTCTTTCCGGGCGAGGGGGCGGGGGCCCGACCGGGCGGGCGAGGCGAGCGGGCAGGGCGCCTCGCGCGGCTCGGGGCCTACGGGGCGGCGGGGCTCGCCGCGGTGGGGCTGACGGGCGTGCTCTTGCCGGCGGCGCTCGGGGTGGGGCCGACCTTCTTGACCGACGCGGGCTCGCTGCCGGTCGCGACGGCGCTCTTCTGGGTCGGGGGCTGGGGGCTCGGGCGCGACATCGATCGGCACGAGGGGCTCGAGGCGGCGAGGCGCCGTGCCGCCGAGCTCGAGCGCGAGGCCGAGCGGGCCGAGCTGCTCGCGCTGCGCAGCCAGCTCGACCCCCACTTCTTGTTCAACACGCTCAACGCCATTGCCGAGTGGTGCCGCGAAGACGGCGAGGTGGCCGAGCGCGCCATCTTGACGCTCTCGTCGATGCTGCGAACGATGCTCGAGGGCGTGAAGAGGCCGGGCTGGCCGCTCTCCGAAGAGCTCAAGCTCTCGTCGATGTTGGTCGAGCTGCACGCGGTGCGCGACCCCGGGGCGACCGGGCTCGAGCTCGAGGCGCCGGGCGAGATCGGCGGGGCGCTGGTGCCGCCGATGGTGATCGTGGGGCTCGTCGAGAATGCGCTCAAGCACGGCCCGGGCAAGGGGCACCGGGGGCCGCTGCGGCTCGCGGTGCGGGCCGAGGGCGGGGGGCTCTCGGTCGAGCTCGACAACCCGGGCGAGTACGCGGGCGATCGGCCGGGAGGGCAGGGGCTGCCGTCGCTGCGGCGTAGGCTCTCGCTCGCGTACGGCGGGGCAGCGTCGTTCTCGATCGAGGGCGGGGGCGGGCGCACCAAGAGCCGGCTGCGGCTGCCCCTGAGGCCGGCGGCATGAGGCCGGTCTTGCGCGTGCTCGCGGCCGACGACGAGCTTTTGGCGCGCAAGCGGCTCGAGCGGCTGCTCGGGGCGATGCCGGGGGTCGAGTTTCTCGGGGCCTGCGAGAGCGCCGAAGAGCTCTTGCGGCGGCTCGACGACGAAGACTGCGACGTCGTGGTGCTCGACATCGGCATGCCGGGGCTCTCGGGGCTCGAGGCCGGGGCGCTCTTGCCCGAGGGCGGGCCGCTCGTCATCTTCGCGACCGCCCACGAGAACCACGCGCTCGAGGCCTTCGAGGTCGGCGCGGTCGACTACGTCGTCAAGCCGGTCGAGGCGGCGCGGCTCGGGCGCGCGCTCGAGCGGGCGCGGCGGCAGCTCTCGCCGGCCTCGCCGGGCGGGGCCGAGCGCCTCGCGGTCGAGACGGCGCGGGGGGTGCTCTTGCTCGATCCGGCCCAGATCACGCACGTCGAGGTCGAGGGCGCGCTAACCGCGGTCGTGAGCCTCGAGCAGGGGCGGGTGCTCACCGAGGCGAGCCTGGGCAAGCTGGGCGCGAAGCTCGGGGGCTTCGAGCGGGTGCACCGGCAGGCGCTCGTCAACCTTTCGCGGGTGCGGCGCCTCGAGCCGCAGGCGAGCGGGGGCTACGTCGCGCACCTCGACGGCGGGGGGGCGGTGCCGGTCTCGCGGGCGGTGGCGAGGCGGCTGCGGCGGCGGCTGGGGCTTTGATGCAGGCGGCGGGCGGCCCCGCACTGAAGTACGGGGCACGGCGTCACCCGCTCGAACGGAGAGCAAAGCCCGGCCCTCGTTGGGGCCGGGCTCGCGCGCCGCGAGCCGCTGACGCGCGCTCGCCCGGCAAGCGTAGCCCGCGGGAGTCCGGCCCCAGCGAGGGCCGGACTTTGCGCGCCGGACCGGCCCGCTTCCGCGCGGCACGAAGGGGTTACGCCGTGCCCCGGACTTTGAGTCCGGGCCGCGTCGTTGGGGCTATCGTTCGGCGCGGCGGGCGCGTATGGGGTAGAGAGCGATGGCGGCCGCGTCTCGAAGGGCGGTGCTCGGGGGCTCTCTGGCCCTTTTGGCCGGCTGCGGCCGGGGCCGCAAGGCGGGCGGCGGGGGCGGCGAGGCGCCGCGCGACGATCTCGGGCGGCTGGTGCGGCTCGAGCGCGAGCCGCAGCGCATCGTCAGCTTGATGCCGGCGAACACCGAGACGCTCTACGCGCTCGGCGCGGGCCCGCGGCTCGTCGGGCGCGACGACTTCAGCGACCACCCGCCCGAGGCGCGGGCGCTGCCCTCGGTCGGGGGGCTCGAGACCATCAACGTCGAGCGGGTGCTGGCGCTCACGCCCGACCTGGTCGTCTGCTCCGAGTTCGGCGCGCAGGCCGTGGCGCTCGAGCGGGCGGGGCTGACGGTGTGGGCGGGCTCGGCGCAGTCGTACGACGAGGTGTTCGCGGTGACGTCGGCGCTCGGGCGCCTGGTCGGCCGGGCGGCCGAGGCCGAGGCGGTGGGGGCCGCCCTCAAGCGCGAGGTCGGGCGGGTCGAGGGGGCGCTCGGCGGGCGGCCGCCGGTGCGGGTCTATTACGAGATCGACGCGACGCCCTACACCGTCGGCCCGCGCTCGTTCGTGGGCACGCTGATCGCGAAGGCGGGGGGGCGCAACGTGGTGCCCGAGGGGCTCGGCGACTTTCCGAAGATCGCGCCCGAGCTCGTCGTGTCGGCCGACCCCGAGGTCATGGTGGGCCTGTCGCTCGGCGAGGCGCGCGCGCGGCCCGGCTGGGGGGCGATCGCGGCGGTGCGCGCGGGGCGGGTGCGGCAGCTGACGCCCGAAGAGCGCACGGTCATCACGCGGCCGGGCCCGCGGCTCGGCGAGGGGCTGCGCATTCTCGCCGAGATCGTGCACCCGGGGGCGCTCGGGTGAGCCCGCGCGCTCGCGCGACGGCGGCGGTGGCGGTGGCGGGGGCGCTGCTCGCCTTGGCGGTGCTGCTCGCGGTGGGGCTCGGCACGCTGCGGGTGCCGCCGGCGGTGACGCTCGCGGCGATCGGCAAGGGCCTGACCGGCAAGGCGGCGAGCCTCGGCGCGCTCGAGCGCATCGTCTGGGAGGTGCGGCTGCCGCGGGTGGTCGCCGGCGCCCTCGTCGGCGCGAGCCTGGGCGCCTCGGGCGCGGCGACGCAGGGGCTCTTCCGCAACCCGCTGGCCGACCCGTACCTGCTCGGCGTCGCGAGCGGCGCGGCGCTCGGGGCGACGGCGGCGGGGCTCGTGCTCGGGCACGGGGGCGGGGCCGAGTTCGGCGCGGGCGCGTTCGGGCCGGCCTTCGCCTTCGCGGGTGGGCTCGGCGCGGTGCTCCTGACGCTCGCGGTCGCGCGCGCGGGGCCGCGGGCGACGAACGACTCGCTGGTGCTGGCGGGCGTCGTGGTGAGCAGCATTTTGACGGCGGCGACGGCGTACCTGGTGCTGCGCGACGGCGAGCGGCTGCGCGCCGTGGTCTCGTGGACGCTCGGCAACCTGGCGCTCGCGGGCTGGGCCGAGGCGCGCGGCCTGCTGCCCTACGCGCTCGCCGGGGTCGCGACGCTCTTCGCGCAGGGCCGGGCGCTCGACGCGCTGCAGCTCGGCGACGACACGGCCTACACGCTCGGCGTGCGCGTGCGCCCGACGCGGCTCGCGGTCATCGCCGGCGCGAGCCTGGCGACCGGCGCCGCCATCGCGCACGTGGGCTCGGTCGGCTTCGTCGGCCTCATCGCCCCGCACGTGATGCGCAGGCTCGGCGCCGCCTCGCACCGGCCGCTCATCGTGGCCTCGGCGCTCGGGGGCGGCGCCCTCTTGGTGCTCGCCGACCTCGGCGCCCGCACGCTGGCGCGCCCGTCCGAGCTGCCCGTCGGCGTCATCATGACGCTGGTCGGCGGGCCCTTCTTTCTCTGGCTCTTGCGGCGGGGGCGGCCGTGACGCTGCGCCTCTCGGCGTCGGGCGTCGGCTACCGCGTGGGCGGGCGCGAGGTGCTGCGCGAGGTCTCGCTCGCGCTCTACGCGGGCGACTTCGCCTGCCTGCTCGGGCCGAACGGCGCGGGCAAGACGACGCTCTTGCGCATCTTGGCGGGCGTGCTCGCGCCGAGCGAGGGCTCGGTCGAGGTGCCGACGAAGGCGGCCGGGCGCATCGCCTACCTGGTGCAGACCGACAGCCTGCCCGACGACTTCTACGCCCGCGACGTGGTGCGGCTCGGGCGCCTGCCGCACCGGGGCCTGTGGCAGGGGCACACCCGGGCCGACGACGAGGCGGTCGACCGGGCGATGGCCGAGACGGGCACGGCGGCGCTCGCCGACCGGCGCGTCGGCTCGCTCTCGGGCGGCGAGCGCCAGCGCGTCGCGCTCGCCCGCGCCCTCGCCCAGGAGCCCGACATCTTGCTGCTCGACGAGCCGACCTCGCACCTCGACGTCGCCCACCGCGCCGAGCTCTTTGCCATCCTGCGCGCGCGCGCCGCCGCGGGCATCGCGACGCTCGCGGTCGTGCACGACGTCGCCTTCGCCTCGCACGCGCCGCGGGCCATCTTGCTCGAGCGCGGGCGCGTGCTCGCCGACGGCCCGACGCGCGAGGTGCTGTCCGGGCCCCTGCTCGAGCGCGCCTTCGGCCTGCGGTTCGACGCCCTGAAGGGCGACGACGGCCGCGTCGTGTTCGTGCCGGCGCTCGAGCGGCCCCGCGGCCCCGACTGAGCGGAGCCCGCGGCGCACCGCGGCCCCGACGGAGCGGAGCCCGCGGCGCCCCACGGCCCCGACGGAGCGGAGCCCGCGGCGCCTCGCGGCGCCGACGGAGAAGAGCCCGCGGGCGCCCCGCGGCCCCGGCTGGCCGGGCGTCGACCTCGGCCGGCGCCGCCCGCGGCGGGCGTTGGCGCGGCGGCGGCGCCCGTGAGACTATGGCGGCCGTGAACCCTCTTGCGTCGAAGGGGGGCGGCCCCGACCGCCGCGCTCCCGTGCGGCCCGGCGACCTGCTGGCCGGCAAGTACCGGGTCGAGCGCGTGCTCGGCGTCGGGGGCATGGGCGTGGTCGTCGCCGCGATGCACGAGGCGTTGCGCCAGCGCGTCGCGCTCAAGTTCCTCTTGCCCGAGCTCGGGGTCGAGCGCGAGGCGGTCGAGCGCTTCGCCCGCGAGGCGCGCGCGATGGCGCTCTTGCGCGGTGAGCACGTCGCGCGGGTGCTCGACGTCGGCACCCTCGAGAGCGGCGCCCCCTATTTCGTGATGGAGTACCTCGAGGGTGAAGACCTCGCCCGCGCGTGCAAGCGGCGCGGCCCGCTGCCCGCCGAAGAGGCCGTCGCGTACGTGCTGCAGGCCTGCGAGGCGCTCGCCGAGGCCCACCGCGCCGGCCTCATTCACCGCGATCTGAAGCCGGCGAATCTATTCTTGACGCGCGGCGTCGACGGCGCGCCCTTCGTGAAGGTGCTCGACTTCGGCGTCTCGAAGGTGACCGCCGGCACCCGCGGCACCGGCTTCGACCTGACCTCGACCTCGGCCCTGATGGGCTCGCCCCGCTACATGGCGCCCGAGCAGCTGCGCGACGCGCGGCGCGTCGATCCGCGCGCCGATCTTTGGTCGCTCGGGGTCGTGCTGCACGAGCTGCTCGCGTCCGAGAGCCCCTTCGCGGCCGAGACGCTGCCCGAGCTGCACGTCGCCATCTTGCAAGGCAGCCCGAGGCCGCTGCGCGCCCGCCGGCCCGATCTGCCGCCCGCGCTCGAGGCCGCGGTCGCCTGCTGCCTCGAGAAAGATCCGGCGCGGCGCTTCCCGCATGTCGCCGCCTTCGCCGAGGCGATCGCGCCCTTCGGCCCGCCCGCCGCCCGCGCGACCGTCGCCCGCATCGCCTCGGTGCTCGGCGTCGCGCCCCCCACGGTCGCCAACCCGGCCGCGGCCGCGGCCCAGCAAGCCCGCGCGCTCCCCGGGGCCGGGGGCGCCGTCGGCGGCCCGACCTCGCTCGCGACGCCCTCGCGCGGCACGGCCACCCTGCCGACCCCGCCACCCTCGTACATGCACGAGGGCGCCGCGCGCGTCTCGCAGGCCTCGGGCGGCCCCTCGCAGCCCTCGGCGCCCCCGCGCGGCGGCGCCCTGCCGACGCCCGCGCCCGGCGGCTGGCAGCGGCCCCAGCCCGCGGGCCCGGCCGCCGCCCCCCTGCCCACCTCGCCGCCCCGCGTCGTGCCCGCCACGCTGGCCGACTCGCCCTCGCCCGCGCTGCTCGAGAGCAGCGGCCGCGCGTCGAACCCGAGCGGCGCGCCGCCGGGCGCCCCGACGCCGGCGCCCGCGCCCGTCCCGTACCCCTTCGAGAACAGCTGGGGGCGCCCGCCCGCCCCGCTCGTGCACGTGCCCCCCGCCACGATCGCGCCCCGCGGCTCGCCCGCCCTGCCCAAGGCGGCCGCCGCGATCGCGCTCATCGTGCTCGCGTGCGCCGTCTCGTTCGCCGGCTGCGTCGTGTGCGTGGGCGTGCTCGGCGCCCTGTGAGCGCGGCGGGCCCCGCGCCCCCGCCGCCCGACGCGCGCCCTTCGCGGGCGAACCGCCCTACGGGGTGCGCGTGCGCAGGCTATCGACCGCGTGCACGGGGGCGTTGTCGCCCTTCATCAGGTGCGCGATCGCGCCGAGCACCAGGCGCTGGCTCTCGACGCGGTTCTTGCCGGCGAAGGCGGCGGACGTGACGGCGATGGTGTAGTGCCCGCCCGAGCCCTCGACCTCGACGACCGCGTCGGCGATGGCGGCGGCGATGGCGTCGCGGATGGCCTGGGTCACCGACCCCTGGAACGACGTGAGGTGGACGCTCATGGCGGCTCAGTACCGGGGCACCGAGGGGTCGACTTCGAGCGACCAGGCGTCGATGCCGCCCTTGACGTTGTAGACGTTGCGGTAGCCCTCGGCCAGAAAGCGCTCGGCGGCGGCCTGGCTGCGGCCCCCGTGGTGGCAGTGAAAGACGATGGTCGCGTCTTTCGGCAACGAGCGCAGGTGCGCCTCGGCCGCCGCGTCGAGCAGGCGCGCGCCCTCGATGCGCGCGACGGCGCGCTCTTTCTCGGTGCGCACGTCGAAGAGCTCGAGCGGCGCCTTGCGCTCGAGCATCGCCTTGAGCTCGCGGAC
>DASTPP010000386.1:0-4938 GCA_035762175.1 Polyangiaceae bacterium | reverse complement strand
CGCCTGCAGCCCGAGCGAGACCAAGAGGCCCACGATGCTGTCGCGCCCGGCCGCCGTCTCGACGCCCTGGCCGACCGCGACCCGGGCGATGGCGCGCGTGATGGCGCTCGCGACGATCTTGCCCTCGATCTCGCGCCACTCGTCGCGCACGAGCTGCGACAGGTTGACGGCCGGCCCGTGCCCGATGAGCCGCCCGTCGACCGCGCAGACCGGGTCGGCGTACTGCCCCTGCTCGGGCGCGAGCGAGGGGTAGTTGATCCACGTGACGAGGCCCTGGGCGGCGAGCTTGTTCGCCGCCACGGCGTCATCGGGCCGGATGGCGCCCGAGAAGTACGTCAGCGCCAGGCCGATCGGCAGCCGCTTCGGCACCTTGTGCGGCACCCGGCCGTAGCCGAGCACGATCAGCACCTCGCCCTCGCCCTCGGCCGGCTCGGCCCCGCCCGCCGCGGCGCCCCGCCCGGCCGCCTCGCGCAGGCGCGGGCTCTTGACGTTGCCGCGCGGCAAGAGCCGCGCGATCGGCACGTCGAGCCCCGGCGCGGGCCCCGCCGCGAGCGCCTCGTCGTAGTAGCGCAGCGCCTCGTCGACCTCGCCGCTCTTCTCGAGCGTGAAGCCCGCGAGCTGCGCGCCGAGGGCGAACATGCTGCCGTCGCCCTTGGCCCCCTTGGTCAAAAGAAATTGCCGCGTCACCGACAGCCGCCGCGCCTCGACCCGGGCGCCGTTCAGGTCGCCGAGCTCGAGGTAGTTGACCATGTTGAGCGCGTTGACGAGCAGCTTCTCGTAGGGCGGCGCCGCGTAGCGGCCCGCGTCGTCCGAGAAGATGTACTTGGCCAGCGTGTCGGACGCGTTCTGCGACAGGTCGAGCACGTCGAGCGCCTTGTCGGCCGCCTGGAAGTCGCGCCGGCTCAGGTCGAACTCGCGCCGCGCCTGCTGCACGCTCGCGCGGTCGAGCACGAGCAGGGCGTTGTCGCCCTGCACCTCCTTGGGCAGGTCCTGCGCCCGGGAGACGTCCATCGCCGCGTTGAGCTCGTCGACCGCCTGCTTGAAGTCGCCCGCGTCGAGCGCCTGGCGGAAGGCGAGCGTCTTGGCCGCGTGGCCCCCGCAGCCCGCCCAGAGCGGCAGAAAGAGCGCCGCGAGGGCGGCGAGGCGCCGCGGGCGGGCTTCGGGCGGGCGGCGGGCGTTCGCGCGCGCGGGCATGGTCGGGCCTGCTCTTCGGGCGGCGTCGCTCAGCGGACGCCCTTGGTGACGTACGACTTGTGCTGCCACAGGATCGCGCTCGTCTCGACGTCGATGACCTGCATGAAGAAGAAGTATTGCACGCGCCGCTCGTCCTCGGTGCGCTCGTCGGTGCCGGCGATCTTGCCCGTGACGATGTACTTGACGCCGAGCTGCCGGCCGTAGCGCGCCGCCTTCGACTGGTCGAAGGCCGCCCCCTTCTGCCCCTCGACCTCGGCGATCGCCTGCTGCTGCCGCTCGCGGCTGATGACCGTCGCCACCCCCGACTCGACCAGCCACGTCTCGGTCTCGCCGAGCGTCGCCGAGAGCGCCGGCTCGATGTGCTCGGTCGTCTCGTTGATGATCGGGAAGACCGCCACCTGCACCCGCTCGCCCCGCGAGCGCCAGTCGTTCATCACCGACGAGACGCGCAGATCGTTCAGGTTGTCCGAGAGCATCTTCTGGATGTCACGCTTGTCGAGCCCCGTGCTCATCGCCGCGTTGTCGATCGACGGGTCTTGGGTGCCGCGGACGTACTCTTTGTCGCCGCAGCCCGGGGCGGCGGCGAGCAGGGGGGCGCAAAGCAAGAGGGCGGACGGGAAGGATAGACGGATCATGGAACGCGGGTCTCCGGTGGGCGGGCGCCTGCTTCGGCGGCGGCAGCCTGGTCTGCCGTGGCGGCGCCGGCAAGCCCTTTCACCCCGCCCGAATGCACGGCCCAGGCCTCGCCCGAGCGCGCCCGCGCGCCGCCCGCCCGCGCCCCCTCGCCGCCCCGGGCGCGGCCTCGGCCGTGGCCGCACGGGCCGCGCGCGCCCGCGCCGCCTGTCGACCGGCGTTGACACCCCCGCCGTGACCGCCCGTCCGCACCGCCCGCGCCGCCGCGGGCCGCCCCGACCCGGCGCGGGGGCCCGCGCCGGCGGCGCCGCCCGCCGGCCGCGCCTCAGTTCGCGGGCGGGATCAAGAACTCGCGCACCACGCCCATGTGCTGGAACGACGACGAGTCGCTCGCGAGCACCGGCGGCACCGACGCGATCGGCGTGAAGACGCGGCTGTCGAACACGAGCCCGTTGGGGAACGACGCGGTGCCCGCCACGACCGGCGTCTCGAAGGGGTCGAGGTCGGGGTCGGCGAGCACCCAGTCGTAGGGCTTCTGGCGCGAGTTGTTCGTGTTCGTGTTGTTCGCCTGATCGCGCGGGTAGGGCGACGCCGTCACGAAGAGCTCGGCGAACTTGGTGATGCACGACTCGGTGCGGCTGTCGGTGTTGAAGTCGCCCCCGATCGCCAGAAGGTCGGACGCCGGCACCTGCGCCTTGATGTTGGTGACGATCTCGGTCGCCTCCTTGAGCCGGTCGGCCGACCCCGTCGTGCGCAGGTGCACGCTGACCACCCAGAGGTTGCGCCCGTTGGGCAGCCCGAGCCTCGCGTAGACGTAGTCGCGGTCGGTGAGCGAGGTGTCGTTCCACTCGCCGGCCTGCAAGATCGGGTACCGGCTCACGACGCCGTTGGGGATGCCGGTGCCCGCCTCGCGGAAGAACGAATAGTTCGTGCCGAACGCCTGGTCGATGTACGCGCGGATGGCGGTCTGCGAGTTGTCGCCGACGTTGAACTCTTGAATCGCCACGACGTCGGGGTCGAGCGCCTGGAAGATGCGCATCGCCTCGTTGCCGTACTTCTGCGTACTGCCCGTCTGGTTCGACGCCATGATGCGCACGCGCACCGTCTCGCCCGGCGAGCCGCCCGTGCCGCCCGTGCCGCCCGTGCCGCCCGTGCCGCCCGTGCCGCCCGTGCCGCCCGTGCCGCCCGTGCCGCCCGTGCCGCAAACCGTCACGGCGGCGTTCTTCGAGCAGTTGAAGTCGTTGCAGTCGACGAACCCGTCGCCGTCGTTGTCGATCTTGTCCGAGCAGAGCGCGTTGGTGTTCTCGACCCCGCCCGAGCCGCCGGTGCCGCCCGAGCCGCCGGTGCCGCCGGTGCCGCCGGTGCCGCCGGCGCCGCCCGTCGACGAGCCGCCGGTGCCCCCGCCCGAGCCGCCGGTGCCCCCGCTACCGCCTGAGCCACCCGTGCCCCCGCCCGAGCCGCCGGTGCCCCCGCTACCGCCGGTGCCGCCGGTGCCCCCGCCACCGCCCGAGCCGCCGGTGCTCGAGCCGCCGGTGCTCGAGCCGCCCGCGCCCCCGCTACCGCCCGAGCCGCCCGCGCCGTTGCAGGTCGTGCCGCAGAGCGACTTCGCCGCGGAGACGCAGATCGAGTCCCACTCGGTGTTGCAACAGAAAGGGTCGGACGAGCAGACGCGGTTGGCGCACAAGTCGCACGTCGCGTCGAGCTTCACGCCCGTCACGCAGGGCGAGTGGGCGCAGGCCGCCTGCGTGACGTCGGACGACTCGCGGCCCGACTCGTTGCCCGCCGCCTCGCCCGGCTCGAGGGGAGCCGAGTCTTGGCAAGAGAGAAACGCCGCCAGGGAAGCGATCGCGGAAAAGTATGGAAATAGGCGAGCTCGGGCCATGCTCGGGCACGATACAACGTTACCCGCTCCACTTCACGGTTTCTTAATCGGAAAATGCCCATCGCCCGGGGCTTTTTTTACCCCATTCGGGTGGGGTGCGCGGCCCCCGGGCCCGTTCAATCTTTGAACTCGGGCCGCCCCTGCCGCCCCCGCGGCCTGAAATTCGCGGCGCCGGCCCCGCCCGGGGGGGCCGCCTTGCGTGGCCGGGGGCCCGAAGGCAGAGTGAAGTAGTGAAGTGACACTACGAGACCCGGCCATGACCTCGCCAACGCCCGACACCGTCCTGCGCGCCTTTACCGATGACTACGCCTTCCGGGTCGTGGCCGCGCGGACGACGGCGCTGGTCCGGCGGGCCATCGAGTCGCAGCGCGCCGAGGGCGAGACGGCCCGCACCTTCGCCGACCTGCTGACCGGCACCGTGCTCGTCCGCGAGACGATGGCGCCTCAGCTCCGGGTGCAGGGCATCTTGCGCGACGCGCGCGGCAAGGGCCGCCTGGTCGCCGACGCCCACCCCGACGGGGGCACGCGCGGCCTCGTCCAGTCGGCCTCGCCCGGCGGCGCGCTCGATCTCGGCGCGGGCTCGATGCTCGAAATGACGCGCACCCTGCCCAACGGCGCGTCGCATCAGGGCGTCGTCGAGCTGCCCCCGGAGGGGGGCGTCTCGGGCGCGCTCATGGCGTACATGCAGCAGTCCGAGCAGATCGTCTCGGTCGTCGACGTCGGCACGGTGCTGCGGGGCGACGACCTGCTGGCCGCCGGCGGCTTCATCGTGCAGCTCTTGCCCGAGGCGCGCGGCAGCGCCATCGAGCGCATGGCCGACCGGCTCGAGGGCGTGCGCGCCACGACGGGCCTCTTCGCCGGCGACCGCGGCCTGCTCGACCTGGTCGGCGACCTGCTCGGCCAGCCCGTCATCGGCCTCGACGAGCGCCCCCTCGCCTTCGCCTGCCGCTGCGACGAGCTGCGGCTGATGGCCGCGCTCGCCACCCTGCCCCGCGAAGACCTCGAAGCGCTGGTCAACGAGCAGAACGTCATCGAGACGAGCTGCGACTTCTGCGGCAAAGAGTTCCGCCTCGCGCCCGAGAAGCTGCGCGGCCTGCTCAGCCCGAGCTGAGCGCCGGCCCCCGCCTCGCCGCGGCGCCCGGGGGGCGAGCGCCTAGAGCGTGGGCCAGGCCGCTTTGGTACGGCCGCAGGCGAGGCTTTGGGAGCGAGGCCGACCGAGGTAGGCCGCC
>DASTPP010000385.1:0-11448 GCA_035762175.1 Polyangiaceae bacterium | reverse complement strand
CAGGGCGCCGGCGCGTCGAACAAGAGCAGGGGGCGGCTGGGTTGGGTCCTCACACCCCTACCTTCGCCGCCCCCCCTCCTTTTGTCGCGCGAAACCTCTCGCCGGCCGCTACGTGAACGGCATTGGGCTGAAGCCGGGGGCAGCGAACGCCCGCGGAAACGGCGTGCAAAGCCCTGCCGGAGGCAGGGCTCTCTCGCCGCGCGCCGCTTCGCGCGCTCGCCCGGCAGCCGAAGCCCGCGGGAGCCCGGCCCCCGGCGAGGGGGCGGGCTTTACGCTCCGAATCGGCGCCGATTCCGCGCGGCACGACCGGGCGTCCGCTGCCCCCGACTTGAGTCGGGGGCCGCCAGCGGGCACGTTTCGAAACACCCGCTTCGAGTCCGGGCCGCCGGGCGCAAGATCGGGGCGTCTCGGGCGGCCCGAGCGGGTAGAGTCGGCGCCATGCTCGAGCCGCCCCCCGCGCCCCGCCCTCAAGATCGACCCCTGCGCGACGACGTGCGACGGCTCGGGGCGGCGCTCGGGCGCGTCGTGCTGCGCTTCGAGGGGCGGGCGGCGTACGACGCGGTCGAGTCGCTGCGGCGGGCGTGCCGGGCGAGGCGGCGCGGCGAGGCGGGGGCGCCGAGCCTGGACGAGCTGCTCGCGCGGGTCGACGCGCTGCCGCTCGCGACGGCGCGCGTGGTGGCGCGGGCGTTCACGCTCTTCTTCTTGCTCATCAACGCGGCCGAGCAGGTGCACCGGCTGCGCCGGCGCCGCGCCTACGCCCGCCGCGAGGCCGACTCGCCCCAGCCCGCCTCGCCCGCCTGGACGCTCGCCCGCCTGCGCGCCGCGGGCCATGACGCCGACGAGGTGCGCGCGGCGCTCGAGCGGCTCGAGGTGCGGCCCGTCCTGACGGCGCACCCGACCGAGTCGACGCGGCGCACGCTGCTCGGGCTGCTCGCGCGCGTGGGCGACGCGCTGCTCGAGCGCGAGCGCCGCTCGGAGGCCGAGCGCCGCGCGCTCGACGCCGCCCTCGGCGCCGAGCTCGAGCTGCTCTGGCTGACGGCCGAGGTGCGCAACGATCGGCCCGGGGTGCTCGACGAGGTGAGCACGGTGCTCTGGTACCTGAGCGACCGGCTCTTGCCCGCCAGCGGGCACGTGGCCGCGGCCTTCGGCGAGGCGTTCGCGGCGGTGTACGGGGGCGAGGCGCCGCCGCCGCCCCGGCTGCGGGTGGGCAGCTGGGTGGGCGGCGACCGCGACGGCAACCCCTTCGTCACGCCCGAGGTCACCCGCGCGGCCTGCCGGCGCGCGGCCTTCGTGGCGCTCGGGCACTACGCGAGCTGCGTGCGCGAGCTCATCGACCGGCTCTCGGTGTCCTCGCGGCTCACGCCGCCGAGCGAGCGGCTGCGCGCGTCGATCGAGGTCGACCGCCAGGCCCTGCCGGCGGTCTGGGAGGCGAACCGGCGCCGCGACGCCGACGAGCCCCTGCGCCTGAAGCTCTCGTTCGTGCACGCCCGGCTCGAGGCCGCGCGCGAGTTCGTGGCCGCGCGCGACGCGGGGCGCCCCCTGCACGTGGCGGGGGCGGGGTACCCGGGGGCCGACGCCTTCGCGCGCGATCTCGAGCTGGTGCGCGACGAGCTCGAGGGGGCGGGCGCCGGCCGCGCCGCCCGGGCGCTCGTCGACCCGCTGCTCGCCGAGGTGCGGGGCTTCGGCTTCCACGGGCTGCGCCTCGATCTGCGCGAAGACTCGTCGGCGCACGCCGCGGCGCTCGAGGCGGTGGCGGCCGGGGCGGGCCTGCCCCCGCTCGACGGCGAGGCGCTGCGCCGCGAGCTGCTCGGCCGGCGGCCGCTCGCGGGCCCCTACGTGCCGCTCGACGGCGAGGCGCGGCGGACGCTCGCGTTCTTTCAGGTGATGCGCGAGATGCAGGACGAGCTCGGGCCCGAGGCCGCCTCGACCTACGTCATCTCGATGGCGCGCGAGGCCGACGACCTCTTGCGGGTGCTCTTGCTCGCGCGCGAGGCGGGCCTCGTCGACCTCGCCGCCTCGCCCCCCCGCTCGCGCCTCGACGTCGTGCCGCTCTTCGAGACCTACGACGACCTGGTGCGCGCCCCCGAGGTGCTGCGGGGCCTCTTCGCCGACCCCGTCTGGCGGCGGCACCTCGGCGCCCGCGGCATGCGGCAAGAGGTGATGATCGGCTACTCGGACTCGGCCAAGGACGTCGGCCTCCTGCCCGCCTCGTGGGCGCTCTACCGGGCGCAAGAAGAGCTCGCGCGCGTGTTCGACGAGGCGAAGGTCTCGCTCACGCTCTTTCACGGGCAGGGCGGCACCGTCGGGCGGGGCGGCGGCTCGCCCGTGCACCGGGCGCTGATGGCGCTGCCGCCCGGCTCGACGCGCTCGGGCTTGAAGATCACCGAGCAGGGCGAGGTCATCTCGCAAAAATTCGGCATGCTGCCGCTCGCCGAGCGCAGCCTCGAGGTGCTCGTCAGCGGCACCCTGCTCGCGAACTTCGAAGACTGGCGCGAGCGGCTCGCGCCCGGCGAAGAGGCCCGCTTCCGCGAGGTGATGGACCGCCTCGCGGCCGCCGCCCTGCCGGCCTTCCGCCGCCGCGTGCACGAAGACCCCACGCTCTTCCGGTTCTTCCTCGAGACGACGCCCGTGCGCGAGCTCGCCCACGTGCACTTCGGCTCGCGGCCGGCCTACCGCGAGAAGGGCGGGGGCACCATGCGGGGCATCCGGGCGATTCCGTGGCAGTTCGGCTGGACGCAGGTGCGCCTGATGCTGCCGGCCTGGCTCGGCGTCGGCACCGCGCTCGCGGCGGTGCTCGACGAGCCGGGGGGCCTCGAGACGCTCTCGCGCATGGCCGCGGTGTGGCCCTTCTTCGACGACCTCGTCGGCAAGATCGAGATGGTCTGCATGAAGGCCGACCTCGACGTCGCCCGCGCCTACGTCGTCGCGCTCGGCGGCGATCGGGCGCTCTTCGGCGAGCTCGAGGCCGAGTTCGAGCGCACGGTCGCGGCGCTCAAGGCGCTGCGGGGCGGCGCGCTCGGCGGCGGCGCCTCGGCGGTGCTGCGGGCCTCGATCGCGCTGCGCAACCCCTACGTCGACGCGCTCAACCTGCTGCAGATCAGCCTGCTCGGCCGCAAGCGCCGGGCCGAGCCGGGCGCCGACCTCGCCGAGCTCGACCAGGCGCTCGGCACCACGCTCAACGGCGTCGCCCAGGGGCTGCGCAACACGGGCTGAGGGGGCGCCGCGCGGGACAGGTCGCGCCCGGGCGGCAACCGGGCTAGCACCCGCCCCATGCGCCACGTCGTCATTCGCCGGCCGGGGGGCCACGACCGGCTCTCGATCGAGCGCGGCCCCGACCGCGAGCCCGGCCCCGGCGAGGTGGCCGTCGAGGTCGAGGCCGCGGGCGTCAACTACGCCGACTGCGTGGTGCGCATGGGCCTGTACGCCTCGGCGAAGAAGTACGTCGGCTGGCCCATCACGCCGGGCTTCGAGTTCGCGGGGCGCGTCGCCGCGATCGGAGAGGGCCCCTCCCCCCCGGCCCCCCTCCCGGGGGAGGGGGGAGGGGAGGGCGCGGCGGGCGCGGGGGCGCTCGCGGTGGGGGCGCCCGTCTTCGGGGTGACGCGCTTCGGGGGCTACGCCTCGCGCGTGGTGGTGCCACGCGCGCAGGTCTTCGCGCGGCCGGGGCGGCTCTCGGCGCTCGAGGCGGCGGCGCTGCCGACGGCGTTCTTGACGGCGTACTACGCGCTCTTCGAGCTGGCGGCGGCGAAGGCGGGGGCGCGGGTGCTGGTGCACTCGGCCGCGGGCGGGGTGGGCTCTGCGCTCTTGCAGCTCTGCCGCGCCTCGGGCGTGCGGGCCTTCGGCGTCGTGGGGGCGGCGCACAAGGTCGCGGCGGCGCTCGAGTTCGGGGCCGAGGCCGTGGTCGACAAGGGCCGCGAGGCGCTCTGGCCGGCGGCGCGCGCCTTCGCCCCGGAGGGCTTCGACGCGGCCTTCGACGCCAACGGCCACGCGACGCTGCGCGAGAGCTACCGCCACCTCGCGCCGACGGGCCGGCTCGTCGTCTACGGTTTCCACGCGATGATGCCGCGGCGCGGCGGCCGGCCGAACTACCTCGCGCTCGCGCTCTCGGTCCTGCGCACGCCGCGCTTCAGCCCGCTCGCCCTCACCGGCGACAACAAGGCCGTCTTCGGCT
Organism: Polyangiaceae bacterium; assembly: GCA_035762175.1. Lineage (GTDB taxonomy): Bacteria > Myxococcota_A > Polyangia > Polyangiales > Polyangiaceae > DASTPP01. The sequence continues at coordinate 7,280 of DASTPP010000385.1, read as the reverse complement.
TCAACCTCTCGTACCTCTTCGACCGGTCCGAGCTCTTGCGCGCCGCGATGGCGCGGCTCGTCGGCTGGCTCGAGGCGGGCGACGTCGCGCCGCCGCGCGTGCGCGCCTACCCGGTCGAGCGGGTGGCCGACGCCCACCGCGACCTCGAGTCGGGCGCGACCGTCGGAAAGCTCGTGCTCACCTTCGGCGCGTGACGCGTCGCGCGGCCGCGCGGGCCCGCCCGCCGTGCTAAGCTCGCGGGGCGAAGACGTCGGGTGCGAGTGCTGCGAAAGGTGAGGTCGAAGCGATGCCGCGGGTAGCCGTCCCCTCGTACGTGTACGTGCTGGTCGTCGTCGAGCACGAAGGGCGCTTTCTGTTGATCCACGAGGCGAAGCACGGCCAAGGGTGGTTCTTGCCCGCGGGGGGCGTGTCGCCGGGCGAGACGCTGGTCGAGGCGGTGCTGCGCGAGACGCTCGAAGAGGGCGGCGTGCGGGTCGAGCCGACGGGCATCTTGCGCGTCGAGCAGAGCTGGCCCGGCTCGGCCGACGGCTTCGGGCGCTTTCGCTTCGTCTTCACCGCGCGCGTCGTCGGCTCGGCCGACCCGAAGCGAAAGGCCGACAACCATAGCCTCGAGGCGCGGTGGGTGCCGGCCGAAGAGATCCCCGCGTACGCGCTGCGCCACCCCGAGGTCATCGAGCACGTCGGGCGCGTGCGCTCGGGGGCGCCGACGCTGCCGCTCGACGGCTACGCGCTCGCCTGCTTCCCCATCGTGGCGCGCTGAGGCGCGGCCTGGTGCGGCCGCCCAGGCGTCAGCCCGGGCGACCGCGCGGCGCCGCCGGCAGCGCCTCGGCCGCCTCGGCGAGGGCGCGCGCGCGCCGCTCGAGCGAGCGCAAGGCCTTGCGCAGCGCCGCGGGATCGTGCTCGTCGCGCAGGCGCCGGGCGCGCTTGAGCAGGTCGCGCAGGGGCGCGCCGAGCTCGCCGGCGACGCGGGCCGCGAGCTCGTCATGCGAGCGGGCGGCGAGCTCGGCGGCGCGGGCCGCCTCGCGCTCGCGCCGCGAGAGCGATTCGAGGGCGAGGCGCGAGGCGTCGAGGGCCTGGCGCGTCGCTTCGAGCTCGCGGCCCTGCTCGGCCAGGCGCGCCTCGAGCTTGGCGTCGCGGGCGCGCAGGCGGCGGCGGGGGGCGGCGGCGGGCTCGGGGGGGGCGTCGGCGAGGCCCGGGGGCGGGCGATGGGGGGCCGGGGGCGCGGGCGGGCACGCGCCCTCGTCGGCCTCGTGCTCGCGGCCGGCGAAGCCGACGAGGGCGAAGGCGGGGCCGTAGGCGGGGGCGAGCGCGGGCGCGGGGGGCTCGCCGCCGAGCAGGAGCGCGATGCGCTGGCCCGCCTCGGCCATGCGCCCGCGCAGCTCGCTCGCCGGCTTCGCGCGCCCGGGGGGCGGGGCGGCCGCGACGAGCCGCCGGGGGGCGGGCGGCAGGCGCGCCGCGCCCTTCGCGGCGCGGCCGGCCTTCGCGTTCGGTTCGTCCGTGATCGGAAAAGCGTTGTTCATGGTTAGCTCGGTCGCCCCCCGGGCCTTCCTCGCGCCGCGCGCGCCACGTTTCGGAGCGGTCGGTAGTACCTTCTCTCACGGGTCGACTTCACCGAAAAAGAGCGAGCGTGGCGCTCTTGCTCGGCGGGGCAAAGTGTCACGGTCGGGCGCCCGCGCGCTGGCGGCCGAAAAAGGCCGCCCGCCGCGCGCCCGGCCCGGGCCCTCGGCGGCGCGCCGAGCTTGGGCCTTGACATGGGGCCTCGCTACCCCCCCGCCGGGCGTGCTTCGTGCTAAAGCGCTGCACACTCGGAGGGCGCCGCACCGGCCCGCGCGCTCGTCGCGCGGGCGAGGTCGCGGGCGCCGTGGATTTGGGCTCGGGCACGAGACGGCGAGGTGTCGATGAGGGTCGTGGTCACGGGGGGTGCGGGGTACATCGGCTCGCACATGGTTCACGTGCTGCGCGAGCGCGGGCACGTGGTCAGCGTCATCGACAGCCTGGTGACGGGCCGCCGCGAGGCGGTGCCGCCGGGGGTGCCGCTGCTCGAGGCCGACGTGGGCGACCGGGGGCGGGTCGGGCCCTTCCTGCGCGAGCAGCGGGCCGAGGCGGTGCTGCACTTCGCCGCCCGCATCCAGGTGGGCGAGTCGGTGGTCGACCCGCGGCGCTATTACACGGGCAACCTGGTCGCGACCGTGGGGCTGCTCGAGAGCGTGCTCGACGCGGGGGTCGAGCGGCTCGTCTTCTCGTCGACGGCGGCGGTGTACGGGGTGCCGACCGAGGTGCCCATCCCCGAGTCGCACGCGACGCGGCCGGTCAACCCCTACGGCGAGACGAAGCTCGCGGCCGAGCGCATGCTCGCCTCGTACGCGCGGGCGTACGGCCTGCGCTACGCGGCGCTGCGCTACTTCAACGCCGCCGGCGCGCTCGCCGAGGCGGGGCTCGGCGAGCGGCACGAGCCCGAGACGCACCTGATACCCCTCGTCTTGCGGGCCGCGCTCGGCGAGGGCAACCCGGTGACGGTGTTCGGGCGCGACTACCCGACGGCCGACGGCACCTGCGTGCGCGACTACATTCACGTGGTCGACCTGGCCGAGGCGCACCTCGCCGCGCTCGAGTACCTGGGCGGGGGCGGCGAGGGCGGCGCCTTCAACCTCGGCACCGGCCACGGCTACTCGGTCGCCGAGGTGATCGCCGAGGCCGCGCGCGTCGCCGGGCGCCCGGTGCCGACGGCCGAGGGCGCGCGCCGCGAGGGCGACCCGCCCGCGCTGGTCGCCGACCCCTCGCTCGCGCGCGAGCGGCTCGGCTGGCGGCCGCGCCGCTCGTCGCTCGGGCAGATCCTCGAAGACGCGTGGCGCTTCCACGCCGCCGCCGCGCGTTGAGGCCCGCCCCCATGCCCCAGCGCCACCTTTTGCAGATCGGGCTCGACGCCCCCGAGCCGCCCGCCTCCGAGCACGTGCGCCAGGGGACGCACGGCTACCCGCGGCCGCAGCTGCGGCGCGCCTCCTGGGCCTCGCTCAACGGCCTCTGGGACTTCGCCCTCGACCCCGAGGCGCGCTGGGCCCTGCCCGCCGAGGTCGCCTGGGCCGGCAGCATCGAGGTGCCCTTCGCCCCCGAGACGAAGAAGAGCGGCGTCGGCGACAACGGCCTCTTCCGGGCCTGCTGGTACCGCCGCGCGCTCGAGCCGCCCGCGCTCTCGCCCGAAGAGCGGCTCGTCTTGCACTTCGGCGCCGTCGACTTCGCCGCCTCGGTCTGGCTCGACGGCGCGCTGCTCGCGCAGCACGAGGGCGGCTACACGCCCTTCTCGGTCGACCTGACCGACCACCTGAACAAGCCCGGGCCCTACGAGCTCGTCGTGCGCGCCGAGGACGACCCGGCCGACCTCGCCAAGCCCCGCGGCAAGCAGGACTGGCAGCTGCACCCGCACTCGATCTGGTACCCCCGCACCACCGGCATCTGGCAGACCGTGTGGCTCGAGCGCGTGCCCAGCAAGCACATCGGCTCGCTGCGCTGGACGCCGAACCTCGACCGCTGGGAGCTCAGCCTCGAGGCCCGCGTCGCGCCCGCCTGGGAGCCCGGCCTGTCGCTCGCCGTCACGCTGCGCGCCCGCGGCCTGGTGCTCGCGCGCGACCGCTACTCGGTCGTCGCCGGCGAGGTGCACCGGCGCATCGCCCTGTCCGACCCGGGCATCGACGACTTCCGCAACGAGCTCCTGTGGAGCCCCGCGACCCCCACGCTGATCGAGGCCGACCTCGAGCTCTTCGACGCCGAGGGGCGCCTGCTCGACGCGGTCGCGAGCTACACCGCCCTGCGCTCGTTCGCGGCCGAGGGCGACCGCTTCGTGCTCAACGGCCGGCCCTACCCGCTGCGCCTGGTGCTCGACCAGGGCTACTGGCCCGAGACGGGCGCGACGGCGCCCGACGACGCCGCCCTGCGCCGCGACGTCGAGCTCGCCAAGCTGATGGGCTTCAACGGGGTGCGCAAGCACCAGAAGATCGAAGACCCGCGCTACCTCTACTGGGCCGACCGCCTGGGCCTGCTCGTCTGGGAGGAGATGCCGAGCGCCTACCGCTTCACCCGCCGCTCGGTCGAGCGCCTCGTGCGCGAGTGGCTCGAGGTGATACGGCGCGACGCCAGCCACCCCTGCATCATCGCCTGGGTGCCCTTCAACGAGTCGTGGGGCGTGCCCAACCTGCCGGGCAACGCGCCCGAGCGCGACTACGTCCGCTCGCTCTACTTTCTGACGCGCACGCTCGACCCGACCCGGCTCGTCGTCGGCAACGACGGCTGGGAGAGCGTCGCCACCGACGTCATCGGCATCCATGACTACGAGGCCGAGCCGCGCAAGCTCGTCCGCCGGTACGCGACGCCCGAGGCGGCGCCGCGGGTGCTGACGCGCGAGCGGCCGGGCGGCCGTCGCCTCGTGCTCGAGGGCCACAGCGACCCGTCGGGCCGGCCCATGGTGCTGTCCGAGTTCGGCGGCATCGCGCTCTCGTCGGAGGGGGGCAGCTGGGGCTACAGCCGCTGCCGCACGCCCGAGGAGCTCGAGGCCCTCTACCGCGAGCTCCTGCGGGCGGTGCACTCGCTCGAGCTCTTCGCGGGCTTCTGCTACACGCAGTTCGCCGACACCTACCAGGAGGCCAACGGCCTGCTCACCATGGGGCGCGAGCCGAAGTTCTCGCTCGAGGCCATGCGCGCGGCGACCTCGGGCGAGGCCTTCGCCGGGGGCGAGCCCGTCGTGGGCGAGGGCCCCATCACCGAGCGGGGGGGGGCGCCGTGAGGGCGCGCTTCGCCGCGGCCTTCGGCCGGCCGCCCGAGCTCGTCGCGAGCGCGCCGGGGCGGGTCAACCTGATCGGCGAGCACACCGACTACAACGACGGCTTCGTGCTGCCCGTCGCGACGCCCATGCGCACGCGCGTCGCGGTCGCGCGGGCCGAGGGGCGGCGGGCGCGGGTGGCGAGCGGGGCGATCGCGGGCGCGCCCGAGGCCTACGAGCTCGGGGCCGAGGCGCGCCGGGGCGGCTGGGTCGACTACCTGCAGGGCGTCACGGCCGCGCTCGCGGCGGCGGGGCACCGGCTCGGGGGCTTCGACGCGCTCGTCGAGTCCGACGTGCCGCTCGGCGCCGGGCTCTCGTCGAGCGCCGCGCTCGAGATCGCCCTCGGCCGCGCGCTGCGCGAGCTCTTCGCCCTGCCGGTCGACGACGTCGCCCTCGCGGTCGCCGGCCGGCGCGCCGAGAACGAGCTGGTCGGCGCCCCGGTCGGCATCATGGACCAAATGGCGTCGAGCCTGGCCGACGAGCGGCACGCGCTCTACCTCGACACGCGCTCGCTCGCCTACGAGCGGGTGCCGCTGCCCGAGGGGGCCGAGCTCGTGGTCATCGACTCGGGCGTCGCCCACCGCCACGCCGACGGCGGCTACAAGACGCGGCGGGCCGAGTGCGAGCGGGCCGCGGCCGCGCTCGGGGTGGGCGCGCTGCGCGACGTCGGCGACGCGCGCCTCGCCGAGGCCTCGGCGCTGCCCGAGCCGATCGGCCGCCGCGCCCGGCACGTCGTCACCGAGAACGCGCGGGTGCTCGCGGCCGTGGCCGCGCTGCGGGCGGGCGATCTCGCGGCGCTCGGGCGCCTCTTCGACGCCTCGCACGCCTCGCTGCGCGACGACTTCGAGGTCAGCGTGCCCGAGCTCGACCGGCTCGTCGAGCTCGCCCGCTCCCGCCCGGGCGCCTTCGGCGCGCGCATGACGGGCGGCGGCTTCGGCGGCTCGATCGTCGCCCTGGTCGAGCGCGGGCGGGGCGTCGCGATCGCGTCGGCCGTGGCCGAGGCCTACGCGCGCGAGTACCCCGGCGGGCGCGTGCTGATGCCCGCGGGCGAAGCCGGCTGAGCGCGAAGCCGGCTGAGGCCGGGTCGCGCTCGGGCGCCCATGTCGGGGCGCACCTGCCGCTGGGGCGCATTTGTGCGCAGACGACGGAGCGCCAAGGCTGAGGTGCAGGCGGCCAAGGCGCCACGCTCGGGGCAAAATGCCCCCTTTGGGGGGCGGAAGAAGGGATAATTTACCTCACTTCTGGCCCAAGCACAGCCTTGGTTGGCCACGTTTCGTGAGGCGTAGGTCGCGGCACGAGATCTGCTTAGGGCACTCCCCGCCGAGACAAGAGCACCGCACCTCATGGGCGGTGGCAGGGCATAGCGGCTCTGCGTCTTTCGTCTGCTTGCTCCACCAGGTTGGGGCGGCGAGTGGCGCGGACGCGGGGCCGTTGTTTCGAGGCTCAGCTCTCTCCGCGCGCGACCCCGTTCGTTCGTCCGAGAGAGGCCCTCCCATGAGTCTCGACTACGATTTGATTTGTCTGTCGCATTTGCGCTGGGACTTCGTCTACCAGCGGCCCAACCACCTGTTGAGTCGTTGCGCGCGCGAGCGGCGAGTCTTCTTCGTCGAAGAGCCCGTCCACGGCGAGGGGCCGCCGCGGCTCGAGGTGACCGAGAAGGCGAACGGCGTGCGCGTCTGCACGCCCACGATGCCGCCGGACACGAGCGACGCCGACGCCGAGCGGCTGCAGTCGGCGATGCTGCGCGAGCTCGTGCGGGGCGCGAACCTGCGCGACTACGTCGCCTGGTACTACACGCCGATGGCGCTCGCCTTCACCGGCGCGCTGCGCCCGCTCGCCACGGTCTACGACTGTATGGACGAGCTCGCGGCCTTCCGCGGCGCGCCGCCCGCGCTCGAGACGCGCGAGCGCGAGCTCTTGCGCCGCGCCGACGTCGTCTTCACCGGCGGCCGCTCGCTCTACGAGGCGAAGCGGCCGGTGCACCCGCGCGTGCACGCCTTCCCGAGCGCCGTCGAGGTCGAACACTTCGCCAAGGCGCGCGCGCGGCAGGCGGACCCCGACGACCAGGCCCCCTTTCCGCACCCGCGGCTCGGCTTCTTCGGCGTCCTCGACGAGCGCATGGACCTCGCGCTGCTCGAGGGCGTGGCCGAGGCGCGGCCCGGCTGGCAGATCATGGTGGTGGGGCCCGTGGTCAAGATCGACCCGGCCGACCTGCCGCGCCGGCCGAACCTTCGCTACCTCGGGCCGAAGGGCTACCACGAGCTGCCGCGCTACCTCGCCGGCTGGGACGTGGCGCTGATGCCCTTCGCCCAGAACGAGTCGACGCGCCTCATCAGCCCGACCAAGACGCCCGAATACCTGGCGGCGGGCCGGCCCGTCGTCTCGACGCCGATCCGCGACGTGGTGCGGCCCTACGGGGCCGAGGGCCTGGTGCGCATCGCCGACGGGGTGGGCGCGTTCGTGGCGGCGT
>DASTPP010000384.1:0-22022 GCA_035762175.1 Polyangiaceae bacterium | reverse complement strand
TTGGCGCGCGACTGCAAACCGGCGCCCTCGCGCGAGGCCGCCTGCCGGTTCGAAGGCGGCTATTGCGAACAGTACGAAGACCGCGCCGCCGACCTCCAGCGCGCCCCGCCGCTCGTGCTGCGCGACGAAGCCAGGTGACGCGCTGCTGGTCGAACGTCTCGAGCCGGGGCGCGGGCGGTGATGGGCTGGCTCGGCCACCTCGCCTCGACCGACACGCCCCTCGCCCTCTGCCGGGCGGCGAACGCCTCGACGTCGCGCCGAGGGCTGACCGGGTCGTCGCTCGAGTACAGAAAGAGGTGTGGGCGCCGCGGGTAGTCGGCCGACACCCCCTCGTACGAGCCGACGAGGCGTCGCACCGTGCTCGCCCAGCAGGCCTGATACAGCCGGAAGCACGCCCTCAGGGCGGGCGTCGCGACGGCATGGCGCTGCCGGGCCGGCAGACCCAGTCGGCGCAAGCAGATCGGCGTCAGGGCGTTCGCGAACCGGGCCGAGAAGTCTTCGGGGCTCGCCGCGTAGAGGGCGGGGCCAGAGTCGAAGATGGCGCCGCGCAGGTTGGCGATGACGCGGCGCCCCTCGGGGCTATCGCGTAGCGCGCCCAACAGCTCACAGAAGGTGAAGGAGCCGTTGTCGCTGAACGAGTGAATGATGACGGGGCGCTCGGCCGCGGCGGCGGCGAGCCACGCCGCCTCGAGCCCGATGGCCGGCCGCTCGCCCCCGAGCCGAAGCAGCCCGCGGAACATCCGGAAGATGAAGACGCGCGCCTCTCGGCCCAGTTCGCGGTGCATCTGGGCGAAGGGCTCGAGCTGCTTCGGGCTGCTCCCGCCCCACCCGAGCAAGAGCACGAGCTCTCTTTCTCGGGCGAAGCCCTCGCGCGGGCGCCCGGCGGGGCCGGTTTGCCACGCGCCCCAGGGGGCTTCGGTGGCCGTGGGTGAATTTTCGAGCTGCATGGTGACCTCGGCGGGGCGCCTGGCGGGGGCGCTCACCGTTCGCACCCCGGTAGTTTCCGCCGGGCGCGAATGTAAAGGCCGGGGCGTCGAGTGCTTCGCGCCGTCGCGGGGGTGCCTGCCGCCGGCGGCCGTCTGCCGCCCCCGGGCGGCCCCTCGGGCGGGGCCGTGGCGCCCTCGCCGGGGGCCCGGCGACCTGACTTTACCTCGCAGGTAATCGCCGGCGGGGCCCGGGGCCGCCATCTCTGGGCGCAGGAGGTGCCCCATGGGGTTTATCGAGACCGAGGGCCGAATCAACCTTCATTACCGCGACTGGGGCGAAGGCGACCCGGTCGTCTTCGTCGCGAGCCAGGCGATGCCTTGCGACATCTGGAACTACAACGTACCGTTCTTCGTCGAGCGCGGCCTGCGCTGCGTCACGTTCGACCGCCGGGGGCACGGGCGGTCCGACGTGCCGTCGGGGGGCTACGACCTCGACACCTTGGCCGGCGATCTGGCCGCGGTCCTCCGGCGCCTCGACCTGCGCGGCGTCACGCTCGTCGGGCACTCGCTCGGGGGGGCCGAGGTCGTCCGCTACCTCGCGCGGTACGGCGCAGAGGGCCGCGTCCGCCGCGCCGTGCTGGTGGCGCCGACCGCGCCGCGGTTGACGCGCGCCGACGACTACCCCGAGGGCATCGACCCCGCGCTCGCCGAGGCGTCGGCGGACCGATGGCGGCGAGACTTCGCGGGCTGGGTCGCCGAGAACAAGCGAGGCTTCTTCACGCCCGCGTCGTCGGACGCGTTGGTCGATTGGGGGGCGCGGCTGATGGAGTCGGTGCCCCTCTACGTCTTGCTCGCGGTCTGGAAGGGCGCGACGACGGCCCTCGACCTGCGCGACGACCTGCGCGGCCTCGATCTGCCCGTGCTCGTGCTGCACGGCGCGCTCGACCAGAGCGTGCCCGCGGCCTTCGGCGAGGCGGCGGCCGGGCTCGTGCGGGGGGCGAAGTTTTGCCGCTACGATGACGCCGCGCACGGCATCTTCATCACCCACGCCGAGCGGTTCCACCGCGACGTGCTCGGGTTCATCACGTCCACGGCCCCCTGAGGCCCGGCGCCCCCGCGCGGCGATCGCTCCCCGCCCCGGCGACGATCGTTCCCCGCCTCGGCGACGACAATCGTTCCCCGCCCCGGCGACGACAGTCCTTTCTCCCTTCGACGACGAAAAGAGGCTACCGCATGACCATCGAAGCGATCGTGACGAACTACCTGAACGCCTGGAACGAGACCGACGCGGCGCGCCGGCGCGCCGCCCTCGAGGCGCTCTGCACCGCCGACTGCCACTACGCCGACCCGCTGGCCGTCGTGAACGGCCGCGACGAGCTCGACGCGTTGATCGCCGCGGTGCAGCGGCAGTTCCCCGGGTTGACGTTCTCGCTCGCCGGCGCGGTCGACCGGCACCACGCCCAGGCGCGCTTCACCTGGCACGCGGCCCCGCCGGGGGCGGCCGAGCCGGCCGCGGTGGGCTTCGACGTCGTGCTGCTCGACGGCGATCGGATCCGCTCGGTTTACGGTTTCCTCGACAAGGCGCCCGGCTGATACTGCCCGCCGCATGAGCACGCCGCCCGCCCCGGCCGTCGGCCCCATGATCCGCGCGTGGCGGTCGTCGCGGGGCAAGAGTCAGCTCGCGCTCGCGCTCGAGGCGGGCGTCTCGACGCGCCACCTCAGCTTCGTCGAGACCGGCCGGGCGAGCCCGAGCCGCGAGATGATCCTCACGCTGGCCGAGCATCTTGACGTGCCCCTCCGCGATCGCAACGCCCTGCTCGAGGCCGCCGGCTACGCGGCGGCCTTCCGCGAGACGCCGCTCGACGCGGCGGCGATGTCCGAGGTGCGCGCGGCGCTCGCGCACATCCTCGAGGCGAGCGAGCCGAACCCCGCGCTCGTGGTGAACCGCCGCTACGACGTGCTGCTCGCGAACGCCGCCGCCGTCGAGCTCTTGGCGTTCTTCGCCCCGCGCTGGCGGGGCAAGAACAACGTCGCCCGCATGCTGCTCTCCGACGAGGGGTTGAAGCCGGCGGTCGCCAACTGGCCCGAGGCGGCCGGCCACGTCGTGCGCCGGCTGCGCGGCGAGCTGTCGGCGGGCGCGCGCGACGCCGAAGACGACGAAGTCCTCGCGCTCGCGAACGCCGCCCACGCCGCGCTCTCGCCCGAGCACGCCGCGCACGCCGCCCGCCCCCCGCGGGTCTTGGTGCCCGTGACGCTGCGGCGCGGCGACTTCGTGGTCGACCTCTTCACGACCATCACCACCCTCGGCACGCCCCTCGACATCACCCTGCAAGAGCTGCGCATCGAGACGTTCTTCGCCGCGACCGCCGCGAGCAAAGACGCCCTGGCGATCGTCACCCGCGGGGGCGTCGACTGACGCGACGCTCGGGCGCCCCGACCGCGCCTCACCCGCCTTGCAGTAAGCGCGGCGGCTTCTTCGCCGCCCGCTTCGCGCCCGGCTTCGTGGCCAGCTTCGCGCCCGGCTTCGCGCCCGGCTTCGCGCCCGGCTTCGCGTTCGGCTTCGTGACCGGCTTCGAGCCCGACTTCGTTCTCGGCTTCGTGCTCGACTTCGCGCTCGACTTCGCGCTCGACTTCGCGCTCGACTTCGTGGCCGGCTTCGCGCCCGACTTCGCGCCCGGCGCCACGCGCCCCGCCGCCGCGGGGGTCGACGCTTTCTTCGCCGCGGCGCGAGACTGCGCGCCCGCCGCGCGCGGCCGCTTCGCGCCGGGCACCTTGCCGATGCGAGCGTCGCCTTCGAGCACGAGCGCGCAGACGGTGCTCACGTCTTCTTCGAATTCGGGGGAGCGCGCCGCGAGCTTCTTCCAGCCTGCCACCTTGTGGCGGAAGATATCGATGGGCAAAAGCCGGGGGAGGGCGGCCATGACGGACGCCTCGTGCGCGGGCTCGTAGGCGAGCCAGACGCCGCTGTCCGAATCGGCGGGGCCCTTGTCGCGCAGGATCATCACGATGCGCTCGCCGACGTAAACCCCGAGCGCGCCGAACATCGGGCGGGTTATCGGGTCGAGCGGCGCCAGCTCGTCGAGCACGAAGGGGAAGGGGAGGGCTCTCTTCTTGCTCGCGGGCAATGACTCGAACGGGTCGCGGCGGGCCACGGCCGAGAGTCTGCCACCCGAGGCCGGCGCCCTCCACTTTTTCGGGCCTCGGCGGTCGTTCAGGGCCGCGCCGCCAGGGCCTCGACCTCGAACAGCATGTCGGGCATCGCCAGGCCGGCGACCCCGAGGAGGGTTTGCGGGGGCGGCCTCGCGCCCCAGTGGCTCGCCACGACCTCGCCGATCGTGCGCAGCTTGTCGCGGTCGATGGTAACCACATACGTTCTCAGCTGAATCACGTGGCCGAGCTCGAGGCCGTGGGCGGCGAGGGCCACGCCCACGTTGTGGAACGCTCGGCGCACCTGCTCGGCGAAGTCGGCCGAGACCACCAGGCCGTCCGGGCCGGAGCCGTACTGACCCGCGACCACGACCAGCCGCGCGCCGGCCGGGACGGCGGCGGTGTGGCTGTAGCCGAACGGGACGGGGTCGTGCAACTCTCGGGGGTTGATGATGTCGTGGGCCATGGCAGTCCTTTCGTTGGTGATGAGCGCTCGTCGCGCGGTGAGAGCTACGTGGTCTCTCGAGATGAGATGGTAAACGGCGGCGTCGACGCGTTGTAGGCGGCGCCACTGACAGCCTTATGTCAGGTTTCGGCGCCCGCGAAGGCCGGCACGACGTTTCAGCGCAGCGCCTCGCGCACGGCCGCGTCGTACGGGTCTCGGCCCGCGTCGAAGTCGGCCCGGCTGTAGCGTACGGCGACGTCGGGGGCGAGGCCGCGCCCGGGCCGGCAGCCGGGCACGCTCACGTGCTCGAGCCGCAGAATGGACATCAGCACGCTCACCCCGAAGGTCGGCGTCGTCCAGGTGGTGGGCAGCTCGCCGACGTGCTCGTCGCAGGCCCCGCCCACTTCTTCGCCGATCAAGATCGCGTCGGGCCGGGCGTGCTTCAGCGCGACCAGCAGCTCGTTGGCGGCCGAGTTCGTCCGCCCGTCGGCCAGCGCGAGCACCCGCCCGGCGAAGGCCCCCGAGGGCACCATGCGGTCGGCGAGCGGGTCGCCCTCGAGCACGTACTGTCCGCCGGCCGGCTCGGGAGGGAAGCCCCGCAAGGCGCCCAGGTCGGTGCCGAAGGCGGCGGTGGCGCGCCCCGCGTAGGGCTCGGGCAGCTCGCGCACGCGCGCGGTCATGCGCGTCCACTGCCGGTAGGGGCGCGCCAAGAGGTGGTTGAGCAGCGCGATGCCGTGGGTGCGAAAGCCCCCCTCGTTGCCCCGCAGGTCGACGACGAGGGCCGGCGCTCCGGTCGCCGAGGCCATGACGGCGTCGATCGCGGCGCGGTAGCCGGCCTGGTCGGGCGAGCCGAAGCTCGGTAGGCGCAGCCAGATCGCCCCCTCGACCGGCGGCAGGGTGAAGGGCGACTGCGCCCCGTCGTGCGCCGGCGCGCCCCGCGAAGGGGCCGACTTGCGCTGCGCGCCGAGGGCCTGCACCGATTCGCGGCCCGCGCCGGCGAGCGCCACCTCGGCGGCGCCGGCGCCGGCGCCGTAGGCGACGCGGTAGCTGGGCGCCATGCCGAACGTCGCGTGAAACAAGGCGGTGAAGTCGCGCTCGAGGCCTCGCCGCGTCGCCGCCGGGTTGACGCCGTCTTTCACGACGAGCGGCTCGAGCCGCCGCCGCAGCTCGGCGGCCGGCACGCCGTCGACGGCGACCAGCTCGGCGCCGACCAGGCGCGGGTCGGAGGCCGCGTCGATGAGCAGGGCGCCCTCCACGTCGGCGACGAGCAGGGGCAAGAACGACGCGCCCGCCGCGCCGGGCTGAAACACGCCGCTGGTCACCGCGACGTGCGCGTCGCCGAGCGGGGCGAGCACGCGCCGGAACGCGCCGACGACCTCGAGCTCGGTCGGGGCGACCGAGCCCTCGAGGGCGCCGGCCTCTTGCTCGACCCGCGCTTCGAACGCCGACGCCTCGACGAAGCGGAAGGGCGCCGGGTGCACGTCGCGGACGAACCGCGCATACTCGCGGAGCTCGGCGGCCGCCGTCGCCCCCGTGCGCGGGCCCGCGGCGGGGGGCGAGGCGCCGCAGCCCGCCGCGAACGCGGCGCCGAACGCGAGCCGAACGAGGTGCGGCGCCCGCGAGAGAGGCCGGGGCGAGGCGGGGGCTGGGCGGGGCGAGGTTCGCACGCGCCCAAGGTACGTCATGGCGAGCTCGAGGCCTTGCTTCGAGCGCCGCTCTAGGCTCTGTTGGGCGACGAGAGCGTTCGCCCGACAGCGCTTACGTACGGGCAGGGCCACGGAGCGAAGCGGAGGGAACGCCAGCCGGGGGGGGTGGACGAATTGAAAGCGCCCGGGCTCGCCGCCGGTCGCGCCTTCGCCGTCACGGGCCGCGCGCCGTCGGCGCGGTCACCCGTCCCAAAGAAGATCGCCGCCCTCGAGTCGCCGCGCCCCCTCGGCCGTTCGGTGCTCGGCGAGGCGCCCGTCGGGCATCAGGTGCAGCACCGGCACGCCCCGGCCCAGCGCGGTCACGTCGGCGATGAGGCGGCGGTGGCACCGCCACCAGACGCTCTCGCTGCAGAGCACGGCCACCGTGCGCGCGGCCGCCTCGGCGAGCACCTCGTCGAGCGCGGCGCGGAAGTCGGGCGTGCGGGTGTACGCCGCGTACGCCCGGAAGGCGGCCACGGTCCACCAGGTGTCGGGCTCGGGCTCGCCGGCGCGAAGGCGTCGCCGCCCGCCGAGCCGCTCTTCCCAGCGGTAGTCGATGCCCGCCTCGGGCAGCCAGCGGGCCAGCTCTTCGCGGCGCACGTCGGGGTTGGTGCGGCTGCCCGGGAAGCGCCGGACATCGACCACCAGCGCCACCTTCGCGCCCGCGAGCAGCTCGGCGAGGCGGTGCCGGTCGGCCGGCCCGTGGCCGACGGTGAGGAGGGGTCGCTTGCCGCGCTTGGTCGCCATGGCCCTTACGATGGCTCTCGCCGGGGCCGAGTACAGCCCGGGCCTTTTCGAGCCACGGCAAAGCCCGGAATGAGCTTCGCCCGGCCGCCACGGCGGTACGCGGCCCGGCGACGGCGGCACCCCGCTCGCGGCGGAGCCGGGCCAGGCCTGGGACGCGGTCACGCTCGTCCGCTACCCGAGCCGACGCGCCTTCGCCGACATGATCGCCGATCCGGACTATGCGAAGGCAGACCCCGTCCGCCTCTCGGCGCTGGCCGAGGCGGTGTTGCAGCCGACGCAGAGCCTCGCACCCTGACGTGACGAATCGTCGCGCTCGGTGACCGAGGGGGGCATCGACGTTGCCCCGACCCCGGCCCCTGCTCGCGGGTCGCGAACAACGCCGACTCGAACCCCCGAACCAAAAACGTGGGGGTTTTTATTTCGCGTACTACTTTTTGATGGTGACCATCAGGGGTCGAACTAACGTTGTTACCCCGGGCCTAGGTCACCATCACGGTCGGCACTACCCGTGTAAGGTTCGTGGTGGGCGCCCATCGCCGGGCGCCACAAGAACCTAACAAGATTCGCTCGCCAGGCGGCCGAAGCTACTACCGTTGTTTCCCGGGTGATGGTCACCATCACGATTCTATTACCGGTAATAGATCGGGCGATGGTTCAGGTCGCCCGGCGTAACAACCGAGCTAAAAGAGGCGATGGTGGGGTAGGGGCAGGCAACCAGGCGAGATAGATCGAGAGGGGTCGACCCTCGCAGGCTGGGGGCCGGGGTCGCGATCGCGTCCGTCGGGGGCGCCGGCCCGCTGCTTCGCCAGCCTCATCGAGCACGGCGGGTGTAACGGCGCCGCCCCCGGCCGCATCGCCCGCAGCGCGCACTTCGCCCCGATCGAGATCGCCTCGAGCGCCGGCACGCGCGTCGCAGACATCGCCGCCCGCAGCCGCCGGTCGTCGGGCTCGTCGAGCGAGGG
The DNA here is from genome assembly GCA_035762175.1 of Polyangiaceae bacterium. Classification (GTDB taxonomy): domain Bacteria; phylum Myxococcota_A; class Polyangia; order Polyangiales; family Polyangiaceae; genus DASTPP01. The sequence continues at coordinate 14,110 of DASTPP010000384.1, read as the reverse complement.
GTCGACCAGGCCGCGCAGGAGCGGGCCGGCGAGCAAGCACCAGAGCACCCCGGCGCCCGCGCTGCCCGCGTAGAGGGTTAGGTATTCCAACCGGGTTTTGGCCGGGCGCTGGCGCGCGTCGGGCCGTCCCGCTCGGGTCGGCGCGGAGGTCGAGCCGGGTGTTCGTTCCGTTGTCATTGGAAATCGACGCCAAATGCCGAAACGGCCCACGACTCGGCGGAGGCCATCGCGGGCGCGTCGGTCAAGGCGTGCGCGGCCCTCGACGTTGCGTGCTCCGCGCCGAAGGCCGGCCCCGTCGTAACGGGCGACGACGGCGGCTTCGAGCTCACGTTGCCGCCGTCGTTCTCGGGCTACCTCGAGATCGCGACCGTGGGGTACCCTACGTACCTTTTTTACCCCATCGGCGCCGAGTTCGAAGGGGTCGTCGCCGAGTTCAACCTGATCAACGACGAGGTGGCGCAGCAGATCGTCGACTACGGGGGCGCGATGCTCGGGCGCGAGGCCGACTTCACCGACCTCGGCGCGGCGTACCTGCGGGGCTTCAACTGCCAAAACGTGCCGGCGCGGGGGCTGCGCTTCGGCCTCGCCGCGCCCGGCCAGAGTTCGCTCGCCTACCTCGTCAACAACGCGGTCGACTTCGCTCGCACCGAGACGTCCGCCGACGGCAACGCCGTCTACCTGTTCGTCGACCCCGGCATCAATACGCTGTCGGTCACGTTGGCCGAAACCGGCGTCGAGGTGGCGCGGCAGGGCATGGTCGTGCGCCCGGGACACATTCCCGTCATTGCCGTGCCGCCGGCGCGCCGCGGCCTCTGATCGGGCCGTTCAGCCCGCGGGCGGATCGCCGAGAGAACGTTGGCGCTCGAGGTACGCGCGAAGGCGCTCGTCGCGCGTCAGCTCGATCGCCCGGCCGAGCGCGCTTTGTCGCGCCTCGCGGTCGCCGGCGAGCTTGGCCAGATGGGCGGCGACGACCCAATACGGCGCGTACGCGGCCGCCTGGGCGCGGTCGACCGCGGCGAGGGCGTCGCGCGCTTCTTCGACGCGACCGGCCTCGGCGAGCGCGGCCACGTGCGCCACGCGGCTCGCCACCGAAGGCGCCGCGCGCGTCAGATAATCGTAAAGCGTGGCGATCGCCGCCCAGGGCGTTCGGCCCGAAAAGAGCCGTTGGCAGTGCGCCGACTGAATGGCGGCTTCGAGCTGGTAGGGCCCCGGGCGGCGGAACGAGGCGGCGCGAAGCAGCAGGCGGTCGGCCTCGAGAATGGCCGCGCGGTCCCACCGCGACGTGTCGTGCTCGGCGAGGGGCACGAACGCGCCGCGGCCGTCGAACCGCGCGCCGCGCCGCGCGCGGCTGAAGGTCATGAGGGCGAGCAGGCCGAGTGGTTCCGGCTCGGAGCGGAGCTGCTCGGCGAGCAGGCCAGCGAGAAAGAGAGCCTCTTCGTCGAGGGGCTCCGCGGACGGCGTGCCCGCGCCCGCGTCGTCCCACCCGGCGCCGAAGGCGGCGTAGATGCCCTCGAGGACGGACTCGAGTCGCGCGACGAGATCGCCGCCGGTCGGGGGTTCGAAAGGCACGCCGGCGTCGCGAATCTTCTGCTTTCCCCTGACCAGACGCTGGTTCATGGCCGCAGGCGTCACGAGGAACGAAGCGGCGATTCGTGCGACGTCGACCCCGAGCACGGTTTGCAGCATGAGCGGCGCGCGAAGCGAAGGGTCGATGGCCGGGTGCGCGCACACGAACAGGAGGGCGAGCCGCTCGTCGCCGGCGCTCGCCAGGCGGGCCTCGCCGAGGGCGGCTTCGATCGCGGCGACGGCCGACCGCGTCTCGGGGGCCTGGGCCATCGTCCGGTGCCGCGCGCCTTGGCGCAACTGGTTCTTCGCCACCGCCATGAGCCAGGCCTCGGGCGAAGCCGGCAGCCCGCTCGAGGGCCACTGCTCGAGCGCCGCCTTCAACGCGTCGCCGAGCGCATCTTCGGCCGCGGCGATGTCGTGAAAGCGATACGCGAGGTTCGCGACGAGCCGCCCGTACGCGCCGCGGGCCGCCCGCTCGACCGCGCCCCAGGCGGCGCGGGGCTCGGCGGCCCTTTCCTCGGCGCGGCTCGTCGTCACCGGCGTCTTTCGCCCTAGCCGTTTTGAGGGGGCGGCGGGAGCACCGGTCGCACTTCGGTGTGCCCGGCGCCGACGTTCGGGCTGCGCGCCGCCAACTCGAGGGCGGCGTCGAGGTCGCGCACGTCGACGACAAAGTAGCCGCCCAGGTGCTCTTTCACGTCGGGAAGCGGGCCGTCTTGCACGTGGCGCTTGCCGGCGCGGAGGGTGACTCGCGTGGCGGTGTGCGGCGGCTGGAGGCCGTTCCCGCTGACGACGACGCCCGACTTCTGGAGGTCGGAAACGTACGCGTTCCACGCGCCCCAGTAGGCGGGCGCTCGCTCGGGGTCGTTCCGGCGCTCGACCTCGGCGGTCGTTTCGAAAAACATGAGCATGTAGTGCATGGTGGGAGACCTTTCGTCGTGCGAGCAGCGTCTCGTCTGCTTCCCCTCTTGATGCGCGAGGCCGCCTCGAATCGACATCGCCCTCGTCGATCTTTGTACCCGCCGCCGCCGAACGTCACAACGGACGCGCCGGCCGCCCCCGCGACCGCGGCCGAACGTCGCGGCCGGCGCGCCCCCGGGGGCCGGGCGCCCTCGGCCCACGCCCGCTTCGTCGGGGCGGCGAAGGCGGCCTGGTCGCCGGGCCTCGGGGGCGCGGGCGAGCTCACGCGGCGGGCGGAGGCCGCTCAGGCCCCGGCCGCACCGCCCCGACGCACTCGGCAGGGCCGGGGGCGAGCGCCCGCTCGGCGAGCCCGGGTGAGGCGCGGAAGCGGCCGGGCGTGACGCCCCGCTCGCGCTTGAAGGCGCGGCTGAAGGCGAACTCGGAGTCGTAGCCGACGGTCGAGGCAACCTCGGCGAGCGAGAGGCGCCGGTCGCGCAGGAGCTGCGCCGCGACGTCCATGCGGCGCGAGGTGACGTAGGCGAGCGAGGGCTGGCCCACGGCGTCGGCGAAGCGGCGGGCGAAGGCGGCGCGCGACAGGCCCGCGGCGTCGGCGAGCGAGGCCACCGTCCAGCGGCGGCCGGGGTCGGCGTGGATTGGGGCGGCAGCCCCGGCAAGCGCAGCCAGCAGTGCCCCTCGAACACGGCGTGGAAGCCGGCGTTGCCGCTGGCCGGGAAGGTGAAGCCCCAGGGCGCGCAGACCTCGTTGTCGGCCGCGAAGGCGCCGCCGGTGGCGCCCCGCAGCACGAAGTTTAGGCAAACCAACCGTGGCTCGTCCGGGCGCCGGCGCGCGTCGGGCCGTCCCGCTCGGGTCGGCGCGGAGGTCGAGCCGGGCGTCCGTTCCGTTGTCACTGGAAATTGACGCCAAACGCCGAAAGCTCGGGCCGTGCCACACTCGCGCCCCGGAGGACTCGAATGGCCAAGGGAATCGTGATCGGCGACGGCCCCGGCGGCCTCAGCGCGGCGCTCTTTCTCGCCAAGGGCGGCCTCGACGTCGTCGTGTTCGGGCAAGACAAGACGGCGATGCACTGGGCGCGGCTCAAGAACTACCTCGGCGTGCCCGAGATGTTGGGCAGCGAGTTTCAGGCGATCTCGCGCCGGCAGGTCGCCGCGCTGGGCGCCACGCTGCGCGACGCGCGCGTCGCGTCGCGTCGCGTCGGTCGCGCGCGCGGGCGACGGCTACCGCGTGCTTCCTGGTGCTCTGGCGTCGCGGCGAGCAGCGGCCGCTGCTCTGCACCGAGCCGTTCGGGCCGGGCGGACCGCCCACCGTGGTGGCCTTCAGCCCGGACGGGCAATGGCTGGCGGTGGGCACCACGCAGAAGACGGTGCAAATCTTCGAGGTGGCGACCGGGCAGCTCATCTGGAAGAAGCAGCGCCAGAAGAGCTTCGAGGGCGTCGGCGCGGCGGCTACTTCGGTCGGCGGGCGGCTTCCGCGCCTTTACCCCTTGGCCGGGCCTGCCGCGGGGTACCCTCGGCGTGACGATGCCACGCCCGTCGCAGGGCGACGTCCGAGCTGAAGCCGGCCGCCTCGGTCGCGCCGCCCACGTCGGCGCCCGCCGCGAGCGCCCGTCGCGCTCGCTCGACCCGAATGCCTTGCACGTACGCCCGCGGGGAGACCCCCGCCTGCTCTGCGAAGAGGCGGCTCAGGTGGCGCGGCGTCACGCGGCCAGCGCGGGCGAGCTCTGAGGCCGTCCAGGGGCGGGTCGGGTCGGCGCAGACGGCGTCTTGTACCCGGTGTACCGCCGGGTGCAGGTGGTTGCGGTGGGCGAGGTAGGGCGACAGCTCGGGGTCGCCGGGGCCACGGCGCAGGTAAACGACCATGGTCTGCGCCACGGCTACCGCCGCCTCGTCGCCCTGCTCGCGCGCGATGAGGTAAAGCGCCAAATCGATGCCCGCGGTGATGCCGGCGCTCGACGCGAGGGGGCCGTCTTCGACGAAGACGCGGTTTTCGACCACCGTGGCGGCCGGGGCGAGGCGGCGCAAGAGCTCGAGCAGTTCGTGGTGCGTGGTGCAACGGCGGCCGCCGACCAGGCCGGCTTCGGCCGCGAGAATGGCGCCCCCGCAGACGGTCAGGAGGCGGTGGGGCGCGTCGTGCCGCAGCAGGGGCGAGACCCGCCGGGCCAGCCACTCGGCCGTGCGCCGCCAGCCGGCGGGGCGCCCGCTCGCACGCAGATCGGAGCGGCCGACCAGCACCACCCAGGTGGGCCCTTCGAAGCCGTCGGGCAGCGCTTCGAGCTCGCCGAGCGCGAGCCCGACGGAGCTCTCGGCCCGCGCCTCCGGGCCCGCGAAGCGGAGCCGAAAGCGCGGCGTTCGGCCGTGGCGTTGCGCGTACTGGTTGGCGAGCCGGAATGCCTCCGCCGGGCCCGCCAGGTCGAGCAGAAGCGAGCCCGGCGCCACGACGAAGAGGACGTCGATGGGGCCGGCCGGGCCTGCGTCAGCGCGCCCGCTCAAGCGCCGACTCGACCGAGCACAGGGTGGCGAAGCGGTCGGCCAGCACCGCTTCGGTGCGGGCCACGACGTCGCGGGCGGGCAGGGGGCGTCCGTCGGGGTAGCGCATGTCGAAGGTGAGGGTGGCCTCGGTGACGAAGTCTACCTCGAAGCCCTCGTCGGAAGCATGCCGCGACGTCGTCTCGCAGCACTGCTCGGTGCGAATGCCCGAGACGATGACGCGGCCGACGCCGTGCCGCCGCAGCCAGATCGAGAGCCCGGTGCCGGCGAGCGCGCTGTGGCGCCCCTTGACGATCTGGAGCGCGGGGGCGACCTCGCCGAGGCCCTCCAGCGGCCGGACCAGGCCCGACGTTCGCGCGAAGGGGTTGCTCGCCGCGGCGGGCTCGTCTTCGTGAAGGACGCGCACGATCGGCACGCCGCGCGCGACGCTGCCGGCGACGAGGGCGCGGGTGCGGTCGAGGAAGCGCGGCAACTCGGCCGCCGACCAGTAGGGGCGGGCGCGAAACGACTCTTGGACGTCGATCAACAGCAAGGCGGTCTTCATGGGCGGCACCTTTCGCGGGGGCGAGCGCGCGCCCCGACCCGGCGAAGCTAGGGACCTCGGCCCTCGACGACCATTCGCCGGGGGCCGACTTTCGATCACTTTCGGACATTCGCGCCGCCGGCCGGTCCCGCTGCGGTAGAGTGCCGGGCCATGGCCCCGCCGGCCGACCCGCGCGCGCGAAGGTTGCTCGCCCTGCACGCCGAGCTCGACGCCTGTCGGGCCTGCCCGAACATGATCGGGCCGGTCGTGCACGGCGGGCCGGTGCTCTCGCCGGTGCTGATCGTGGGGCAGGCGCCGGGGCCGCGCGAGGGCGGCTTCGGCCGGCCCTTCGCCTGGACGGCGGGCAAGACCCTGTTCCAGTGGCTCGAGGCGGCGACCGGCGCGGGCGAGGCGCGTGTGCGCGAGCGCGTGCACTTTTCGGCCGTCGCGCGCTGCTTCCCCGGCAAGGCCCGCGGCGGCGGCGACCGCAAGCCCGCCCCCGACGAGATCGCCCGCTGCGGCCGCTTTCTCGCGGCCGAAATCGACATTCTGCGGCCGAAGCTCGTGCTGCCCCTGGGCGCGCTCGCCATCGCCCAAGCCCTCGGCGAAGAGAAGAAGCTCGCCGAGGTCGTCGGCCGCGCGTACGAACGCCGGGTGCACGGCGTGCGCTGCGACGTCATCCCGCTGCCGCACCCGAGCGGCGCCTCGACTTGGCACCGCACCGAGCCCGGCAAGACGCTGCTGGCCGCGGCGCTGCGCCTGGTCGCCGCCCACCCCGCGGTGCACGAAGCGCTCGCTCCCGACGCCGGCGCCGCCCCGCCGGGCCCCCCGCCTGGCCTCAGCCCCGGTTGACGACGCCCGCTCGAGACGCCGCGAGCCGAGCGGGCCGCCCGCTCGTGGCGCCGCGGACCGAGCCGGCCGCCCGCTCGTAGCGCCGCGGGCCGACGTGGTTTGCCGGTCAAGGTGTTCGGCCGGCCCGTTTCGTGGCACGACGCGCGGCCCGACCATGGCCCCTCGTTTTTACCGAATTTACCAGACCGTCTGCGCCCTCTCGCTCGCCCCCGCCGCCGCCCTCTTCGGCGCCTGTGGCTCGGCGCCCGCGACCGAACCGCCACCCAGCCCCCCGGCCCCGGCGCCGCTGGCCAGCGCCCCGGCGGCCGCCCCGGCGCCCGCGCCGCCCGCCGCCGAGCCGGCCGCCCCGCCGGCCTCGCCCCTCGTCGAGGTGGCGCGCTCGCCCAAACAGTGGACCGGCGTCGCCGTCGCCCCGGACGGACGGGTGTTCGTCAACTACCCCCGCTGGAGCGACGACGTGCCCGTCTCGGTCGCCGAAATCGTGCAAGGCGGCGAGCCGCGGCCCTTTCCGGATGCGACGTGGAACGGGTACGACCCCAAGGCCGACCCGGCCAAGCGCTTCGTCGCCGTGCAGAGCGTGGTGGCGACCCGCGACGGTACGCTGTGGGTGCTCGACCCGGGCAACCCGAAGTTCGGCGGCGTGGTGAAGGGCGCGCCGAAGATCGTCGCCATCGACCTCGCGAAGAACGCCGTGCGCGAGGTGATTCGCTTCGACCCGACCGTCGCGAGCGGCGAGTCGTACCTGAACGACGTTCGCTTCGACCTCGGTCGCAAGGTTGCTTACCTGACCGACTCGGGCAAGGGCGGGCTCGTCGTGCTCGACCTCGCGACGAAGAAGGCCCGGCGCGTGCTCGACGGGCACCCGTCAACGATGAGCGAGGGCATCACGCTCACCGTCGAGGGCAAGCCCTGGAAGCGCCCCGACGGCACCGCGCCGCGAATTCACGCCGACGGCATCGCGCTCTCGCCCGACGGGGCGTGGCTCTACTACCAAGCGCTGACCGGCCGGACGCTCTACCGCGTCGCGACCGAGGCCCTGCGCGACGCCAAGCTGAAAGACGCCGCGCTCGGGGCGAAGGTCGAGGTCGTGGGCAAGCCGGGCCCGGCCGACGGGCTCGAGGCCGACGCCCGCGGCGTCTACCACACCAGCCTGGAAGAGAACGCCCTGCGCCTCATCGGCCCCGACGGCAGCGCGCGGGTGCTCGTCAAAGACGCGCGCCTGGCCTGGCCCGACAGCCTGGCCTTCGGCCCCGACGGCAGCCTCTGGGTCACGACCACGCTCATTCACCGGGGCAACCAGCCGAGAGACCCCTACGGCCTCTGGAAGGTGCCCGCCGAGGCGCTCAAGTAAGCGCCGGGAAAGAGCCCCCGGCCCTCGGGCCGCGCGGCGAACCCCGCGCCTCGCCCGGGAGGCCGACGTTGGCGCAGAAGAAAGATTGATGCGGCGCTGACCGTCAGTGCCCCGGGTGCGCCGGCAAGGCCAGGCGCCACCGGATGGCGGCAGCCCGCAGCGCGAAGCCCAAGCCGAAGCCGCGCAGCGCGGGCCACGGGGCGGGAACGCCGACGCTGATCAGCGCCACGAAGGCGGCCGCGGCCAGCAGGGCGGCCGTGACGTAGAGCTCGTGCCGCATCAAGATGGACGGCACCCCGGCCGTGATGTCACGGATGACGCCGCCGACGCAGGCGGTGGTCACGCCCGCCGTCACCGCCGCGACGGGCGCGATTCCGAACTGAAGGGCCTTGCCCGCGCCGTAGACCGAGTAGGCGGCCAGCCCGGCGGCGTCCAACCGGTCGAGCGCGCGCTCGGGCCACCAGCGAAGCGGGATGACCCAGGCGGCGACCGAGACGATCACGCAGAGGATGACCGGCAACGGGTCGCGCATCCAGAAGCTCGGCGCGCCGATGAGGACGTCGCGGAGCGTGCCGCCGCCGGTCGCGGTGACGCAGGGCGAGCGCATGAGAACCTGTTGAAACGACGAACCTTTTTGCTCGCTCGAGGGGGGCTGTGCCCGCCGTACCCCCGCCCCCGCTGCTCGTCCTGCACCACGTCCGCCACGTCCGCGAAGGTATAGGCAGTCCAACCGGGGCTCGTCCGGGCGCCGGCGCGCGTCGGCGCGGCTCGCTGGCGTCGGCCCAGGCGTGGTGCCCGGCGCTCCTTCCGTTGTCGCTGGAAAACGCCGCCGAGTGCCGAATCGCCTCAAGCCGATCGACAATCAGGGTAACAGCCCGACTTCTGGCTCGACCGAACGCTGTGCCACGCTGTGCCAAGCCGACACAGCGATCAGCCCGCGCCTCGTGCGCTCGCGTCGCCCGCGGCCTGCCCGCGCCCGTGGCCTGTACTTTGCTGATTCGGGTCGGCGACGCACTCGAACCCCGCACCAATCGGGAGTCTCTCGACCATGGATCCCCCCCTTAAACATACGTTCGCCCCCGCCCCCGTGGCGGGTACGCCGTCGCCGCGTCATCTTCCCTTTCCCTTCTAAGGTAACCAGAATGCACCCTTCCTTGCTTTCACCCCGCCGTCTCGCCACCGCCTTCGGCCTGGGCGTCGTTCTGCTCAGTGGCGCGGCGGGCGCGACGTCGCCCCCCCGGACCTTCTGTGACATTCATACCGTGGGGCCGGCGGCCTACCTCGACGACTCACTTGGGGCGACGCCGGTGCCCGCCAACATCACGTCGTTCTTCGCCGAAAGCGGCCGGCCGCCCCTGCCGCCCGTTCGCCTGCTCGACGTGAGCGCCGACCCGCCCCGCGAGGTGCCCCTGCGCGCCGTGCCCCGCGAGCCAAACTATGAATTCTCGTACCCCTCGTTCGCCCTGCTCTTGCCGGGGTCGGCGGGCGGCCAGCCCGACGGCACGCGCTCGTTGCTCGAGCCGGGCCACGACTACCGCTTCGAATACGTGAAGACTTGTTACGAAGGCGAAGGCGACGCCCAGAGGCAGATTTCGGCCGTAAACCTGGCACAGGTCTTTCGAGCCATGCCGGCCTCGCCGCCGCCGACGTCGGCGGGCGAATTCGCCGAGGTCGGCCGCCGCTTGGAGCCCAGAGGCGACGGGACCGGCGACGACTACCTCCTCGACTTTTCCTTCACGCCCGCGAGCGATTTGCTGCCCTGGGGGTACGCGTATTACGGCTCGGTCTCGATCGACGGCGCAGAGGTGGGCGGCCCGGGGCTGCCCTACGAGAGGTCGATCGGGGCCGACCTGGCGGGCCCCCGGGGCCGAGACGGGCGCTCGTCGACCGAGTCGGTTACGATTTCGTGCCAGTACGACTCGAAGGTCGACTCGGCGTTCGAGCGGCACACGGTTCAGTACGTCGTGAGCCCAATCGGTTTCGAAGGCACAACGCTCGTAACGAACACCGTCGAGGTCGCCCTCGAATGCCCTGGCCGGGGAGGGGTGGGCGGGACGGGCGGGGCGGGCGGGGGGGCGGTCCAGGGCGCCGGCCCGCTGACGGTGAACGGGGGCGACGTCGCGTCCGAGGGCGGCGGGTGCGCGTACGCCCCGGCCCGAGGGCATGTCGGGGCGTGGGCTGCCATGGTCGGGCTCGTCGCGCCCGCGGCGTTCGTCGCCCGACGGCGCCGGCGCTCGAACAGGCGCTAGAACGGTACTCGAACGGGTCGACGCCGCGCAGGGCTCCGTGCCCGGGCCGACGCGCGCGGGCCGGGTCGACACTCCGAGCGTGCCGTCGGCCGGGGCAAGGAAGCCGACGCGCTTGCCGTCGGCGCTGAGCCGCGCCGCGTCCCGCCCTCACGGGAAAGCGCCGCGGATTCCCGACTCAGCGCGCGGCCGGCGCCCCGAGGCGCGTGCCCGCAGCAGGGCGCAGCGGCGCCGGCAGGTCGGGCTTGTGCACCATCAGCAGAAAGACCACGAGCAGCGGCACGACCGCGAACAGGTTGAGGCCGAGGCGAAGCCACAGCACGCGGCTCAGCTCGGGCGGCAGCGCGCCCTCGCCGGGCGGCAGCGCGGCGAAGAGCCGCTTGACGCGGTACTGCGTGGGGATGTCGGCGACGACCCAGACGAGGCCCGAGAAGAGAAAGAGACCGAACGCGACCGTCAGCCAGCCAATCGAGAAGAGGCCGCCGAGCGCCGTGGCCAGCGTCAGCCCCGAGAGCACGGCGAGCAGAATGAGCGTAAGTACTCGCCGGGGCACGAGCTGACCTGGAGGCCGCCCTCGCCGAGCCTCTTTCTGCGCCCTCGGGGCGCAGAAAGCAGGTCGTTTCGATGGATTCCCTCACGCTCGCACTCCGCCAGGCCCTTGCTCGCGCCGTAACCGCTGCGTAAACCCTCGTTCTTCCGCGTCCGGCCGGCGGTGGGCATCCTCGCGGGCAGGACGACCTCGACAGCGACGACCAACGAGTCTCTTTGGGCCGAGCACGTGCGCGCCTGGCGCGCGAGCGGCGAACCGGTCGCCAAATTCGTCCAGGGGCGGGACGACTCCGCCTCCGCCCTGCGCTCGTGGGCCCAACGGCTCGGGCCGGCGGAGCCCTCGCCGCGCTTCGTGCGCGTCGTGCCGAGCAAGCCGACGCCGGCGCCGGCGGCCGGCGCCTCGGAGCTGGTGCTCGAGGTCGGCGCCGTGCGCGTGCGCGTCGCCCCGGGCTTCGACCCCGCCTTGCTCGCCGACGTGGTCCGCGCGCTCGAGGGCGGCGCGGTAATCCCGGCCGGTGTGCAGACCTCCGTCGCGCTCAAGCCGGCCGACCCGCGCTCCGGCTTCGAGCGGCTGTCGGGCCGGGTGTGCGACGGCATCGGCAACGACGCGTGCTTGAGCGCGCTCCTTGTCTTCTCGTCGCAGGCGCGCGCTCAGGTCGAGGAACGACTCGAGGCCACCGAAGACGGGGGCGGCCTACGTTCTCGGGGGGGCCGCGAGAGGATAATTCGGCAGCGCCGCGCGCGCCTTCACAGCGCATTCTGCCGGCGCCGCCGTCGCCATCGCGTCGAGAGCCAAGCGAGCCCGTGGTAGAAGGGCATGACCATCCACGCGAGCGCGACGGCGCAGCCGAGCGCGACGCGATCGAGGAGGGAGAGGCGCACGGGGCGGCGCCTCGGCGGGCGCAGGTGGCTCACGGCCGAGCCCCCTTTTCCGCCGGTCCTTGGCGGCGGGGGCGCGTCACGGGCGCGGCCTCCCTTCGCGGGTGGCGGCGTCGGCGGCGTCCGCGCGGGCGTCCCAAGGCCTCGGACGCGCGGCGGCCAGGGTGCGGCCGAGGGCGGTGCCGACGTGATCGCCCGCGTACGTGAGCGCCGTCATCACCCCCGCGGCTACCGTCCCGAGCACGAGGCCGCGGGCGAGCGCGTACCAGGGCGGCGACGGGCTGCCGACCGCGCACAGCGCCGCCCCGACCAGCGCCGCCACGAGCGTCACCAGGTTGCCCTCGAGGAAGGGGGCGTACAGGTGGCCCGCGGCGTTCCGGGTGCGGAAGGCGCCGACGAGGGCGATGACAACGGCGACGCGCTCGAGGTCGTTCACGGCGCTTCCTGAGCGGGCTCGCGCGGCGGGTGTCCGGCGAAGAGCGACCGGCCGAGCCGCATGCGGGCGCGCGAGGCCTCGAGCCCCCGGTCGCAGCGGCCCGAGGCGTAGGCGGCGAGTCGCTCGTTCTCGGGGCGGTCGCGGCACGCGTTCCTCGAGGACCGAATCATCGCGAGCGACCGCCGCGCGGCGACCTGGGGGGTGAAATTCGACGCGCCCCCGCGCTGCAGCTGGAAGAGACCGAACGAGCGGCCCCCGTCGCCCACCGCCTTCGGGTCGAAGCGGCTCTCGTGGTAGGCGACGGCCACGAGAAGCGCGGCGGTGCGCGCGCGGCCGTCGGGCCCGGGGAAGAGCGGCTCCGCGCGCTCGGCCGCCTCGGCGATGGCGCGAGCGGTCTCGTCGTAGCTCGCGCGCCAGGGCGCGTCCGGCTGCAAGAAGAGCAAGAGCGACAGGACCCAGGCCGCCACGTCAGTCGTCCTCCCCGAGCAGGGCGAGCGCGTCGGGGTCGGTCAGCCGACCGAGGAAGGCCAGCCAGTGCAGGCCCGCCCGCCGCACGAAGCGCTCGAGCGCGCCCTTGCCCTCGGCCGGCGCCTCGTCCGAGGCGAGGAGCCCGAGCGCGACGCGCGCGGCGTCCTCGGGCCGGTCACTGTCGACCTTCCACGCCTCCGGCGCCCACTCGATGGCGGGGCTGACGACGCACGGCACGCCCTCGGCCACCGCGTCGGCGGTCGTGATGTTGAACGTCTCGGTGTGCGACAGCTGCAGGCACAGGTCCATGTGCGCGACCGTGCGGCGGAAGGCGGGCCAGTCCTGCCAGGGCTGCTCGACGAGCGTCGCCCACGGCAGCCCCGCGAACATCGCGCGCAGGGCGTAGACGATGCTCGTGCCCCCGTCGTCGTTGCCGTCGACCGACACCCAGAAGGCGAGCTCGCGGCCGAGCGCGCGGGCGGCGAGCAGGGCCGCGGCGGCCGAGGTCGTGTGGTTCTTCAAGAGGCGCATCGCGCCGAAGCTGCCGACGCGCAAGGGGCGCCCTTCGCCCCGCAGGGGCGATCGGCCTGGCGCGGGGCCGCGCTCGGCGTCGTAGAGGTTCGGCAGGTGGAGGCACCGGCCGCCGTAGGCGCGCTCGACGAAGCGGGTGAAGCGCGGGCTGTTGCCCGCGACCGACAGGTTCAGCACGCTCTCCTGCAGGAGCAAGAGCTCGCGCAGCAGCGTGATGGCGCCCGCCTCGACCTGCAAAAAGCCGATCTGCGAGTGGCACCGCACGACGAAATGGACGTGCGGGTAGGCGGCGAGCAGGGCCTCGGTCTCGTCGCGCGGCACCCAGGGCGCCTCGAGCACCGCGTGCGTCGCCTCGGGGTGCTCGCGGAGGCGCGCGCGGAGGTCGCCCGCCGTCCAGACGCCGTACGGGAAGGCCCGGACGCCGAGCCTTCGGAGCACGCGCGTCGTGTGCAGGGCGTTGACCCCGAGGCCGATGTGGCACTGCGGCACGGGGGCGAGGGCGTTCGCCGGGGCGGCGAAGCGGTTTCGGTAGAAGAGCAGGACGTGCGGGGCGCGCTCGGGCGCCCCGGAGGGGCCGGGACGATGTTCGTCGGCAGGGGTCATGCGGAGGCTCGGGGGGGGCGGGGCCTCCGGGGCCTCGGGGTTCGGGTTCGGAGGGCCGGCGCGCATGGCGGTACGGGCCGGGGGAATGCAGGCGCCCAACGGCGCGAGCGAGGTCGGGTCGGGGCCGTCGCTAGCCACGGCCCTTTCCCGCGGCGATGGCCCGCAAGGCCGGGTCGTCGGGCCCGGTCGGCCGCAGCGCTTCCGCCTTCGACGGCGGCAGGCGAAGGCCGCCCGGAAACCAGCGCCGAAGTTCCTCGTCGCTCGGCCCCGGCCGCGGGCGGCCCGGCTCGCCGCCGTCGCCGCCGGCGGCGAGCAGGCGCGCGTGCAGGTGGTCGACGAGCAGCCGGTGCAGGTGCCCGCGGCTGCCCGGCGACGGATGCTCGGGCTCGCCCTCGGGCGAGGGGAGGAGGAACTCGACCGCGCCGCAGGGCGCGCACGGCGCGAGTGCGACGACGCCCGCTCCGCGCTCCACGCCCTCGAAGGGGCTCGCTCGCAACGCCGCCAGCGGGTGCCGGCTCCGGGCGCCGCAGACCGCGCAGGCTTGCACCAGCTCCTCCCCCGTCCGCTCGGCCACGGGCATTCAGGCCTCGGCCACGAACGTGCCGTGCCAGGACGCGGTCGCCCCCGGCCCGAGCGTCTGCTGGCTGGCGACCGAGAAGCCGTCGCGGTCGGCGAAGACCGCGCTCGGCACCCCCTGGAAGTTCG
>DASTPP010000383.1:0-21050 GCA_035762175.1 Polyangiaceae bacterium | reverse complement strand
GGCGGGCGGCGCCGCGCCGGACGGCCGCGGGCGGCGCCGACGGCGCACGCGGGCGGCGCGCGGCGGCGGGCGGCGCCGCGCGGCCCCCCCCGCCTCAGGCCGTCTTGCGCATCGCGCGCACGTCGGGTAGCCCGCTGCCGGCGGTGTCGACACGCAGCGCGTGCAAGATGCCCGCGTAGACCTCGCGCTCGGTCGTCTGCCGGTTCGGGTCAGGGGCGCCGGTCTCGGGGTCGAAGCCGTAGGTGAGGGCGGTCGCCGGGTCGACGCCGCCGAGCAGCTTGCCCCCGTTGACGAGGGGCGAGAGCAGCACGACGCCGTTGTTCAGATCGTGGCCGGTGCCGAAGTCGGGGGCGTTGGCCGGGCGGCCCTTGGTGCGGCCGAAGTCGGTGGCGACGTAGATGACGGTGCGATCCCACAGGCTCTCGCCGCCGCCGAACTCTTCGGCCTTGAGCAGGTCGATGAGGCCGTCGGCGACGCGGTAGATGCGGTCCCACATGAAGCCCTGGGTCGCGCGGTGGCCCTGGTGCGAGAAGTCGAAGGCGATGGGGGGGTTGTAGACCGCGCCGCGCAGGCCGCCCGGGCCGTCGCCGTCGAAGACGAACTGGCCGCCGGGCCCGAGCGTGACCGCGACCGAGATGCGATACTTGATGAGCAAAAAGGCGAGGGCGGCCTGGGCGTCGAGCGGGTCCGTCGCCACGTTGGGAAAGCGCGCCCAGAGCGCGGCGGCGTCGGGCGAGGTCGAGAGGCCGTACTGCGAGAGGGGCAGGCCGGGGCCCTCGGGGTAGAGCATCAGGCGGCTGATGAGGTCGGCCGCCTCGACGCCGTCGCGCGCGGGGCCGCGGGCCTCTCGCCACTGCTCGAGGGCGGGCGAATTGCGGAAGACGCCGCCGAAGGCCGCCGCGGGCTCGAGCTTGCCCTCGCGCAGGGCGCGGGCGCGGGCGACGAGGTCGGGCCGGTCGCCGGCCGAGGTGCCGCGCGAGCCGTGCAGCGAGAGGGGCCAGAGCCGGGGCTCGGCCACGGGCTCGCCGAGGCAGCGCGCGGGCAGCGAGGGGTCGCCGCCGGGCTCGGTGAAGCCGTTGCCGGTCGTCAGGTGCACGTTCGGCAGGAGGGCGCCCTCGCCGTACTGCAGCGCGACGGCCTCTTGCAGGGTGCGCCCCGACCAGGCCTCGTTGCCGGTGACCGAGCGGCGCTGGGCGACCAGGTGGTTGACGCTGGTGCCGCGCAGGGTGGCGACCATCATGTCGGCGGCGTGCTTCTTGACGAAGGGCGCCTGGTCGGACGCAAACTTGTAGGGGATGGGCCCCAGCGCTTCGTGCTGCGCGGCGACCGCGCGAAAGGGCGTGCCCTCGACGTTCGCGACGGCGGGGTCGGGGTAGCAGTTGAGCGTCGCGGCCGCGGGCGACTCGGACGCGCGGATCGCCATCGGCCCGTCGATGACCGACGCGCCGCCCTCGGCCGTCAGCACGATGAGGAAGCGCGGGCCCTCGGCGGCCGCGCGGCCCCGGCGGGGCCAGAGCGCGCCGAGCGCGCCGGCCGCGGCGCCGCCGGCGATCGCGCGCAGGAGGTTTCGGCGCGTGGTGGGGGTCGGCCTCATGGTCTCTCGTGCCTCTCTGTCTCGTCGTGCCTTCAGTAAAAGAGCGCCTCGGCCGTGGTCGCGACGGCGAAGCAGCCGAGCGTGGCGAAGCGGCGCGGGGCCTCGGCCCCGAGCTCGGCGGCGAGCTCGCGGGCGAAGCCGGCGAGCGCCGCCCGCTCGCCGTCGTTCGGGGCGCGGCGCAAGAGCCGCTCGTAGAGCCGCGCGGCCACGGCCCCGACGGCCGCGTCGCCGAGCTGCGGGTCGGCCGCGAGCTCGCCGAAGACGAGCGCCGAAGACGGGGCCTCGAAGTCGAGCCGCGCGCGCCGGTCGCAGGCCGCGAGCGCGAGCCGGTCGACGGCGAGCGCCGAGGGCACCGCGCGCCTGGGCACCGGCTCGTAGATGGTGCTGCGGTAGGGCTCGACGCCGCCGAGCACCACCTTGTGCACGACCGAGCAGTCGTAGGCGCCGAGCTCGTTGCAGACCTCGGCGCGCGGCAGCCCGAGCCCCTCGGCGAGGTCGGTGACGAGCCGGTCGCCGCCGCGGAACTTCAGCCGCGCCTTCTTCGACGCGACCCCCGCCGCGGGGCCCCCGCCCGGGGGCGGCTCGCCGGCCGCCGGGCCGCCGCCCTCGCCGCCCCCGCCCGACCCGCCGCCCCCGCACGAAACGAGGGCCAGCGCCGCGCCGAGCGCCGCGCCCGCGGCGCGCGCGATGCCTGCTTTGCGTTCAAGGGACACCGTAAGCCTCCGTCGCCACGAGGTCGTGGAGCATCCGATCGACGCCGTAGGCGTGAACGGTCTTGAAGCGCCCCCAGAGCTCGGCGAACTCGGCCGCCTCGTCGGGGCGCGGCGGCTCGCCGAACAGGAGCTTCCAGTAGTCGAGCACCACCGCCCGCGCGAACTCGTCGCTGTCGGCCGCCACCCGCGCCCACCCGAGCAGGTCGGCGACCGGCTGGCCGAAGAGCACGCCGGCCTCGGGCGTGTCGGCCACGGCCGGGCCGTCGGTCTCGACGAAGCGCGCCAGGCGGTCGGGCTGGTAGGCGTTGGCGAAGCCGAACGCGCCGCCGCCGAGCCCCTCGTAGCGCGAGAAGGGGTACGAGAGCGGGTCGAGCGTCGCGTGGCACGCCGCGCACTCGGCCGCCTGCACGCCCTTCGCGTCGAAGTCGCGCGGCTCGCCCCCGACCGGCGAGAGGCCCTCCTGCTTGGCGAGGTCGAGCCCCAGGTAGGCCCGGTAGGCCTGCGCCGCCGTCGTCCGCGGGATGGCCGTGAACATCGTGTTGACGACCAGGAACCAGCGGTGCGTCAGCATGCCCGCGCGCCGCGCCTCGGGCACGCGCTGGCCGCCCGGCGCGGCCGGGTCGCGCCGCACGTACGCCGTCACGTCGCCCGGCACGCGGTCGACGAAGTACTGGCCGACGAGCAGGTCGCGCGCGTCGTGGTCGTCGATCTGCGTGTAGACGAAGAACGCGTAGTCGTCGAAGTAGTCGGCGAGGGGGATCGGCCCCGCCCCCTCGCCCGACTTGATCGTCTGCAAGGGGCGAACCTTCTTGTTCGCCAGGTTCCAGACGGCGCCGTCCTGGCCGCGCCAGTAGGCGCCCCGCAGGCACGCGTCGAGCAGCGCGTCGATCGAGGCGCGCGCCTCGGCCGGCGCCGCGTCGAACGAGGCGAGCTCTTCGCGCGTCGGCGTGCGACCGCAGAAGTCGATCGACACCTTGCGGAAGACGTAGCGGGCGTCGTAGCGACACACGTCGTAGCCCGCCGCCGCGGCCGCGGCCGCCGCCCCCTCGCCCTCGCACCCGGCGCCCGCGGGCGCGCTCGCCGCGTCCGACGGCACGCTCCCCCCGATGATCTCATCGCGGTTCGACGCCCCGTCGCCGTCGGCGTCGAGCCCCTCGACCGCCGCGAGCGCCGCCGGCAGCCCCGCCAGAAAGCGCGCGTCGTCGAGCGGCCTCGGCTCGCCCGCCAGGAGCGCCCCGGACACCGCGCGCCCGTAGGCGTTGAAGGCCGGCGGCACCGTGTGGCACGTCGCACACTCGACCGCCCCCGAGGCGCAGGCCGGCGCCCCGGGGTACGCCCCGCAGAACGCGGCCGGCGCCGCGGGCTTGGCCCCCGCCTCCGCCGCGACGAGTGTGAGTACGGCGACGGCCGCCGCGGCCCCGAGCGCTCTCGACATGGGTTCTCCTGACCGGGTGGCGGCGCCCGCCCCGGGGCGCGACCTCGTCGCCCCGCGCGCCCGCGCCTCTCTCCTCCGGTGCCCTACGCAACGCCCGTGCCGGCCCCGCGCCGCCCATTTTCTGCGCCTTTTGCCCCCCACCGAGGGCCCGAAACGGCCACGACTTCCGTCCTCGTGGACGCCGCCGCGTCCCCCTCCCCCGCGCGCCGCCCTCAGCCGCCCGTCGCGCCCAGCGTGAGCTCGTAGAGCTCGGCCTCGGCCGTGCGCCCCGCGTCGCGCGCCTGGCGGGCGAGCCGCTCGAGCACCGCGCGCCGCCGGGGCGCGAGCGCCCGGCGCGTCCGCTCGTCGCCCTCGTCCATACGCGCGCTGATCAGCGCGAAGAGCTCGGCGTCGCGATCGCTCGCCTCGAACAGGGTCGCGAGCGCCTCGACGGCCTCGAGATCGTCGGGGTTGGCCCGCACGCGCGCCGTGAGCGTCTCCTCGTCGACCCGCGGCAGCGCGCGCCTCACGGCCGGCGGCGGGCCCCCTTCATCGTCGTGCGCCCCGAGCGAGGGCGAAGGCGCGCCGCCGGCCTCGCCCCCGCCCTCGTCGAACGCCGCCGCCTCGCCGGCCTCGCCCCCGCCCTCGTCAAACGCCGCCGCCTCGCCGGCCTCACCCCGGGCCTCGTCGAACGCCGCCTCGCCGACTTCGCCCCCAGCGTCGGGGGGCCAGGGCGCGCCGTCATCTTCTACCTGCCCCTCGTCGCCCTGCGACCCCTCGTCGCCTTCGGCCGTGACCTCGTCGCCCGGCGCCCCCTCGTCACCTTCGGCCGTGACCTCGTCAGCCAACACCCCCTCGTCGGCCTCGGCGGGGGCATCGGAGGGCGACGCAGCAGCCTCGACCGAGTCGTCGGGGGCGAGCGCGTCGTCATCGCGCGCGGCGACCCCGGCCGCGTCGAACGAGGGCGGCAGCGCGGCTTCGGTCGCATCGAACGAAGCCGGCGCGACCTCGTTCGACGCGGCCGAGGGCGGCGCGCCTTCGCCCGCCGAGGCCGCCGCCCCCGGGCTCGTATGCTCGCCGGCGCCGTCTTCGACCCCGGCCGGCCCTGCCGCGCCGGACGCGGCCCCCTCGCCTGCGAACGTCGGCAGCGCCGCCTCCTCGCCCGACCACACCGCCGCCTCGTAAGCCTCGACCCAGGCGAGCCTCTCGGCGGCCTGCCCGGGCGCCTCGAGCGCCCCCCGCCGGAGCTCTTCGCGCATGCGCGCGAACGCCAGCGAGGCCTCGGCCCGATCGCCGAGCCGCGCGAGGTAATAGCCCTCGAGCCAGCGCGCCTCGGCCGACTCGGGCGCGCCCGCGGGCACGTGGCGCAAGCGCGCGACGGCCGTCGACAGCTCGCCCAGGCCCTCGGCGAGCGCCCGGGCGAGCGCGACGTCGGCCCCGTGCAGCGGCAGCCCGGCGCGCTCGGCCCCCTCGAGCGCGCGCCGCAAGAGCTCGACCGCCCTCGCGGCCTGCCCCCGCTCGGCGAGCGCCTCGCCCAGCGCCAAGAGCACGTCGGGCGCCTCGGGGCGCAGCCGCAAGGCCTGCTCGAAGAACTCGACCGCCTCGTCGCCCCGCCCCGCCGCCGCGAAGGCGCGCCCCACCTCGAGCAGCCGCACGTGGCGCACGGACAGCTCGGTCGCCGCCACCAGGCGCTCGGCCTCGGCCAGCGCGGCGCGGCGATCGCCCATGCGCAGCCCCCAGGCGAGCCGCCTCTGCCGCACGCCCAAGTGCGTCGGCGCCCGCGCGACCGCCGCCGCGAGCAAGGCCGCCGCCTGCCCTTCGCTCGGAGCGAGCTCGGCCGCCGCCGCGAACGCGAGCGCCGCGAGCGCCGCCTGCGGCTCGCCCCCGGCCGCCGCCTCGAACACGACCCCCGCCCCCTCGGCGTCGCCGCACGCCCGGCGGAGCTCGCCCTCGAGGCAGCTCGCGCCCCCGAGCGCGCCGGCGTCGGCCATCGTCGCGAAGGCGAGCTCGGCGTGCCGCCCGAGCGCCCGATCGACGTCGGCCAGCCGCAGCGCCACCTCGCGCTGGTGCGGGGCCCGCTCGAGCGCGCGCAGGTAGCCCTGCCGGGCCTCGTCCCACTGCCCCTCGGCGAGCGCGTCGTCGGCCTCGCCCAGCAGGAGGGCCACCTCGAGGGCCAGCGCCGCGCTCGTCGGCGGCGAAGGCTCGAGCCCCCGCGCGCTCGCCGAGGCCGACCAGCGCCCCCCGCCCGCGAGCGCGGCCCAGACGAGCTCTTCGGTGCTCGGCACACGCGCCCCTACCCAGGGCAGGAGGTAGCGCACGATGCGCGACGCGGGATCGTTCAGTGTAAACAAACTTCCACGCCGTGTAACCGCCCCTTCACGCACCAGGGCCGCGCTCGCCTGGAGCGCGAGCGCGTGCGCGGGCAGCGCCA
Source organism: Polyangiaceae bacterium (assembly GCA_035762175.1). GTDB lineage: Bacteria > Myxococcota_A > Polyangia > Polyangiales > Polyangiaceae > DASTPP01. Next base: position 14,898 of record DASTPP010000383.1, on the reverse strand, counting down.
GACCCAGCCCCCGGGCGTTGTGAACCACGAGCCGCACGTCGCGCCCGGAGGGCAACCAGGCGATATCCCACGCGAGCGCTTGCTCGTCCGACGAAAGGCAGAGGCCGAGCCCGCCCTCGGCGGTCAGCAGCGAGAGCGACGGGCGCTGGGCGCGGCCGAGGAGGGCCGCCTCGACGAGCCGGGCCTGGGCCCAACGGCAGAGCTCTTCGGCCGAGCCCGAGACCGAGGCGCGGGTCAGGCGCCCGCGGCGGTGCCGGAAGACCGACACCCCGCCGGACAGGTCGGCCGGCATCCGGACGGAGGGCAGCGCCCAGACGAGCTCATCGACGCGCAGGGGGCCGAGCTGGGCGGGGCCGTCGAGCTCGAGGCCGACGCCGTGACGCGAGACGGCGAGTCGCAGCCGGAAGGGCGCGTCGAGGGCCCCCCGCGCGGCGTCGGGGCCGGTCGGCGCGGGGGGCTGGTTCGGGACGCGGCTCATCGCGAGCCGCATCGTAGACGCAAGGGCGGCGGGCGCGCGAGGGGGCGCCCGGGGGCGGCCCGCTCAGCCCCCGCTCGCCAGCTTGGTCTTCATGCGCTTGATCAGCGCGGGGAAGCCCTCTTTGGTGATGATGCGGTTGAACTGGTTCTTGTAGTTGTTGACCATGCTCGAGCCCTCGGTCCAGACGTCGAAGGCGCGCCAGGCGCCGCCGGTCTGGTGCAGGCTGTAGCCGATCTCGATGGGCTCTTCGCGGGTGTTGGTCTTCGAGGCGGCCTTCGTCTTGACGGTGACGCCGCCCGTCGCCGGCTCTTCGCCGAGGAACGAGACGTTGTAGTTGAGCGTGTTCTTGACGCTCTTCTCGAGGTTCTTCTGAATGAGCTGCTTGAGCAGGCCCTTGAACTCGTTCTTCTGCTCGGCGCTCAGGCCCGACCAGTGCTTGGCCATGCTGGCCTCGGCCATCGCGTCGTAATCGAAGAGCCCCGCGAGCACCGTCGCGACCTGCTTGTCGCGGTCGGCGGACGCCGGCTTCTTCAGCTGGGCCATCATTTCGGTGTGGCGCGCCTGCACGAGCGTTTGGGCCTCGCCGGCGAGGGCGAGCCCGGGCGCGAGCGCGAGGGTTGCGGCCAAAACGAGCGGCGAAAGCCACGAGCGGAAACGTTTCATTTTCTCGGTCGACTCCGTTGCCCCCGGGGGGGCTCGAGGACACAGAAGTAGCAATGATCGTACCGCTGGCAAGGGGGCGGGGGTACGACGCCGCGCGGCGCGGGCGGGCGTCGCCGGCGCCCTCAAGGCGGCGCGCGACGGAGGGGACGACGCCGCGCGGCGCGGGCGGGCGGCCGCCAGGGTTCGGGGGGGGGGAAGCCCGCGGGCTGAAGAGTAGCGCTCGCGGGGGGCCGCCGTGCTATGCCCTTGGCATCTTTTTGGCGCGGGCACGAAACGACCGGCCGCCTGAGCCCCCGCCCCGCGAACGGGGCGCGAAGGCGCGGCGGGCCGGCGCCCCTCTCACGTTTTCAGGGTGTCGCATGGTGAATAACGAGGCGCTCGAGCGGTGGGTCGAAGAGGTACGGCGGCTGACGCAACCCGATCAGGTCGTCTATTGCGACGGCTCGGAGGCCGAATGGAAGCGGCTGACCGAGCAGATGGTGGCCGACGGCACCCTGTCGCGGCTGAACGCCGCGACGTACCCGAATAGCTTCTACCACCGCTCGCACCCGTCCGACGTGGCGCGCACCGAGCACCTGACGTTCATCTGTTCCGAGAACAAAGAAGACGCCGGGCCCACCAACAACTGGATGAGCCCGAGCGAGGCGCGCGACAAGCTGACGCCGCTCTTCCGCGGCGCGATGAAGGGCCGCACGATGTACGTCGTGCCCTACCTGATGGGGCCCGTCGGCAGCCGCGCGAGCCGCGTCGGCGTCGAGATCACCGACAGCCCCTACGTCGTTTGCAACATGCGCATCATGACGCGCATGGGCGAGGTGGCGCTCAAGGCGCTCGGCCAGAGCCCCGACTTCGTCAAGGGCCTGCACAGCCTGGGCGACCTGTCGCCCGAGCGCCGCTACATCTGCCACTTCCCCGAGACGAACACCATCTGGTCGGTCGGCTCGGGCTACGGCGGCAACGCGCTGCTCGGCAAGAAGTGCCACGCCCTCCGCCTGGCGAGCGTGCAGGGCCGGCGCGAGGGCTGGCTCGCCGAGCACATGCTCATCCTCGGGCTGAAAGACCCCTCCGGCCGCGTCACCTACGTGGCGGCCGCCTTCCCGAGCGCCTGCGGCAAGACCAACCTCGCCATGATGGTGCCCACCCTGCCGGGCTACGAGGTCGTCACCGTCGGCGACGACATCTGCTGGATGCACGTCGGCGTCGACGGCCGGCTCTGGGCCATCAACCCCGAGGCCGGCATGTTCGGCGTCGCGCCCGGCACCGGCGCGAAGACCAACCCGAACGCCGTCGCCTCGCTCAAGGGCAACGCCATCTTCACCAACACCGCCGTCACCGAGGGCGGCGAGCCCTGGTGGGAGGGCGCCGACGGCGAGCCGCCCGAGCGCGCCACCGACTGGCAAGGCAAGCCCTGGTCGCGCGGCTCGAGCGAGAAGGCCGCGCACCCGAACAGCCGCTTCACCGTGCCGGCCAAGCAGTGCCCGAGCGTCGGCCCCGAGATCGACGACCCGCGCGGCGTGCCCATCTCGGCCATCATCTTCGGCGGCCGCAGGGCCAAGGCCGCCCCGCTCGTCTTCGAGGCCTTCAACTGGCAGCACGGCGTCTTCGTCGGCGCCACCATGGTCAGCGAGACCACCGCCGCGGCCACCGGCAAGGTCGGCGTGCCCCGCAACGACCCGATGGCGATGATACCCTTCTGCGGGTACAACATGGCCGACTACTTCGGCCACTGGCTGTCGATGCAGAAGCGCGTCAAACAACTGCCGCGCATCTTCCACGTCAACTGGTTCCGCACCGACGACGAGGGCAAGTTCCTCTGGCCGGGGTTCGGCAACAACGTGCGCGTGCTCAAGTGGGTCGTCGACCGCGTCCACAACCGCGCCGCCGCCAAGGCCACCCCCATCGGCCTGGTGCCCAACCTCGACTCGATCGACCTCAAGGGCCTCGACCTGAGCCCCGAGCGCATCCAGCAACTGTTCGACGTCGACCCGAACATGTGGTTCGACGAGGCCGAGATGCAGCGCGCCTTCTTCCAGCGCTTCGGCGACCGGCTGCCGGCCGCGCTCTGGCTCGAGCACGAGGCGCTCATCACCCGCGTCACCCAAGACCCCGCCTTCGACCCGGCCCCGACCAGCTCGCACCCCGCGCGCTGACCGGCCCCGAGGGCCGCTCGCCCGCGGCCCGGGCGCCCGGCCCGGCGACCCCCGAGGCCGCCCGACGACGTCCGCTCGCCGCGGCGCGAGGGCGCGGTTAGCGTCGGGCCCCATGCGCCCGTGTCGGGCGGCCCGCTGGCCGAAGACCTCGCCGCGGCCGGCCACTGCGCCTACGCCCTCGACGTGCGGGGCGATGGCGGCTCGACGCGCCCGCCCCAGATGAGCGCGCCGCCCGAGGCAACCCCGCCCTGCGTGCGCTCGAGGCGGCGCGCGACGTCCGTCGCCGAGCAACCGCTCTTCGGCCGGGGCTCGGACCTCGAAGACCCGAAGCGCCCGACGCTTTGACCCCGCGGCCGGGGCCTACCGCCTCAACGAGGGCGGCTCGCTCCTGCGCGCCTGGGACCGGGGCATCCCCGGCGACGACGAGGCGGCGTACCTCGACCCGTGGGTGTGCGCGAGCTGCTCACCTTCTTGGCCGAGGAGCGGGGACGCGTGGGAGTGACCGTCCCGACGAGAGGCCATCGGGGCGGGTGGGACGGCCGGAGCGAGCGAGGCCCTCCCGTCGGGGCGTACTTCACTCAGTGCCGACGCCGCTTGGCGCCACTGCGGCCGTTGGTCGGCGCCACGGGGCGCGGGTTGTCCATCTCTTCGAGCGCGCACCGCTCGCGCAACAGGCCCTTGAGCTCGATGACGCGAATGACGTGCGTCAGCGAACTGCCCGCTTCCGGCCCCAAGTGGGCGCGTGTCACGCCGTCCGCGCCGCGAGCGCTGCTGTACAGGAGCCGCTCGTTCGTCGGGTCGGTGACCGGCGCGTTCTCGCCCACGCTGCACTCCCAGCAGAGGATGGTCGAGAGGTTGGCGAAGGGGTGGTTTATCGAGGGCTCTAGGATGAACTTGAATTCTGCGTAAGCGACCTTGTCACGCGACAGGAGGTCATGAGGGTCGCGCGCCCTGCGGACGAGCAGGTCGATGCCAGCGTGGTCGTCATAGTCGAGCGGCTCGAGCTCGAGGAGCTCGGGCGCGAGCACTTGGAGCTGTGCGACGAGGCCGAACAGCGTGATCTCGCGCTGGGGTTCGAAAAATTCGAAGGGCCTGCCCCCCGGCAAGGTGGCCCGCAGGAGCTTCTTACGGTTGTACCGTTCGACCCGACGGTCGAGCGCCGCCCGGTCCTTCTCGCGGAGGCGAGCGAACAAGTCTTCGCGATACTCATCCCGAAATTTTTTGTACTCGGCGTCGTCGCGGATCTCCTTCAAGTAGTCGTAGATGCCCTTCTTGACCGCGTCGAGCAGGTCGTCGGAGGAGTTGCCTACGGAGCCGCGGTTCGCTGTCAGGGCGAAGTCTTGGCAATTGGTGAGGATGAGCGGTTGGCTGAGGTTGAGGTCGAAGCCGTCCTCGAGCAGAGGGCATCCGTCCTCGGTGAGCCACTCGAAGCGCCGCTCGATAGGAATGAAGTCTTTGCAGAGCCACAGCCCGTAGCGCTCCGACTCGTGGTAAATACCGCCTGCGCCTTGGCGCCGTATGTTCCGGTCGCGCTCGAGACGCCCGCGGCGCCCCTCGAACAGCGCGACGACGGAGATGCGATAGCCCCCGCCGATGGCGCGTTCGCGCGTGGCAAAGCGCTTACAAAAGTAGCCGTAGGGCCGGCGTTGGTCGAGCGCCCGCAACTCTCGGGGCGAAGTGCGATCAGCCTTTGGCCAAGGGTGTCCGAACTCGACTGGACGCGGCGCCGACTCGTCGGTCGCTTGCAATTCGAGCGTCAGGGGCGACTCGAACGCGGCCTCGAGTGCGGGCCGGAAGGAACCGTACACTGTGAACCAACGCACGTAGTCGTCCACGTGCCGCCGGGCGAACGAGTCGATCAAATCCTTGCTGTTGGCCGTGTAGTCAACGAGGCGGATGGTCGTGCCGTGGTCGGCGGCGAGCTTGAGCTGAAGCTCGCCGGCCCTCGCCGACGCGTCTCCGTTGCGCGACAGCTCGATGACCGGTATCGCCTTCTGGTAAATGGTGGACCGCGCCCCCTCGACGACGGCGAGCAGCCTCTCGCCGTTCTGCTGCTGGGTGAGGACCAAGATCCGCCGGGCTTGGTAGAAGATCTTCGTGCCGTGCCCCTTGAACCCGATGGGGGCCCGGTCGGGCGCGGCGTCCTTCTTGGAGAAGCCCAGCCCGAAGAAGTGCTTGAGCTGGGCAGCGTCCATGCCCCTACCGTCGTCTCGAAACTCGAGCGAGAGGACGCGGTCGCCCGCGGGGAGAGTTTCCGGGTAGGCTCGCAGCTCGAACCGGGTGGCAGCCGCATCGTACGCGTTGTGAATCGCCTCGCGCAGAACCTCCCGGGGTTCTTGGAAGTCGCCCGCGATCTCGGCGATCTCCTTCCCCGGGTTGACTTCTGCCTCAAACCTCTCGGGCTCCGCCATGGCGACCGAGACTAGCACGGGTTGATTGTGCGCCCCGCGAACGTCCACCCTACGTGGCGTGGGCGCCCTTGAAGACCGCCCCGCCTCTTCGCGCCGCGCTCGGACCGCGCCGCCGCCCCCGCCGCCGCGCTCGGACCGCGCCGCCGCGCTCGGCCCGCGCCGCCGCGCTCGGCCCGCGCCGCCGCGCTAAGCCCGCGCCGCCGCTCGCCCCGCCTCCGCCCGCAGCGCTGCCCCGGCCCCGCTCGAGCAACCCGAACACGCCTTGCACCAGGCCGGCGAGGCCCTCGGGCGCGCCGACGCTGATGGCGCGCAGCTCGTTCGGGCGGGGCATCTTCTCGGCCACCTCGGGCAGCGCCGCGATGAGCCGCGCCTCGAGCGCCGCGCGCGAGAGATCGTTCTCGACCCGGCGGCGCGCCGCCTCGAGCGCCACGGCGCGCTCGGCCTGCCGGTGTTCGGCCTCGTCGCGCTCGCGCTGGGCCTCGAGCTCGTGGCGCAGCCGCAGGCGCGCGACGGCCGCCTCGGCCTCGATCTTGGCCGCCTCGTGCGCCTGCACCGCCGCGAGCGACTCGGCCTCGCGCTCGGCGCGCCGCACGCGCTCGGCCACCTCGCGGTCGAAGGCCTCGGCCTCGGACGCGGCGCGCAGGCGCGAGATCTCGGCCTCGGTCTCGATGCGGGTGCGCGCCCGGGCCTTGTCTTCTTCGGTCTCCCGCGCCCGCACCGCCGCCTCGCTCGCGAGCTCGGCGAGCCGCGCGTCGCGCGAGCGCTCGGCCCGGAAGGGGCGCTGCAGGGCCTCCCAGACTTGCTGCGAGCTGACGACGGCCTCCTTGATCTGCACGGTGACGATCTTCAGCCCGAGGCCCTCGTAGCTGCCGTCGCGCTCGCCCTCGGCCACCTGCCGCAGGCGCGCCGTCAGCTCGCGGATGATGGGCTGCTTGTCGCCGAGCACCTGGTCGATGCTCATCATCGACACCGTGTCTTTGATCGCCGCCTCGGCCTGCTCGCGCAATTGCACGTTGACGACGCGCATCGGGTCGAGCGCGTCGGTAAAGTCGAGCTTCTGGTACGCCACCCGGAAGTCTTCGATGATCCACTGCACGTAGCCCTGCACCATCACGCCCTGCCGCTCGCGGCAGACGCACTTGGCCTGCAGCATGATGGTCTGCATCGCCGCCGGCACCGCCAGGAAGGCGTCGGTGACCGGGTCGAACCGGAACGAGATGCCGAGCCCGCAGTGCAGCGGCTCGGCGTGCCCGCGCCGCGTGTGCACGACGAGGGCGTTCGGCGGCACGATGACGTTCTTCCAGCGCCAGAAGCCGGTGATGCGCACGTCGACCGCGCTCGCGGCCGCCGCCGCCCCCGGCGCCGGCGCCGCCAGCGCCCGGAAGGCCCCCGTGTCCTCGGCGAGCGCCGCCGCCGCCCCGCCGAGCGGCGCCCGCCGGTGCCGCATCACCATCGCCGCCTGCGCCGGCACGCGCTGGGCCTTGAGCTCTCGCTCGATCTGCTCTTTCTGGTGGACGACTTCTTCGAGATACGTGTTCTTCTGCGATGAGCTCATTCGCGTCGTTTCCGGCTGACCCCGTCGGTGGTGGCGTCGCGAAGAAAGAGAAAAGCGGCGCGGCGGGTTGTTCCCGCGGGCGCGCCCGGGCGCTCGCGCGGGGCCGCCGTGCCGCCAGCGTACCCGCCGGCCCGGGCGTTCCTTCCCCCCCCGCACGCGCGCCGCGCGCACGGCCGGGGCGCCCCCGGCGCCGCGCCGCGCCCGCCCCGGCCGCGCGCGCCGGCCGCCCGAATCAGAGCGCGATCGAGAGGTTGAAGATGGCCGCGAACGAGTGCTTGAGCTGCGGCATGGGGGCGGCCTCGGCGAAGTCGCGCGTCGCGAAGTTGATGTAGCGCGTCTTCTCGTACATCATGCCTTCTTGGTAGTAGACCGGCTCGAAGAGGCCCTCGGCCGAGACGGTCAGCCAGCGGAAGGGCAGGTTGTAGCCCACCCCGAGCCCGAGGGGCACGTCGGCGAACACCCCCGTGCGCGCCCGCAGCGACGAGCCGCCGGGCGGGTTGGTCACCCGCACGGGCGGCAGCGTGAACTGCCCCCAGCCGAGCCCCACCGTCGCCCAGACGCTGAGCCACTCGGTCGGGCGCAAGGTCGGGTGCAGGTACGCGTCGAGCGTACGAACGAAGGTGCGCCTCGGCACCTCGTAGGTGTCGCCCTCGAGCCCGAACGAGTTCGGCGGCAGATTGAGCTCGTGCGCGACCGAGAGGTAACGCGCGCCGATGACCAGCCACGAACGCAGCCTCGCCCGCAGCGCGAACGAGGGCGCGAAGGTGCTCTTGTAGCTCGGCCCCTCGCCCTCCGTCACGCGCACCGCGTACACGAGCGAGGGCCCGATCTCGAGCAAGGGCGGCCTCGGCTCGGGGCGCCGCAGGAAGCGGTCGGAGGGCAGCTCGGGGCGCCAGGCCGGGGCCGCGGCGACCGCCCCCGCGGGCTCGCCCGGCCCCGACGGGGCCCCGGACGAGGCCTGCGCCTCGACGTCGGGCGGCGCCCCGGCGGTCGGCGGGGTGCGCTCGGCGGCGCCCTCGGGCCCCACGGGGCGGGGCGGCGGGCTGTCGGTTGGGAGCGGCACGACGCGGTTCTGCCCCCCCAGCGAGCCGGCCGACCCGGCGCCGGGGCGCGCGGGGTCGCCGCCCGCGTCCGCCCCGGACGGTCGAGGGCGCCCGGCGGCCGAGTCGTTGCCGGGCGCCTGGTCGGTGCGATAGCGCCCGAAGGGGGTGTCGGTGGGGGGTTGCGCCTGGGCCGTGCGCCGGGGCCCCCGGGCGGTGGGGGCGGCGCCTCGTTGCGCCGCGTCGCCGCCGGCGCGAGAGAGAGCCCCCCGGGCGGCGGGGGCCGGGCTCTGGTCGGCGCGGGCGCGCCCGGCCGCGAGGGCCAGGGCGAGGGCGCCGAGGGTGAGCAGGGGGCGGGGCGGGGTGGAGCGCATGGCGTGCCGGGGCCGGCGCCTCGCGGGCCCGGGGTCGCTCTACCCTCGCCGCGCCCCTTTGACGAGGGGGTAGTGGGGCGATAGGTATGGGCGAGGCCCCGCGCGGGCCCCGAACGAGAAGCCTGCCATGATTTCGCCCCCCCCTCGAAGGGGCCTCGTGCCCCCGGCGTTGTTTCTGGGCCTCGCGCTCGCGGCGTGCAGCGAGGCCTCGCCCCCCCCGAAGGCCGACCCGAGCGCGGCGGCCCCGCTCCAGGCCGACGCGGCCAAGGCGGCCGAGCGGCGCAACTACGGCGCCCCCCTCGGCGCCCAGACCGAGCGCGTGACGCTGACCCAGCTCTTGAACGAGCCGGGGCGCTACGCCGACAAGACCGTCCGGGTCGAGGGCAAGGTCTCGGCGGTCTGCCAGAACAAGGGCTGCTGGCTCGAGCTCGCCGACGAGGCGGGCGCCGCGCACGTCAAGCTCCGCGGCCACTCGTTCTTCGTGCCCAAAGACGCCCGCGGCAAGCGCGCCGAGGTCGAGGCCCGGGTCTTCCCGAGCGTCGAGAAGGGCCATTGCGAACAAGAGGCCGAAGAGCAGACCGGCCGCCTCGCCAAGGTCGAGCTCGAGGCCTCGGGTGTGGAGCTCTTCTAGAGCCCCCTTCCACCGCGTCACCCGGCTGCTGCCCCTCGCGCTCGCCTGCGCCTGCGGCGGCGGCGAGGCCGAAGGGCCGGGCGCCCGGGCCCCCGGGGGCTCGGCCTCGGCGCTGCGCGACTTCCGGTACGCGTCGCTCGACGAGCGCGAGGTCTCGAGCGCCGCGCTCAAGGGCCGCGCCGCCCTCGTCGCCTTCGTGGCGTCGTACGGCGACGCGTCGCTCTTGCAAATGCGCTTCGTGCAGAAGGTGCAGGGCGAGCACTCGCCCCGCATCAACGCCGCCGCCGTCTTCCTCGAGCCGCCCGAGAACCGGCCCCTCGTGCGCGTCTTCTGCGACGCGCTCGGGCTGCGCTTTCCGGCCGCCATGGCCGACGCCGACACCGTCCAGGGCAAGGGCGCCTTCGCCGGCATCGACACCGTGCCGAGCACCGTCGTGCTCGACGCCCGCGGCCGCGAGGTCTGGCGCAAGGTCGGCGTCGCCCACCCCGACGAGCTGCGGGCGGCCCTCCGCAAGGCGCAGGCCGAGTCCGAGTTAGCGCGGGCCGCACGGCTCAGGGCCGCACGTGCACGAGCGTGCCGCCCTCGGGGCCGCCGAGCGCGCCGTGCCAGTCGTCGGGCACGGGCGGGTCGGTCCAGCGGAAGAGCCAGGACGCGTCGGTCGGGTGTAGGTTGATGCAGCCGTGGCTGCGCGGGGCGCCGAAGCCGTCGTGCCAGTAGGCGGCGTGCAGCGCGTAGCCGCCGTGAAAGTATTGCACGTAGGGCACGTCGCGCAGGTCGAAGCGGTCCTCGAGCTCGTCCGAGTCCATCGTGGCGGTGACGTGCTTCGCGCGGATGGCGAACGTACCGCGCACGGTCGAGTGGGTTTCTTCGGGGTCGCCGAGGCCGTCGGCACCGGTCGAGACGAGCGTGGCGAAGGCGGGCTTCGTGCCCTCGTAGGCGACGAGGGTCTGGCGCACGATCGAGACGTCGACCCACTTCTTGCCTTCGAGGGCGAAGGCGGGCCACGCGGCGGGCGGGTCGGCGCGGCGCAGGTGGGCGCCGTCGCGCACGAAGCGCCCGTCGGCGGTCTCGAGGTAGGTCGCGCCGCCCTCGCGCTCGCTGCGGCCGCTGAGCGCGACGCCCTCGCGGTAGGCGAGGGGCGCGTCGGCGACGAGGCGCCCGCCCTCGCGGCGGTAGAGGCGGTCGCCGCCCTTGGCGACGACGAAGGCGGCGAACGACTCGCCCCCGAGCTCGAGCCCGTGGAAGGCGCTCGGGCGCACGGGCCGCGTGCGGTCGAGGGGCACGAGCAAGAGGTCGGTCGTCAGGCCGAAGGCGCGGCCCTGCCAGTCGAAGCGCTCGAGGAGCGCGAGGCCCGTCCGGGGCAGGGCGCGGCCCTCGTAGAGCGCGCCGGGGCCGTAGTGGTTGGGCGAGAGCGAGGGCACGACGGCGCCGTCGCGCAGGGCCTCGGGCACCGGCGAGGGCTCGGCGCCGGCCGCCGCGCCCGCGCCGCCCTTCAAGGCCGACACGCCCCCGCCGCCCTTCAAGGACGCCTCGGCGCCGGCGGCCGGCTTGACCGAGGCGAGCGCGACGCGCGACTCGCGCGGGGCCGCGATCTCGCCCTCGATGCTGCGCTGCTCGGCGGCGCTCGGCAGCCGCAGGTAGAAGGGCGGCGCGGGCGAGGTGGTGAGCACGTAGTCGTAGGGCAGGCCCTCGGCGCGCTCGGGGCGCCGCCGCGAGAGCTCGGCGATCGGGCCCTCGAGATCGATCGAGGCGGCGGGGCCCGCGCAGACGTAGCCGCGGGGCTCGACCGCGTACCAGCCGCCCGAGCAGCCCTTGCGGCCGACGGGCGCCTTGCTGCGCTCGGCCATCGCGCCGGCGCGCAGGTAGCCGAGCTTGGGCGAGCGCGCGTCGGGCGCCGCGTACACCGAAACCTCTTTGCGCAGCGCGAGCAGGCGCGGCGGGGGCGGCGGCGCGGGCGCGGGTGCGGGCGCGGGCTCGGGGGCGGCGGCGGACGCGACGGCCGTCGGGGCGGGCGGGGCGGCCGGCCGGGGCGCCGCGGGCGCGGGCTTGGGCGCGAGGGGGGCCGCGGCGACGGGGCGCTTCGGCGGCGGCGGCCGGACGCCGCCGCGCGGGCCGAGGCCCTCGTCGGCGCACGAGAGCGCGAGCGCGAGCGACGCGAGGGCGGCGAGGGCGAGCGGCGCGCGGCCGGATCGGCGCGCCGGCGCGGGCGGCATCAGGCGAGGGCCCATGGCGCCCCCGGGGCTAGGGCGGCGGCGGGCGCGGGGCCAAGTTCGTGGCGGCGGCGGGGCGTCCGTGGCAGCGTCCGCGCCATGGCCGACGCCGCCCTTTCTCTCGAGCAATTGAGCGCGATCGAACCCCTGCTCTCCGACGAAGAGCGCATGGTGCGCGACGCGGTGAGGCGCCTGGTGCGCGAGCGCTACGCGCCGCGCGCCGCCGAGCTCTTCGAGAAAGAGCAGTTCCCCCGCGACCTCATCCCCGCGCTGGCCGAGATGGGCCTGCTCGGCGCCTCGCTCAAGGGCTACGGCTGCGCGGGCATGGGCGCGGTCGCCTACGGCCTCGCGCTCGCCGAGCTCGAGTACGGCGACGGCGGCCTGCGCTCGTTCGTGAGCGTGCAAGGCTCGCTCTCGATGTACCCCATCTGGCGCTACGGCTCCGAAGAGCAGAAAAGGCGCTTTTTGCCGCCGATGGCGCGCGGCGAAACGATCGGCTGCTTCGGCCTGACCGAGCCCGACTCGGGCTCCGACCCCGGGTCGATGCAGACGCGCGCGCGGCGCGACGGCGCGGGCTACGTGCTCAACGGCACCAAGATGTGGATCACGAACGCGCCCCTCGCCGACCTCGCCGTCGTCTGGGCCAAGGTCGACGACGGCGGCCCCGAGTCGGTGCGCGGCTTCGTCGTCGAGCGCGGCACGCCCGGCTTCGAGACGCCCACGGTGCGCAACAAGATGTCGCTGCGGGCGAGCGAGACGGGCGAGATCGTGCTGAGCGACTGCCGCGTGCCGGCCGAGAACGTGCTCGAGGGCGGGCGCGGCCTCGGCGCCCCGCTCTCGTGCCTGAACCAGGCCCGCATGGGCATCGGCTTCAGCGTGCTCGGCGCCGCGCGCGCCTGCTTCGACTCGGCCCTCGCCTACGCCCGCACCCGCGTGCAGTTCGGCGTGCCCATCGCCTCGAAGCAGCTCATTCAAGAGCAGCTCGTCGAGATGGCCCAAGAGATCGTGCGGGGCGAGCTGCTCGCCCTGCACTACGCGCGCCTCAAAGAGCGCGACCAGCTCTTGCCGCAGCAGGTCAGCCTCTGCAAGCGCAACAACGTCGCCGCCGCCCTGCGCGTCGCCCGCGCCGCGCGCAGCATTCTCGGCGCCAACGGCATCTTGCTCGAGTATCCCGCCATCCGGCACGCGCTCAACCTCGAAAGCGTCTACACCTACGAGGGCACCCACGAGGTGCACACCCTCATCTTGGGCCGCGCGCTCACCGGCTGCGACGCCTTCTGAGCCGCCCCGCCCCCGCCGCCCCGGCCCCGCCCGCGCTCGACCGCCTTTCGCGCCGCCCCGCCCGGCCGCCGCAGCGCGGGCTTGACCCGGGGCGTCCCCTTCTCGCACTCTCGCCCGGTGAGGCGCGCACACGCGAAGGCCGGGCCCTCGTCGCCTTGGCGTCGGCCGGTCGCCGCCGCGCTCTCGCTCGCCGCCCTCGCCGGCGCCGGCGACGCGCGCGCGCAGAGGGCGCCCAACCTGCCCCCGCAGCCCGGCGCCGCCATCAGCGCGCCGACCCCGGCGCCGCCGACCCACCGCCTGCTCTTCCGCAGCACCACCCTCGCCCGCTACAACCCGCTCGGCCTCTTCGGCGAGGCCCGCTTCGGCTACCGGCGCCGCCTCTTCGAGAGCGAGAGCGCCCTGCTGCGCGACACGTTCGCCGGCGTCGGCCTCGCCGGCACCCTCTCGCCCGCCATCACCTCGATCTCGCCCTCGCTCGAGTTCCAGCCGCTCTCGGTGTTTCAGCTCACGGCCTCGTACAGCGCCAGCCTCTTCTTCGGCGGCTTCGGGCACCTGCAGTCGTACCCGTCGGCCGCCTCGCCGCACTCCGACGACGACCGCGACGCCGGCGAAGAGGCGGGCCGGGCCTACCGCACGACCCGCGGCCAGTTCACCGTCCAGCCCCTCGTGCAGGTGAAGGTCGGCCCCGTCGCCGCCCGCTCGGCGACGCGCTTCATCTACAACCTGAGCGACCTGCGCCGCGGCGACCGCGTCTCGTACGACCCGGTCGCCGACCTGCTCGTGCCCCGCGACGGCTGGGTCATCGCCAACGACTCCGACCTCGTCGCCGTCACGCCCTTCGGCCTCACCGCCGGCCTGCGCTACAGCATGGCGCGCGCGATCTACGACGACGACGACTTCGCCCCCGGCGAAGACCCGCGGTCGCCCGCGAGCCGCACCATTCAGCGCATCGGCCCGCTCGTCTCGTACACCTTCTTCGACCGCCCCGGCGCCGGCTTCAACACCCCCACCGTCTTCGTGCTCGCCCAGTGGTGGCTCGACCACCACTACCGCGCCGGCCAAGACAGCTCGCAGGCCGTGCCCTACCTCATCGTCGGCTTCTCGTTCTCGGGCGATCTGCTCTGAGCGGGGCCGACGGCCCGGGGGCCGCCCGGGCGAGGTCCGGACGCGCCCCGCCGCGGGGGCGCATTTTCTGACGGAGCGCGCCTTATGCGCGGCCGGCGCAGCGTCGCGCGGGGGCCGGCGCAGCGTCGCGCGGGGGCCGACGAAACGTCGCGCGGTGGGCGGGCCCGCCGGGGACGTCCGCCGGGCACCCCGAACTCGCCCCCCCGTGAAGGGGGGGCTCAAACAGCGGGGGCCCCGCCCTCTGGACGCCCCCGGCGGGCCCGCCCACCGCGCCGGAATGTCGGTGGCGGCGGGTTGGGCGTTCGATGACGACAAGTTGGGCGCAGCGTGGAGCGACGGGGCGCGCCGGGCGCGGGGTGGGGCAGCGGTGCGGCGAGCTGGGCGCAGGGTGGGGCGACGATGCGGCGCCCTGGGCGCAGCGTACGGCGATGGCGCGGCGAGTGGGGCGCAGCGTGGGGCGGTCGTGGGGGTGGCGGGGCCTGCCTTCTGGCGCCCGAACGTAACCTTGGGGCGGTCAAATCTTAACGTTTTATGTCATTTTACCAAGGTTTAACCTTGGCAAAAATGCCAAAACAGTCACTATTTTAGCTAAAAACCATGCAAACCAAAGCACTTCATGCTACTATTTCTCTCTCCAAGCATCGTTTTATGCCCTTACCGGCCGACGGCGAAGGCCCGATCGTCAAAATCATGGTCATGATGGCATGATCGCCAAGGTTGAACCTTCGCATCATGTCGTTTGTCTCGGTGCTCGCCCCCTTGCAGGGGGGCGATCGTGACAATTTTAGGCGCTGGCCCGAGCCCGAAGCCTCGGCGTGGGTCGGGCATGACGTAAAGGTGGGTGGCAGATGGCAGAGATGAGCATCGGCGAGCTCGAAGCGAAGCTCGGGGTCTCGCGGCGGGTCGTTCACAGTTGGGTCGCGCAGGGGCTCTTGCCGCCGCCGCTGCGGCGCGGGCCGAGAACGCGCTACGACGAGGCG
>DASTPP010000382.1:0-8276 GCA_035762175.1 Polyangiaceae bacterium | reverse complement strand
AGTTTCTCGAGGCGGTACTTGCCGCCGATAAGCGCGCCCGGTTGAAGCAATACGTGTCTCCCGACGTTTGCCCTTGCCCGAGGCAGCGTACTAGGCCCGCCCCCATCGGGGAAGACCTCCCGTACGTTGCGTGAACGAACGCCCCGGGCGAGCGGCGCCGCAGCCATTTTTCGCGGGCCCGGCCGCGAGTCGGCGGGCCCGCCGCGCCCCTCCTACGCCCTGGCGCCCCGTTTTCCTTCCCTGCCCCACACGCGCTCCGGGCCCGCTCGGGGCGCGCGGGCGGCCCGGCCGGACGCCCGGCCGCTTTGGGCGGCCCCGCCGGCCTTCGGGGGCAGGCCCCGCGCGCGGGGGCGGCGCGCGGCCTCGCACCGCCAGCCCGGCGCGCGCGGCACGGCGGGGCGAGGCCGCGCCCGGCGCCGAGGCGCTCACGCCCGCGGCCGGCCCGCGCGCGCAACGGCGGGCGCCCCGGCGGTGTCCGAAGGGCGAGGGCGTAAGGTGACGAAGGGCTGTCACGTTCGAGCCGCTGCCCTCCACCTAAGAGGGTGGTGCGCAACGATGGCCTTCCCCCCCGGTGATGCCTCGCGGCCGGCCGGCTCGCTCGACGTGGTGAGCGGCCGCTGGACACTGCACGGCGGCGCCCTGCTGCTCTGGCTGGTCGCCTGGCTCGTCTCGTGCCAGCCGCCGGGGCGCGCGCCGGCGCCGGGCGGCGGCGGCGCCGAGGGGGCGGCGGGCGCGGCGGCGGGCGGGGCGCGGCCCGACCCGGCCGACGACGAGGCGACCTTCGGGGGGCGGCGCGCGCTGCGGCTGCTGGCCGGGCGCGTGCTGGTGGCGGGGCCCGAGGGCGAGGCCTTCGAGCGGAGCGTCGGGCTCGCCGAGCGGGCGCTCGGGGCGCAGCTGCGGGGTCCGCTCGGGCGGGCGGCGGCGGCGCGGCCGGTGCGCGCGTACGTCTTCGCCGACGACGCGTCGTACGAGGCGTACTGCCGCCGCTACGAGGGGGGTCGCTGCCCCTCGCCCTACGGCTTTTACGTCGTCGGCGAGCGGCGCGCGGTGGCGAACGTGGGGCGGGGCCCGGGGGTGCTCGTGCACGAGCTGATGCACGCGCTGGTGCGCGACGACTTTCCGGGGGTGCCGACCTGGTTCGACGAGGGGCTCGCGTCGCTCTACGAGACGCCCTGGTTCGACGCGCAGGGGGGCGTGCACGGGGGGCCCAACGAGCGCGACGCGTGGCTGCGCGAGGCGCTCGACACGCCGCTCGGGCGGAGCGAGGCGGGCCCCGCGCGGCTGCTCGGCATGGGGGGGCACGACTTTCGGCGCGAGCACGAGCGGATGCATTACGCCTCGGCGCGCTCGTTCTGCCGCTGGCTCGACGAGCGGGGGCAGCTCTGGGCCTTTTACGAGCGCTGGCGCGAGGGCTCGGCGGGCGACGTGACGGGCTTCAAGGCGCTCGCCGAGACCGCCGGGCTGACGCCGGAGGGCGCGGCCGAGCTCTGGCGGGCCTGGGCGCACGAGGGGGCGGGGCGGCTCGGGGCCAAGGGGCGCGCGGACGTCGCCGACTGAGGGGCCCCGCGGGGGCGGCCGGGGCCCGGGCGGCGGGGCGGGCGGGCTGCGGACGCGGGGGCGCGACGGGGCGTGCCCCGGCGGGCGGGCGGCCGTGCTAAGCGTTGGGTGAGGGCCCCGCTCGCGCCGGGCCCTCGCCTTAACGATGAGTCCCGAGCGTCCCCGTCGCGTCCGACTTGCCGATACGCACGCGCTGACCTCGCGCGTGCGCGCGCTCCTGTTCGAGGCCGAAGGGCCCGAGCCCTTCGCCTACGAGGCCGGGCAGTGGGTGATGTTGCGCCCGCGCGGGCCCGACGGGGCCGCGCTCGCGCGCCCCTACTCGGTCGCCTCGGCCCCGGGCCACGCCGGGCCGAACCACTTCGAGGTCGCCGTCGGGGCCTCGACCGACCCCATCGTCGAGGCGCTCTGGGGGCTGCGCGTGGGCCAGGGGCTCGAGGTCGGCGACGCGGGCGGCGCGCTCACCTGGCGCTCGGCCCGCGGGCGCGGCGCGACGCTCCTGGTCGGGGCGGGCACGGGGGTGGCGCCGCTGCGCGCGCTCGCCCAAGAGGCCCTCGCGCGCGAGGGCCCGCCGGTCGTGCTGCTCGCCGGCTACCGCGCGCCCGACGACGTGCTCTGGGGCGACGAGCTGTCGGCCTGGGGGCGGCGCCCGGGCGGCCGGGCGCGGTTCGAGGTCACGCTCTCGCGCGCGCCCGAAAGCTGGGCGGGGCGCCGGGGCTACGTCCAAGAGCACGTCGTCGAGCTGGCGCGCGCGCTCGAGCCGGCCGACGCCTTCGTCTGCGGGCGCTCGGCGATGGCCGCGTCGGTGGCCGAACTCTTGCGGCGCGAGGGCGGGCTGCCCGAAAGCGCCGTGCACGTCGAGGGCCATGGCTGAATCGCCCCCCCCGCCCTCGTCGCTCGACCGGCCGCCCGCGCGCATGGTCGGCGCGCTGCTGTCCGACCGCTACCGCATCACCTCGCTGATCGGCGAGGGCGGCATGGGCGAGGTGTACCTCGGCGAGCACGTGCTGATGCGCAAGCGCGTCGCCATCAAGGTCTTGCACCCCGACATGATGATGCACGACGAGATCGTCGCGCGCTTCGAGCGCGAGGCGATGGCCGCCGCGCACATCGACCACCCGAACGTGGCCGCGGCGACCGACTTCGGGCGCACGCCCGAGGGCTCGTTCTTCCTGGTGCTCGAGTACATCGAGGGCCGCAGCCTGCGCGAGATGCTGGCCGGGCTCGGGGCCCTGCCGGCCGCGCGCGCCCTGCACATCGTGCGGCAGGTCACCGCCGCGCTCGCCCGCGCCCACGAGCTCGGCATCGTGCACCGCGACCTGAAGCCCGAGAACGTGATGCTGGTCGTGCGCGGCCAGGACACCGACTTCGTCAAGGTGCTCGACTTCGGCATCGCCAAGGTGCCCGTCCAAGAGCTCACCGGCAAGGCGACGGTCGTCCACCAGCTGACGCGCATGGGCGTGATGTACGGCACGCCCGAGTACATGGCGCCCGAGCAGGCGCTCGGGCAGCAAGTCGACCACCGCGCCGACCTCTACGCGCTCGGCGTGATGCTCTACGAGATGGTCACCGGCAGCCGGCCCTTCGAGGCGGCCGACCCGGTCTCGCTCGTCGCGCAGCACATCACGGTGCCGCCCCAGCCGCCGAGCGCGCGCAACCCGCAGGCCGAGGTGCCGAAGCCGGTCGAAGACCTGGTGCTGCGCCTCTTGCAGAAAGACGCGCAGGCCCGGCCCGCGAGCGCCGAAGAGGTCATCGAGGCCATCGACGAGATCCTGGGCGGCGCGCCCCGGGGCGCGGGCCCCGCGTCGGTCGCCTACGGGCGCCAGCCCTCGTCGGTCGCGCTGCCGCGCCCGCCCTCGGGGTCGGCCTGGTCGCTGCCCTCGGGGCCGCCGGCGAACGGCGGCGAGGGCGCCCCCCCGGGCGAGGCGGCCGCGGCGCGCAC
The DNA here is from genome assembly GCA_035762175.1 of Polyangiaceae bacterium. Classification (GTDB taxonomy): domain Bacteria; phylum Myxococcota_A; class Polyangia; order Polyangiales; family Polyangiaceae; genus DASTPP01. The sequence goes on along the minus strand of DASTPP010000382.1, from coordinate 4,780 downwards.
GGGCGTCGCGTCGCAGGTCGCCTACCTGCCGACGCACGTCGCCGCCGCGCCGGCCGACGGCGAGCCCGCGACGGCGCCGGCGGGGCCGCTGGCGCGGCGGGGCCTGAACGCGACCGCGCTGCGCACCCAGGCGCGCGCCGCCCTCGAGCCTCTGCGCACGCACCTGCCGGTGGTCGCCACGCGCACGCGCGTCGCGCTCGAGGGGGTGCGGGCGAAGCTGCCGCCGCGCTTCGGCCGCCTGCCGCTCGCCGCGCTCGCCTTCGCCTTCGCCCTGCCGCCGGTCGCCCTCCTCGTCCTCATCCTCGCCACGGTCGGGGGCCCGGCCGCGCCGCCCGAGACGGGCAAAGAGCCGGCGGGCGACGGCGGCATCATCGGCTGGGTGTCGCCGCCGACGAGCGCGTCGCCGTCCGAGCTCGAGGCCGCCGGGTCCTCGCCCGAGGCGCTGACGACGCTCGCCGAGCGCTTCCCGAAAGACCAGAAGGTGCGCGCCGCGCTCGTGCGGGCCTACGGCGAGCAGAGGCGCCACCGCGAGGCGGCGGCGGCGGCGCGCGAGCTCGCCGCGCTCGAGCCCGCGCCCCCGATCGACGACGGCGTGATGCAGGCGCTGCGCGCCGCCGCGCTCGCGCCCGACGCCGAGGCCGACGCCTTCGCGCTGCTCGAGTCGCTGCCGGGGACGCAGGGGCCGAACGTGCTCTACGACCTGTCGACCGCGAAGGACGCCCCGCCGCGGGCGCAGGCCGCCGCCCAGCGCTCGCTGCAGAAGCCCGAGGTGCGCGCGAAGGCCTCGCCGGCGCTCGCCATCTACCTCGACTTCAAGCAGGCGAAAGACTGCGACGAGCGGCACGCCCTGCTGCCGAGGGTCATCGAGGTCGGCGACAAGCGCATGACGCCGCTGCTCAAGCCGCTCTTGAACCGGCGGGGCTGCGGCAGCGGCGGCGTCTTCCGCATCTTCGCGTCCGACTGCCACCCCTGCCTGCGCAACGACACGCTCCTGACCGACGCGGTCGCGGCCGTCGCGAACCGAAACGCCGAGCCATGACGGGCGGCGCTCCCGCCGGGGCGGCGCCCGTGCCATAAGGGCGGCCCGAACCACGAGGAGGTGTTGACGATGCGTACGTTCTCGGCGGGCCCGCTGCGCGTGCGGGCCGCGGGCGGCGACGACCGCGAGGGGCGAGGGGGGGGGCCGGCCGTGCTGCTCTGCCACGGCTACGGCGCCCCCGGCGACGACTTGGTGGGGCTCTCGCGCGTCATCGACGCGGGGCCCGGGGTGCGCTGGTTCTTCCCCGAGGCGCCGCTCGCGCTCGACTTCGGCGGCGGCTACGAGGGGCGGGTCTGGTGGCCCGTCGACATCGAAGCGCTGCAGCGAAGCGCGATGCGCGGCGAGCTGCGCGCGCTGATGGACCGCGCGCCCGAGGGGCTCGACCGGGCGCGCGACGCGCTCGCCGCCTGCGTCGAGGCGCTCGTGAAGGGCGAGGGCGTCGAGCCGGGGTCGCTCCTGGTCGGCGGTTTCTCGCAGGGCGCCACGCTCACCACCGACTGGCTGCTCTCGGCCCGGCCGGGCGTCGCGGGCCTCTGCCTGCTCTCGGGCACGATCATGCACGCCGAGCGCTGGCGCGAAGATCTCGAGGCCGGCGCGGCCCGGGGCCTCGAGGTCGTGCAGAGCCACGGCTCGGCCGACGCCATCTTGCCCTTCGCGCTCGCCGAAGTGTTGCGCGACCTGCTCGGGGGCGGCGGCGCCCGCGTCGAGTTCGTGCCCTTCCGCGGCGGGCACGAGATCCCGCCGCGCGTGCTCGACGCGCTCGGCGCCTTCGCCCGCCGGCGCTTCGGGGCCCCGGCCTGAGGGCCGAGGCCCGCGCCCCGCCGATGGCCGGGGCGAAGCCACCGGGCGAAGAAGTTCAAGGGCCCGCCGCCCGGGGCGCCGACGAGGGCGCGGGCCCGGGGCCCCCGGGCCGTCTCGCGCGAGGCCGCGGGCGCGCCGCCCGGGCCGGGCCGGGGCTCAGAACCCCGGCGGGCGCTCGCCGGCGACGCCGAGCTCGCGCTCGAGCGCCATGCCGGCGCGGCAGAGCGTCGCCTCGTCGAAGAGCCGTCCGACGAGCGTCACGCCCTGGGGCACGCGCCGCTTGGGCGCGAGCGCGGGCAGCTCTCGGCCGGGCGGCGGCGCATAATCGCTGCGGATGCGATCGATCTCGACGAAGCCCGCCCGCAAGGTGAGCGAGGGGTGGCCGCTGAAGTTGGTCGCCGTCAGGGCCTCGTCGCGCAGCGCCGGCACGAGCAAGAGGTCGACCCGCCGCATCAGCTCGTCGAGCGCGCGGGCCACCTGCCTTCGCAGCCGCTCGGCCTGCACGAGGTCGACCGCCGAGAGCAGCCTCGCCTGGCGGAAGAAGTTGGGCCACGCGTCGTCGTTCGGCGTGCCGAGCTGGTCGACGCGGCCCGAGCGCACGAGCTCGTCGAACGAGGCGGCCGCCTCGGCGAAGAGCGCGGGCAGCAGGCCGCCGTAGGGCAAATCGGGGAAGGCGACCTCGACCGCCTGCATCCCCGCGCGCTTGGCCGCCTCGAGCGCCCCCCGCTCGGCCTCGCTCGCCCCGTCGAGCCAGGCGCGCACGAACCCGACGCGCAGGCCCTTGACCGGCGCGTCGGCGTCGAAGTCGAACGCGCTCGGCACGCTGCTCGCGTCGCCCGGGTCGGGGCCGCTGATGGCGCCGAGCACGAGGGCGGTGTCCTCGACGGCGCGCGCCATCGGGCCGAGCTTGTCGAGCGACCAGCAGAGCGTCATGGCGCCCGTGCGCGCGACGCGCCCGAAGGTCGGGCGCAGCCCCACGACGCCGCAGCGGCTCGCGGGCGAGACGATGCTGCCGAGCGTCTCGCTGCCGATGGCGAAGCCGACACAGCCGGCCGCGACGGCCGACCCCGACCCGGCGCTCGAGCCGCTCGAGCCCTCCTCGAGCAGCCAGGGGTTCTTCGTCTGCCCGCCGAACCACACGTCGTTCAGGGCGAGCGCGCCGAGGCTCAGCTTGGCGACGAGCACCGCCCCCGCCTCGCGCAGGCGCTTGACGACGGCCGCGTCCTCGCTCGGCACGCGGCCGCGGTAGGGCTCGGCGCCCCAGGTGGTGGCGACGCCGGCGGTGTCGAGCAGATCTTTCAGGCCGTAGGGCACGCCGTGCAGCGGCCCCCGCACCTTGCCCTGATCGAGCTCGCGGTCGGCCCGGTCGGCCTGCTCGAGGGCGATCGCGCGCGTCAGCGTGATGACGCACTTCAGCTTCGGGTCGAAGGCCTCGAGCCGCTGCAAATAGAGCTCGGTGAGCGCCCTCGACGTGAGCTTGCGCTGCTTGAGCCACCGCGAAAGAAGCGAGACGGGCGCGTGGGCGAGCTCCGCCTCGGACGCGGGCGGGGCCGCGGGCCCCGGCCGGCGCGAGGGCAAGAGCCGGTTCGCCCGCGCCGGCGGCGGCAGCGCGCCGGCGGCCGCGCGCGGGTCCCACACCGTGGCGGGGGCGAGCGAGGGGTCGAGCGGCGGGCGCTCGCGCAGGGCGAACGACGGGCCCATGTTCGTCTGCCAGCTTCGCGCCATCTGCTCGCGCGCCGCCGGCGCCGAGCGCACGCGCACGAGCTTCTCGGCCTCGGCGATCGTCTGGGCGGTGACGGCGTCGCCCGCGGCGGGCGCGCCCGGGGGCGGCGCGGGGGGCGGGGCGGGCTTCTGGCCCGGGGCCCGGGCGGGCGAGGCGCTCGGGCCCTCGGCGCAGGCCGAGGCGACGCCGGCGAGCAGGGCGTGGGCGACGAAGTGGCGGCGGGAGGGGCGGCTCATGGCCGCCGCGTGATACGCCAACTCGGCGCCCGGCCCAACGCCCGGGGCGCGCGCCGCCCGTCCCCCTTACCCTGCGAACGGAGCCCGCGTCGCCCGTCGACCCTGCCCTGCGGCCGGGGAGCGCGCCGCCCGTCGCCCTTACCCTGCGGACGGAGCGCGCGCCGCCCGTCGCCCTTACCCTGCGGACGGAGCGCGCGTCGCCCGTCGCCGCTGCCCTACGGCCGGGGTGCACGCGCCGCCGGCCGCCTCGGCCCTGCGACCGAGACGCGCGCCCCGTCCGTTGCCCCTGCCCCGCGACCCGGGCGCGGCGGGAGCCCGGGCCTCAGTCGTCGCCCACCCGCTCGCGGTACTCGGCCGCGCAGGCGAGCGCGAGCGAGCGCGGGGTGACCGAGGGGTCGGTGAACTCGTAGCGCATGGCTTGCTCGCCCCGCCAGAACTCGAGCGTGACCACCCCGCCCTTCAGGCGCGCGACGGCCACGAAGCCCATCTCTTCGAGCAATCCGGCGGCCTGCCCGGCGACCTCGAAGCATTCGCGTGCGCCCATGGCGGCCTTGCCCTCCTAGCGTGGTAACCCTACCACGCGGGCCGCCGAAGCGCCCCCCGTTGACGTGCGGCGCCGGCGGTGGTGCAAGGCAACGTAGGGGGCGGGGGCGCGCCCCCGCAGGCCCCACGATGATGCGAGGACCGGGCTTCGAAGAGATCCGCCGCGCGGTGCTCGAGCGCGAGCTGAGCCAGCTGCTGACCAAGCGCCTGCTCTTCGCGCCGCTCGGCTTCTTGCTCACCCTCGTCTTCATCTCGCTCGACTCGGCCCGCTGGCGCCGCGTGACGCTCGTGTCGGTGTCGCTCGCCTTCGTCGCGACCTCGGCCTTCGAGTACTGGCGCTTCCGGCACCGGGGCGTCAGCCCCCTCTCGCAGCCGGGCACCACGCTCGTGTTCGCCACCGGCCAGGCGCTCGCGGTCGCCGCGACCGGCGGCACCGAC
>DASTPP010000381.1:0-24188 GCA_035762175.1 Polyangiaceae bacterium | reverse complement strand
GCCGGTCAGCGCGCGGGCGAAGCCGTACTTGCGCGCCTCGTGCACGACCATGTCGAAGCCGGCGCCGTGGCCGTTGGTGGCGTCGGCGCCCTGGCCGGTCTCGAAGTAGAGCCCGAACTTGCCGCCGCGCTGGGCCGCGTGGGCGAGCATCTTGTCGACGCTCACGTCGAAGGTGGCGTTGGCGTCGTCGGTCGAGCCCAGGCTCTGGAACCAGAGCGCGGTCGAGCCGGGGTACTCGCCCTCGGCCGCGGCCTGCACGTCGATGTGGGCGAGCACGCAGTGCGGCAGGGTGTCTTGTAGCCCGAAGGTGACGAGCACATCTTTCAGGGCGAGCTCGATCGCCGCCACGCTGTCGACCTCGCTCGAGACCGGGTTGTTGCCGAGCACCACGTCGCCGACCGCGTAGGACCAGCCGGAGAACACCTGCCAGACGATGTCGTCGACGTTGTCGGTGGGCGAGTTCGGCTGAATGCGAGCGCCCAGGTAGCCGCGCGCGCCGATGTTGGAGCCGGGCAAGGGGTTGAACACCTTGCGGCTGACCGCGATGAGCTCATCGTTGGTCATGAGCTTGACGATCATGCCGATGATCTCGCTCGACAGGCCGACCATGACGGCCTTGATCGCCGGCTCGTCTTCGCGCAAGAGAAACTCGCGCAGCTCGGCCATCGTCCACCCGGCGACCCGCGCGGCCGCGCCCTCGTCGACCGCGCCCTCGATGAGCGCGAGCACGGCGTCGCGGTGCAGGGGGTGCGCCCGCAGATCGCCGAGCCGGGTGTTGCCGAGCAAGGCCCGCGCGTTGTCGCGCGTCGCCTGGTCGAGCGCGTGAATGCCGAGCGCCTCGTCGCCCTCTTTGTACTCGTTGGCGGCCCCGAGGATGGCCTTGTAGAGCGCCTCGTCGTGCCCGCCGCGCACCCGGACGACGTACCCGAACAGGTCTTCGCCCGCGCGGACCTCGGCGATCGACACGCCCCGCGAGGACGGCGTCGTCGCGGCGGGGGGGTCATCTTTGTCGCAACCCACCGCCGCGAGCGCGGCCCCGGCGAGCAACGAGCCCAGAAAGGACCGGCGGTCGAACGGCAGCGCGCCCCCGGGGGCCGGGCGAGATACGAGGCGGGGGCGGGGCAGGCGGCGGCGCGGGATGAAGGGGGCGCGGGTCTTGGACATGGGAGCTTCTTTCGCGGCGAGGGTTCGGCGCAGGGGGCCGCGTGCGCCTGACGGGCCGTCATCGATGAGAAACGAATCTCGCGAGGCGCGGCCGATTCACGGGCCTGCATGGTTCGTACCCTTTCGGGAACCAGTCAAAGATACCCGAGCCCCTCCACTTCGGATAGTCGTCTCCGGCCCAGCGGCGACGCTCGCAGGAGGTAGGAAGTGCACCTCTGTCTCTGCCCTAGCACAAGCCTTGCTTCAGCTCGGGGGGGCGAAGCGGGCGCGGCGAAGGGCCGTTTCAACCCCTGCTCACCCCCTGACGAGGCGAGGCCGGCCGCCCTCGCCCGGCCGCCTCGAATGCCCGGCGGCTCGCGCCTCCGTCGAGCGCGACGTTCGCACAGACCCCTTCGCCGCCGCGATCGACGCACGCGCGGACGCGCCGCCCCAAGCTCACCAGCAAGCCGGGCAGCTCTGCCGGGGCTCGAAGCCGGGGCCCGTTGAACTGCGTCCTGCGAGCTGTCGCCGTCGTCGGGCGGTTCGCCCGGCGGCAGCGGCTCGACCGGCTCGAGCTTGTGTTTCCCGTCGCGGCCGGCGCCGAAGCGAAAGGGCAGCACGCCCCAGGAGGGCGAGCCCAGCGCCGAGGGCACGTCGTTCGCCATCGCGTCGGGGGTTTGCTTCGTCTTCGGGTGCTTGTCGAAATACTCGTCGGCCCGCCCGTGCAGCGACTGGCGGGTGAACTCGCACAGGTCGCGCGCGGTATCGACGAAGAAGACGTCGTGGTCCTGAAAGATGAAATCGTGGGTGGTCGCGTCTTGGTCGGGCTCGAGCAGCTTCTGGCCCGCGACGCCGAAGCGCTTGCTGCCGACGCCGACCGTGCCCTTTCGGTCGGGCACGCCGGGCTGCACGTCCTCGCCGCCTTCCGCCGCTCGGGCCTGACGGCGAGCGCGTTCGCGCGCCGGCGCGGCGCCTCCGCTCGCCGCCGGTTGCCCCGGCCCCCGGTCCGCCCGCCTCGCTCGGCGGGCGTCGTAGCCGCCCCCGCGGCCTCCGGCGCCCCGTCGGGCACCGCCCGAGCCGCGGCGTGCTCGAAGAGCAGCGGCCCGACCTCGGGGCGAATGATGAGGTGCGGCATTCGGTGGCATTTTTCATCATCAGCAGAAGGGGCGCGCGGCGCGGCGCCCGGGCCGACGCGCGGGCCGACGCGCGGGCGCCCCAACGAGCCCCGGCTGGTTTGCCTACTCGTCCGTGCGGGCGGGACTGCAGCCGGCGAGGTGGGGCCGGGTAGCCGCATCGGACGAGCGGTCCGTCGGCACTGGAAAAGGCCGTTAAGTACCGAAGGTTCGGGCCCGGAGCCGTGAGGCACCGGACGATGCTGCGATCGCGAGGCGACGCTCGGGGCGGCCCGCTACGGCGGCGGGCTTCCGTGGGGGGGCCTTTCGTGCTGCCAGGGCGCATGTTTTTCGTGCCGCTGCGGGCGGCGGGCGACGAGTTCAAAAAGAGAACGGTTCGAGTTCAAAAAAAGAACGCTTATCTCATACATTAACCGGGTTGTGCTTTGCCTCGTATCGGGTAAATACGTCCGGGTCGCATGGCGCGGCCAAGAGATTCGGGTGCCGACATGACTCAAGAGAATGAGCGACTGCCCAAGGCTTCCACGTTGTCGACCCCCCGCGGCCACCGAAGGGTGGCGCTGGCATTCGCGGCCACGGGGCTCTCGCTGCTCGCCGTCGCGTGCGCCGAGCAGGCAGACGCGGGCGACTCAGGCGACGTCGCCGAGAACAAAGACCCGTCGATCTGCGGCCCGACCAACGACGCCCAACATGTCAACGACTATGACGGCACCCTCGGGCCTTCGGTCGCCTTCGTGCAAAGCAACAAGCGCCCCGTCGGCGCCCTCGAAACCACCAACGCCGACAACTCGAGCAAGTTCTGCTCGGGCGCGCTCATTGCGAACGACCTCTTTCTCACGGCGGGCCACTGTGTCGACTCGACCACCGTCGGCCAGTTCGTCTCGTTCAACTTCGAGAAGGCCGCCGGCAGCACGACGCTGCTGGCGCAAAGCCACTTTCGCATTAGCCAGGTTCTCGAAGACGGCCTCGGCGGCCTCGACTACGCCATCCTCCGCCTCGAGGGTAACCCGGGGGCGACCTTCGGCGTCCTGCCCGTGCGCCAGACCGACCCGGCCACCGGCGCCGCCATCACCATCATCGGCCACCCCGAGGGCAAGCCGAAGCAGATCGAGGCGGGCACCGTCTCGAGCATTTCAGGCAACAGTATTCGCTATGGTAACCTCGACACGCTCGGCGGCAATTCGGGCTCGGCCATTCTCGACTCGGCCGGCAGCGTCGCCGGTGTGCACACGAACGGCGGCTGCACGGCCAGCGGCGGCACCAACTCGGGCATGCGGATCTCGCGCATCCGCGCGGTGTCGAACGTTCTTAGCACCACCACGCCGCCGCCGCCGCCGCCGCCCCCGCCGCCGCCTCCGCCTCCGCCTCCGCCGTCGACCAACAGCTGCGTCGGCCGCTGCGGCAACTTCAACGCGTCGCTGCCCTGCCAGTGCGATAGCTCCTGCTCCCAGTTCGGCGACTGCTGCGCCGACAAGGTCCAGATCTGCGGCTGATCGAACCCGAGCGCTCGGCCCCAAGCGCCCCCGTCGCGATCGCGGCGCGGGGGCGCTTTCGTTTTCAGCCAGAGTGTCTCCTCGCCTCTGCCCCCGACCGAGCGTCCGCTCGACGGCGGCCCCCGCGACGGCGCCGAGCGCTGGCGCACGTTCGACGCGGGCGTCTTCTTTGATGCGCTCGGCCGCCACCGCGGCCGGATCGAAGACGAGCCCGTCGTCTTCGACGGGCGCCGAGCAGACGCCCTGGGCGAGTCATGCGAGCGCCTCGAGGTAGGGGCGAAGGAGCGCGAGCGCCCGGCCGAAGCCGACGGGCGACCCGCTCGCCGCCGCCAGCGCCGCGACCCCGCCGCCGGGCGGCCCCTCGCGCGGAGACGCCCGGGGCCGCTCTCGTCACTGGACGGGGGAGGGGTGCGAGAGGGTTTCACTCATCACGAGCGAGCCGGTCGAGAAGTGCCCCGGGGCGCCGGCGGACATCGAAACCTTCGAAGCAAAACAGGGTGGGACCGGCCCGCCCGCGTTCAAGAAGCGCTGCCGGGCGGGGACGGAGATGGCGCGCGCGCCGTCGGGCCCCCACTCGGCTTCGATGGACCACGACTCGGTGTCGGCCTGCACGCCCACGGCGTCGTAGAGGTTGACGGTCACGCCGTCGGTCGTCCACGGCGTGCCGTCGCCGCAGTAGTCGGCGCGCAAGAGGCGCGTACAGGCCTGGTGGTGCCCGCGCAGCGACACGCCCCCGGCCGAGGCCCAGGGCTTGTACCCGAGCTCGACGCACTTGGCGAGCGCCGAGCCGCGGCACGCGAACGTGAACGTCGTCGGGTCGGCGGTCCACGACCCGCCGCCGGGCTTGCCCTCGTTCGTGTTCCACCGGCCATCGAGCGCGATCGCCTCGCCGGCGGCGCCGGCGTAGGGCAGGCAGAGCGGCTGCCAGCTCGAGCCCGAGGCGTAGCTGGCCGCGTAGAACCACACCCCGTCGGCTTGGCGCGCCGAGTCGATGCGAATCGACACGCTGGTGCCGGAGGCCAGGGAGCCGAGCACCTCGGCGCCGACCAGCCCCGTGCCGTCGTAGCGAGCGCCGTCGGGGCCATGGGCGACCAGCTCGCTCTGTTCGACGGTCACGGTGCTGAGGGTGACGCCGTTGGTGGCGATGCCGTGGAGCGAGACGCCGTTGGTGGCGATGCCGTTGAGCGAGACGCCGTTGGTGGCGATGCCGTTGAGCGAGGCGCCGTTGGTGGCGATGCCGTGGAGCGAGAGGTCGTCGTCGACCACGGCGCCCTCGGCCCCCCCCTCGGCCGGGTCGGGCTCGCTCGGACCCGCCATGGCGCAGGCGGTCGCGAGGGGCAAAACGAGCGCGAGATTGTGCCAGCGGATGGTCATGATCGAACCTCCTCGGTGGTGATGGGCCCGGCCGGGCGCGGCCCCCTCGTGGCCGCTCGGCGAGCGGCGCGAAGGGGCCTGGTGGCGAGCGACGGGCTCGCGGCGGCGAGGTGACATGGAAAGCAAGCAAAAGGCGGTGTGCGCGCGATGCGGACGACGCCGGCTCGAAGGGGCCGGCCCCCCCGAGGCGCTCGCGCCGGCCGAGGTCGGGCGGTACGCCGAGACCGCCCTCGGTGCCCGCCCGCCCGACGCTCTCGTTCTGTCGAACCCACTGGCTTGCCCCCCCCTCTCTCGCCCTTCGCGAAAGGCCGCGACGCGACCGCCGACCGGCCGCGCGCTCACGAACGCCGCAGAAAAAAGCCGCACGCCGACGCAGGGCGGCCGGGTCTTACGTTACCGAAAACGAAAGCTATCGAAACCAATGCCGAGGCTTACGCCGCCGAAAACTATCAAAACTAGTGTCGGGGCTTACGCTGCCGAAAGCTATCGAAACCAATGCCGGGCCCGCGTTGCCAAACGCGAAAGTCACCGAAACCAACCAACACCAGGCGTGGTGCCCGCGCCCGCGCCCGCCTCGAACGACACGCCGCTCGAAGCGCTGGGAGTATCGCCCGCTCGGCGCGCCGGGGGCCCCCAAGCCCACCATGGCACTGTAGCACCGTTTTCTAATTTGCACCTGGTGTCAATGACGTCTCGCGCACAGAAACTCGCCCGCAGTCGCCTGCTTATTCTGAGGTGCCGAGCCTGGCGACGACGCCGCGCACGCCCCCCCGCGAAGCCCCCCTCGGGCTAATTGGATTTGAATCACCCCCCCCCCGCCGGGGCCCCCCCCGCGCCGGGCCGAAGCGGCAGAGGGCCGGGCCCGCTCGCCCCATGCAAGAGCGCCGCCCGGCGCCCCCCTGACTCCGGAAGCGACCGGCCGGGCGCGTCGTACACGGGAGGCGCAGTACTACGTTCGTGGTCGTGAATGCCGCGCCCGCATTTCGCCTAGAGCGGGGCGCGCCCATCGATGGGCCCCGAACGGCGCTTCAGCAGCCGAAATTGGCTATCAAAGCCTTGCGCTTGGCACCCCCGCACGCGCGCCCCGCTCTAGAACGCCGACCGGGAAAACCCGTTCGGCGCTCTCGGAATGGCTCGAAGCGAGAGACGCTTGACCGCAAAATGCCCGACGTCGGGTATTTGACGGTCAGCGCTCGAGGCTTTGTCTGGCGAATGCGGGCCGAGCGCGGCGGCCGCGGCGCCAGCGTTCGGCGCCGGCGGAGCGCGCCGGAACCCGCCCGGATTTCAAGCGCCCCGCCGGCCTCGAGTGCGCCGCGGCTCGGCCGCCGGGCGACGGGGGCATTCGCCCGACAGAGCCGAGTGCTCAGGCAGCCTGGTTTCAGGGCGCCTGAGCACGGTTTTACCAGGCAATCTCTAGGGCTGCGGCCCCACTCGAACCCGATCGAAACTTCAGGGCCGCAGCACTAGCCCGTCGACCGCGACGGGATCGACGAATTCAAGCACGGTCGCCGTCTTGAATTTTAGTTTGATGAAAGTTCGATTCGTTGCGCTCGCAAAGAAGGTGCGACGGCCTGACGCCGACGCGCCAGACGTCGACGGCGCCTGCCCTCTGCGACGATTCGGGCCGACGGCCTGAGCGCCGCACCGGCTCGCCTGTCGCACGAACGACGCAACGCGTCGTCGGCACGCCGGACTTCATCAGGGCCAATAAAGTGCCTGCCCTAGCTTGCTCGTGACCCCACGCGCGCGGCCCGGCAGTCGCGTTTTGCCCCACTGTGACAATATTGTCGCCCGATGCCCGAGGGCGAACACTATTTATATAGAGACGCGGGTTCAACGAATCTGAAAAGGGGTCAAAGGGCACGCCGACGCAATCGCAATTATCAAAAGCAACTCTGCCTCGGATCGCCCCCTTGACGGACTCCCACGCCGGGGTGGGGGCGGCCCGCGCTTCCGTTGCGGTTGAAGTTCGCGCTCGCCACCCGCCCCTCGCCCACCGACGGTGCTCGAGCGGATGACGCTTCGGCTGCCTCTTCCATTATCAACAAAAATGGCGCAGGGCTCGGTGGAGGTTTAGGCAATTCAACGGGGGCTCGGCCGGGCGCCCGCGCGCGTCGGCCCGGCTCGTTCGCGTCGGCCCAGGCGCCGGGCCGCCGTCTCTTCCGTTGTCAGCGGAAAGCCCGCCGAATGCCGAAAAAGTCGGCCCGGGTCAGGCCCCGCACGGGCACCTCGTCGATGATGTCGAACCTTCGCCCCCGGGGTCGATCTCGCTCGCGGCGGGCGGCGAGGCGGTTCAGCTCGGTTGTCTTGTTACGCCCCGGTTGCAACGGGCATCGCTTGGCGAGCCCAATCGGCAAACAAAACGAACGGCCCCGTCGCGACGGCCCGCGCGAGGGCGATCTTCGCCTCGGCGTCGGGGCCGAAATATGTGTACTGCTGCCAATAGCGGCACATCGCCACCATCTCTTCGGCGCCCGGAAAGAACGTCGCGAAGACCTCGTCGGGCACCTGCTCGAAGCCGACCTTGTGGCCCTGCGCCCGGAGCGTGGCGACGATCTCGTCGAAGCTGGTGAGGGCGGCGGCGAGCGCGAGGTGCTGTCCGCGGCCGACCTGGTCGGGCCGCTCGAAGGCGCCCGCGACGACCTTGCCGAGGTCGGCGATGTCGCCGACGTGGATGCAGCGGGCGGCGGGGTCGAGCGGCAGGCCCCAGACCTTGGTGCCGTCGGGGCGGGTCTGGGGCGCCATGGCGCCGGTGAGGTTCTGGAAGTAGAAGGGGGCCTCGACGAAGGTGTACGCCGGGAAGCCCGCCGCCGCGACGTCGGCGTCGACCTCGGCCTTGCCCGTGAAGTGGGGCACCTCGAAGCGGCCGCCCGAGATGGCGTGCACGTCAGGCAGCGTCGACCAGACGAAGTGCCGGACGCCGGCGGCGGCGGCGGCGCGCACGGCGGCGCGGGCCTGCTCTTGCTCGGAGGCGCCGGACTTCTCCCAGAAGTTGGTCACCACAAAGACGCCGTCGGCGCCCTCGAACGCGCGCCCGAGAGTCTCGGGCTTCGTCAGGTCGGCCTCGACGACCTCGTCGGCGGGGCCGCGGTATGCGCTCGGCTTGCGCGTGATGGCGCGGACGGCGAAGCCCGGGCGGGCCTTGAGCGCGCCGACGACGCCGGCGCCCTGCGCGCCGGAAGCGCCGACGACGGCGATACGCTTCGCCCCCTCGGCCGCCGTCACGGCGCACCCCCTCGCGCGCCCGGGCGCGCCTCGACGGCGGCGGGCTTGGCCGGCGCCGTCGGCCGAACGTGGTACGGAGGTCGGTTCGTTAGGAATTCGGGTGCCATGGGTACCTCGTCGAGGGCAAAGGTCATTGCCCGCCCCCATGCGTAGCGCCTGGGCCCGCCCGGCGTAAGTGGAGAATGTAGAGAACCTGGTTCGCAGATCGTGCAAGCTCCGGCGCACCGAGGGCCAGCGCGCGAGCTTGCGGGAGCCCCGCGCGAGCCGCCCAATGGGCCATGCGCCTCGCCACGAGCACCCTTCGCACCCTCCAGCCTCCGGCCCTCGCGCTGCTCGGTGCGCTCGCCTTCACGCGCCCCGCGGCGGCGGGCGGCGCCCGGCTCAGCGCGCCGCGTTCGAGGCGGACGACCATCTCGTCGTAGCGCTCGCGGATCTCCGAGCTGGCGCCCCACACGGGGTTCCACGTTTGGTCTTCAGAGCGGCGCTCGACGGCGACGATCTATACGCCGAGGCCGAGGGGCCCGAGCCCCTCGAGGTCGAGGCCCAGCCCCGAGTCGACGAGCATGCCCTTGCCGCCACGGCTGACCGTGTACGTGAGGGCCCCGTCTCGTACCCGCATCGTCGCGACGACGGCCCTTCGCCCGCCCCGAGTGGGCGACCGCTCGAGGCGATCGTTCAGGTGGTCTGCCGCAGGTCGGCCGGGCGAATGGGCAGCGCGCGGACCCGGCGCCCGGTCGCCGCCGCGAGCGCGTTCGCGAGCGCCGGGCCCAGCGACGGCACGCCCTTCTCGCCCAGCCCCGACGGGCGCGCGGTCGAGTCGACGAAGTGAACTTCGACGCGCGGCGTCTGGGGCATTCGCAGGACGGGGGCGTCGTGAAAGTTGCTTTGCACGGCGGCCCCGTCGGCGAACGTGATCTCATGAAACAGCGCCGAGAGGGCCCACACCGCGCCGCCTTCGATCTGGGCCGCCGCGATGTTCGGGTTGACGATGCGGCCGGCGTCGACGGCGACGACGATGCGCGCGATCGCGAACGAGCCGTCGGCCCCCGGCTCGAGCTCGACGACGTGGGCGACCTGGACCGAGTAGCTTTCGTCTGCCTCGACCTCGAGGGCGACGCCGAGCGGGCGGCCCGAGCGACGCTGCCAGCCGGCCTTCTCGGCGACGAGCTCGAGCACGCGCCTCGGGCGAGGGGCGGTGAGGTGCGCGAGCCGCCACTCGAGCGGGTCTTTCTCCGCGAGGGCGGCGAGCTCGTCGAAGAACGACTCGTTGGCGAAGCAGGTGTACGAGTGCGCGATCGAGCGCCAGATGCCGACGCGAACGCCGAGGTCGACCATGCGCGCGCCCGCGCGAAAGTTCGGCACGTCGTAGGGCAGCTCTTCGGCGCCGGCGATCGAGACCGGGTCGATCTCGCCGGGCGCCGGCGCCCCCTCGGGAGACCAGCTCGCGAGCACCGAGGGGCCCACGAGGCGGTGGTCCCAGGCGACGATCTTGCCGCCCGCGACGGCGCCCTCGAGCCGGTGCGCGAAGGCCGGCCGGAAGTAGTCGTGGCGCAGGTCGTCTTCGCGCGTGTAGACGACCTGCACCGGGCGGCCGACCGCGCGCGACGCCTCGACCGCGTCGTGAATGAAGTCCTGGCAGCTTTTGCGGCCGAACCCCCCGCCGGCCAGCGTCCGGCGGACCTCGACCGCCCCTTCGGGCACGCCGAGCAGCTTGGCGGCGTAGGCGCGGTTGCGCCCCGGGTCTTGGGTCGGGGCCCAGATGGTGCAACGGCCGCGCTCGACGTGCGCGGTCGCGTTGACCGGCTCCATCGTCGCGTGCGGCACGAAGGGCACCGAGTACGTCGCGGCGAGACGGCGCCCCCCGGCCGAGAGCGCGGCGTCGACGTCGCCACGGCTCGCCACGACCTTCGGCGGCAGCCCGAGCTCGCTCGCGAGCCGGGCGGCGTGCTCGGCCGAGCCCCCCCTCGCGCCGCCCTCCCACACGACGCCGAGCGCCTCGACGCCCCGCCGGGCCGCCCAGGTGTCGTCGGCGAGCACGGCGACGCCCGACGTGATCGGCGCCACGTGCCGCACGCCCTCGACCCGCTTCGCCGCCTCGGCGTCGTAGCGCGCCGCGACGGCGCCGGCCCTCGGCGCCCGGGCGACGCACGCGATCAGCATGCCGTCGACCCGCACGTCGAGGCCGAACCTCGCGCTGCCGTCGATCTTCGACGCCGTGTCGAGGCGCGGCAGCGGCCGGCCGACGACGCGGGGCGGACGGCGGTCGTCGGGCGCGACGTCGGCCGGGGCGGGCAGCGCGGCGGCCTCGTCGACGAGATCGCCGTAGCTCGCGCGCCGCCCCCCCTCGCCGAGCACGAAGCCGGCCTCGGTGCGCAGCCGCTCGGCCGGCACGCCCCAGCGCGCGGCCGCGGCCCCGACGAGCAGCGCGCGCGCCGTCGCGCCGGCCTTGCGGTAGCGATCCCAGCCGTCGTAGACGCTGAAGCTCGCGGTCGTCTTCTGCCCGCCGTGCCGCGGGTCGAAGCGCTCGTGTTCGACCGCCACGCGCGCCCAGTCGACGTCGAGCTCTTCGGCCAGCAACATCGGCAGCGCCGTCGTCACCCCCTGCCCCATCTCGGTGCGCGCCACCACGACGGTGACGGCCCCGTCGCTCGCGATCGAGACGAGCGGGTGGAGCTCGCGCCCGGCGCGCATGCCGCCGCCGAGGCGCCCCCGGGCCCGGGCCCAGAGAAGCGCGCCCGCCGCCGACGCGGCGACGACCAAGAACGAGCGCCGGCGCAGGTCGCTCACGGCCGCCCGCTCGCCCGTACGATCGCCTTGCGAATTCGGCCGTACGTGCCGCACCGGCAGAGGTTGCCGGCCATGGCCGTGTCGATGTCGGCGTCGCTCGGGCGCGGCACCCTCCGCAACAGGGCCACCGCGCTCATGATCTGGCCCGACTGGCAATAGCCGCACTGCGGCACGTCTTCGGCCGCCCACGCCCGCTGCACCGGGTGCGATCGGTCGGGCGACAGGCCCTCGATCGTCGTGATCGCCTGGCCGCGCAGCGAAGACGCGGGCGCGACGCACGACCGGACGGGCTCGTCGCCGACGAGCACCGTGCACGCCCCGCAGAGGGCCATGCCGCAGCCGTACTTGGTGCCCGTCAGCCCGAGCCGATCGCGCAGCACCCAGAGCAGGGGCATCTCGTCGCTCGCGGTCACCTCGCGGTCGGCGCCGTTGATGCGAAGCGTGAAGGTCGGCACGGCGTCAGGGCGCGCCCGAGGGCGCGGCGCGTGCGAGGGGGGGCGTGAAGCGGCTCTCGGTCATGCTCGATGGGGTACCCCCCCCGAGCGGGCCGGGCAATGGGCCAGAAGTCACGATTGGCCCCCACGGCCCGAGGGGCGAGCGGAAGCAGCGTCGAGGTCATGGCGGCACGGCGGCCGTCGCGACCGCGAGCGCAGCGCCTGCAGGCCGTCGCGCGCCGCGCGCGTCAGCCACTGGCTGGCGGCCGCTTCGGTGACGCCCAAGGCCTCGGCGATCAAGACGTTCGGCCGTCCTTGGCGAGGCAACGGCCAAGCTCGCGGTCGGCGGCCCTCCTGGGTCTCGCCTCGCCCTCGGCGAGGCGATCGCGCACATGGCGGGGCTCACCCCGCGGCGGCCGGCCCGCCGGCGGCGAGCTGCGAGGCGACGAGGCGGGCGTAGGCGCCCCCGCGCGCCAGCAGCTCGGCGTGCGTGCCGCGCTCGACGATCGTGCCGCCCTCCATGACCACGATGAGGTCGGCCGCGGCGACCGTGCTCAGGCGGTGCGCGATGACGACGCGCGTGCAGGCGAGCCGCGAGAGCGCCGCCTGCACGTCGCGCTCGGTCGCGACGTCGAGCGCGCTCGTCGCCTCGTCGAGCAGCAGCAGGGCGGGCTTGCGCACGAGGGCGCGGGCGAGGGCGAGGCGCTGCCGCTGGCCGCCCGACAGCGAGCCGCCCCCGTCGGTGAGCAGGGTGTCGTAGCCCATGGGCATGCGCTCGATGTCGTCGTGGATGCACGCGGCCTTGGCCGCCTCGACGACCGCCTCGAGCGGCAGGTCGGGGTCGGCGACGGCGATGTTGGCCCGGATGGTGGCGCCGAAGATGTAGGCGCGCTGGGTGACGACGCCGAGCTGCTGCCGGACGGAGCGCGGGTCGAGCTCGGCGAGGTCTTGGCCGTCGTAGAGCACGCGCCCCTCGGTCGGCGCGTGCAGGCCGGCGATCAGGCCCGCGAGCGACGACTTGCCCGAGCCCGACCTGCCCACGACGGCGACGAACTGGCCGGGCTCGATGTCGACCGAGACGCCGTCGACCACCGGCGGCGCGAGGCGGCCGTAGCGGAAGCTCGCCCGCTCGACCGTCACGCGCCCGGCGAGTGGCCCGGCCGGCCGGGCCGCGCCCGGGGCCCGCTCGGGCGGGGCGTCGTGCACGTCGTCGAGGCGGTCGAAGTAGCCGCCCAGCCGCTCGAGCTGCAGCGCCGTCGAGACCAGGCCCGACAGGGGCGTGAAGACGCCGACGGCGAAGGCGTTCAGCGCGAGCATCGTGCCCAGGCTGTAGGCGCCGTCGAGCACGCGCAGCGTGCCCACGCCGAAGATGAGCAGCGGCGCCCCCATGCGCAGCGTGCCGCCCAGCGACTCGAGCTGCGCGGTCACGCGGCCCCCGACCAGCGACGCGTTCATCACCTCGACGAAGAGGTCGGCCCAGCGCTCCTCGACCCGCCCCTCGCAGCCGGCCGCCTTGATCGTTTCGACCCCCGCGATCATCTCGTACTGGTAGGCCTCGTAGCGGGCGCGCCGGTCGATGAGGCGCATCTCGACGTCGCGCATCCGCCGGCGCGACGCGAGGAAGACGCCCGCCTGCAGCGCGCCGAGCGCGCAGACGAGCGCGAAGGTGGCCGCGTCGGCGAAGAGCATCAGGCCGAGGTAGACGACCATCAGGGCCCCGTCGAGCGCCGCCGAGACCGCGCCCGAGGTCACGATCTCGCGCACGACGGCGTTGTCGTTGAGCCGCATGTTCAGGTCGCCCGTCGAGCGCTGCTGGAAGAACGCGCAGGGCAGCGCGAGCAGCTTGCGCACGAGGACGAGCGTCAGGCGGGCCTCGAAGGCGACGCGCAGGTTCAACAGCAGGTGCGCGCGCACGAGCGTCGTGAGGTAGTGGAAGCACACCGCCCCCGCCATGCCGACCGCGGCGACGGCGAGCAGGTGCCGGTCGCCCCGGGGCACGACGCGGTCGACGGCGGCGCTCGTCAGCAGCGGCAGCGCGAGCGCCAGCACCTGCAGCGCGGCCGAGGTGACGGCGATGCGCCCCCACTCGCCCGACGACCGCAGGAGGCGCGCGAGCCGCGCGCCGCGGCCGCGCGCGGCCGGCCGGGGCTCGAAGCCCTCGGAGGGCTCGAGCACGAGCGCGACGCCCGTGAACGAGCGGTCGAGCTCGTCGCGCGGCACGCGCCGCGGCCCGCGCGCGGGGTCGACGACGTCGACGCCGTCGGAGGCGAGCCCCTCGAAGACCACGAAGTGGTTGAAGCCCCAGTGCAAGATGGCGCCCGGCCGCAGAAACTCGAGCGAGTCGAGCTCGAGTCGCAGCCCGCGGCCGACCAGCCCGAACTGCTCGGCGCCGCGCAAGAGCGCCCCCGCGTTGACCCCGTCGCGCCCCGCCCCGAGCGCCTGACGGAGCTCCTCGCGCGGCACGTACTTGCCGTGGTACTCGAGCACCATGGCCAGGCACGCGACGCCGCACTCGGACGTCGTGTGCTGGCGCACGAACGGCACCCGCTCGCGCGGGCGCGCCCCGAGCTTGCGCAGGGCGTCGAGGCGCCCCTCGGGCGAAGGCCCGGCCGCCGCGGCGCTCACGGCCCGCCCCCGAAGACCGCCCGCAGCGCCGGCGCGAAGGCAAAGACGGCGCGCTCGGGCCTGACCCTCGCCTCGGCGCGGCCCCCCATGCCGTGGTAGAGGGGCAGCCTCTCGCCGTCGGCCTCGAAGTCGCACGAGGGCAGCGCCGCCCGCACGAGGTTGACCGGGCCCTCGACCTTGATCGTGTCGGCGACGCTCTGCCCGAGCGCCCGCCGCACCTCGGCCGGCCCGACGACCTGCCCCTCGACCGCGTCGATCGCGAGGTCGCGGTGCGCGCGGCGGTAGCCCGCCACCTCGAACCGCAGCGGCAGCCCGGGCCGCAGGTGGGGGCGGTGCTGCCCGGGCAACACCGCGACCACCGCGCAACGGGCGTCGTCGAACGTGAGCGTCAGCGCGGCGTCGCCGGCCGCGAGCGGCTGGCCCGGGCGCAGGCGCAGATCGCCCACCACCCCGGCCCGCGGCGCCCGCAGCGACAGCTCGGCGAGCCGCGCCGCGGCCAGGTCGCGCTTCGCCCGGAGCGCCGCGAGCGCCTGGCGCGCCGCCCCGTCGGCCGGGTCGCGCAGCGTCTTGACGAGCTCGGCCTCGAACTCGCGCTCGGCCCCCTCGAGCTCGGCGCGCTCGCGCCCGGCGTGCAGCCGCACCAGCACCTGCCCGGCGTCGACGTGCTGGCCCGGCTGCACCTCGACCGAGGCGATCGTGCCCGCGACGGCCGACGTCACGTCCTCGCGCCCGCTCGCCCAGACCACCGCCGGGCCGCCGGCGTACTCGTAGACCGTCGCGAGCAGGCCGAACGCCGCCGCGGCCCCGAGCGCCGCGACGACCACCCAGTAGGCCCAGCGCGTCCAGGCGGGCGACAGCCGCAAGACATTCTCTTCGCGGCGCCGCACGTCGGCGTGCGCGAGCGCCGCCGCCCGATAAATCTTCGTCACGCTCATGGCCACCCGCCCCTCACGGCGCCCCCCACGACACCCGCACCACCTCGCCCGCCGTCGGCGCCGCGCCCCCGTCCGGGGCGGCGTCGAGGCGCGCCTCGGCCACCAGCGTCCGCGACGAGGGGTCGATCTCGGGCGCGACGCTCTCGACCACGCCCCCGACCGCCGCCCCGCCCGCTCCGCGGGCCACCCGCACCGGCCGCCCGACGCGCGCCTGCCCGGCGTGGGACTCGGCGACGGCGAACCGCACGACCCGATCGTCGGCGCTGATGAGCCGCACGACCGGCGTCGACGCCGTCACGACGGCGCCCGGGTCGGCGTAGCGCGCGGCCACGACGCCCTCGAAGGGCGCGACGATCTCGGCGTCGCGCGCCGCCTGGGCGAGCTGCTCGAAGCGCACGCGCCGCTCGCCCGCCTGCGCGCCCGCCGTCTCGGCCCGGAGCTTCGCCGCGCTTTCTTGATACGTCGCCCGCGACAGATCTTCGTCGGCGGCCAGCTTCTCGTCCGCGAGCGCCCGCACCCGGCGCGCGCTCGCCGCCGCCTCGGCCGCCTCGACCGCGGCCCCCTCGGCCGCGAGCCGCGCGGTCTTCCAGGCGGCCTCGGCCGCCTTCGCGTCGTAGCCCGCCCCCCGCGCGTCGAGCGAGCCGATGCGTCCGCCCGCCGGCACCCGGTCGCCGGGCCGCACGTACACCGCCGCGAGCCGCCCCTCGCGCCCGGCCGCGATCTGCGCCGACCGACGCGCCACCACCACGCCCGGGAACGTCACCGCCGGGCCCGCGTCGGCGGGCGCCGCGGGCGCCGGCGGCGGCGGCACGACGTCGGCCGGCGCCCCCCTCGCCTCGCGCGCCCGCTCGACGCCCCCGGCCCCGCCGGCGCGCAGGGCGATCGCGGCCGCCACGACCGCGCCCCCGACGCCCGCTGCCTTCCATCGCCAAACCATCGCCCTCGCCTCCGCCTCGCGCGACCGCCCGGCCGCCGCCGCGCCCCCCGCCGCCCCGCGCGCGGGCACGGCCGGGGCCGGGCGCGGCCGCCCCCCTCTCACTCCGGCATGACGTGCGACTCTTGCTCGGGGCGCGCGTGCCGGCCGCGCTCGGCCTCGAGCGTCGCCGACGCGGCGGCGCGCACCCCGGCGAACGTGTGGACGACGGGCGCGCCCGGCGCGCGCCGGAAGTGCGGGTCGCGGCGGACGAGGAATTCGCAGAACGTCTGCAACATCGGCATCGCGGGGCAGGCGATCTCGACCCACAGAAACTGGCCCATCTGGTTCACCTCGAGGAACACGTACTCGCCCTCGGGCGTGACGATGAGGTCGATGCACCCGAACACCAGCCCGAGGCGGCGCAGCAGCTCGAGGCAGCGCCGCGCGACCGCCGGCGGCAGCTCGACGGGCCGCACCGCGAGGTCGTGCACGTGCGCGATGCGCCAGTCGACCTTGCCGTCGCGCGTGGCCTGCGAGTCGAGCCGCGCGGCCAGCACCTCGTCGCCCATGCAGGTCACCCGCAGCTCGTAGGCCTTGGGCACGTACGCCTGGAAGATGCCCGGCCCGAGGCGCAAGAGGTCGTCGTCGGGCAGCGAGGCCTCGTCGACCTTCGCCGTGTAGAGCATGGCGAGGCGGTCCGCCGACTCCCACGTCGCGGGCCGGAACGGCTTGTAGATGGCGCCGACGTCGGCCCGCTCGCGCACGAACCGGCGAATGCGCTCGGGCTCGTTCGAGATGAGCGTGTCGGGCAGCGCGAAGCCCAGCGCGCGCGCGACCGAGAGCTGCACCACCTTGTTCTCGGCGCGCGCCGCCTCACGCGGCCCGTTGACCGCGAAGCCGCCCTGCGAGAGCAGGTCGATCGCGCCCGTCAGCAAGATGGCCGACTCGCGCAGGGCGAAGCGCCGGTCGCCTTCGGGCAGCACGCCCGGGCCGATGACCGGCAGCGAGGGGCGGCGGTTCCAGAAGACGTCGGCCGGCGCCGCCGGCAGCTCGCCGCGCGCGTCGGCCACGCGGGGCGAGGCGCCCTCGGGGTCGTGGGGCGACAGCGAGATCGTGCCCCGCTGCGGAAAGTCGGCGCAGACCCACCGCACGGGCTCGTGCCCCATGCGTTCGAGCACGTGCGCCACGGCGGCGGCGTGCATATCGTCGGAGATCGTAGCGATGAGAATTCGGGCCATGGTAGTGTGATAGGTTGACGTCGGGGTGGCCGGCGGGCCGAGGCCGGGCCGCCGCGTTCGATCGAGAGTGCCCGCCCGGGCGCGCCGGTCGGCGCGCGGGCGAAGTCGCGCGAGCGAGGCCCGGCGAGGCGGGCCTCGGCGAGAAAAGCACCGGCGGCCGCGCCGTCGGCCCGCCGCGCGGGCGGCCGCCGGGCGGCCTCGGTACGGCGCCCGCGAGCGGGCCTCGGCCGCCGGGCGGCCTCGGTACGGCGCCCGCGAGCGGGCCCCGGCCGCGGCCGGCCGCGCGGCGCATTACACGCCGCGCGGCCGACCTCGAACCTCGTACCGTGACCGTGCCGATCGGCCGATCAGTCGTCGAGGTTGCCCCACATGCCCGAGCCCGTGCCCTCGACGTCGCGATCCTTCATCGTGCCGCCCGAGATGGCGTCGAGCTCGTCTTTGCTCAGCTCGCGGGCGAGCCGGCGGGCCAAGATGCGCTCGGCGGGCGGCTGGGCTTGCTCGGTCGACGGCGCGTTCTTCTTCGTGGTATCCATGGTGTTCCTCCCCAATGAAGTGAATGAGCGGGCGGCGCGGGCCCCACGTTCCCCATGAGCGTCGTGGCCCGGCTGCCGGCAGAGCGCTCGAGCAAGGCGAATGCCACCGCCGAGGCCCGCCCCGTCACCGGCCGGCGCGGCCGCGCGGCCGGCGAACGCGGCCCCCTTCGACGGGCGTCGCCGCGCCTGAAATCTCGCCCTCCGCCGGGCGCGCCGGCAGGCCTCGGCCGCGCCTGGGGGCGCCGCCCGATAGGTACAATCGTCGTAGGACGTAGTACTAGTTTCGAATGCGCGCGCATCGGCCTCGCGCATTCGGACAATGCGCGCGCATCGGCCACGTGGGCGCGGGCGCCGCCTCGCGGCCCCTTTCGAAGGCGCACGCCGTCGGTAGAACGAATGGTACCCCGCGGGGTTTCCGTCGGCGGCGTAACGCGCGCCGGTGCCGCGCACCCACACCCGCCGCCGCGCTCGGGCCCACGGCGCCGTCCGCGCAGGGGCGGCGTGCGCCGGCGCGCTCCGACCCCGCCCGGGCCCCTCGGTCAGATCACAGACCCCGACCTTGAGCGCGCCAGAGCCCAGGCGGGCAGACCAAACGTCGTCACAGCGCGTAGCCGAGGTTGATGTCGACCGTGGGGCCGAGCCGCGCGAACCCGGGCCGGGCCGCCGTCTCGCCGAATTGCGCCACGTGATACTGCGCGCCCGCCCCCAGCGCGAGCCGCCAGCGCTCGCCGAAGGCGAACGTCCAGCCTATACTGAGCCCAGCCGCCAGCGCCCTGCCCCACACGCGCCTGCCTTCGCGCGTCGCCCGCACCGGGCCCGCCTGCACGAAGGGCGACAGCCAAGGCCCCGCCTGGGGCTCGTTCGCCGGGTGCACGAAGCCCCGCCCGCGCACGACGAGGCCGGCCACGTCGTCGGGCGGCGAGCGGTCGCCGCCCCCGAGCCCGAAGACGTCGCGGTTGACCACCCAGGGCACGTAGAGCCCGGCGCTCATCTGCGCGCTGAACGTGCAGCTCAACGTGCGCTGATACCCCGCGTTGACGACGTGCAGCCCGAGGTCGGCAATCAGTTGGTTCGGCCGGCGCGCGCACGGGCTCGCCTCGTCCGCGGCCGCGACCTCGCCGTACGCCAAGAGCGCCGCCGCCACCGAGGCCGCGCCGAGCATTCGTTGGACCATGAGGGCTTTGACCGCCGCCGAGCGACTTTGTGACCGAAAATCGAACCGCCCGGCCCGGCCGCTACCCCGGCGGTCTCTCCCCCCCGCCACGCGACCGTGTCGCTCGGCTACCCTGGTGGTCTCTCCCCCCGCCACGCGGCCGCGCCGCTCGGCGCGCGACGGCCGAACGCAACGCCAAGCTCGGCACCCGCCGCTCGGCGCGCGCAGGGTCGGCACTCTGCCGACCCTGCGCGCGGGTGGGCGCTTTCAGCCGCCCGCGGGCGGGGTCTCCGCGGGCGCGAGTTGCGCCTCGATCTTGGCCGGCGTGACGTGGCAAGCGCCCGCCGCCTTGGTGACGACCACCGACGGCAGCACGATCGTCTCGTAGCCGGGCTTGCTGATGGTCACTTCGTACGAGCCGGGCCGCTCGGCCGGGCCGTCCCAAAAACACGAAGCGCCCGGAGCCGGCGAGGGGCGGAGCTCCTGCACGAACGCGCCGTCGCGCACGACGACGCGGGCGTCACAGACGGGCGCCCCGGCCTCGTCGCGCAGGTCGACCAGGAACGACAGCGCGGCCGAGGTGTCACACTCGGGCGTCTCGGCCTCGAGCCTCACCTCGAGGTCAGTCTTGCTGCTCGGCGGCCCCGCGCAGCCGTAGCCGGCGTAAGAATCGAGCCCCGCCCTGACGCCCTCGCGCACGGCCCTGCGATAGCCGGGGGCCTCGACCGTCACCGCGTAGATGCCACGCCGGTCGGGCAACCGATAGGCGCCGCACGTGCCCTGCCGCGTGAGCGCCACCTCGTAGCCGCCTTCGCGAGCGACGACGCTCGCGTCGCAAATCGACCTGCCGTCGACGTCGCGAACGTGGACGGTGGGGGTAATATAGCCGACGAGACAGTCGCCCTGTTCGTCGGTGGGTTCGCCGTCGATGACGGTACAACCGCTCGCGAGGGCGCCGAGCCAGACCAAAGCGAAGACTGAAATCGATCGCATTGGCGCCCGTCTATCAAAACTCGGGCCAGGGCGGGGCGGCGTGGGGGGTTCGCCGCGAACGGCCGGGGCGCGAGGGTCGGAGGTATGGCGCGTCGGTCACGGGGGCCCCCCCGCTCGCGGCGTGGCTCGCCGCCGCTCCCGACGAGCGGCCGAGCGCCCCGCGCCCGAGCCCTCGCGGCCGCAGCACCTGGCGCACGGGCTCGCGCCCTCGGCGCGCGGCCCCGGCCGAGCGCGGGCCCCGAGGGGCGACCATCGACCGCCTCGCAGCATGGCCAGCGCCCCGCGCCGCGGCCAGGGCTGAACGCACCAGAGTCTTGACCATTCACGCCACCGGCCCGCCGGCTCGACGCTCGGGCGAAGGCCTGGCGGCTCTCGGGCCCGGCGACGGCGACCGCGCCGGCGCCCCCGGCGTCCGCGTCGACGTCGCGCCCCCGCGCGCCATCAACGCCGCCTCCGCGCCCCCCCCTCACTTCGGCGCGACGGGGCGAATCTCCAGATCGAGCAGCCGCAGCGCGTAGGCGATACCCGCCTGGAGGTTGCCCCGGGTGACCGCGCCGCCGAGCTCGATGCCGAGGTGCACGATCGTCTGCGCCACCATGGCCGAGATGCCCACCAGCACGCACTTGGCGCCGAGCAGCGACACGGACCGAATGGCCTGCATCAGGTGGTTCGCCACGTTGCTGTCCACCATGGGCACCCCGGTGACGTCCACGATCACGACCGACGCGCCTTCGCGCTGCACCGCCGACAGCAGCGCGTCCATGATTTGCACGCTGCGCGCCGCGTCGATGCCCCCGATGAGCGGCAGCACCAGAATGCGGTCGTGCACCGGAATGACGGGCGTGGACAGCTCGCGCACGACGTCGAGCAGCCGCGCCTGCTGCTCGTAGGCGCGCTGCAGGCTCGCGACCTGCGCGGCGCGCTCGCGGTCCATCCGGCTGCGTACCATGGCGCCGGCGAGCTGGTTGCCGAACGTCGCGAGCAGCGCGAGCTCGTCCTCCTCGATGCGGTCGGCGGAGTCCCCCACCGCGAAGACGCCGAGCACGTCCGCGCCCGCGCGCAGCGGCACGTACGCGACGCTGCGCACGCCGACGAGGCGGGCGACGTCGCCCCAGCCCTCCGCGTCCGCACGGGCCACGGCGTCCGTATACGCGGCCGGGTGGCCCGAACGCACCACCGCGACCGCCATGTTCTCCACGTCGTCCATCGAGACCGGCGGCGCCTCGAATTCGCGGGGCTGGTCGGCCTCCGTGGTGATGCCGCGCAGGACGTTGTGCTCGCGGTCCAGCACCGCGATCCAGCAGCTGAGGCACCCCAGGTGCGTGCGCACCATGCGCGCCCCCGTGCGCAGCATCGTCACTTCGTCGTCGATGGCGCCCAGCTCTTCGGCCGCGCGGTAGAGCCCGTGCAACTGCTCGACCTTGCGCGCGAGCGCCTCGCGGCCTTCGATGTGCGCCAGCGCCACGGCCGCGAGCTGCGCGATGATCTGCAAGAGCTCGAGCTCCTCCGACGTGTGCTCGTGCTTCGTGCGGTACCCGGTCGAGAAGATGCCGACGTACTCATCGCGCACGACCAGCGGAAAGCTGACGACGGCCTCGATTTCCATGTCTTGCAGAAAGCCCCGGGTCCGGTCGTCGAGCCGCGGGTCGCTCGAGACGTCGCTGGAGAGGAACGGCCGGCCCGGCTCGATGAGCCGGATGGCCGGGTAGTCCGCGTACGGATACCGGGTGCCGAGGGCGAGGGACGCGGGCACGCCCTTGTGCTCCCAGGCGCCGACCAGCTCATGCTCTTCGTTACCACGGAGCTGTGAGAGGAGGTACGTGTCAGCCGGCAACGAGGCCAGGTTCTTCCCGATCGCGGCGAGGAGCGCCTGCCTGTCGGCCGCTGCCGCGATGCCCGAGATCGCGGTGACGATCGCCGTCGAGAGACGGTTGGTGTCGTTTCCCATGCTCCCATTTAATAGCCTGTGACCCAAATCTCCAGGCCGAGCAGGGGCCACGGGTGGGCAACGCACGCCCGAAGGTCGCCGGGGCGAAAAACCCGCCTGAATTGCCGAATCGAGCCTTCGCGCCGAGACGTCGGCGGGGGCCGCGTCCTGACCGAGCTCAGCATAAGGCGGAGATTCGGCAATCCGACGGGCTCTTGGTCCCGTACTCCCGGCTGCGGGGCGCGCGTCTCGCCCGGCGGAGGCTGGGTGGCGAGGCCGGGCCACGTTCCGCTACCACTGGACACGCCGCGGGCACGCTCGCGGCAGCGCGCGGCCAGCCGAGGTGGGCCCCGACGAGATCGGTCGTCGGGGGCAACGCCGCCTCGTTCTCGCTTACCCCTTTTGCTTCTTCGGTATCACGATGCATACTTTCATCGCCATGAGCGGGTGAGACGACCTCTTCGACACCGAGCGAAAGCAGCAGGGGTGACAGCGAATCGCCCCGCGAGCGGCTCGACCGGGCAGTCGGCGCGGGGGCGGGTCGGCGTCAGAGCTCGATCTTCAGCAGGCGGCCCCCGGTGCCCACCAGCCACCCCGTGCGCTCGTCGGCGAAGGCCACGGCCCAGTAGCCGTCGACGCCCTCGAGCCGGTGCCAGCTGTCGCCCTCGTCGGTCGACCACGCCGCGCCGCCGGGGCCGGTCGCGACCACCGTCGCACAGCCCCCGCGCTCGCCGTCGCCCTCGCGCTCGTCGGCGCCGTCGTCGCGCTCGTCGCCCGCGAGCTCGTCGGCGCCGTCGTCGCGCTCGTCGCCCGCGAGCTCGTCGGCCGGGCGGCCGAGCGCGTAGCTCAGGCCGTAGATCGCGCCCGGGAAGGGGCTGCCGGCGGCGAGCTGCCAGGTCTTGCCGCCGTCGCGCGAGCGGGCGACGTTGTTCGAGAGCTCGGCCGGCGCGGCGAGGTCGCCGCCGCCGAGAATACCGTGGCGGCGATCGCGGAAGGCGACGCTGGCGATGCCCGAGCTCGGGGTGCCTTGCACGATCGGCGTCTCGTACGCCGCCCAGCTCGTGCCGCCGTTCTTCGTCGCGAGCACCCGCGCCTTCGCGGCGCCCGCGGTCACGAACCACGCGCGCTTTTTGCCTTGCGTGGCCGCGCAGGTGCCGCTCGCCGCGAAGGCCGCCTCGCCCGGCAGCGCCGGCGGCAGGGCCGCGCCGATGTCCTGCCACGACGCGCCGTCGGCCGTCGCGAGCGCGGGGAAGCGGCCGTCGACCGAGTCGGCCATGACGACGCCGCGCTCGGGCGACCAGAAGGCGAAGCAGTCGTAGAAGCCGGCGGGGTCTTCGTTCTGAAATTGCAGCGCCCACGTCTCGCCGCCGTCTTCGGTCTTGTAGATGCGCGAGTCGGTGCCGACCCCGGCCGAGAGCAGGTACGCGACCCGATCGCTGACGCCCTGCACGTCGCGAAACTGCAGCGCCTCGGCCCCCGGCACGACGCGCGCCTGCCAGGTCGCCCCGCCGTCGGTGGTGCGCAAGAAGGTGCCGCCGACGCCGCTCGCCCAGACCACGTGCGCGTCGACCGGGCTGATGGCCATCAGCGACCGGGTGGTGCCGCTCGCCTGGACCGTGAGCGTCGGCGCGTGCGCGCCGGCGAGCGCGGCTGGGCGCGCCGAGGCCGAGGGCGCGCCCTCGCCCCCCCCCTCGACGCAATGCAGCGCCGAGAGCGGCGCGATCGCGGCCGCCGCGGCAAAGAAAAGCCGGGCGGTCGTCGTCTTCTTCTGGCTCGAGCTCGTTCGCATGGTGCCCTCCGTACCCAAAGGGGTGGGGTGCTCTGGGCCGAGGGCTCGCCGCCGTCAAGGCTGGAACCGCTCTATCGGGCGGATGCTCCCGTCGCCCGACGGCCGATCCGCGGCGCGCTCGGCCCGCATTCGCCCGACAGAGCCTAGTTCGGTATGCCCCTCGGGCCAGGCGATCGAGTCGGCCGCCTTTGCACCTCACGCTCAATTGAGCGCGGCCCGCGCAGCCGCCGGCGTCGTCAGCCGTGAGCCATCACGCGGCCCCGGGGTTATATTGGCGTCGTCACGTTGTCAGGCGCGCAGGAAGCCACGCGCGGCCACTGTCATGCGCCCGTTACCCCCCCCGCGTGCTGCTCGTAGACCTCTTCGTAGGGGGCGAAGGCACCTCGGGGGCTGCTCGGGGGTCTCGGCCAACGAGGGGGGGGGCGCCTCCCGAGGTGCCCGGGGGCTCGGCAACGAGGGGGGGGGCGCCTCGCGAGGTGCCCCGGGGGGC
>DASTPP010000380.1:0-29076 GCA_035762175.1 Polyangiaceae bacterium | reverse complement strand
CGCGATGCGCCCGACGCCGCCCGAGCGCGTGCCCCCGGCCCTCGAGCGGGCGCTCGTCGCGCTCGAGGCGGCGGCGCGGCGGGTGCGCCTGCTCGAGGCGGCGACGCCACTGAACGCCGAGCCCGAGCTCTTGCGCCTCTCCGGGGCGCGCCGCTCGGGCCGACGCCCCGAGCCGGCCTTCGCGTACGCGGCGCCGCCGCGGGCGGGCGAGCTTTCCGCGCCGCTCGAGGCGCTGGCCGGCTGGCTCGAGGGCGAGGCGCCGCCGGGGCCCCGGCTGGCCGAGCGGGCGCGCGAGCTGGCCGAAGAGGCGCGCCTGGCCGACGCGGTCGGCACGGCGGCCTTCCCGGTGCTCGCCGCTCGGCGCTTCCGGTCGGGGCCGGCCGACGACGCGCGGGCCGAGCGCTGGGCGCACCTGCCGCCCGACGAGCCGGGCGACGAGCGGCTCGTCGCGAGCGACGACGCGTCGAACCCCGACTCGCTGCTCTGCCGCATGCGCGCCGCGGTCGGCCGGCTGCGCCTGCCGGTGCGCGTCGTCGTGCGCCCCGGCCTCGCCGCCCTCGCCGCCGCGGGCGAGTCGACCCTTTACGTGGCCGAGGGCCGCTGGCTCGGCCCGCGCGACGTGGCGCGCACGGTGCTGCACGAGGTGTGGGGCCACGCCCTGCCCGCCCTCGCGCGCGCCCGCTCGCCCTACCCGCTCGCCTCGCGCCCCGCCGGCGACGCCGACCGCGAAGAGGGCCGGGCGCTCTTGCTCGAGGCGCGGGCCGGCTTCCTCGACCGCGCGCACAAGAAAGAGCTCGGCCTGCGCCACCTCGCCGCCCGCATGGCGCACGAGTCCGTGCCCTTTCACGACGTCGTCGACCGGCTCGAGGGCCTCGGCGCCGGCGCCGCCCGGGCCCTGCGCCTCGCCGCCCGGGCCACGCGCGGCGGCGGCCTCGGGCGCGAGCGCATCTACCTGCCCATGCTGCGGCTCGCCTACGCCGAGGCGCGCGAGCGCGGCCGCCGGCCCGGCGAGAGCGCCCCGCCCGAGGCGGCGTCGGTCAACGGCACCTGAGCGGCGAGGGCTCCCGGGCGCCGGCACCCGAGCGGCGAGGGCCCCCGGGCGCCGGCACCCGAGCGGCGAGGGCCCCGGTCGACCGCGGCGCGAGCGCGAGCTCGACCGTAAAGGGCCCGCGCGGGGGCGCGCCCCGCGGGCAGGCTCGTCCATGCTTCGCGGAGCGCACGAAAGCCCGCCCGGGCGGGAACTTTGCGCCCCCGCGGGGCTGACGTGCGGGCATAGGCCGGCTAAGCTTGGGCTCCATGGTCGACGGCCCGCCGGCGAGCCCTGAGCCCGCACGCCTGGGGCGCTACGTCCTGCTCGACGAGATCGCCTCGGGCGGCATGGCGACCGTGTACCTCGCCCGGCTCGAGGGGCCCGAGGGCTTCCAGCGCACCGTGGCGCTCAAGCGCCCGCACCCGCACCTCGCCCGCAACGCCGGGGCGATGACGATGTTCCTCGACGAGGCGCGCATGGCGGCGCGCATCCGGCACGTGAACGTCGTGCCGACGCTCGACGTCGTCGACGAGGGCGGCCAGGTCGCCCTCGTGATGGAGTACGTCGAGGGCGAGCCGCTCTCGGGCCTGATGCAGCTCGCGTGCGACGCCGACCTCGAGGTGCCGCTCGGGGTGGCCGCGCGCGTCGCGTGCGACATGCTCGAGGGCCTGCACGCGGCGCACGAGGTGCGCGGCGACGACGGCGCGCCGCTCGGCCTGGTGCACCGCGACGTGAGCCCGCACAACGTGCTGGTCGGCGTCGACGGGCTCGCGCGCGTCGTCGACTTCGGCATCGCCAAGGCCGAGGGGCGCATGTTCCAGACGGCCGAGTCGGGCGTGAAGGGCAAGCTCGGCTACGTCGCGCCCGAGTACCTGTCGAAGGGCGAGCTCGACCGCCGCTCCGACCTCTACGCGACGGGCGTCGTCCTGTGGGAGATGATCGCCGGCCGCCGGCTCTTCCTGGGCCGCAGCGAGCACGAGGTGATGACGAGGGTGCTGACGCTCGTCGTGCCCCCGCTCGGCGCGCTGCGCCTCGACACCCCGGCGGCGCTCGCGGCGGCCGTCGAGCGGGCGCTCTCGCGCGACCCCGACGAGCGCTTCCCCGACGGGCAGGCGATGGCGCGGGCGCTCCGGGCCGCCCTGCCCGTCGCGGCGAACGACGAGGTCGGCGCCTGGGTGCGATCGCTCGCGGCCGAGTCGCTCGCCGCGCGCGCGAACGCGCTCACCCGCGCCAACCAGTCGCTGGCCGCCCGCGCGTCGGCCCCCGAGGCGCCGGGCACGCGCCCGGCGCTCGCGTCCGTCGACGTCGCGCTGCCCTCCCCGCCCGCCGACGTCGCGCCGCCCCCCGCCGCCGCGCCTCGGCCGGCCGGGCCCGCCGCCCCCCCGCCGGCCGGGCCCGCCGTCACGTCGACGTCGCCGCCCCCCTCGGGCGCCTCGCGCTCGCCCTGGTTCGTCGCGACCTTGGCGGCCTGCACCGCCGTCGTGGGCCTGGCCTGGGTCTTTCTGTGGCGCACCCCTCCGACCCTGGCGAGCGCCGTCGCGGCTTCGACCCCGGCCGCCGCGACCCCCGCCGCGCCGCCGATCGCTTCGCCGCCGGCCCCCGCCCGGGCCGCGGGTGGGCCTCACGACCCCGCGCCGTCTGCCCCGGCGGGCGCGCCGGCGACGACGCCCGCCGCGAGCGCCGCGCCCGCGACGGCACCTACCGCGAGCGCCGCGCCCGCGACGCCGCCGGCCCCGGGCGCCGAGCCGGCGCCGGGCGGGCCGCCCGCGCCGAACGCCGGGCGCGCGCGCCGCGCCCCCCCTGCCGGGGCGAAGCCCAAGACGGCCACCACGGCGGGCGCCTCCTGCGACCCCCCGTACACGTACGACCACGAAGGCATCCGACACTTTAAACCCCAATGTCTTTGAGCGACGCGACGGCGGGCTCGCCCCCGCCCGCCCCCGCCCGAGCGGCGCGCCCCCGGCGCACGCCGCGTCGAGCCCCCGCGCCCCGCGCCCCGCGCCAGGGCGCGGCCCTCGCCGTGCTCGCGTCGCTGCTCGCGAGCGGCCCCCTCGGCGCCGCCGAGCCCGACGTCAAGCGGGCCTGCGCCGACGCGTTCACGCAGGCGCAGCGCCTGCGCCGCTCGGCCAAGCTGATCGACGCCCGGCGCGAGGCGAAGGCGTGCGCGAGCGAGGCCTGCCCGAACGTCGCGCAGCGCGAGTGCGAGCGCCTCGTCGGCGAGCTCGAGCGCGCCATCCCCTCGGTGCTCGTGCGGGTGCGCGACGCGGCCAACCGAGAGACCCTCGGCGCGAAGGTCACGCTCGACGGCAAGCCCTTCACGCCGCCGCCCGCGGGCCTCGCCGCCGAGCTCGACCCGGGGCCGCACGTCTTCGAGATCGCGTACCAGGGCAAGCCCCCGCAGCGGCAAGAGATCGTGCTCTACGAAGGCGAGAAGTCGCGCCCGGTGTCGTTCTCGTTCGCCGAGCCGACGGCGCCCGCCCCGGCGGCGAGCTCGGCCGCGCCCGCGGCGGCGCCGCCGCCCCGCCCGCCCGCCGAGGGCAAGCGCGGCGTGCCCACGATCAGCTACGTACTCGGGGGCGTGGGGCTCGTCGGCGTCGCGGGCTTCGCCGCGCTCGGCCTCTCGGCCCGCGGCGAGCTCGACGATCTCAAGAAGTCCTGCGGGCCCTCGTGCCCGAGCGACGACGTCGACCCCGTCCGCCGCCGCGCCCTCTTCGCCGATCTGTCGCTCGGCGTCGGCTTGCTCTCGCTCGGCGCGGCGACGTATTTCTTCCTCAGCGCCCGCCGCCCTCCCCCGCCGAGCGCCGCCGCGCTCGACGCGTTCGCCCTGCCGGGCGGCGGGGCGCTCACCTTGCGCCAATCGTTCTAACCTTCGAGGCACGCATGATCCGCCGCCGACCGACCGCGCCGCTTGCGGCGTTGCTGACGCTCTCTGCCTGCTCGTTCACGCTCGACTTCTCCGGCGTCGAGGGCGAGGCGGGCGGCGGCGCGGGCGCGGGCGGAGGGGTCGGGGGCCAGGGGGCGGCCGGGGTCCCGGGGGCGTCCGGGAGCGGCAGCCAGGGCGGCCCGATCGGCGGCGGGGGCGGCGGGGGCGGCTCTTCGAGCGGCGCCTCGGGCTCGGGCGGCGGGGGCGGCGGGGGCGGCGGGGGGCAGGGCGCGGGCGGCGCCGGGGGCAGCGCGGGCGGAGGGGGCTCGGGGGGCGCCCCGAAGAGCTACGCCGAGGCGGTCCGAGACAACGAGCCCTTCGCGTACTTCCGCTTCGAGTTCCCCGGCCCGACGTCGAACCAGGTGGTCGACGACATCGGCAGCGCCCTCGGCAACGTCACCGCCGGCCCGCCGCTCGGGCGTGAGTCGGGGGCGATCGCGGGCGAAACGGGCTCGGCGGCCCACTTCGACGGCACGACCGTCACGTTCGATGAGGGGTTCGACTTCGCGCCGGGCTCTCCGTACACCTTCGAGTTCTGGGTGCGGCCCGACGAGGGCGGCTCGCCCGCCCCGGGCGCGGTGTTCTCGAGGCTCGCCCCGGACACCGCCCTCAGCGACTTCCACGGTTATTTCTGCGCGGCCGGCCGCGGCGGCGCGCTGTTCAACTTCCAGGCGCGCAACGTGCTGCTGGGCGGCACCAACGAGACCGTCAACGCGGGCGGGCCCCTGCCGACCGGCGCCTTCACGTACGTGGCGATCGTCTCCGACGGCGACAAGGCCTTGAAGATTTACATCGACGGCCAGCAGGTCGACGCGAGGGCCAACGCCGACCTCGCGTCCACCGGCGACGGCGTCGCCTTCGTGATGGGCGTGTCCCAGCTCGCGCCCGACTTCCGCGGCGCCGTCGACGAGTTCGCGATCTATGCGAAGCAGCTCCCCGACAGCGTCATCGCCGAGCACTACGCCATCGGCCGCAACGCCCCGGGCGCCAGGGCGCGCTGAGCCGCGGCCGTCGGCGACCGCCCCGCGACCCGGGCCTTGGCGCTGGCGGCGACCGCGCCCACCAGAAGTTGACCGGCCCGGGCACAAGGGTACGCTGCCGCCGCCATGGCGACCGCACGCAAAAGGCCCGCCCCCGCCCCGAAGTCGCCGCCCGCCGGCGCGAAAACCGTCCTCCGCGGCCTCGCCGGCGGCGGCGCGTCGGCCGGCGAAGAGTGGTCGTGCGGGCATCGGCCGCTGCCCCTTTACGTGCAGCGCGGCGAGGGCGGCTCGTTCCGGCCCGAGTTCGTCGCCTGGCTCTGCCCGGGCGGCGTGCTCGCCGCCTCGCCCGCCCACCCCGACGAGGTCGAAGAGGCCCTGCTCGGGCTCTTGCGGCAGGCGCTCGCCAACCCGCTGGCCGGCAAGCCGCGGCGCCCCGCGTCGGTGCGCGTGAGCGACGCCCGCCTCGCCCCCGCGGTCGCCAAGGTCCTCGGCCCCGACGTGCGGGTGCAGGTCGGCCCGACGCCCGAGGTCGACGCGCTCGCGGCGCACTTCGTCGAGCACCTCGACCGCGACTCGCCCGCCCCCGAGCGCGACCCCTGGGTCGACGACGGGCTCGACCCCGACGAGGTGCGCGGCTTCTTCGCCGCCGCCGCCGCCCTCTACCGGGCCGCCCCCTGGAAGGTGGTGCCCGGCGACGCCACGCTCTTCGCCGTCGACGCCCCCTCGCTCGGGCTCCGGGGCGCCTGCCTCTCGATCATCGGCGGCGCGGGCATCGACTTCGGCTTCTTGCTCTTCGACTCGGTCGCCGACTACGAGGCGATGCGGCAGATGGGCACCTCGCTCGGCGAGGGCGAGTCGCCGAAGGGCCCCGGCGTCCCGCTCTTCTCGGTCAGCTTCGAGCCGGCCGCCGAGATGCCGAAGGCGACGCGCGCCGCCGTCTCGCGGCAGGGCTGGCCGGTGGCCGGCCCCAAGGCCTACCCGCTGCTCTTGCTCGTCGACCCCGACAACGTCTCGCGCCCCCCGACGCCCGAAGACCTGGCGCGGGCCCGGGCGCTCTGCGAGGCGCTCGCCCGCCTGACGCGCGCCCACCGCGGGCGCCTCGCCGACGAGCTCGGGCCGACGCTGCGCGAGACCTACGTGATCGAGGGCGCGCCCGGCCGGCCCGAGGTGACGCTGACGCTGCCGCACCCCGACGACGAGTCGGCCCGGCTGCTCTCGGACGAGGGCGCGCTCGAAGAAGAGATCGACGACTGGGTCGCCGCCTTCGTGCGCGCGCAAGAGGCGAAGCGCCCCGACGAGGCGTGGCTCGACGCCTCGGCCGCCGTCGTGGGCTCGCTGCTCGAGTTCAAGGCGAACGTGCACCGGCCCACCTTCGGGCGCTGGGCGCCGGTCGAGGTCGAAGAGTTCCTGGTCGACCACGTGCCGCGCAAGCTCTCGCTCACGCCCGCGACGCTCGACGCGCTGCCCGGGGCCCTCGACGCCTTCTTCGCCTGGCTGGGCGCCTCCGGCCGCACCGACGCCGCCTCGTCGGCCGCCCTGCGCCGCGTCGTCGCCGATCTCGCCGACGAGTCGCGGCGCCGCGCCCTCGACCCCTCGAACTTCGGCATGGCCAAGGCCATGGTCGCGAAGATGATCGAGCAGGGCTACGACCCGACCAGCCAGAAGAGCGTCACCGCCTTCACCAAGAAGTACAACGCCGACGTCGCCGCCGGCCGCGAGGCGATGCCCGCCTTCCGCATGATGCCCCTGCCGCCCCCCGCGCGCGGGGCGTCGGCCGTGCACGAGCGGGCCCGCTTCGCCCCGCCCAAGCCGCCCCCGCGCGCGAAGCGAAAGGGCGCGGGCCAGGCGCCGCCCGAAGACGCCGAGGTCGTCTTCCTCGACGCCCTGCGCCTGGCGAAGGGCCGGCCCGAGCCGGCGACGACGGCGAAGACCGGGCTGAAGCGCGCGGCGGCGAAGGCGGCGACGCCGGCGGGCGCGGCGAAGGCGGCGAAGCAGGGCGCGGCGAAGGCCGCGAAGCAGGGCGCGACGAAGGCCGCGAAGCAGGGCGCGGCGAAGGCCGCGAAGCAGGGCGCGACGAAGGCCGCGCAGGGCACGCGCGCGCCCACGAAGCAGGGCGCCAAGGCGCCGGCGGCGAAGCAGGGGCGCATCGGCGGCCCGACGGACTCCGAAGGGTTAGAGCGGTTGCCGGGGGGGGGGAAGCCTGCCAGCAGGCGGGGCCCCCATGTTCGAGCCCGGAGGGCGAGTTTGGGGTGCCAGAAGGCAGGCTTCCCCCCCCCGGCAACCGCTCTCGCGCGCGACGCGCGACGCCACGCGCGAGAGCGGCGCGCTGCCCCGCCCGCGCCGCTCGCGCGCGGCGCGCCGCCCCGCCCGCACCGCGCTCGAGAACGGCGCGCGGCACGCGACCCACGCCCCGCCCGCGACGGCGGCGGCCCTCGGCTTTGCCCGATTGTCTCCGCCCGCGCAACGCGGTGTCCCGGGCCCGCGGGCTACCGCGGCCCCGGCGGCGGCCGCACCCTCGGCCTCGACACCGAGGAGAACGCCACCATGGAAACCCAGAGCAAGCCCCTCGCCCGCCACGTCGCCGTCGTCACCGGGGCCTCGCGCGGCATCGGCCGCGCCATCGCCGAGCGGCTCGCGGCCGACGGCGCCGCCGTCGCCGTCAACTACGCCGCGCGCCGTGACGCCGCCGACGCGGTCGTCGCCGGCATCCGCGAGCGCGGCGGCCGCGCCGTCGCGATCGGCGCCGACGTCGCCGACACCGCCGCCGTGCGCCGCCTCTTCGACGAGGCCGAGGCGGCGCTCGGGCGGCCGAGCATCGTCGTCGCCAGCGCCGGCACCGCCGTCTTCAAGCCCCACGCCGAGACGACCGACGACGACTTCGACCGCGTCTTCGGCCTGAACGCCCGCGGCACCTACGCCGTGCTGCGCGAGGCGGCGCGGAGGCTCGCCGACGGCGGCCGCATCGTCGCCCTCTCGACCGGCGGCACCACGGCCCCCGCGCCGACGGGCGGCCTCTACACCGGCAGCAAGGCGGCCGTCGAGCGCTTCGCCGCTGCGCTCGCGGCCGAGCTCGGCCCCCGCGGCATCACCGTCAACGTGGTCTCGCCCGGCCTCACCGAGACCGACGGGCTCGTCATGCCCAAGCACCTCATCGACGCCATGGTCGCGCAGACCCCCCTCGGCCGGGTCGGCCAGCCCGCCGACGTGGCCGACGTCGTCGGCTTCCTCGTCGGCCCCGACGGCCGCTGGATCACCGGGCAGAACCTGCGCGCGAGCGGCGGCCTCTGACCCGGACGCCCGCCTCCCAACCGCTCTTGCTGCGGCCGGCCGGCGGCGGCAGGCGCCCCCCCGCCGCCCCCTGGCCGCACCCCAGAGGGCCGGGATAACCCGGACGGCAGGGGCGTCGGCGCGATCACGGCCCGCAGGCCGCGCCCGCCCACGATCGCCTCGAGCTGGTCGAGGAAGGCCGACAAGAGCGGCGCCCCGTCGCGCCGGCCGGCGTAGACGGCGTCGAGCGGCATCTCGGGCGGCGTGTACGCCTCGAGCACCGCCACGAGCCGGCCGCGCCGCACGTCTTCGGCCGCGAGGGGCGCCGGCAGGCGGCCGATGCCCAGCCCGACGCGCACCGCGTGGTAGGCGAGCCACAGGCTGCCGGTGCGCAGCCGCGCCCGCACGGCCTTGCGCGTTTCCCCCCCGGGCCCGACGAAGGGCCACTCGGCCGGCTCGTCGCCCTCGCCGAGCACGACGCACCCGTGCGCGTCCAGATCGCCGGGCGCCTGCGGCGCCCCGTGCGCCGAGAGGTAGGCCGGGCTCGCGCAGTAGCGCAGCGCCCCGCGGGCGATGCGGCGCCGGCGCAGCCCGGGCGGGACGGTGCCGCCGACGCGCAGCGCGACGTCGAAGCCCTCGCCCACCAGGTCGACCACGCGCTTGGCGATCGCGATCTCGAGCCGCGCCTGCGGGTACCGCTCGAGGAACGCCGCGACCACCGGCGGCAGCATGGTCTCGGCGACGGCCTGCGTGGTGGCCACGCGCAAGAGGCCCGAGGGCACCGCGCGCGCCCTCGACAGCAGCTCTTCGGCCTCGCGCACCTGCGCGACCGCGCGCGCGCAGCGCCGGAAGTACTCGTCGCCGAGGCCCGTCACCCGCACCGCCCGCGTCGTGCGCTCGAGCAGGCGCACCCCGAGGCGCGCCTCGAGCTGCGCCACGCGCCGGCTGACCGTCGACTTGCGCAGCCCCAGGCGCCGGGCCGCCGCCGTGAAACCGCCCGCCTCGACCACCGCGATGAACACGGCGACGTCGTCGAGGCCCGCCTCCCATTGTTCCGTCATTGGGACAGCTTGTGCCGGCCCCGGCGCCTTGTGAAGCCGGGCGCAGTCGCCACCTTCACGCGCAGCCGGGGCGGGCGGCCGCCGAACGCGCGCCGCCCCCGGGCCCCGCCAGGAGACATGACCATGCGAACGCACCCCCGCGCCACGCGCGCCGCCCTGCCCTCGCCCGCCGCCGCGCGCCCCGCCCTGCCCTCGCCCGCCGCCGCGCGCCCCGCCCTGTCCTCGCCCGCCGCCGGTCCCGCCCGGCTTCTGCCCACCGCGGCGCGCGCCACGCGCGCCGCCCGGCTCCTGCCCGTCGCCGTGCTCGCCGCCGCGCTCGCCGCGGGCGCCTGCGACGACGACAACGCCGCCGCCCCGCCCGCGCCGCTCGCCGGGGCCTCGGGCGCGCCCTCCGCCGGAACGGGGGGCACAGGCGGCGGGACCGCGGGCGCCGGCGGCGGAACGGCGGGCGCCGGCGGCGGGACCGCGGGCGCCGCCGGCGCGCCCACGACGGTCACCCCGGCCGCGCCGCCGGCCGGCTTCGCGCACGCCTTCGCCGAGGTCGACGGCGTGCGCCTGCACTACGTCATCGGCGGCCAGGGCCCCGCGCTGGTGCTGCTGCACGGCTGGCCGCAAACCTGGTACGAGTGGAACCGCCTGCTGCCCGATCTCGCCGGCGAGTACACCGTCATCGCCCCCGACCTGCGCGGCGCCGGCGAGTCCGACAAGGTGCCGCTCCCGGGCGGGTACGACAAGCACACGCTCGCGCGCGACGTCCACGGCATCGTCCAGGGCCTGGGCCACGCGAGCGCCTTCGTGGTCGGCCACGACATCGGCGGCATGGTGGCGTACGCCTACGCGGTCGACTACCCCGCCGAGACGCGCGCGCTCGGCGTGTTCGACGTGCCCCTGCCGGGCGTCGAGCCGTTCTGGAGCCAGGTCAACTCGCTCGCCTGGCACTTCGGCTTTCACAACGAGCCCGAGCTGCCCGAGCAGCTCGTCGCCGGCCGCGAGCGCGAGTACCTCACCCACTTCTACGACGTCTTCTCGATGACGCCCGGCGTGTTCCGCGCCGACGAGATCGACGAGTTCGTGCGCGCCTACTCGGCCCCGGGCGCGATGCGCGGCGGCTTCGACTGGTACCGCGCCTTCGGCGCCGACGCCGCCGCCAACGCCGCCTCGCAGGCGACCAAGCTCACCATGCCCGTGCTCGGCCTGCACGGCGACCGGGGCGGCACGGTCGGCAACTTCAGCGTCGAGCAGATGCAGCAGGTGGCCGTCGACGTGCGCGGGGGCGGCATCGTCGGCTCCGGCCACTGGCTCGCCGAAGAGAAGCCCGAAGAGCTCTCCCAGCGCCTGCGCGCCTTCCTCGCCGAGGTCTCCGCCGCCCCGCCCGCGCCTTAGCCCAGCCCCCTCGGCCCCCGCCGGGCCCCGTCGCAAAGCCCGCACGGCCCGGATAGACCCCGGCGGGCCCCGTCGCGAAGCCCAAACGGCCTGCGCAGAGCTCGCCGGCCCCGGTCGAAAAGCCCGAACGGCCTGCGCAGAGCCCGCCGGCCCCTGCCAAGAAGCCCGAACGGCCTGCGCAGAGCTCGCCGGGCCCTGCCAAGAAGCCCGAACGGCCTGCGCAGAGCTCGCCGGGCCCTGTCAGAAGCCCCGCGGGGCTTGTCGAGCGGCCCAAACGCCCTGGGGCGAGCGTGGGGGGCCTCCCCCCGGGCGCCGGCAGGCCTTCGGTCAAAGCCGGATTGGGCTCTGGCGAACCCGACAGGCCCCGCGGCGAACCGCCCGGGCGGAGCCGAGAACCCGACAAGCCCGCCCCTCGCTCGGGCAGGCCGGGCCGAGGGCCCGCCCGACCCGACCACGCCCCCGCGCCTCAGTCTTCGCCGCCCGGCTCGTCGTCGAGCTCGTCGGCGGTGCCCTCATCGGCGCCCGACGTCGACGTCCGCCGGCGCTGCCCGAGGCCGAGGCGGATCAGGTAGTCGCGACGCTTGACGCCGACGCGCGCCGTCTCGGCCCAGTCGACGTACCAGGCCCGCAGCGCGACGAGATCGCTCTCGCGCTGCGCCTTGGCCGCCGCGTCGTCGTCGGCGCGCTCGTCGGGTCGAAGCTCGGCCGCCGTCTGGGCGGCGTTGACGAGGGCGCGCAGCCGGGCGCGCTCTTGCGGGGTGATGCCCCGCTTGGCGAGCGTCTCGAGCGCCGCGCGGTCTTCGGCGCGGGTCGCCTTGCGGGCGGGGCTCTTCTCGAGGGCGTCGAGCCGATCGAGCAGGTTCTTGACCGAGAGCACCGCCGCGCCGCCCGTCGCGGGGGCGAGGCCGCTCAGCACGAACTCGGCCTGCGCGGGGTGCTTGCGCGTGAGCGCGGCGCGCACGAGGCGGTAGCCGTCTTCGTCCCAGGTATCGA
Source organism: Polyangiaceae bacterium (assembly GCA_035762175.1). GTDB lineage: Bacteria > Myxococcota_A > Polyangia > Polyangiales > Polyangiaceae > DASTPP01. The sequence goes on along the minus strand of DASTPP010000380.1, from coordinate 17,439 downwards.
GCTCGTTGATCGCGTCGCGCACCCCCTCGTCGATCTCTTCGGGCCGCTCGAGCTCGTGCAGCCCCGAGACCTTGTGCAAAAGCGACCAGCCCTCTTGGTGGTCGGCGGCCGTGTAGCCACGGGCCATGATCAGCGCGCGAATGGCCTTCGAGGTGCCGACCGCGCGCAGAAACGTGAGCACCTTGGCGGGCGTCGCCTCGAGCGTCGTGCGGCTCGCCTCGGCGTAACGAATTTGTCTCCCCATGGGCCAGGCCTTTCGTCGGGCGCGGGGCCGACGTCAACGCTCGGGGCGGAGGCGGTCGCATTTCGCGGGCACGGCGTGAGAGCGGCGGCGGGGGGCGCCTACGTTGGAGGGCGAGAGGGATGACCCGCCAGGCCGTTCGGGCTGGGCGAACTCACCTTCGCGTGCTGGCGCTCTCGACGCATCGATCCACCTGATACAGGCTTCTCGGCACGTGCTGAAGGAATTTGCCTGCACTCGCGCCCGGGCCGCGCTGCAATGCCCCGAGATAGAATGGCTGCGCGCCCTATGGTGCGCCGCTATGTCCTCTTGAGGCGTCGAAATTTCTCAGCGAGCCGCTCGAGCTCCTTGAGCTGGAAGAATGTCTTCTCATCCAATGCCCCTTCGGGAGTTTGCTTGACGAACACCCAGTCTTCGGGCGCGGTGTGTAGCACCTTCAGGGAGTCTTCTTCTACGTACTGGCGTCGACAGCGAAGCTCGATCACGGCCGTTTTAGAGCCATCATCTTCGTACCAAATTGGCTCCCGAATGCTGACCTCGATGGCTTTACCTTCGAGTTCAGGTCGCACGAACAAGCCATCGTTCACAATTTCGTCAAAGAAGACTGGGTGACCATGCTGGTCGGCGAAGAGTTTGATGCCCCCTTCGTCGACGGGAAAGGTGCGACCATCGGCGAGCGTGAAAGATGCGTCCCGGTAGAGTGGCGCCATCATCACGACCTCGAGTTTGACGCTGCGCAGATACCCTTGCCAATCGTCGTCGTTGGCGGCCCGGAGCACGCAAGTCTCGATGCCCTCATTCGCGGCGACGCTCAGCGCGCCTCCGGTGAACCCTGCTTGCGCGACCATGATGCCTTTGTGCGCGCGAATGTCTTTGAGCAAAGACGCGAACGCACGTACCTTCTCTACGCCAACGTCCTCGCGGTAGTCTTTAGCCTCGATTGCGACGAGTATCTCCGTGGAACCGACCTTGCCTTTCACGGCAGCGTCGAGCTCTGCCGGCACCCCTGACCGTGTCTGTTGAACACGAAGCGGCGAGTGGACTTGCGCGCCAGGGTCAAGCTTGGCCTGAACCGCCGCGACCAAGCGCTCGAAGGGGCGACCGCGTTTTTCCTCTTTCACCATGCCCGCCTCGGGCTTTAGCACGATCGTGCAGTTCGCAAGAAATTTGCTGTCGTTGCTTTGTGACGTGGTGCCGATGCTCGTACCAGAACGTGTGCCGGTGCCGGCGCTCGAGCCTGCCCCTCGCTGAGGGCAGGTTCGAGCGCCACGAGCCACTTCGTTCTCCGTCGTCGAGCTCGTCGCCGCCGTCGACGGCGACGAACTCAAGCTCGGTACCTTCGGGGAACTCGGTCGGCTCGTCGAGGACGAGCCGGCCTTGATGAACCCGCGCTTTCAGGGCACCCATGAGCAGACCCTAGCGCAGCGCCCCGCCTTATATTCTAGGCGGAGCCGCGGCGGGGCGTCAGGCGGCCCGGCTCAGCCCTCGTAGGGCGGGGCTGGCTTGGCCAAAACCAAGGCCCAGGCCGTCTCGAGGAGCAGGGCGGTGGCCTCGGCGGGGCTCAGGCCGCCGTTGACGACGAGCGCACGCGCCTGGTCGGCGAGACGTTTCGCCTTCTTGCTCAGCGCGGGCACCTGGCTACGGAAGAACTCGGCGCGCGCGTCGGCCGAGCCGTGCTCGTAGCCGAACGAGAACGCCGCGCGCTCGCGCAGGAAGCCAAGGTCGCACTCCAAATCTTCGTACCAGGACCAGAGGGCCGGATCGTCGTGCTCGCCAATCACCTTCATGATGCGCATGCCGGCGGCGGTGACCTCTTCGACCAGCGTCGGGTAGACGACGCGGTCTTCGAGGCCGTGCAGAAAGGCGCCCTCGCCGGGGTCTTCGAGGCGGGCGTCGAGCTCGTCGGCGGGGCAGCGCTTGGGCGGCGGGGGCCCTTCGAAAGGGCGGGCCTCGGGCGAGGGGAGCGGGCGGTTGCGGTTCTTGCGGTGACGGGGTAGCTTGACCATAAGTCTCTCCGTTGTGTTGTAACGGGTGAGGCCCAGGCTCTCGCGTCGGTTGCCGCCGATGCGGGGGCCGCTATGGGCCGGCGAGGGGGCGCCGCTCGCGACGTTGCGAGCGGCGGCTCGCGTAAGAAAGAGTGTATCGAAGGCGGGGCGAGAGGCAAGGGCATTTTGCGAACAATGCGGTATCAAATCGCGAGACTTGCGGGCGCAAAACGCATGCCAGAAGGCCGTGCGCGCACGTCGGCCGAGGCCGTTCGGAGGGAGACGCCGATCGGGTGCGCGCTCGGCGAACCGCGGGCGCGCCCATGCGGCGCCGCTTGCAGCAGGCGCTGCCGCCCGAACCGCAAGCGCGGGTGCGGCCAGGGCGAGCGCCGCGGGGCGCGTCACCTTCTTTGACTCGGCCGGCCCGAGCGCGAATCATTGACCCATGCCCCGCCGGCGCTCGCCCTCGCGTGTCGGACCGCGCCACTCGAACGGGGCAGGGGCAAGCGGGCCATGAGTAAACAGCGGTTTAAAGAAGCGCTCGCGCTCGTCCGGGCCGGCCGGCTCGACGATGCCCTCGCCATCGTGCGGGGGCTCGATCTAGGCTTCGTCTTGAAGCGCATGACGCACTACAAAGGGCAGCCAGACCACCGCGAGGCCGCGCTTCGCCTGGGCGAGGCGTTCGCGGCCTCGCGGCAGGCGAGCTCCGAGCCCGCGCCCGCCGCCTCGACCTTCGAGGCGCCCCTTCCCCCGGCGTTCGTTCAGTTTGCCCCCGACGAGGCCGTGGGCTTCGACCGGCCGGAGCCCTTCTTGACCTGGGTCTCGGCCGATTGGGACAGCATTCCGCCGCTCGATTTCGGCCGGCTTTACTACCTCGACCCTTGGGCCCTCGTCGCCCTGGGTTCGCTGCATCTCGAGGGGCGTACGCGCCGGCCTCCCTTGCAACGGGAGGGGTCGGGGGGCGCGGTCCGATTCGCCCGGGCGCTCGGGCTCGATGCCCTCGCGAGCGGTCGCGAACCGGCGGCCGACCTGCCGGGACAGATGGTTCGGCTCAATCGAGTACACAAGTCGAGCGAGATCGAGCCCATGGCAGAGCGGATGGCGTCGCTCGTCATCAGCGACCCCCGCTCGGAAGACATGCGTCTGGCGATCCGGTACGTACTCGTCGAACTGTTCCGGAACGTCGTCCAGCACAGCCGGGACCCCCTGGGGGCCGTGGCGGCGGCCCAGCTCATGGGCCCGGCGCAGCATCGAAGTCGTCCCATGATTCAGCTCGCCGTCGCGGACGCCGGCATCGGCATCCCGCGGAGTTTGCACCGCGCACACCCTTCGCTAACCGACTACCGCCAGGCCCTCGAGCGGGCGCTGCTCCCGCACATCTCGGGCACCTTCGTGGAGGGTCTAACGGGGAGCTTCGAGAACGCGGGCCTCGGGCTCTACATGATCAGCGAGATGGCGCGGCAGACCGGCGGTCGGCTGCTCATCGCCACGACCGGGGCTGCCCTCGTCTTGCAGAGCGGTGGCGCCGAGCCGGCGAACCCAAAGTTTCTTCAGCCGCCCGGCACGGGCTTTCCGGGGACTCTCGTCGCGTTTGAAATTCCGACCGACGCGGTACAAGATTACCGAACTCTCATCAACTCGATTTTGCACAAGGCGCGCGAGCGCACCCCGAAGCGGGCCGCCGACCACTGGCTGAGCTTCACCCCGGCGCCCGAGCCGTCGGCCGAACGAGTCGCCCTCTGGGCGGTGCGCGAGAACACCCCCGAAGCGAGTGAGCTGTCGAGGGCGAAGATCCGGCCGGCCCTGCTCGACGGCCGACCGGTGGAGCTCGACTTCGCGCGCCTCGACCTCTGCACCCAGAGCTGGCTGCACGCGTTGCTCTTCGAGCCCATCCGCCTGGCCTGGGCGATGCGAGTGCCCATTCACGTCGTCAACGCCGACCCGGCGGTGCGCGAGGGGCTTCGCTTCCTCGAGGCGTACGCGCTCGGCGGCTGAGGCGAGAGAGCGCCGTCGACGAACCGAGCCGCATTCAGGCGGCGGATGACTTCGCTCGGCCGGCGCGTAAGGCCCCCCGCCGCCTGCGTCAGCGCGAAACCCGCGCCGGCCCCCCGAGCCTTGGAGGCAGCGCCTCGGCGAAGAACTCGACCGCCGCGCGCACCTTCGGCGTCGGCGCCCGCCCCGCCGGGTAGACGGCGTACAGGCCGAAGTCGGGCCCGCGGTAGGCGTCGAGCACGGCGCACAGGCGCCCGGACGCGAGCGCGTCGGCGACCAAGAAGAGCGGCAGGTGCGCGAGCCCGCCGCCCGCGATCGCCACCTCGCGCATCGCGCCGCCGTGGTTGAGCGAGCAGCGCCCGCCCGCCGCGTACGCGCGCTCTTTGCCGTCGGGGCCCCGCAGCCGCCACTCGCGCCCGGCGCCGGCGAGGCTGTAGCGCAGGCACTCGTGGCCCGCGAGCTCGTCGGGCGCGCGCGGCACGCCCCGCCGCTCGAGGTACGCGGGCGAGGCGCAGACCACCGCCGGCACGCGCCCGAGCCGCCGCGCCGCGAGCGACGAGTCGGCGAGCCGGCCGATGCGCAGGGCCAGGTCGAAGCCCTCGTCGACCAGATCGACGTAGCGATCGGACAGCGACAGCTCGACGCCGAGCCCCGGGTGGCGCTCGAGCAGCGGCGGCACGAGCGGCGCGACGTGCAGCTCGCCGAAGATGACCGGCGCGCTCAACCGCAGCGTGCCCCGCGCCCCGCCCCCGAGCTGCGTCGCCGCCCGCTCGGCCTCGCCGAGCGCGTCGAGCACCCGCAGGCAGCGCTCGTAGAAGGCCGACCCCGCCTCGGTCGGCGCGAGCCGCCGCGTCGTGCGCTCGAGCAGCCGCACCCCGAGCGCCCCCTCGAGCCTCGCCACCCGCTTGCTCAGCGCCGAGGTCGTCGCCCCGACCAGGCGCGCCGCCGCGCTGTAGCTGCGGGCGTCGACCACGCGCACGAACGCGACGATCGCGCCCAGATCGTCGAGCGCCCCGAGCCCGCCGGGGGCCGACGCCGGCCGGGGCCGCGGGGGGGCCGCGGGGGTGCGTCGCGATCGTTGCCTCACGGGAAAAAGTTTAGGTCAATCGTAGCGACTACCGCAAGGGCACGCCCGGCCGCAAAGCTGAGGGCATGACGGGCGGCGCCGCCGGGCGACGCCGCCCCCACCCCCGGAGGCCACACGCCATGCCCCTCAATCAACTCTTTCGCACGGACGACTCGACCCGCAACCTCTGGCTCCGGCTCGTGCTGGCCGGCGTGATGGCGCCGCACGGCGCGCAGAAGCTACTCGGATGGTTCGGCGGCTACGGCTTCTCGGGCACGATGGGCTTCTTCACCGACAAGCTCGGCCTCCCCGCGCCGATCGCCTTGCTCGTCATCGTGGCCGAGTCGTTCGGGGCCCTCGCGCTCGCCGCGGGCTTCCTGACCCGCGCGGCCGCCGCCGGCATCGTCGCCGTGATGGCGGGCGCGGTCTTGATGGCGCACGCGCCGCACGGCTTTTTCATGAACTGGTTCGGCAACCAGGCGGGCGAAGGCTACGAGTACCACCTGCTCGTCATCGGCATCGCCGGCGTGCTCGTCGCGACGGGGGCCGGGCGGGCTTCGGTCGACGCCCTGATCGCGCGCCGCCTCGCCGCGCGCCCCGGGGGCGCCGCGACCGCCGCCGCGACGGCCTGAACGAAGGTAGCCCGATGCCGACGCTAACCCTCGTCAGCCACCACCTCTGCCCCTACGTGCAGCGCGTCATCATCGCGCTCGACGAGAAGGGCGTCGCGCACGAGCGCGTCTACATCGACCTCGCCACCAAGCCCGAATGGTTCACCGCCATCTCGCCGCGCGGCAAGGTGCCGCTCCTCAAGGTCGACGACGAAGTCCTGTTCGAGTCGGCCGCGATCTGCGAGTACATCGACGAGACGGCGGCGCCCCGGCTGCACCCCGCAGACCCCGTCGAGCGCGCCCAGCACCGCGGCTGGATGGAGTTCGCCTCCGTCATTCTCGGCGACATCTGGGGCTTCGAGACCGCCACCGACGAAGACGCGCTCAAGCGCAAGGCGGGCGACCTCCGGGCGAAGTTCGCGCAGCTCGAGTCGCGCCTCGGCGCGGGCCCCTACTTCGCCGGCGGGCGCTTCCATCTCGTCGACGCGGTGTTCGGGCCCGTCTTTCGCTACTTCGACGTCTTCGACACGATCGGCGACTTCGGCGTCTTCTCGGACTTGCCCAAGGTGCAGGCCTGGCGCGCGGCGCTCGCGGCGCGGCCGAGCGTGCGCGACGCCGCCCCGCCCGACTACCCCGAGCGCTTGCGCACCTTCCTCCGCGAGCGCAACGCCTACCTCTACCAGATCGCGTCCTGAGCGCCGCCCGCCCGAGGCGAGCTCGTTTGACTCGGCGGGCCCGAGCGCGAATCATGGCGGGGCGGAGACCTTGCCATGGCCTCGTTCGAGATTCGCTTCGCCCACCGCTTCGGGCCCGACGAGCTGCGCGAGCGCGCCGAGAGGTTCGCGCGCTCGGCCGAAGAGCGCTACAAAACGCTCTGGCACTGGGAGGGCGACACCCTGCGGATCCGCACCCCGTCCGACACGGCGTATGCCGCGAGCGCCGCGCTGGTGGCCGGCCCCGACGAGGTCAGCGTGCACGTCACCATGCCGCCCGCGCTCCTGCCGATGCGCGCCATGCTCGAGCGCGATCTGCGCTGGGCGCTCGAGCGCACCTTCGGCGTCTCGCTGACCGACGGCGACGCCTGAGCCGGGCGGCGGCCCTGCTTGCACGCGGGCGCAAGGGGTGCGCCTGCGGGCCCGCGCCACCGCCGAGGTCGCGGCTGAAAATTGCCCGCGCGCCAGAGCTCGCGCCTGGCCGCGCGGCACCCCGCTTGCACTATCTTCGCGGATGCGCACCCGAGACATCACCCCCGAAGAAGAACTCAAGAAGCTGCGAACCAAAGGCAAGCTCTCGCACCTCGGCTTCGAGGTCGCCGGGGCCGCGGGTGGCGCCGCGATCGGCGCGGTGGCCGGCGCGATCGCGGGCCCCCCGGGCGCCGTCGCCGGGGCGGTCGTCGGCGCGGCCGTCGGCGGCGTGGCGGGCCTCAGCCTCGAGCGGGACGAAGAAGAGCACTCGTGGCGTGAGGCCGAACTCGAGGCCGAGGTCCAGCGGCTCGACGAGCAACGGCGCTCGTCGTTGCCGCCGGAGCCCGTCGTGCGCCCCGTGCCAGGCGCCCCGACGACCCCGTACGTCGCGCCGCCCCGCCGCCCCGAACGCTGAGGGGCGCTCGTGCGCCGGCGCCGCCAGCGTCGCGCGCCGGACGTCGCGCCGCCCCGCCGCCCGGAGCGCGGAGGGGGTTCTCCGGCCGAGGGCGGGCCCCGATCGAACCAAGGGCGCCACCGGAGCGCCGACCGGCAGGGTCACCCCGCCCGAACGTCGCCCGGACGCTCGTCGGGGTGTGCTGACCCTTTCGCCCCAGGGTGTGCGTCTGGGCCCTGAGCGCAAGAAACAACGCGCCGCGCCAAAACCGTAGCCTGGGTGAAACCTGGGCGAAATATGGCCGCGTTAGCCACAAAGGCATGCGACCCGACGGAGTGAACGCGGCCGACACCGCGTGGCTGCTCGTGGCCTCGGCGTTCGTCTTGCTGATGACGCCGGCGCTGGCCCTCTTTTACGGCGGCATGGTGCGGCGGCAGAACGTGCTTTCGACCTTCATGTACGTGCTCGCCCCGCTGCCGATCGTGTCGATCGAGTGGGCGTTCGGGGTCTACGGGCTGGTGTTCGGCCCGAGCGTCGGGGGGCTCATCGGCTCGCCGCTCGGGGCGAGCTTCACGGCGCTGGCGGCGGCGACGAAGGGCAGCGTGCCGGCGCTCGCGTTCGCGGCCTACCAGATGATGTTCGCCATCATCACGCCGGCGCTGGTGGCGGGCGCCTTCGTCGAGCGCATGAAGTTCTCGTCGTACGTCGCGTTCGTCGCCCTGTGGACGCCGCTCGTCTACGCGCCGATCGCGCACTGGGTCTGGGGCGAGGGGGGCTGGCTCGCCTCGCTCGGCGCGCTCGACTTCGCCGGGGGCACGGTGGTGCACGCGAGCGCGGGGGTCTCGGCGCTGGTCGGCGCCTTCGTGCTGGGCCCGCGCGCGGGCTACCCGCGCCAGCGCCACGTGCCGCACAACCTGGCGATGACGTTGACGGGGGCGGGGCTGCTCTGGTTCGGCTGGTTCGGGTTCAACGCGGGCAGCGCGCTCGCGAGCGGCCCGCTCGCGGCGCTCGCGCTGATGACGACGCACCTCGGCGCGTCGGCGGGCGCGCTCGCGTGGGTGCTGGTCGAGTGGGCGCACCGCTCGAAGCCGACCGCGCTCGGCCTCGCCTCGGGCCTGGTGGCGGGGCTGGTGGCGGTGACGCCCGCCGCGGGCTTCGTCTCGCCCGCCTCGGCCGTCGCCATCGGCGGCGCGGGCGCGGCGGCCTGCTACGGGGCGCTCACCCTGAAAGACCGCTTCGGCTACGACGACTCGCTCGACGCGTTCGGCGTCCACGGCGTCGGCGGCATCGTCGGGGCGGTCTTGACCGGCGTCTTCGCCGACCGCGCGCTCAACGCCGCGGGCGCCGACGGCCTCTTGCGCGGCCACGCCGGGCTCGTCGCCCGCCAGGCGCTCGGGGTCGTGGCCTGCTCGGCCTACGCCGCGCTCGCCACCTTCGTGCTGCTCTGGGCGCTGAAGGCGAAGCTCGGCCTGCGCGTTGCGGCGTCCGACGAGAGCGAGGGGCTCGACGTCGCGCAGCACGGCGAGCAGGGCTACACGTTCTGAGAAAGGCGGCGGGTGACGGTGCGCGCCCGGCGTCCCCGGACTGAAGTCCAATGCCGTTCACGTAGCGGCCGGCGAGAGGTTTCGCGCGACAAAAGGAGGGGGGGCGGCGAAGGTAGGGGTGTGAGGACCCAACCCAGCCGCCCCCTGCTCTTGTTCGACGCGCCGGCGCCCTGCGTCAAGCTGCTCGAGGCCTTGCCCCGGGCCGCCGTCGAGCAGGCCGTGGGCGCCTGCGGCCGCGTCCAGAAGCGCTGGCGCCGCCTGCCCGCCGTGCTCGTGGTCTACCTCGTGGTCGCCGCCGCGCTCTTGCGCCACGTCGCGCTCGCCCGCCTGGTGCCGCTCTTGGGCCTGAGCGTGCCGCGGGCCGGTCGCTTCGCCGTCGCCGTCAGCGCCTTGACCGCCGCGAGAAAGCGCCTCGGCCCCGAGCCGCTGCGCGCCCTTCTCTCGGCCGTCGCCGCCCCCGAGGCGCGCCGCTGGCGCGGCCGGCGGCTGCTGGGGTTGGACGGCACGAGCCTGCGCGCGCCCGACTCGCGCGCCAATCGCGAATGGTTCGGCCTGCACCGCGCGCGCCTGGGCGAGAGCGCCTACCCCTTGCTCCGCCTGGTGCTCTTGGTCGAGTTGGGCACGCGCCACGTGCTCGACGCCGCCGTCGCCCCTTTCGACGTCGGCGAGCCGTCGCTGGCCCGGCGCCTGCTCGGGGCGTTGCCGCCCGACGCGCTCGTGCTGCTCGACGGCGGCTACGTCGGCGGGCCCTTCGTCCAGGCCCTGCTCGGGCTCGGCGCCGGCCGCGCCTTTTTGCTCCCCTTGCCGTCGAACGCCACCTATCGCGTGCTCGCGCGCCTCGGCCCCGGCGACGAGCTGGGCGAGTTCCGCCTGACGTGGCGCACGCGCCGGCGCCACCCGCAGGCGGCGCCGACGTGGACGGCGCGCGTGATCCGGTACCACGCGCGCGGCTGGCGCCCGCGCCGCTTCGTCACCAACCTGCTCGAGCCGGCCGAGGCGCCGCGGGCGGAGTTGGGGGCGCTCTACCGCGAGCGCTGGGAACTGGAGCTGGGGCTGGGCGACGCCAAGGCGCACCTGCTCGAGCGCCAGGAGGCGCTGCGCAGCCGCACCCCGCGGCTGTGCGAGCAGGAGGTGTACGCGCTGTTGGTGGCCAACAACGTGCTGCGCGCGCTCGGCGCCGCGCACGCGCGCGCGCTGGGCGTGGAGCCGCGGCGGGTGAGCTTCGTGGGCCTGCGCGACGCGCTGCGCGCGGCGTGGGTGCGGGCCTCGGCCCCGGTCGAGGGCGCGCTGGACGAGGTGTCGGGGGGGCCCTTGCCCCTGCGGCGCGAGGGGCGGCGCTGTCCGCGGGAGGTCAAGCTGGGGCGAAGTCGCTACGCGCCCAAGCGGCTGCGGCGAACGGCGCCCGAGCGCTGGATGTGGGAGCAGTCGGTGGGGCGCGAACGCCCGAAAGAAGCCGCTTGAACGCCGCTACGTGAACGGCATTGGACTGAAGTCGGGGGCAGCGAACGCCCTTTGAAACGGCGGTCAAAGCCCTGCCGGAGGCAGGGCTCCAGCGTCGCGAGGCGCTTCGCTCGCCCGGGTGGCGCTGCCTCTTGCCGCGCTCGCCACTCGCCCGGTAGCCGGCGCCCGCGGGAGCCCAGCCCCCGGCGAGGGGGCGGGCTTGGCTCGCCGAACCGGCCCGATTCCGCGCGGCACGCGCGGGCGTCCGCGGCCCCGTACTTCAGTGCGGGGCAGCCCCCCGCACCCCTCCGTTCAGCCCGGCGGCGCCTCGGCGGACGGCGCCGCCACCCGCTCGACGACTTGCCCCCGGTTGATGCGCACCGAGCGCGCCCCGAGCCGCTCGGCGAGCCCCGCCTCGTGGGCGATGACGACGACGATGGCGCCGCCCTCGGCCTCTTCGCGCACGACGCGCAACAGCAGGGCGACGCCGTCGCGGTCGAGGCCGGTGGTCGGCTCGTCGAGCAAGAGCAGCGAGGGCCGGTGCAAGATGGCGCGGGCGAGCGCGATGCGCTGGCGCTGCCCCCGCGACATCGTGCGCACGGGGCGGCGGGCGAAGGCGCCGATGCCGAGCCGCTCGGCGGTGCTATCGACCGAGGCGGGCTCGAGGCCGTAGAGTTGGGCGGCCCAGTGCAGGTTCTCGAAGCCCGACAGGTCGGGGTAGACGAGCGCGTCGTGGCCCAGCCACCCGACGTGCGCCCGCACGCGCTCGGCGTCGTCGCCGAGCGGCGGCCACTCGACCCGGCCCGTCGTCGGCCGGAGCGAGCTGCTCAGCATCGCGAGCAGCGTGCTCTTGCCCGACCCGTTCGCGCCCTCGACGAGCGCGACCGAGCCGGCCTCGAAGCGCTCGCTCACGTTGCGCAGGGCAACGGTCGAGCCGAACATGCGGCCGACGTTGTGCACGGCGGCCGCCTCGAGGGCGCGCGCGGCCACTCAGTTGCGCGCGGCCGGCGGCGCCGCCGCCCGCTTCGGCTTCGAGTTCGTTTCGGCCTCGGCCTCGGCGGGCTTGTCGCCCTCTTTGCCGTCGGCCCCGCCCTTGCGCTGAATGCCGTGCTTGGCGAGCACCAGGTTCTCGGCCTTCTCGAGCAGCTGCGGGTGCTGCTCGAGGTAGGCCCGCGCGTTCTCGCGCCCCTGGCCGATTCGCTCGGAGCCGAAGCTGAACCAGGCCCCGCTCTTCTCGACGATGCCCGCCTCGGTCGCCAAGTCGAGCACGTCGCCCGAGCGGCTGATGCCCTGGCCGTAGAGAATGTCGAACTCGACCTCGCGGAAGGGCGGCGCCAGCTTGTTCTTGACCACCTTGACGCGGGTGCGGTTGCCCATCACGACGGGGTCTTTCTTGTCCGACGCCGACGACGCCTCTTTGATCGAGCCGATGCGCCGCACGTCGAGGCGCACCGAGGCGTAGAACTTGAGCGCGTTGCCGCCCGTCGTCGTCTCGGGCGAGCCGAACATGACGCCGATCTTCATGCGGATCTGGTTGATGAAGATCAGCAGGGTCTGCGAGCGCGCCACCGTGCCCGTCAGCTTGCGCAGCGCCTGGCTCATCAGCCGCGCCTGCAGGCCCACGTGGCTGTCGCCCATGTCGCCCTCGATCTCGGCCTTCGGCACCAGCGCCGCCACCGAGTCGACCACCACGATGTCGACCGCCCCCGAGCGCACCAGCATGTCGGCGATCTCGAGCGCCTGCTCGCCGAAGTCGGGCTGCGAGATGAGCAGGTCGTCGGTCTTGATGCCGAGCTTCTTCGCGTACGTCACGTCGAGCGCGTGCTCGGCGTCGATGAAGGCCGCCGTGCCGCCCTGCCGCTGCACGCTCGCGATCGCGTGCAGGCTCAGCGTCGTCTTGCCGCTCGACTCGGGCCCGTAGATCTCGACGATGCGGCCCCGCGGGTAGCCGCCCACCCCGAGCGCCAGGTCGAGCCCCAGCGAGCCCGACGGCACCACGCCGACCTCGCCGTGCAGCTGCTCGCCGTCTTTCAAGCGCATGATGGCGCCCTTGCCGAACTCTTTCTCGACGTTGGCAATGGCGAGCTCGAGGGCCTTCGATTTGTTGCGGTCTTCCATGGGGGTCGTTACCTCGCGGGGGGCTTCGCAGCGTGCGCGACCCTACCTATAGCAGCCCCCCCCCGCCCGCAAGCGCGGCGCCCCCCCGGGCCCTGACAAACAATGTCGCAAGTTAGCCCGCCGCCCCCCCGCCGCCCGCCCCTCGCGCTCGCGCTCGCCGCCGCCACCGCCGCCGTCGCCGGCCTCGCCACCCTCGCCTCGCGCGAGACGCCGCCCCCCCCCCGGCGCACCGACGCGCCCGCCCCCGCCCGCTCGCCCGCCCCGCCCCCGCCCGACGCCCCGCCCTCCGCCTCCGGCCCCGCCCTCGGCGAGGCCCCCGCCGTCGCGGTCGAACTCGACCCCGTCGGCCCCCCGGGCGATCTCGCCGCCGAGATCGAGGCCTTCGTCGACTTGCCCGGCTGCGTGCAAAAGCACAAGCCCGCCGACCCCTTGCTCGCCGAGGGCCTCGAGGCGCTCGGCTACGAGCGCTTCACCTGGGACACCTGCCGCAGCATCGAGGCCTTGAAGCGCCGCCGCCCCGAGCCCTGCGAGGCGATGCTCTCGTCGGCCTTGCGCCGCCGCTGCCTCGCGAGCCTCGCCGTCTTCAGCGCCGAGCCCGCGCTCTGCCCGCTCGACGAGCCCGCGCCGGGGCTGCCCCGCCACGACATCGCCTGCCTCGCCGCCGCGCGCCGCGATCTGCGCACCTGCGCCGGCCTCCGCGGCCCCGCCCGCGCCGCCTGCGAGGGGCTGCTCGTCCACGACGCCACCCGCTGCGGCACCGACGAGCGCTGCGCCCGCCAGATCGCGCGCTGGCAGAGGGTGCTGCCCGTCGCGCCGAACGTCATCCCGTATCGGGCGCGCCTCGGCGTGCGCGTCGAGGGGCCGGCCGACGCCCCCGGCCCCCGCGACGAGGCCCTCGAGCTGCCCGACGAGGCGGCCGAGGGCGCGTGGCTCATCCGCAAGGCTGGCGGCCGGGTGCGCCTCGCGCTCGGTGAGGTGAGCGCGGCGAGGGCGCTCGCGCTGCCTCCCCCCGCCGGCGGCTTCTGGGTCGAGGTGCCCGAGGGGTTGCTCGCCGCGGGCGGCGAGGCCGAGCTCGCTGGGCCCGAGGCCGCCGTCTATCTCAAGCCCGCGCGCGGCCCGCTGCTCGAGCGCGCGCCCGGCCAGCTCGCCCGCCTGCGCCTCGAGCCGCTCGCGGCCGAGCCCCACGGGCCCCTGCGCCTCTCGCTCGAGATCGTCGTCGGCCCCGGCGAGGCCCCGCGTCGCGCCACCTTCACCGTCGACACCTGGCTGCGTGACATCGTCGACAAGGCGCCGGCGCCGGCCCGGCCTTAACCCCCCGACCCGAGGGCGATGCACCCACCCGACCCGCGCCCGCCGCTCGGATAAGAGCGCCGAGCACACCCCTTGCCCCGGCCTGAAAATGGCTCCCAAAGGGGCGTTGGGCTCGGCACTCTAACGTCGCCTCGAGCCAGCCGCCGGTCATCGTCCGCACGGCCTCGCCCGTCGGATCGCCGTACTTGACGCCGACGAAGGCGCGCATCGCGTCCGAGGTGACGTAGCGCAGCTTGGGGGCTTCGTCGGTGAGCGCCTCGAGCACCACGCCCGCGATCTCGTCCGGGGTCTGGGCCGCCCCGAAGCTCTGCATCACCTGCGCCACGTACGCGGCGAAGAGCGGGGCGTAGGGGCCCGACGTCTCGGCCTGGCGCGCCGCGAGCGAGCCGCCGAGGTTGGCGATGAACTCGGTGCTCACCGGGCCCGGCTCGACGATCGAGACGTGCACGCCGAGGCGGCGGGCGACCGGGGCGAGGCTCTCCAGCAGGCCCTCGACGGCGAACTTGGCCGCGCAGTACGCGTCGTTGAAGGGCTGCCCGACGACGCCGCCCACGCTGGTGACGGTGACGACGCGCCCCGCGCCCGCCTCGCGCAGGAGCGGCAGGGCCGCCTTCGTCGCCCGCGCCACCCCGTAGAAGTTCACGTCCATCGTGCGCTCGAGCTCGGCCATCGAGAGCTGCTCGAGCGAGCCGACGAGGCCGGCGCCCGCGTTGTTGACGAGCGCGTCGAGCCGCCCGTACGCGCCCGCGATCTCGCGCAGGCACGCGTCGATCGAGCCCGGATCGCACACGTCGAGCCGGCGCACGTCGAGCCGCACCCCCTCGGCCTCGGCCCGGGCCCGGAGCGCGCCCGCCTTCGCGAGATCGCGCATCGTCGCGACCGTGCGGTACCCCGACTTCGCCAGACGAACGGCCGTCGAGAGCCCGATGCCGCTCGACGTGCCGGTGATGAGGGCGACCTTTGCCATCTCTCGCGTCTCCTTCGCGCCGCCCGGGGCACGCTTGCCCCGCGGCGCCCGCTACCTGTATCGTCGGGCCCGAGGCCGCGCCCTCGCCCCGCGCGCCAATCGACTCGCCCGAGGCGCCACCCGATGTCCGAGCCCCCGGCCCGCCGCCTGCCGCGCCTCTTGCTCGCGGCCCTGCGCGACGAGGGCCTCGACGTCGACGCGCTCGCCCGCGCCGCGGGCCTCGCCTCGCTCGAGGGCTTCCTCGCCCCCGACGCCGCCGACCGCTTCTTCGCCCTCGCGCTCGCGTCGGTCGGCGACCCCGCCTTCGGCCTGCGCCTCGGCGCCTCGCTGCGCCCCGAGCTCTTCGACGTCATCGGCTTCGCCGCCATGAGCCGCCGCACCTACGGCGAGGCCCTCGCGCTGCTGGCCCGCTACAAGCGCATGGTCACCGGCGACCGCCTCGAGCTCGCGCGAACCCCCACCGAGGCCCGCCTGCGCTTCCGCGCCGCGCCCCTCGCGCCCCCGGCCCTCGCCATCAAGATCGAGGCCGAGCTCGCCTTCCTCGTCACCTTCGGCCGCCGCCTCGGCGCCGCCCCCGCGCTCGCCCCGCGGCGCGTCTCGTTCGAGCACGAGGCCCCGCCCCACGCCGCCGCCTGCGAGGCCTTCTTCCGCTGCCCGCTCGCCTTCGCGGCCGGCCGCAACGAGCTCGTGCTCGCCCCCGCCGATCTCGACCTCCCCCTCGTCAGCGGCAACGCCGAGCTCGCCCCCTTCTTCGAAGACCGCGCCGACGGCCTGCTCGCCGAGGCCGACGCGAGCGCCCCGCTCGAAGCGCGCGTGCGCGCCGCCCTCGCGGGCGCGCTGCGCGGCGACCTGCCTCCGCTCGAAGACGTCGCCCAAAAGCTCGCCCTGAGCCCCCGCACCCTGCAGCGCCGCCTGCACGCCGAGGGCACCTCGTACCAGCGCCTCGTCGACGAGGTGCGCGAAGGGCTCGCCCGCCGCCACGTGCGCGAGGGCCGCCTCGGCGCGACCGAGATCGCCTTCTTGCTGGGCTTCACCAACCCGAATTCGTTCTACCGCGCCTTCCGCCGCTGGACGGGCACGACGCCCGAGGCCTTCCGCGCGCGCGGCGAGCGGGCGGCGACGCCCCGCCTCGGCCGCGCGGGCGCCGCGCCGGCGTAGGCAGCGCGCTTCGGTCGGGCGGGGGCGGCGACGGCGTAGCCGGCCCGCTCCGACCGCGCCGCCTCGCGGCGCGAGAAGTTCGAGCACTACCGGCCGATCGCCTCGCTGCGCGATTACCTCTTGGTCGACTCGCGGGGCATCTCGGTCGAGGCGCGCCACCGCAAGCCCGACGGCGCTTGGTCGAGCGAGACCGCCGGCCCCGGCCAGCGCGTCTCGCTGCCCTCGCTCGAGCTCACCCTCGCCGTCGACGAGCTCTACCGCGACGGGCTGCTCGGGGCGTAGCCGCGGCGGTCTCCCCGAGCAGGCCCCGCGCGCCGCCCGTGGCCGCTGCCACCAGCCCCAAGCCTCGTCATCGTTCGGAGGGCGGGGGCCGAGCGCCCGTCGGTCGTCGGCAAGACGACGATATACAGGCGCGAGCCCTCGGGTACGAGCCGCCGCCGCAAGGCCTCGCGCCCCGGCGGCGGGGCCCTCAACGCGGTATGTTGCGCCGCCGCGGCTTCGCCTTCGCCCCGGCGTTGGGCGTGCGCTTGTGTCGGGCCACGAACGCCTCGATCTCCTCGGCGCTCAGGCCAGCGAGTCGCTCTTCCAGGCTCAGGCCCGCCACGCGCGTCTCGGCCGGCAACGCCGCCAGCGCCTCGGCCGGCAGCGCCGCCAGCGTCTCGGCCGGCAACGCCGCCAGGGTCTCGGCCGGCAGCGCCGCCAGCGCCTTGGCCGGCAGCGCCGCCCGCGTCTTGGCCGGCAACATCGCCAGCACCCGCCCCAGGCGCGAGGGCGGCACGCGCGAGAGCATGCGGGCCACCAGTTCGTCGTACCCTTCGAGGTTCGCCACGTTCGGCATCACCGCGCCTCCGTCCGGGCCCCAGAGCCGCTGCTGCCACCAGCCCCAGGCCTCGTCATCGTTCGGTACTTTAGCGTGAACGAAGGGCGCGAGCACCTCGTCGTGCTCGGCCCGGCCGACCTGCTCAAGAACGACCACCCAGCCCCGGTAGGGCCCGCCCTCGATCGGGTGGTAGCCGCCCGCGCCCGCGCCCAGCCGCCAGCCCAGGCGCCTCAGCTCGTCGTCGAGCGTGCGCGAAAGCTTCGGCACGACCAACACCAGGCCCAGCTCGCCGCGGTCGAGGCGGGCGGCGTGCTGGGCGTGGTACTGCGCCCCGTAGCCGAGCAGGCGAATGAGGTCGCCGCGGCGCAAGGGGCGCGCGGCACTCTTGAACTCGACGAGCGTGTCCGAACCGAGCTTCGGCCACAGCCCCCGGAGCACCGCCCCCGCGGCCGGACGCCCGCGCGTGTGGCGCTTGCGCAGGAGCAACAGGTCGGCGCGCTGCGGCTCGAGCGAGAGCGGCACGTCGACCAGCACGTCGAAGCCGCGCGGGTGCCGCTCGAGCACCAAGGCGGCGAAGAGCGCGTGCCAGACCGTGCGCTTGGGGGGCG
>DASTPP010000379.1:0-71775 GCA_035762175.1 Polyangiaceae bacterium | reverse complement strand
AGGGCGCCGTCCTGCACGAACTTGCCGGCGACGAGCGCGGCGAGCAGGAGCACGACGCCGCCCACCGTGGCCTCGCGCACGCCCCGGTTCGAGCCGCCGCGCACGCGGTAGATGTAGAGCCCCATGCCGAGCGCGATGGGGATGGACGAGCCGATCGTGAACACGCCCCAGGCCGACTCGGCGAGCGCCTCGACGACGACGCGCCCGAGCCCGGCGAGCGCGACGACGATGATGAACAAGATGGCGAGCCCGGTGATGGTGCCGAGCACGGGGCCGAGCTCCTCGCGGGCGATCTCGGCGAGCGAGCGGCCGCCGCGGCGCACCGAGCCGACGAGGATGACGAAGTCCTGCACGGCGCCGCCGAGCACGACGCCAAAGAGGATCCACGTATACCCGGGCAGGAAGCCGAACTGGGCGGCGAGCACGGGGCCGATGAGGGGGCCGGCGCCGGTGATGGCGGCGAAGTGGTGGCCGAAGAGCACCCAGCGGTTGGTCGGGTGGAAGTTCGAGCCGTCGTTCTTCGCGTGCGCGGGCGTCGCGCGGGCGCCGTCGAGCGCGAGCACCTTCGCGGCGAGGAAGGCCGAGTAGTACCGGTAGGCGAGCGCGAGGACCGCGAGGGCCGTGAGCATCCACCAGAGGGCGCGCATGGCGACGACTCTGCGCGCAGGCGGGACGAAATGGCAAGGGCGTCGGCGGGCCCCCGCGCCCCCCGCGACGCGTTGTCAAACGCCCGCGGCGCGGGAAGCGCGGCCGGGGGGCGCGGGTTTTTCCGGGCGAACGACGGAGGGTACGCCGATGCCGACGCCGATGCCGAACGACCACCTTTGCCGCCCCCACGCCCGCCCCGAGTGCCTCCTCTGCCGCCACCGCGCCGCGCGCCGGCGCCGCCGGGGCATGTCGCTGCTCGAGGTCTTGCTCGTCGTCGCGCTGATGGGCCTCATCAGCGCCGCCGTCGTGACCGGCGTCATGAAGTCGGGCGGGGACGCCAAGATCGGGATCGCGACGACCGGCGCCCGGCAGCTGCACGCGTCGGCCGAGCAGTGGGCGATCACCCACGGCGACGGCGAGTGCCCCTCGGTCCCGCGCATGGTCAAAGACGGGCTCATCAGCGAGACGGCCAGCACCAACGACCCCTGGGGCAAGCCGTTCCGCATCGTCTGCGAGGGCGAGAAAGTCCGCGTGCTCTCGTCGGGCCCCGACCGCAAGGACGGCACCGACGACGACATCCGCATGCCGGCGGCGCGCGTCGCGTCGGGCGGGTGAGCGCGCCGCGCCGGGCGGCCGAGCGCGCCGCGCCCGGGCCGGGCGGGCCGCGATCGGGGGCCCGCAGGCCGATCGCCGGCGGCCCCGGGGCGGGGGCCGCGCCTCAGCGGGGGCCGCAGGGCCCCGGGGCCTCGAAGCCGCGCACGCTCGCGACGGCGGTGCCGGCGGCCGCGGCGCCGAGGGCGAAGAGCGCGGCGGAGGCGAAGGCGAGCCACGCGGCGCGGGCGAGCGCGCGGCGGGCCTCGGGCGAGCGCGCCGAGGGCGCGGCGGCGTGCGCGAGGCAGCCGGCCCAGGCGAAGGCGAGCGCGCCGAAGGCGGCGTGCTCTTTTCGCTCGAAGAGCCAGCCGAAGGCGGGCGCCTCGACGAAGAGCTCGTGCTTGATGCAGGCGCGGTAGTGCGGGTAGAGCCAGAGCCCGAGCCCCACCGCGAGCGTCGTCAGCGCCGTCGAGAGCGCCACGGCGGCGCGGGCGCGGCGCCGCCCGCCGCGCAAGATCCAGGCGGGGTGGGCGAGCGCGGCGGCGGCGAGCCAGCCGAGGTGGCCGTGCAGGTGGGCGACGGCGCGCACGAGCCCGAGTTCGCTCATGGCACGAGGGCGAGCTGCAGCGCGAGGGCGGCGAAGGCGAGGGCGAGCGCGGGCGCGAGGGCGCGCGCGGCGGCCTCGGGGCGGCGGCGCGCCCAGCGGTGGGCGGCGGGCCAGGCGAGCGCGGCGGCGTAGGCGCAGAGGGCGAGGCGCGTCGCGTACGCGTTGCGCGTCGTCCAGACGACGAGCGCGGGGTCGGGCTCGGGCGCGACGAGCGCCGCGCCGACGCGCAGCGCCGGGTACGCGATCGCGCCGGCCGCCGCGGCGAGCGCGGCCGAGACCAAGAGCGCCGGGCTACGCAGGGCGCCCCCCACCGCGCCGGAAGTCCAGCACGCGCGGGCACTCGGGGTCGGGCCCCGCGGGCTCGCCCGCGTGGGCGGCGACGACGCGGCAGCCGCCCCGGCAGACGCGCCGCAGCGCGCAAGACGAGCAAGGCTCGGGCGGCCGATCGCCGTGCTCGCGGAAGCGCCGCGCCGCCCCGCCCCCCGCGCCGCGCGCGAGCCGCCCGGGCGCGACGCGGGGCTCGGGCGCCGCGAAGCTGCAAGGCGCCTCAGAGCCATCGGCCCGCAGCGCGCCAAGATGGCGCCCCGCCTCGCAGCCGAAGACGCCGAAGCGCTCGAGGGCCGAGGCGTCGTCGAGGTGGGGCGACAGAAAGGGCACGAGGGCGCAGTCGATGCGCACCGCGCCCGGCCCCTCCGCCAGGCGCCCGAGCAGCGGGTAGAGGGCCCGCGCCTGCGCCTCGTCGAGCCGCGACGCCTCGTAGACCGCGCCGACGCCCCGCCCGGCCGGCTTGAAGCGCAAGAGCTGCACCTCCGCCGCGCCGAGCTCGCGCGCCCGCCCCGCCGCCGCCTCGACCCCCGCGAACGAGCGCCGCGTCAGCACCACGTTGACCCCGAAGCGCACCCCCGCCTCGCGCAAGTAGCCCATCGCCCGCTCGGCCATGCCCGCGCCCGCGAACCCCCGCACCGCGCGGTAGCCCTCGCCCTCGCCGTCATAGCTGACGTTCACCTGATCGAAGGCCCCGAGCTCGGCCGCCCGCCCCGCCGTCATGCCCGCCCCGCTCGTGGTGAGCACCGGCGAGAGCCCGAACGAGCGCGCCTGCCGCGCGAGCTCGCCCAGATCGTCGCGCACGAGCGGCTCGCCCCCGCCGAACGCCACCGTGAACACGCCCCGCTCGGCCAGCGCCCGCAAGCGCCCGACCAGCACCCCGGTCGGGGGCGACGCCCCTTCGGGCGAGGCGTCGAGGTAACAGCCCTCGCAGGGCAACGCGCAGCGCTCGGTGACCGCCACATGCGCCTCGAGCGGGGCGTCATGCCCCTCGGCGCCCTCCCCCTCCCAAAGGGCGCCGCCCTCAAAGCCGAGCTTGCGAGCGAGCGAGCGGTCGACGGCGATGAGCAACGGCGGCTCGTCAAGACGCACCCACGCCCCGAAGGGCTCAGGCCGCGCCCGCACCACCCTCGCCCTCCTGGACCGCGTTGCCCCCGACCCGCCGGCCCGCCGCGCCTTCGCCCCCTCCGCCCGATGCCGCCTCCCCGCGCCCGACCGCGCCGCCCGCAGCCCCCTCCCCTGGCGCGCCACGCCCCCCCGGCTCCGGCCCGCCGCCCGGCCCTTCTTGCCCCTCGAGCCACGCCGTCACCGCCACGATGAGGGCGCCACCGACGACGCCGGCCCCGAAGAGCACGTCGACGACGCTGCCGATGGACGAGCAGTTGGCGCCGCGGCCGGGCCGCACTACGAGCACGCCGGGGGGCAGGGGCGGCGGGGGGTCGGGCTTGTCGTTCACGGGCGGGGGCTCAAGACCAGCCGAAGAGCGACTCGAGGTATAGCGGGTCGCGCCAAGCGAGGGCCAGGTAGGCCGCCGCCACGACGCCAAGAAGGCCCAGGGCGAGGGCGAGCGGGCGGCCCCACGCCGCGCCGGCCCAGGCGCGGCGCACGAGCGCGACGCCGGCGTCGACGGCGACGACCCCCGCGGCGAGCCCCAGAAAGGGCCCGGGCGAAGCGCCGGGCGACTGCCAGGACGCGAGCCCGGCGCCGCCCGCGATGAGGGCGCCGACGAGCAGCGCGGGCACGCGCGCCGACGCGTACCCGCGAAGGGCCCCCCTGCCCGCCCGCACCGCCGCGGCGAGCGCCGCCGCCGCGAGCACGCCGAGCGCGGCCAGCGCGGCCGCCCGCCCCCGCCGCCACCACACGCGCCGCTCGTGGCGAAGCGCCGCCCCCGGCACGAGGGCCCCGTAGCGCCGCGCGAGCCGCGCCGCGCCCGCGTCGCCCTCGAGCGCCGCCGCCACCTCGACCGCCAGCCCCGCCGCCTGCGCCCGGGCCGCTGGCGACGCCGAGGCGTCTTCGGCGACCGAGCGCGCCAGCGCGGCGCCCGCCGCCGGCGCGTCGAGCCGCCGGACCAAGGCCTCGGCCGCGAGCAGGCGCGCCTCGTCGCGCACCGGCCCCGCCGGGAACGCCTCGGCCTCCCGCGCGAACGCCTCGAGCGCCGCCGGCGAGCCGAGGCGCGCCGGATCGCGGCGCAGCGCCTCGAGCGCCCGCAAGGGGCCGAAGCCCCCCTCGCTCATCGATCCGAGCGCCTCGGCCCGCGTCCGAGCGGCCGCGGCGACGGGCCCCGAGGGGTCGAGCTCGAAGGCGCGCCGGTAGGCCGAGAGCGCCCGGGCAAAGTCGAGCGCTCGCTCGGCCCCTTGCGCCTCGGCGTAGGCCTCTTCGGCCGGCCCCGCGCCCCGCGCGGGCGCCGCGAGCGTCAGCGCCAGGCAGACGAGCGAGACGGCGGCCCGGCGCCCGAACACCCGCGCCGCTTACCACGCTCGCGCCCCGCGGGCGACGGCCCCCGAGGGCGGCGCGCAAGCAGCCCGTGAAGGTCGCCGCCCGCGGGGCTCCGAGGGCGCCGCCTGGGGGCGCCTTCGGGGCGACGGTACCGTGGTAGATCTCGGCCATGGCGGCCTCGCGCTCGGTCCGGGCGAGCAAGTTCCTGAGCCTCGTGCTCCGGCACGAGCCCGCGAGGGTCGGCATCGAGCTCGACGCCGGCGGCTGGGTCGACGTCGACGTGCTGCTCGCCGCGCTCGCCCGCGCCGGCACCCCGCTCACGCGCGGCGAGCTCGACGCGCTCGTCGAAGGGCCGGCCGACAAGCGGCGCTTCGCCTACGACGAGGCCCGGCGCCGCGTGCGCGCCAGCCACGGCCACTCGGTCGACGTCGCGCTCGACTACGAGCCGGCGACGCCGCCCGAGCTGCTCTACCACGGCACCGTCGCGCGCTTTCTCGCGTCCATCCGGGCCGAGGGCCTCGCCCCCCGCGCCCGCCAGTACGTACACCTCAGCGAGACGACCGAGGGCGCCCTCGAGGTGGCGCGGCGGCGGGGCGAGCCGCTGCTCGTGCGCGTCGCCGCCGGCGCCATGGCGCGCGAGGGGCGCCTGTTCTTCCCCGCGCCGAACCGCATCTGGCTCACCGACGCCGTCCCGACGCGCTACCTGACGCTGCCGCCCCCCTGAGCCGGCGCCTCGCCCCCCGCTGCCCGCCGCCCCCGCCGGCGGCCCGCACCGCCCGCCCGAAGCCCACCGCCCCCGCCGGCGGCCCGCGCCGCCCGGCTACGTCGCGCCGCCCGCCCCCTCGGCGAGCGGCTCACCCCCGGGCGGCCGCCCCACGTCGGCGAGCGCCTCGCCGCCCGACGCCGGCCCGACGTCGGCGAGCGCGGCGAGGGCCTCCTTCCAGTCGCGCACGTGCCGCACGTAGGGCGGCGCCGGGCCCCGCTGCGCGCCGAAGAGCAGCAGGTTCGGCACGAGCCCGCGCATCGGCGCGAGCACGTCCTGGCGGTCGTCGACGAAGTGCGTGAGGCCGAAGCGGCGCGCGTACTCGGCCTTCTCGTGCCGCTCGCGGCAGAAGTAGAGGTTCGCCGGGCGCACGCCCGTCAGCGCGAAGAAGCGCCAGCGCTCGAGCCACCGGCGCGTCAGCGCCTGCACGCGCGGGCCCGCCTTCGACACGATCCACACGCCGCCGCCGAAGCGCGCGTTCAGCTCGCGCAGCGCCGCGAACGCCCCCTCGGCCGGCGGCGTCAGCATCGAGCGCCGCTCGTCGCCGCCCAGGAACTCGGTGTCGGCCCCGCTCACCGGGTCGACCGGCGCGATGATGACGCGCCCGATGTCGACCCCGAGCCGGGGGGGCGCCTTCGGGTGCGGCGCTCTCGTTCGTTCATTCGCCATGATAAGCCTCTCTTTCTTCGTCGTCGTCGCAAGGCGGCGGCACGTCGTCGCCGACGAGGCCGCGGGCGCGCGCCTCGCCCAGAAACCACAGGAGCGGCGCGTTCGCCCGGAAGCCCCCGGGGCAGTCGACCCGGTCGGCCACCATGAAGAGCGCGAGCAGGCGCAGATCGACCCGCCGCGCGAGCTTCGCCCAGGCCCGGTCGCTCGGGGCCTCGGCCCGCGCGCGCGACTGGTACCAGGGCAGGTTGATGTCGTGAAAGCGCACGAGCTCTACGAACGAGGGGTCGGTCAGGCCGTAGCGGCCCAGCCGCTCGACCGACGCCGAGGGCGCCCCGGTGCCCGAGAGCTTGCCGATGTCGTGCACCAGCGCGAGGTCGTCGAGCCGCCGCGCCTCGGCCGGCCCGAGCCCCGCCGCCCGGGCCAGCGCGCGGGCGCGGCGGGCGACCGCGAGCGAGTGCGCGCGGGCGTCGGGCGAGGTGTGGCGGGCCGGGTCGAGGGTGACCGAGGCGAGCCGGTCGAAGTCGTCGCGGAAGGCGGGCAGGTCGAGCAGGCCCCCGGGCCCGGGGCCCCCGCCCGGACCGGGCGAGGGCCCGGCGCCGGGCCGAGGGGCGGGCCCCGCGGCGGGGCCGGGCGTGGCGCCCGCGGGGGCGGGGGCGGCGTGGTCGAACGTGGCGGTCATGGCGGTCTCTCTCTCGCGTCGGGTACGGCCGAGAGCGTAGCCACCGAGCTATCACGCGGAACTATTCATTTTCGATAATCTATTCTAAAAACGAAGTGATGCCCGCGCCGCCGCCCCCCCCTCCCCCCAAGTCCGAGTGGCTCGAGGCCTTCATCGCCTTCGCCGAGCACAAGAACTTCACCCGCGCCGCGCGCGCGCTGCACCTGTCGCAGCCGGCGCTCTACGCCCAGGTGCACAAGCTCTCGGCCTCGCTCGGCGCGCCCCTCTACCGCCGCCAGGGCCAGAAGCTCGAGCTGACGGCCGAAGGCGAGCGCGCGCTCGCCTTCGCCCGCGAGTCGCGCGAGCGCACCCTCGCCTTCGTCGAGTCCCTGCGCGGCGGCGGCGCCTCGCGCCCACTCGTGCTCTCGGCGGGCGAGGGCAGCTACCTCTACCTGCTCGGCGGCGCCCTGCGCGCCTTCTTGCGCGCGCGCGTGGCGCCCCTGCGCCTGCTCACCCACGACCGCGACGGCACGCTGCGCGCCCTCGCCCGCGGCGAGGCGCACCTCGGCGTCTCGACCCTCGACGCGCTGCCCGACGACCTCGCCGCCGAGCCCCTCGCCGAGGTCGGCCCCGCCGTCGTCCTACCGCCCCGCCACCCGCTCGCCGCGAAGCGCTCGCTCGCCCTGCGCGATCTCGAGGGCCAGGCCCTCGTCGTGCCCCCCGTCGGCCGCCCCCACCGCGCCAACCTCGAGGCCGCCCTGCGCGCCGCCGGCGTCTCGTGGCAGGTCGCCGTCGAGGCCGGCGGCTGGGAGCTCCTGATCCACTTCGTGCGCCTCGGCTTCGGCGCCGCCGTGGTCAACGGCTTCTGCCGCGTGCCCGGGCCCCTCGTGCGCCGGCCGCTCCGGGGCCTCGCCGGCGTGCGCTACGCCGTGCTCTGCCGCCGCGAGGGGCCGCCGCACCCGGCCGCGCCGCAGCTCAAGGCGCTCTTGCTCGCGCACGGCGACGACTGGCGCCGCGCCCTCGGGCCCCCGGCCTCGACCCGGACTGAAGTCCGGGGCAGGGCGTAATCAGGTCGTACGGAGCTCAAAGCCCGGCCTCCTTCGGGGCCAGGCTCCCTCGCCGCGAGCGGCTTCGCCGACTTGCCGGCCGAGCGCGGCTTCGCTCGCTCGCCGGGGAGGGGCAGAGCCCGCGGGAGTCCGGCCCCAGCGAGGGCCGGACTTTGCACGCCGAACCGGCCCGCTTCCGCGGGGCACGCCTTGGTGACGCCCTGCCCCGGACTTCAGTCCGGGGGCCGCTCACCCGTCGTCTTTATGCTTCTTGACGCCGCCCTTGATGGGCGCCTCGATGATGGCCTTGCTCGCCTCCTTGTAGCGCTCGACCATCTCGCGCGCCTTCTCGGGCGCCTTCTTGAAGAGGTTCGTCTTCTCGTCGGGGTCTTCGGCGAGGTTGTAGAGTTCGTAGCGCGCGTCGTTGGCGAAGGCGATGATCTTCCAGCGGTCGTGCAAGAGGGTGCGGCGCCGCTCGTTGTACGAGTCTTCGGGCAGGTCGCAGACCACGTCGCGCGGCTCGGCCTCGCCCCCGTAGAGCTCGCCCACGAACGACTTGCCCCGCAGCTCGGGGTTGGGCTTGGCGCCCAGCAGATCGAACATCGTGGGGATGAGGTCGACGTGGCTGCGCGGCGCCTCGACGACCCGCGCCGGGCGCCCCGGCACGTAGATCATCAGCGGCACGTGCACGAGCACCTCGTAGAGCTCGAAGGCGTGGCGGGAGAGGCCGTGCTCGCCGAAGGCCTCGCCGTGGTCGGCCGTCACCACGATCGCGGTCTCGGGGCCCCAGGGCTGCTTCTCGACGAAGTCGAGCAGCCGGCCGACCCACTGGTCGGTGTAGTAGACCTCTTCGTCGTAGAGGTCGCGCGGCTTCTTGCCCCAGTGCGGGCCGTCTTCGTGGCCGTGGTAGACGTCGTGCGGGTCCATGTAGTGGAACCACGCGAAGAAGCGCCCCGTCGTGTTCTTCGCGTCGCTCAGCATCTCGATGGCGAGCGGCGTCAGCTTCTGGCTGGTGACGTAGGGGTCTTTGTTGTAGTCGAAGGTGATGCCCGGCACGAGCCGATAGTCTTCGAAGCCCTGCTCGAAGCCGCCCGTGTTCTTGGCCAGGTAGGCGTGGGCGTGGGCCGTGAGCGTGTGCACGCCCTGCTCCTGCAAGGCCTCGGGGAACATCTTGTTCTGCGGCAAATACCGCGTGAAAAAGGGCGCCGTCCGCTCGAGCTCGGACGGGTAGCGCCCGCCGAGAAAGCCGCCCAGGCTCTTCGAGGTGAACGACGAGATCGAGTACGCGTTGGTGTAGACCGTGGCCTTCTTCGCGAACTCGGTCAGCCGCGGCGCGATGCCCCGGGGGTAGCCCACCCAGGGCATGTCCGCGCGCAGGCTGTCGATGCTGATGACCAGCACGTTGAGCGGCTTCTTCGCCGCGCCCGCCGCCGCGCCCGCCGGAGCCGCCGAGCCGGCCTGGGCCGCCGAGCCCGAAGGGGCGCCCGCCTCGGCCGGCGCCGTCGTCACCACCGCGTCGGGCACGCCGCCGCCGCCCGAAGAGGGGCGCAGCCGCTCGCAGCCCGCCGCCAAGGCCAGGGGCGCGAGCGACACCGTCGCCCGGGCCCGCCACGTCGTTTTCAGCGCTCTCATCGCGTCCCCTCGTCGGTGGGTCGAGTGGGTGGGTGGGTTGCGTCGCGCGGCCCGGGGCCGCCCCGGGCACTCAGCCTTCGGGCGGCAGGCTCGGCCCCGGCGCCCAGCGCAGGCCCGAGGCGTCGCCCGCCCGCACGCGGTGCGCGGCGATGCCGTCTTCGCCCGTCAGGAAGACCCCGCCGTTCTTGCCGCCCCGCACGAGCGCCACCGTGCGGCCGTCGGGGCTGCAGACCGGGTAGGCCCCGTCGCCTACCATGGCGACGCCGCCCCCGTCGAGATTCTGAATCGAGACCGACCAGCCGTTGCCCTGCTTGACCATGTAAGCGAGCCGCCGCTTGCCCGCCTTCGGGCAGAAGCTCGGCGCGCTCGCCCAGACCCCCGCCGGCGTGACGGGCTTGCCGTCGACGAAGGCGCGCAGCGGCCCCTGGGCCGGCCCCGCCGCCCACGCGAGCTCGCCGCTCGGCCCGAAGCTCGGGCTCAGGGCGACGCCGGGCCCGGTCTCGACGCGCTCCATGCGGCCCTCGAGCAGCCCGCGGTAGAGCGTGCCGCCCTCGGTCGCGCCCGCGATGACCGCGGCCCGCAGCCGGTCGGGGCTGAAGGTGACCGACTGCAGAAAGCCCGGCACCCGCACCGCGAGCGGCGCCGGCTTGCCCTCGGCGTAGATCTGCATGAAGTCGCCCGGCTTGGCCGCCGCGTAGTAGACGACGCCGCCCGGGCCGACGTCGGCGCCCCGCGCGAGCACGCCGCCCGGCGACGCGTCGCGCAGCGGCGCGCCCGAGCCGAGCATCACCCGCACGCGCCGCTCGCCGACGGCCGAGGCGTCGGTGAAGAGCAGCGTGCCCGACAGGTGCGAGCGCTCGCCCGTCAGGTCGGCGATGACGGCGTCGGCGAGCCGCGCCGTCTCGAGCGGCCGGCTCGCCCCCCGGCCGATGACGACCGAGCGCCGGTGCGGCGAGCCCTCGGTCCGCGACGAGGTCGCCTCGATGCGCTCGCCGTCGCCCTCGCGCGCCGAGGCGACGCGCACGACGAGCCCGCCGGCCGGGGTGCCCGGCTTGAGCACCGCCGTCGCGACCAGCCCGGGCAGCGCCACGAGCTTCGCCAGCTCGCGCGCGCTCGCGTCGGACGCCGCGTCGACCGGCACGACGACCGCCTGCGGCAGCGAGCGCACCGCCCCCTCGGCGTTGATGACGGCGTCGCCCTCGTCGGGCGCCGGGGCGGGCGCGGGCGGCGCGGGCGGCGGCGGGCGCGGCTGCGCGAGGGCGGGGGCCGCGCCCAGGGCCAGCCAGGCGGCCGAGGCGGCGAGCGCGAGGCGGGCGGGCCGCCTTCGCCTTTGCATGGGGAGGGGCATTAGTCCTTGTTGCAGCGAAAGTTGACCGTCAGGTTCGGCGGCGGGTCGTCGCCCTCGGGCGACTCGGGCAGCGTGATGCCCTGGCTCTGAATCGACTGCAAAAGCGAGCGCACGTGCCCGTCGAAGGCGCCGTTGCCGCTCGACGCGACCGAGAACGAGGTCACGTTGCGCCCGGGCGAGAGCGAGATGGAGGCGCGCACGGTGAGCTTCTTGAGCTCGTCGGGCGGCACGTCGGTCACGCTCCGGCACGAGAGGCGCGCGACGAACCAGCCCGCCAGCACCGACTTGTACGAGGCGCCGAGCCCCGCCTTGCCCTTGCCCCCCGGCACCCCCTCGGGCGTGCCGAGCGGCGGCTTGTCGCCCGAGCCCGCCGGCCCCGCCTCGGCCGCCGCCGGCGGCGGCGTCTCGTCGGTCTTGAGCATCGAGCGCTTGACCGCCTCGCGCAGCTCTTCGGTCTTCTTCTCTTTCTCGGTCTTCGGCGGCGCCGGCTCGGCCGCGTCGGGGTCTTTCGCGACGACCGGCTTGGTCACCGGCTCGGGCGGCGGCGGCTTCGGCGCGGCCGCCTTCGGCGGCGCCGGCGGCGCCGGCTTCGGGAAGGACAGCGGCGTGCCCTTGCCCTGCACGTCGCCCCGGATCGTGCCGGCCGGCGGCAGGAGGTCGACGACGTAGATCTTCTCGGGCGGCTTCTCCGGCATGCGCGAGCGGGCCACGAACGCCCCCACGCCCGCGCCCGCGTGGGCGAGGACGGAGAGAACGAACCAGCCCCCGAGGCGCCCCTTGCGCCGCCGCCCGCGTGCCGTCATGCCCTCACCTTACGGGGCGGCGCTCAGCCCCCCCCCGGCTTGAGGTTGATGTCGACCCGGCGGTCCTGCGCCCAGGTCGACTCGTCGGTGCCCTTCGCGTCGACCTCGCCGCGCGAGGTCACGTCGATGCGCCCGTTCTCGACGCCGAACGCCGTGATCGCGCCCTTGACCGCCTCGGCCCGGCGCCCGCCGAGCTGCATGTTGTAGTCGTCGTCGCCCCGCGGGTCGGTGTGCCCCGTCAAGAGCACGCCCTTGCCCTTCAGCCCGCCGTTCTTCATGCAATCGGCGAGCCCCGAGAGCGCGTCGCGCCACTCGTCTTTGACGTCGGACGAGTTGTAGCCGAACTTCGGCGGCTTGATGCCCGGGCAGAGCTTCATGATGTCGGGGCTGATCGACAGCCCGCCGCCCTGGTTCTCGTCGGCCGCCTTGGCGACCGCCTGGTCTTGCTCGGGCGTCGCCGTGGAGGTCGTCGCCGGCTTCTTGTTCGCCGGCGTCTCGGGCGGCTTGTCGCCGCCGCACCCGACCAGCCAAAGCCCCAACCCCAGGGCGAACCAACGGTAACGAGCGTCTTTCATCGAATCTCCTCCTCAACGCGAAGGTCGAGCCCGATGAACGCAAGGTCGGAGGTCGACCTTGCACGAGGCAAGACCCGGGCCGCGCCGCCCGAACAAGCACGGCGAGGGCACCTCCTCTGCCAAGCAACGGGGCCTAGGGCAAGCCCCTTCGCCCCCCGCGAGGGGTCGAAAGGGCCCGAAGCATACCCCCAAGCCCCCCCCCTTGGGCCAGCAACGCGCGCCCGCCGGGCCCCCGCCCCCGCCCGAGCGCCCCGCCCGAGCGCCGCCCCCGGCCCCCCGAGGCCCCTAAGAAGCCCCGGCGCCGCGCCCGGAAGGGCCCGCGCTCGGCGCCCGCCGAGGCGGCGGCCGGAGGTGCTTGGGACGGCAGACATCGAGGGACAAAACCTTATCCCCCCAGCCGCCCGGGGCAAGCTTACATCGTGCGAACGCGGCGCACCCCGAGGGCAGCGAGCGCGAGCAGCGCGAGCAGCCAGGCCCGCCCGCCGGCGCGGGCCCCGGAGCCCGGGGGCCCCCCGAGCGCGCACGAGCCCTCGTCGCTCCCCTGCTCGATCGGCCGCGCCTCGGAGCAGACCTGGCTGTCGCCGAAGCACGAGAGCTCGCTCGGCGTCGAGGCCTGCGCGACGCAGAGGCCGACGGCGTCGTCGCACTGGTAGCCGCCGCCGCCCGGGCAGGGCGTCTCGGCGCCGCAGTCGTACGAGCAGTAGCCCCGCTCGCCGTCGAAGACGCAGGTGCCGTCGCTCGTGCAGTCGATGTTGCTCTCGCAGCCGTTGCCGTAGCGCAGCTCGCTCGGGGGCCCGCCGCCGCCGCGGGCCCAGTCGGGCAAGCGGTAGTGGCCGAGCAGCGCGGCCTGCACGGCCCGCGTCTGCAGGAAGCCCGCCCACGCGTAGGTCGAGGTGTAGACGGGCACGCCGCACGACTCGCTGTCGCCGATGGGCAAGAGGCGCGAGAGCACGCCGCCGACGTAGTTGGTGCCGAGCAGCGCCGGGCCGCCCGAGTCGCCGCGGCAGACGTACTTGCCGGGCGGGCCGCCGCGCCACTCGTTGGCGTGGAAGAGCTCGAAGTTGCACGCGGTGCCGACGCAGCTGACCTCGAAGTCGAAGCCCGCGCGGCGCACGCCCACGGTGCCGCCGTCGGCCCGCTCGCCGCCGTAGCCGATGGCGGTGAAGAGCTGATCTTGGGCGACGTTTTGCGAGAGGTACGGCTCGAGCGGCGTGACGCCCTGGGCCTGCTGGCCGAGCAAGAGCAGCACGATGTCGTTGCCGCAGACGTCGTCGCCGCCCGGGGCGAGCCACACCTCGGACACCGAGAGCCAGGGCACGTCGGCCCCGTTCGTGTCGAGGGCGGTCGTCACGCGCAGGCGCCCCGCGCCGAGCGGCGGGCCGAGCGCGCCCTCGCCGCAGCTCACGGTGTCGAGCGCGTCGCGGCTGACGCAGTGGCGCGCGGTGAGCACGAGGTTCGGGCTGATGAGCGAGCCGCTGCAGACGCGCTCTTCGTCGATGCTGATGCCGACGACGTTCGAGTAGCGCACGTCGTCGTCGGGCACCCCGTCGAGCACCGGCGACGCGCGCGTGGCGAGCGCCCGCTCGCCGCGGGGGGCCGGGCCGCAGCCCGAGCCGGACGCCGCGAGCGCGCCGAGCAGGGGCGCGGCGAGCGCGGCGATCAGAGGGCGGACAAGAAGCAAAGCACGCATGGGCTCATGGTAGCAGAGCGGGGCTCGCCCACGAAACCTAGCGGCTCGGCCGCACGCACGGCCCGAACGGACGTCCGGAAGCCGGCGCGGAAACCTTTCACGACAACGGTGTGGAGCAGAGGGGGATCGAACCCCTGACCTCCGCATTGCGAACGCGGCGCTCTCCCAGCTGAGCTACTGCCCCGTGTGCCCGAAAGCGTCAGGGGAGCGCGACATTAACGTCTGCCCGGGCAAAGTCAAGCGTTATCGCGAGGCCCCCCGAAACGTCACCCGTCTTGCGGGCGCAACGCCTGCCAGGCGGCGTCACCCGTCTTGCGGGCGCAGCGCCTGCCAGGCGGCCGCCACCCCCTGCGGCAGGGGCGAGAGGCCGACGACCAGGGCGTCGCCCTCGGTTTCGACCGAGCGCAAGGCCACGAGCGACGAGAGCGTCTTGACGAGGCGCTTGGCCCGCTCGTTCTTGGCGAGCTGGGGCACCTTCATCAGCTCGAGCACGATGCGGTCGCCCTCGGCCTCGGCGAGCGCGGCGGGGCGGTTGGGCATGTAGCGCGCGAGCTCGCCCGGCTTCGACAGGTCGAGCGCGCCCGACTTGATGAGCCCCGCGACGGGCGAGTCGCTCTCGCCCTCGACCTTCAAGGACACGTCCGAGAGGCGCAGCGCGATGCGCAGGCTCTCCGGGCCGAGCTCGACCGAGGCGATGCGCACGAGCGCGCTCGCCCGCAGCGGCGTCTTCATCATCTCGACCGTCGCCCCGACCCGCAGCGCCGGCGGCTCGGCGCCGAGGACGACGTCGCGCGGCGCCCCCTTGCGCCCGCCGGCGCGCGCGACGAACGCGCGCGCGACGTCGAGCGGCACGGTCACCTTGAGCGCGGCCGCGTTGAGCGCGGCGCGCCAGACGAGATCGGGGTGGCGACGCAGGTAGAGGGCGACGTTACGGAGCACCGTCTTCGGGTCGGTCATGGGGCCCTTTCGGGAGGGGTCGCGGCCGCGAGCAGCCGCCGCACGAGCTCGGGCTTCTGCACCTTGCCGAGGGCGTTGCGCGGCAGCTCGGCGAGGGCCACGAAGGCCCGCGGCACTTTGTAGGGGGCGAGGCGCGCGCGGCAGTGCTCGCGCAGGGCGCCCTCGAGCCCCGGGCCGGGCTCGCCCCCGCGCGCGACGACGCAGGCCACCGCCCGCTCGCCCAGCGCCTCGTCGGGCAGGCCCACCACGGCCACGTCGTCGACCAGCGGGTGCGCCCGCAGCGCCTCTTCGATCTCGACGGCCGAGAGCTTGTAGCCGGCGCTCTTCAAGATGTCGACGCTCGCCCGGCCGAGCAGCCGCACGTAGCCCTCGGCGTCGACCTCGGCCACGTCGCCCGTGCGGAACCAGCCGCCCGCGAACGCCTGCCGCGTCGCCTCGTCTCGGCCGTGGTAGCCCGCGAACACGCTCGGCCCCCGCACCCAGATCTCGCCCGCCTCGCCCGGCCCCGCCTCGGCGCCCGAGTCGGCGACGCGCCGCAGCTCGACGCCCGGCAGCGGCCGCCCCACGGTGCCCGGCCGCCGCTCGCCCTCGAGCGGGTTCGACGTCGCCATGCCGATCTCGGTCATGCCGTAGCGCTCGAGCGGCACCCGCCCCGCCACCTTCGCCCACCGCTCGGCGAGCGCCGCGGGCAGCGCCGCCGAGCCGCTCGTCGCGAGCCGCAGCGCCCGCGCCGACGCCGCCCAGCCGGCCCGCTCGGCCTCGCCCGCCGCCTCGAAGGCCTCGAGCAGCCGGTGGTACATCGTCGGCACGCCCATGAAGACCGTGCTCTCGGCGAGCGCGCCCCAGACCGCCGCCGCGTCGAAGCGCGGCAGCATGCGCGCCGAGCCCCCGGCGAGCAGCGTCGTCAGCAACGAGACCACGACGCCATGCAGGTGGTGCAGCGGCAGCGCATGCAAGAGCCGGTCAGAAGGCCCCATGCCCCAGGCCTCGGCCAGCACCGAGACCTGCGCGAGCAGGTTGCCGTGCGTCAAGAGCGCGCCCTTCGGCCGGCCCGTCGTGCCGCTCGTGTAGAGCAAGAGCGCGCCCTCGCCGTTCGCGGGCACGCGCTCGGGCCAGGGCGCGTCGGCCGCCGGCGCCGCCGGGGCCCCCGCCGCGCCCGGCGAAGGGGCCCCGAGCCCGACGACGCGCGCCGGCGCGAGCCAGGCGGCGCGCTCGCCGAAGGCCCCGAGGTCGACGAGGGCGCGGCGGGCGCCGCTGTCGGCGACGAAGTAGCGCACCTCGTCTTCGGGGTGCAGCGGCGAGAGCGGCAGGGCCACGCCGCCCGCGAGCACGACGCCGAAGAAGGCCTCGACCCACGCCCGGCCCGGCGGCGCGAGCAGCGCCACGGGCTCGCCGCCGAGCGGGCCCCCGAGCGCCGCGGCGCGGGCGCGGGCGCCGGCCCAGAGCTCGCCGTGGGAAGCCGCCCCGCCCCCGTCGACGATCGCGACGCCACCGCCCGCCGCCAGCGCGCGCACACGCCCGACGAGGGAGCCCTCGCTCAGCGCGGGTTCAAGCGGCGGTCGTGCCATAGGAGCATCTCGAGCGAGCCCGCGTCGCGCAAAAAGGGCTGGTCGTGCGGGCCCGGCGAGACGCTCAGATCGCACGGAACGCCCCGTTTGGAAAGCTCGTCGGCGAGGCGCCGGCTCGCGCCGAGATAAGGGTCGCCGCGGCTCGACTCGACATGCACCGGCCGGGCCGGCCGGGCGGCGAGCGCCGCCGCGTAGCGGTCCGCCTGCGCCGCCCCGATCGCCGGCTGCACCACCCCGACCGCCGCCCAGGGCCCCGGCCGCCGCACCGCCACCTCGAGGGCGACGAAGCCCCCGAGCGAGCAGCCGTCGATACCCACCGAGCCCTCGCCCCCCCTCGCCTCCGGCACCTCACGCGCCACCCGCTCGAGCAAGGGCCCCGAGCAAAAGTCGGCGATCGCCTCGAGGGTGCCCGCCCGATCGCCCGTCGCCCACACGTCGGGGATCGCCGGGCACACCAGCACCAGCCCCCGGAAGGGCAAGGACGCGAGCGCGGCGTTGATCTCGCCCGCCCGCTCCGCCGTCAGATCGTGGCGGGGCATGATCGACGCGACCGGCGGCCGGCGCAGCCGGGCGTACGCGCCACCGAGCCCGTAGCGCTCGAGCCACGCGTACGCCCCCGCCCGGGGCCCCTGCCGCGCCTCGCCGAGCCCGTGCAAGAGCACCAGGGTCGCGACGCGGGCGCCGGGGGCGAGGTGCGTCGGGGCGAGGACCACCGCCCGCCGGGCGAGCCCCCCCGCGCTCGGCCACGACCAGTCGAGCAAGCGCAGGCCTTCGGGCAGATCGGCCGCGAGCGCCTGGCCCTCGCCCCCGCCACCAAACGCCCCGCCCGCGCCCAGGCACGCGCCGCCGAGCGCGAGCAGGGCACGGCGGCCGAAGGGCCGGGGGGGCGGGCCGGAAGGGCGCATGGGCGTCATCCTGTCTGAAGGGGGGCGCCGGCGGTAGGGGGGGCCCCCTACCGCCCGAGCGAGCCCCGTGCCGGGCCGGCCCCGGCGCACGCCCTGAGCTGGCGCCGGCGCACCTCCCGCGCGCCAGGCTCGCGCCAGGGCACCCCCCGCGCGCCCCGGGCTCACGCCGGGGCAGCGGCCGAGCGCTCAGGGCTCACGCCGGGGCAGCGGCCGCGCGACACCGGCCCCGCATCGAAGCGCCGCGATGACGCGCCGCCTCCTGGCTTGGGCGGGGCGGGTCACGAGGCCCTGGCGTCCGGCGCCGAAGGGGCGCACAACGTGGGGCCCGACGACCCCGATGCGCCCGGCCCCGCTCGCCCTCTACACCGCCACCGCCGGCGGCCTCGGCCTCGCCTTCAAGGGCGTGGTGCTGCACCAGTCGGTGCCGCTCGCCCTCGCCCTGCCTTACCTCGGCGCGTACTTGGCGCTCGTCGCCGCCGGCACCGCGATGCCGCGGCTCGGGCTTTGGGGCGACGCCCTCTGCTCGGTGCCGGGCGGCCGCGGCGTCGCGTTCGGCTTCGACGACGGCCCCCACCCCGAGCACACCCCGCGCGTGCTCGAGGCGCTCGAGCGCTACCGCGCGAAGGCCACGTTCTTCATGATCGGCGAAAAGGTCGAGCGGCACCCCGAGGTCGCGCGCGCGGTGGCCCGGGCGGGGCACGAGATCGGCGCACACGGCCACCGCGTCGACCGGGTGCTCGCCTTCCGGGGGCTGCCGGCCATCCGCGACGATCTCGCGCGCTCGGTGGGCGCCATCGAGGCGGCGACGGGCGCGAGGCCGGCGCTCTTCCGGCCGCCCTACGGCGTGCTGAACCCCCGCTTCTTCCGCGCCTGCGACGAGCTCTCGCTCGAGGTCGTCGGCTGGTCGGTGCGGGCGCTCGACGGCGTCGCGCGCACGAGCGCCGAGCGAGCCGCGCGGCGCGTCATCCGCGGCCTGCGCGACGGCGCCATCGTCTGCATGCACGACGCGCCCGAGCAGGGCGACCGGCGCCCGGTGGCCGCCGAGGCCCTGCCCGCCATCTTCGAGGCGCTCGGCCGCTCGCAGCTCGACGCCGTGACGGTCTCCGAGCTCATCGCCTCCCGCCCCGACGCGCCCGACGACTGACGCGGGCGCGGCGCCGCCCGACCGCCGCGGTGCCCCCCGCGCCCTCGCGCCCGGCGCCCTCGCGCGCGGCGCCCCGCGCTCCATCGCGTCCGGCGCCCCTGCGCCCGGCGCCCCGCGCCCTCCGCGCCGGCCGCACCCTCGCGCTCGCACCCTCTCGCCCCCCCCGCGCGCCCGTGGCACGTAGCGGGGCCAGCATGCCAGCCACCCCCCGACGGGCGGGGCTCGCGGCGGCCGCCGCCCTCGCCCTCTCGCTGCCCACGCGGGCCTCGGCCCAGAACACCGACTCGTTCTTCTTCTCGGACGAGGCCGCCATGAGCGCCGGGGCCGTGACGGCCACCACGCGCGACTCGGGCGCCATCTGGTACAACCCCGCGGGCCTCGGCGGCCTGCAGCGGGGGCAGATCGATCTGAGCGCCTCGGCCTTCGGCCTGCGCGTCCGGCGCGTGCCGAGGGCGCTGACGCTGAGCTACCCGGGCGGGCCCCAGTCGCTCGACATCTCGACCACGAGCTTCATCTCGGCCCCCGTGGCCGTCGGCCTCTCGCGCCACCTCAGCGACACGGTCACCGTCGGCCTCGGCATCTACGCGACCGCGCGCGACGTCGTCACGACCGACGCCTTCTGGCGGGGACGGCAGAGCGTCGCGCTCGGCGGGGTCGACACGCCCCTGCAATTTCACCAGCGGCTCGAGCAAGACGGCGACTACTCGCGCTACCACGTCGGCCCCGCCATCGGCTGGCAGGCCGCGCCCCGCCTGCGCGTCGGCCTGAGCGTGCTCGGCACCTACGGCGTGCTCGCCTCGTTCGAGCAGTTCGTCGTCGAGGGGCAGCCGACCGTCGAGCCGCCGACCTACGAGCCCGCGTACTTTCTGCAGAGCCAGGTGCGCGCCAAGCTCTCGTACCTGGGCCTGCAGCCGCAGGTCGGCCTGCAGTACGAGGTCAGCGACCGGCTGCGCGTCGGCCTGCTCGTGCGCAGCCCCGAGCTCCTGCTGACCGGCACCATCCGCGCGTCGACCGTCACGGCCGTGCGCCAGCCCGACCCGGCGGGGCAGCCCGGGCCCCTGCTCACCCAGACCGGGCCGGTGCGCCGGTCGTACTCGTTCGAGTTCGTCCAGCCGCCCCGCGTCGTGCTCTCGGTCGCCTGGGGCCACCCGAAAGACGGCTTCGTCGCCCTCGAGGGCGACTACCAGGCGCCGCTGAAGAACGACGAGGTGTTCGTCGACCGGGCCACGGTCCTGAACGCGCGCGTCGGCGGCCTGCGCCACCTCGGCCAGCGCTTCAGCCTCGGCGCGGGGCTCTTCACCGAGCGGGCGACCGACCGCCGGCTCGACCGCACCACCTTTCTGGCCGAGCGCGTCGACTACTACGGCGCCACCTTCGGGGTGCAGCTGCGCACGCCGCTCGCGCTCGTGAAAAACCCCCAAGAAGACGCCCTCGTGCTCTCGACCACCGTCGCCCTGCGCTACGCGCTCGGGCTCGGCAAGGTCACCGGCCTCACCCTCGACCCCATCGGCGGCGCGCCCGAAGCGTACCGCGCCATCGACGTCGTCTACCACGAGTTCATCCCCTACCTGGGCTCGTCGACGAACTTCTGAGCGCAGGCGACTTGCGCGCGCCCGGCCTCCGCGGGCAGAGTGCGTCCCGCACATGGGCCCGGTACGCTGTCTGGTTTGGCGCCCCTTCGGCCGCGACGATCTCGAGGCGGCCGCCCGCTACGCCCGCCGCGGCGGCGGCGCCCTCGTCGTCGGCGAGCGCGGCGGCAGCAAGGCCGTGCTCTTCCGGCCCGGGGCCGACGGCGAGCCCGGCCTGCTCGTCGCCTGGGCGCTCAAAGATCTGCACGCCGAGCGCTTCCGCGCCGTCGGCGGCCGCGGGCCCGCCGCGGGGCTCGCGCTCGCGCCCATCCCCGCCAACCGGCGCTGGGTGGCGGCCACCTGGCTCGCGCGCGATCGGGCCCACGCCGGGCCGACCCGCACGCTCGCCATCGACTGCATGACCTGCGCGGCCTGCTGCCACGACAACGCCGTGCTGCTCGAGCCCGACGACCTCCTCCGCTGGAAGCGCGCCCGCCGCCTCGACCTCGCCGCCGAGGGCTACGTCGAGCGCCGGGGCCGCCGGCAGTTCTTGCGGCTCGCCGACTCGGGCGCCTGCCAGCACCTGCGCGACAAGCTCTGCGGCATCTACCCCTTGCGCCCCTTCAATTGCCGCGCCTTCCCCGCCGGCACCGAGCCCTGCCTCTTCGCCCGCTTCGACCGCTTCGGCACGGCCGACTGAGCGGCCCGCCGGGGCTCGCGCCGGGCCTCAACGCGGCGTGGCCTTGCGCGCCAGCACCCGCGCGTACGCCTCGCGCCGCGACAGCCCCGAGCGCGCCGCCACGACGTCGGCGGCCTCCTTCGCCTTGAGCCCGCGCGCGAGCGCCTCGTCGATCAGCGCGTCGAGGCCCTCGCCCGCGAGCGGCGCCTCGCCCTCGCCCTCGGGCGCCGGGCCGAGCACCAGGCTGATCTCGCCCCGCCACGCGCGCTCGAGCGCCGCGAGCTCGGCGAGCGTGCCCCGCACGAACTCTTCGTAGCGCTTCGTCAGCTCGCGCCCCACCACCGCCGGCCGCCCCGGCTGCCGGGCGGCGAGCTCGCCGAGCGTCGCCCGCAGGCGCCCCGGCGCCTCGAAGAGCACCACCGGCTCGGCCGCCGCCCCCAGCGCGGCGAGCGCCCGCCGCCGCGC
This sequence comes from Polyangiaceae bacterium, assembly GCA_035762175.1. Classification (GTDB taxonomy): domain Bacteria; phylum Myxococcota_A; class Polyangia; order Polyangiales; family Polyangiaceae; genus DASTPP01. The sequence continues at coordinate 50,699 of DASTPP010000379.1, read as the reverse complement.
CTCGCCCGAGCGGGGCAGAAAGCCCACGAAGCGGAACGCCCCCTGCCCGAAGCCGCTCGCGGCGAGCGCGGCGAGCACCGCCGAGGCGCCCGGCAGCGGCACGACGCGCGCCCCCGCCTCGGCCGCCGCCGCCACCAGGCGCGCCCCGGGGTCGCTGACCGCCGGCGTGCCCGCGTCGGTGACGAGCGCGAGCCGCTCGCCCGCGACCAGCCTCGCCACCAGCGAGCGCACGAGCCCCGGCGGCGCGTGCGCGTCGAAGCGCTCGAGGGGCTTGCCCGTGATGCCGAGGTGGCTGAGCAGCGCCCGCGTCCGGCGCGTGTCTTCGGCCAGCACCCGCGACGCCTCGCGCAGCGCCGAGGCCGCGCGCGGCGTCAGATCGCCCAGGTTGCCGATGGGCGTCGCGACCACCCAGAGCGTGCCCGGCGGCGCCCCCTCGGCCCCCGGCGCGCCCTCGTCGCCCGGTTCGCCTTCGGCCTCGCCCTCGTCGCCCGCCTCGCCTTCGGGGTCGCCCTCGCCCTCGTCGCCCGGGCCGCCCCCGGGGGCCGGGCTCACGCGACGGTTTCGACCGCGTCGCCGAGGGCGTTGCGGAGGAAGTTGCGCAGGTTCATCGTCAGGCGCGCCTCGATCTGGCGCACGCGCTCGCGCGAGATGCCGAACTGGTCGCCGAGCTCTTGCAGCGTGAGCGGGTCGTCGGCGACGAGGCGCCGGTCGAAAATTTCGACGTCCTTGCCCTTCAGCGTGCGGCGGAACTCGGCGAGCTTCTCGCGCAGCATCGCCTGCACCTGCTCGTCGGCCACCATGACCTCGGGCCCGGCGGTCGTCGCCGGCATCAGCTCGAGGCGCGAGACGGGCCGGCCCTCGGCGTCGCCGACGGGGGCGTCGAGGCTCGTCTCGCCCGACGACAGGCGCCGGTCCATGTCGATGGCCTCTTGCTCGTCGACGCCGAGGCGGGCGGCGATCTCGGCCGAGGTCGGCTCGATGCCCATGGCCGCGAGCCGCGCCTTCTCTTTGTTCAGGTTGAAGAAAAGCTTGCGCTGGGCCTGCGTGGTGCCGAGCTTGACGAGGCGCCAGTTGTTGATGATGAACCGCAAGATGTACGCGCGGATCCACCAGGCCGAGTACGAGCTCAGCTTGACGCCGCGGTGGGGGTCGAACTTCTTGACCGCCTGCATCAGGCCGATGTTGCCCTCCTGAATGAGGTCCATGATGTTCTTGTAGGCCCGGCGGTACTCGTAGGCGATCTTGACGACGAGCCGCAGGTTCGAGGTGACCAGGCGCGCGGCCGAGTTCACGTCGCCGGTGGTGGCGTAGCGCGTGGCGAGCTGGTGCTCTTCGTCGGGCGTCAAGAGCGGGTGGCGCTGCACCTCGCGCAGGTAGGCCTGCAGCGGGTCGTGCCGGCTGATGGCGACGTCCTCGTCGGCGCCGGCGCGCGGGGCGCGGGCGGCCGCGGGGGCCTCGCCGTCGCCGTCGTCGAGCTCGGCGGGCGCGTCGATCTCTTCGACCACCTCGGCGGGCACGTCGACGACGGCGTCGAGCTCGTCGTCTTGCCCCTCGCGCTCGTCGTCGTCGTCGGCCGCGCGGGCCTCGGGCGGCTCGGACGCGGGCTCGCGCCCGGCGCGCGGCTCGGGCGAGGAGGCCGGGGCGGCCTCGCGCGGCCCGGCGCCCGCGGGGGCGCGGCCGGCGCGGGGGCGGGTCGAGGCCTTCGGCCGCGGGCTCGCGGGCGCGGGCTTCGCGGCGCGGGCGGGCGCGCCCGGGGGCGCGGCCGCCGGGTCGGTGCTGGGGGAGGGTGCTTTTTTGCGGGTCGCCACGCGTGCGCCTCGGGGGTAAGTCTCGGTTGGGGGCGGAGAGGTCAAGGTTTAACATCCCCCCGCACCGGTCAACAGGGGGGCCGCGCCGACCCACCCCGCGGGCCGCCCCCCCGCGCGCGGGGCGAGCCAAGAGCCGTCCCGACCGCACCGACGGGACCTCGGGCCGCCCCCCCGCGCGCGGGGCGAGCACGGCGGCGCGTCGTATGCGATGGTGGAACCGCCCCATGGCCCCCCCCCCTTTCCCGACCTCCCTCGGCGGGCAGTTCCGACGGCACGCCTGGGCCTACGCCGTCGGCGCCGTGCTGCTCGCCGCGCAGCAGAGCCTGATGTACGCCCGCGACCGGCTCTTCAAGACCGGCGTCGACGCGGCGGCGGCGGGCGACCGGGACGCCGCCTGGGAGACCGCCGCCCTCACCATGGCGGTCATCGCCGGCGCGGGCGTCGTGCGCGTGCTCTCGCGGGTCGTCATCTTCAACGGCGGCCGCCGCGCCGAGTACGAGCTGCGCGCCGCCATGCTCGCGCGCCTGCACACGCTCGGGGCCGGCTTCTTCCGCACCATCCCCACCGGCGACATCATGAGCCGGGCGACCAACGATCTGACGCAGGTGCGCCTCTTGCTCGGCTTCGGCGTCCTCAACGTCATCAACACCGTCTTCGCCTTCGTCTCGGCCCTGACGCTGATGTTCGGCCTGAGCGCGCGCCTGACCTTCGCCGCCCTGACGGCCGCGCCCGTCGGCGTGCTCTGCACCCGCTGGTTCTCGCGCAACATGTTCGCCCGCACGCGCGACAACCAGGCGGCCCTCGGCAAGATGGGCGACCAGGTGCAGGCGAGCCTCGCCGGCGTGCGCGTCGTGCGCAGCCTCGCGCTCGAGGCGTCCGAGATCGAGCGCTTCGAGGCCACCAACGCCGACTACCTGACGAAGAGCCTGGCGCTCGCCCGGCTGCGCGGCCTGATGATGCCCATCTTCGGGCTCATCGCCTCGCTCTCGATGATGGTCGTCTTCTGGTACGGCGGCCGCCTCGTGCTCGCGAAAGAGCTCACGGCCGGCGAGTTCGTCGCCTTCTGGACGGCGACCGGGCGCCTGCTCTGGCCGGTCATCGCGCTCGGCTTCGTCGCCAGCATCCTGCAGCGCGGGCGGGCGAGCTACGAGCGGCTGCGCGCCATCTTCGACGCCCGGCCCGAGGTGGTCGACGGGCCGCTCGCGCCGCGCGAGATCGAGGGCGAGCTCGAGGTGCGCGGCCTCACCGTCGAGCTCGGCGGGCGCAAGGTGCTCGACGGCGTCACCTTCCGGGCCCCCGCCGGCAGCTCGCTCGCGATCGTCGGCCGCACCGGCAGCGGCAAGTCGACCCTCGCCGCCCTGCTGCCGCGGCTCTTGCCCACCCCGAAGGGCTCGGTCTTCCTCGACGGCGTCGACGTCTGCGACCTGCCCGTCGCCACCGTGCGCCGCGCCGTCGGCTACGCGCAGCAAGACGCCTTCCTCTTCTCGACCACCGTCGCCAAGAACGTCGGCCTCTCGCTCGACGAGTGCGAGAGCGACCGGGCCATGGCCGAGGTGCGCGCGGCCGCGCGCGAGGCGCAGATCGAGGCCGAGGTCGACGGGCTGCCCCAGGGCTTCGACACCGTCGTCGGCGAGCGCGGCGTGCAGCTCTCGGGCGGCCAGCGCCAGCGCGTCGCGCTCGCCCGCGCCTTCCTCTGGCGGCCCAAGGTGCTGGTGCTCGACGACCCGCTCTCGGCCGTCGACGCCCGCACCGAGGCGGCCATCCTCGAGGCCATCGGGCGGCAGGCCGAGCGGCGCACCCTCTTGCTCATCACCCACCGCGTGGCCGCCGCGGCCCAGTGCGACCGCGTCATCGTGCTCGACGCGGGCCGCGTCGCCGAGGAGGGCACGCACGACGAGCTCTTGCGGCGCGGGGGGCTTTACGCCACCTTCGCCGAAGAGCAGCGGCGCGCCCAAGACGGCGGCGCCCCCGAGGGCGGGCTCGACCCCGCCGCCGCCTGACGCCCATGGCACCCCCCCCCCAAACGCGCGGCGCCCCGGGCTCGCCCTCGCGCAGCGAGCAGGCGCTCCGCGCCTTCCACGAAGAAGACGAGATCCGCAAGACGTACGACCTGCGCCTCGCCCTGCGGCTCTGGCCCTTCTTGCGCCCGCAGGGCCACCTGCTGCTCGTCTACCTCGCCTCCACGGTCGCCCTCGCCGGCCTCTCGGTCTCGCGCCCGCTCGTCATGCGCCACGGCCTCGACGCCGCCGTGCTCGGCGGCGAGGGCGCCGGCCGCGAGTTCGTCAACGCCGGCCTCGGCCTGCTCGGCCTGGTCGCCCTCGAGCAGGGCTTCACCTTCGCCCAGACCCTCGCCCTGCAGACCGCCGGCGCCCGCGCCATGTCGGCCCTGCGCCTGCACGTCTTCCGCTTCCTGCACCGCCTGCGCGTCGGCTTCTTCGACGACCAGCCCGTCGGCCGCCTCGTCACCCGCGTCACCAACGACGCCGACGCCATCGGCGACTCGTTCGCCAGCGGCGCCCTCAACGCCATCGGCGACCTGCTGCGCCTCGCCGGCATCGTCGCCCTGATGCTCGCGCTCGACCCGAAGCTCGCCCTCATCGCCTTCGCCGCCCTGCCCCCCGTCGGGCTGCTCGTCAACGCCATCCGCCGCCGCGCCCGCCTCGCCTTCCGCGAGATCCGCGCGAAGACCGCCCGGCTCAACGCCTTCGTCAACGAGCAGGTCATCGGCATGTCCGTCACCCAGGCCTACGCCCGCGAGGCCGCCGCCCAGGACGAATTCGACGCCATCAACGTCGGCTACCGCGACGCCAACTTCCGCTCCATCGCGCTCGAATCCATCCTCGACGCCGCCGTCGAGGTCGTCTCCTCGGTCTGCATCGCCGCCGTCATCTGGTACGCCGGCTACGCCGGCTCGGGCCCCGGCGGCGGCCAGCGCGTCTCGTTCGGCACCCTCGTCGCCTTCGTCGCCTACCTCGAGCAGTTCTTCACCCCCATCCGCGACCTGGCCGGCCGCTACACCCAATTCCAGTCCTCGCTCGCCGGCGCCGAGCGCGTCTTTCAGCTCCTCGACAACCGCGACGAAGACGCCCCCAAGCGCGCGACCCCCGCCCCCGCGGGCGACGCGAACCTCGCCTTCGAGTTCGACCGCGTCGACTTCGCCTACAAGCCCGGCACCCCCATCCTGCGCGGGCTCACCCTCGCCGCCCGCCCCGGCGAGAGAATCGCCCTCGTCGGCCCCACCGGCTCGGGCAAGACCACCGTCGCGAGCCTGCTCTTGCGCCTCTACGACGTGCAGAAGGGCTCGGTGCGCGCCTTCGGCCGCGACGTCACCTCGCTCGGCCGCGAAGAGCTCCGGCGCCAGTTCTCCGTCGTCCCCCAAGACGTCTTCCTCTTCCCCGGCACGGTCGCCGACAACGTCGCCCTCGGCGAGCGCGACGTCGACCTCAAGCGCGTCGAGCGCGCCCTCGAGACCATCGGCGCCCTCGACATCTTCGCCCGCCGCGAGGGCGGCCTGCTCGCCCCCGTCGACGAGCGGGGGCAGAACTTCTCGGCCGGCGAGCGGCAGCTGCTCGCCTTCGCCCGCGCCGTCTACCGCGACGCCCCCGTGCTCGTGCTCGACGAGGCGACGGCCAGCGTCGACAGCGACACCGAGGCGCGCCTGCAGGCCGCCCTCGAGCGCCTGCTCGAGGGGCGGACCGCCCTCATCATCGCCCACCGCCTCTCGACCATCCGCTCGGTCGACCGCATCGTCGTCCTGCAGAAGGGCGAGGTCGTCGAAGAGGGCCCGCCCGACGAGCTCGCCCGCCGCGGCGGCCTCTACGCCCGCATGCTCGCCCTGCAAGAGGCGCAGCCGGGCGCCGCCCGCGAGACGCCCGCGCGGCCCGCCCGAGGCCCCGCCACGGCGCCCGCCGGCTGAGCCCAGAGGGCGGCCGCCCGACCTGCCTTACAAGGGGCCGCCCTCGCCCGGCCCCGGGCCGCCGTCTCGGCCGTGCTCGTCACCCGCCGGCGGCGCCTCGACGTTCGAAGACCAGGGCGCCGTGCCCCTCGAAGCCTGCTGGCCGCCCTCCCCTTCGCCGAGCGTCAGGTCGCCCCGCTCGAAGAACAACGTCGCCCCCGGCCCTCCCACGCCGCCCGACCCCGCTGCGCCGCTCGCGCCGGACGCCCCGCTCGACCCCGCCGAGCCGCTTGCGCCGGCCGACCCCGCCGAGCCGCTTGCGCCGGCCGACCCCGCCGACCCCGCCGAGCCGCCCGCACCCGACGAACCGCCCCGCCCCGACGAACCGCCCCGCCCCGACGAACCGCCCGCGCCGGACGCGCCGCCGAAGCCGGCCGCCCCGCCCGCGCCGGCCGCCCCGCCCGGACCCCCGCCTGCCGCCTGATCGTCATCGTCGTAACAATCGTCGAACGCCCGCGCTTGCGCCTCGCACGACCCGCTGAAAAGGTCGACCTCGGCCGACGCCTCGCAATCGAAGGGCCCTCGCGCCACGCACTCGAGGAGCGCGAGCAGCGGCTCGTGGCAGCCCGGCACGTAGTCGAGATCGCGCTCGCAGGCGCGCTCGACCTCGCCCTCGTCGAGCCTGACCCCGCACTGCTCGCCGTACGACCCGATCATGTCGACGCACGCCTCGAGCACGTCGTCGGGCACCGGGGCCTCGCCGCGGCCGCCCCCGCCGCTCGGCCCCTCGTCGCGGGGCGAGCCTCGGCCCCGCCCGCCGCCATCGCGCCCCTCGGACGCCTCGCTCGCCCCCCTCTTGCAAGCCGACACGACCGTGACAAACCCGAGCAACACAGCCAAACAAACCTGACGCATGGTAGAAACGCTCCCTCCGAATGGGCGCTAGTGCCCATCTTCCCCTCGGCCGGAGCCGGAGCGAGTTGCGTGACTTCGTCGCGAGGAGGCCACCTTGATAAAAATTTACAACTTCGCCCGCGGCGCCCGCGGCCTGCGCCTGTTCTGGCAGTGCGAAGAGATGGGCTTGCCCTACCAGGTCGAGACCGTGGCCTTGCCGCAGCCCGCGGCCTACCGGGCGCTCAACCCGATGGGCTCGGTGCCCTTTCTCGAAGACGAGGGGGGCGTCGCGATCAACGAGTCGGTCGCGATGATGCTCTACCTCGCGCAGAGGTACGGGCCGACGCCGCTCTTGCCCGGCGCGCACGACCCCCGCTTCGCCAGCGTGTTGCAAATGACCGTGTTCGGCGAGGCCACCATCGGCGCCGCCCTGAACCCCCTCCTGGCCGCGCGCTTCGGCGCCCCCGAGGCCGAGAAGCGCAACTGGTCGGTGCTCGCGCTCGAGGCCCGCGTCGAGCAGGCCCTGCGCTACGTGACCAAGCAGCTCGGCGACCGCCCCTACCTCGCCGGCGACGCCTTCACCCTCGCCGACATCAGCGTGAGCACCGCGCTCGGCATCTGGCGCGGCGCCCTCGACGGCGAGCTGCCCGAGCCGCTCGTCGCCTACCGCGAGCGCCTCGCCCAGCGGCCCGCCTACCAGCGCGCGCTGGCGGCGCGGGGGTTAGGCTACTCCGCCGGCGGCGTCACGAGCGCGAACGCGGCGCCCTGCGGGTCCATCAATTGGACGATGCGCTGGCCGCCGGGCACCTCCATCGGGCCGTTGAGCACGCGCGCGCCCCGGGCCTTCGCGCGCGCGAGGGCGGCGTCGAGATCGGCGGTCGTCACGTAGAGCATCCACGAGGGGGGCACGTCGCGGCCGTCGGGCGTCTTCATGCCCGGGGGCAGCGTCATCATGCCGCCGAGCTGCTTGCCGCCGCGGCCCCACAGCAGGTACTTGCCCATGGGCCCCATGTCGAGCTCGCCGAGCCGCTCCCAGCCGATGACCTTCTGGTAGAAGGCGAACGCCGCCTCGTGGTCGGTCGTGTAGAGCTCGTGCCACGCGAACTCGCCCGGCTTCGCCGCGTCGTGCGGCGGCATCTCGCGCTCGGGCTTGAAGAGCGAAATGGCCGCGCCCTGCGGGTCGGCGATGACCGCGAGGCGGCCCACCGTGGGCACGTCCTCGGCGACGAAGACGCGGCCGCCGAGCTCCTGCACGCGCGCGACCGTGGCGTCGACGTCCGCGACCTCGACGTTGGCCTGCCAGTAGGGCATCGCGCCCATCTGCTTGGCCGACTCGGGCAGCGTGCTCACGCCGCCGAGCGGGCCCTGGCTGCCGACCCACATCGTGTAGTCGCCCGCCCCCCACGCTTGCGTCTCCCAGCCGACGACCTCGGTGTAAAAGGCGATCGCGGCCTTCGGGTCCGTGGTGAGCAGCTCGTACCAGACAAAACGGCCTGTGTTCGTCATCGGCCGAGCGTTCCCCCGCGCCGCGACGGGGGCAAGGTTTCGGCAGGTCGCAAGCCCGAACTTCGCGCTCGCCATCGCGACCTTCGCCCGCTCAGCGTCGCGTCACGGGGGGCGCCGGCCTCCAGCTCGCGGGGCGGGCGGCCCCCGCCGCGGGGGCGTTTTCTGCCTGGCGCAGAAACAAAGCTCGGCTAGGGTCGACCCCATGCAGAAGCCTGAACTCATCTGTTTCGCACGACGCGTTGCGCCAGCTCTTATCTCCGCTCTCGCCCTCGCGAGCTGCGCGCCCGAGGGCGACGCCGTCGACGAAGGCGGCGAGGTCGGCGAGGCCACCTCGCTGGCCGCCGAGGCCGGCGCCGCCGTCGCGCCGCCCGAGGGCGACGGGGCGATCGCGGCGGTGCCCGCGGGCCTCGCGGGCGAGGTCTTCAACCTCGTCAACCAGGCGCGCGCGCAGCCGCGCGTCTGCGGTACCCAGTCGTTCGCGGCCGCCCCCGCCCTCCGGTGGGACGATCGCCTGGGCCGCGCCGCCCAGAGCCACAGCACCGACATGGCCACGAAGAACTATTTCAGCCACACCTCGCCGGACGGTCGCACCTTCGTCGATCGGGTCAAGGCCGAGGGCTACACGTTCTCGGCCCTCGGCGAGAACATCGCCGCCGGCCAGACCACCGCCAGCCAGGTCGTCAACGCGTGGCTGAAGAGCGCGGGCCACTGCAAGAACATCATGAACCCCAACTTCCGCGACATCGGCATCGGCCACGCCACCGGCGGCTCGTTCGGCGTCTACTGGACGCAAGACTTCGGCAAGCCGCTCTGATCGGCAAAGGGCGCGGGGGGGCGCCCGGGGCGGGGGGCGTATTTCGCGGCGATCGTGGCAATCTTCAACGGCTGAACGGCCCGCGATAGCGGAGTTGCGTGTCCTCGGCATCGAACACGGGCGAACCTGCGGTGCGCGTGCGTGCGCGCTTGGCCGGCTCGCCCCCGGCGGCTACCCCGTCAGGACGGGGTACGGCGAACCGGTCGTGCTGCCGCACGAAGTGACGCCCGAACTCGCGGCTTCCTACAACCCGCGAAGTCCGCCGAACGCCGACGCGCCGACCGAATGAGGTAGGTCCGACGGCCGTGCCTTGCCGGCCGAATCGGGCTGCGGGCCGCGCGTGTCAGACGATTGCCACGACGTCAGGGCGGGCCAGGGCGAGGATGTACGAGCATACCATCACAGCAGATTTCACTAGGCAAAATGGCCGCTCAGATGCGACCAACGATCGTCCGCGCCCAGTGCACCATTTTGGATCATACGGTTCGATTCAACGAGGAATTCCGGGACCAGGGATATCGTTACTTTCAAATTTATCCAGGTCCAAGATAGCGCGACGTATGGCTCGATAATCATCTGCCGGGACCTCTGCAGCCAGATCGCCGTCTGTTGCCAACAATCCCGAAGGAGCGCTCTTCGTTGATACAAGTTCAACGTAGCATCCATAATCCAACGAATACGCATCAAAGCGCACCCCTGGAAGATCTCGACCGGAAACGCCTCGCTTTATGACATGAAGCACTCGAGCATCAAAAAGAGTCCGCATAAGAGCATTAGACCGGCCAATATCCTGACGAATCAAGAACGCGCGAGCGCGCCGAGTTCCTATTACTTCCTCATAAATCCAGTGCAGCAATCTTAGAGCTTCGGGTGCCGCCTGAACGGCGCTCTCCTTGTCTCGTTGATACCACTTCCTTGCCGCAACCCGAATATGCGGCACCGATATCAATTCATCAACAGCGCGCTGCGCCGCAAGAGATGCTATATTAATCGCATCCCTCGGCACACCCTCAGCTGAGCGAACGAGTTCCTCAAAAGCGTTTCTCTGCGTAAACACTTTCGACTGAAAATCGCTACTGGAAACTATCGCCTGCGCGGTACCCTCTGGCTGCTCGTCGATAAATTGCTTCACATGTCGATAGAATAGCTCGGCAAAAAAAATCTTTGCTTTCTCCGCGTCGTTATTAAACACCATAAAATCGTCAAAGTCTAGATCGGCCGACATGTCGGCGCCGAGTTCAATACCAACATAATCTCCAGCCTGACCTTTGTTCCTAAATTTCGAGCGCTGCTCAATAGCGGCTATTTTTACCACAACATCGTTTATTGGAAGCAGACATCTTCTAACAAAGTCAGCGAGCAGAGGCTGCAATTCCAGTGGCACGACACTCCACTCATCCAACAGAAGCCAGAGTCTCTTACCAGGCAACGCACCAATGATCTTCACAAACGCTTGCGCAGTCGAACCAAAATGAACGACATGACGCTCTTGGCCCGATTCGGTGCGCTTGAAGGTTACCGAAGGCTGGGTCGCATCATCCTGGGTTTGCAACTGCGACGAGGCAACAAGCGGCGAGTCGATCCTTGACTCAACAGGCGACTTCGGCCAGTCCTGTACTGACATCTGAACTTCATGAACCAACGAGCCGCTAATGCGGATTTTTGAAGCAACGTCCTGCAATTGTTCCAATGCTAGCAATGCAGGCTCAAGGGCATCAGGAAACCTTGATTCAATCGCGAGCACTTCTTGATAAATGCCATTTGTAATCTCACGAAGCACATCAACAAGGAGCCGCGTGGCTCGCTCCTGAGGAGAGACGCTACTGTCTTCATAAAGCCCGCCAGTCGAACCGAGCCTTCTCAAATCCAGATAGACAGCATGGTCGCCTCTACTTCTTACGTATTCAGCAAGATAATTGAGGGCGTGCGTTTTTCCAGTCCCACGTCGCCCGTATAGAATTTGATGGTTGGATGACGAAAGCAGGGTAAAGAGTGGCCCTGCATCGACGAAGGTAGCCGTGAGCGTGGCGACATCATTCCTCTCGGCACGCACCGGAAGACGCATGAGGGCGGCATTCACCAATGAAGTCATTGTGAAAATGGTACAACTTTGTTTGCGCCGCGTCTACACAGACGACAGCCTTGTCTTTTGTATGACCTCGTGACACGTTAACGCCACCAAGCGCGCGGCCGCCCACCAATCCCCACGTGGACACAGCGAGCAGTAGGGTTCCACGAAACGGCCATCTTCACAAACAACGACTAGCTCTCACGACTTGGTCGCCACTCGCAGGCATGTAGGACAGCGCGGGCAGGGCCGAGGCCCCCATTCTCTTACATTGGCATAGGATGCCTCCACCCAAGTAAGGCTGGCCGAGTCGCTTTTGCTTGATGCAGCATGTCCACTAGCATGAGCTCCACCAAATCTTCCAATTCACGCGTAGAAACCGCGCTCACTGCGGCACGCGCTCTGGTGAACGCGCTAGAAGTCGAAGACGTACCAATAGAAAAATGCTTGATGATGGCCGCTCGCCTCGCGCGTCTATTGCGAGATTCCGATGCGCAAACTTGGATCGATCTCGAACTGAGGGGGTATCCACCCCAAACCAAACCATCCCAACTTGGAACCTGTGCAAAATACGCAAATCGCTGGTTCCCAAACGGAGACGTCTTTACGCCAAGTCTCCCAAGCCTAGAAGCAACCAAAATCGCCTCGGCTGCTTACATCGAAAAGCTCCAAGGTCCTACGGTCAATGTTCCCACGGAGAACTACCTGGCAGCGGGCGCAACGGAGCAAGTCCTCAAAAGTATTCAGAAGAATTTGGCAAACGCACGCGATGCTCTAGCAAGAACTTCTGGATCGTTTGCTGCAGCCAAAGCGTCACTGCACCGTTATGCTGCTGACACACTTATTGCGCTTGAGCTTGGAAGTGAAGCAGAAGGCATATTTGATGCTGCGCGCTCTCTCGTGGATACATTTGTCCGGTCGCATTGTCCGAAGGCCGCCGAGCAACTAGTCGCTGTCAGCGAAAGAATGAGGGAGGGCACCGCGGAGGCTCACTCACTCGCTCTTACGTCATGCCGGCGACTAATCGCGACTGTGGCTGACTCTGTGTTCCCGCCACAGTCTGAACCATACACCGATCGCGGCGGGAAAAAGCGCATCGTGGGAGAGGATCAATACAAAAACAGACTGTTGGCATACATCGAAACCCGTATCTCCAGTGGAAGCACGAAGTCGATTCTTGACGCAAAAATCGAACACATTGCTGCGCGCCTGGAAGCCGTATACGAAAAAGCATGCAAGGGAGTTCACACCGATGTAACAGAAAGCGAGGCAAAGCTGGTTGTCATTGATACATATTTGTTCATCGCTGAAGTGGCCCGCTACGCACTAGGGCAGCCGGCGTCTAACTCCTCAGTTCCTGCAGGGCAGTCTGACTCGGGTTTGGCTGTTTTATGGTCGTATCAGGCCCCTGAAGAAGGCGGTTTGTGGGGTCCTCCGGTCGTTTCGGCCATGTTGGGGGGCCAGGTAGAGCGCCTCGGCAGCGGGCAACAGGCTTGCCAGTCTGAAACAAGGTTCTGCATCCTCATAAAACGGCCCAATCGGAGTATGAGCAGGGTGCGCCTCGGGCCTTGCTAGCCACAGAGAAGGTCGAATTGGCCGCGGACGATTCTAATGCCAACGCGGTGGGGGTGGCGCCACGGGCGAGTCGCCGCTCGTAGTCGGCGACGCGCGGCTTCGACAAGGAGGCGGGAGGGACGAGAGGTAGCAAGACGACCGCGACGTCATCGAGCTGGCCGCGGTAGAGCACGCTCGGGGCGCCCTGCACGACGTTGTGCCCGTAATAGCCTTCTCTCATCGACGCCGCTTGCTCGGGGGCCAGCGCGAAGACCCCCTGCTCGTCGTGCGAATAGTGTCCGTTGAGGGCGTCGTACTCGGGGGGCAGCTGACGCGCACGCCCTGATGAACCTGCTGCCGCAAGGTCAACGGCGCGAGCAGGGCGTCGTACTCGCCCGGGCGCAGGGGCGCCTGCGCCATCGCGAGAATATCGGGGGTCAGCGAGGGCGGCTCGTCGGCCCCGAGCAGAGCGCAGAAGTCGTCGGCCGCGATGGGCAACTCGGCGCCGGCGAGGTGGCGGACATAGCAGTGAAAGGTCTCTTGCTCGAGAGCGAGGTAGGGGCGCGCGCGCACGAGCAAAGCCCCCTCAACGAGCACGTCGACTCGAACATCGACGAGCCCCACGCCGGTCGTAAACACCTGCCCCGGGAGGAACTCGAACACGGGCTTTGAGAGGGCCATCGATGTCAACCCAGGTTCGCTCGCGGCCGTCAGACGGGCCAACACCACGTCGCCTGGCGCCGAGCCTCTGCCGCCTCATCGCGCTCGCCAGTCATGTCGAAGTTGTAGCACCTCGACGCCCGCCACGTGCGCACCTCGCGACTTCCGCCGCCGAGCGCGCGAACCTCTGCGACCGGCAATGGTGAGGGTCGGCGACGATGGCCGCGCGGCCCCTGGCGCCCCGGCGAGGCGGCGGGTCGCGACGAGACGGGCTCGGCTCGCTCAGCCCTCGTAAGGCGGCGCCGGCGGCGTGTGCAAGATGGCCCACGCGGTCTCGAGCAGAATCGCCGTCGCCTCGTGCGGGCTCACGCCGCCGTTGACCACGAGCGACCGGGCCTGGTCAGCCAGGCGCTTGGCCTTCTTGCTCAGCGCGGGCGCCTGGCTACGAAAGAACTCGGCGCGGCCGTCGGCCGAGCCGTGCTGCCAGCCCATACTAAACGCGGCGCGCTCGCGGACGAAGCCGAGATCGCCCTCGAGGTCTTCGTACCACGACCAGAGGGCGGGGTCGTCGTGCTCGCGAATCACCTTCATGATGCGCATGCCGGCGGCGGTGACCTCTTCGACCAAGGTGGGGTAGACGATGCGCTGCTCGAGGCCGTGCAGAAAGGCGCCCTCGCCCGTGTCTTCGAGGCGGGCGTCGAGCTCGTCGGCGGGGCAGAGCTTGGGCGGGGGCGGGTCGCGGTCGGGGCGCGGTTCGGGCGGCGGAAGCGGGGCGGATTTGCCGTTCTTGCGACGACGCGGTACTCTGGCCATAAGTCTCGTCTCCGTTGCTCTTTAACGGGTGAGGCCCAGGTTCTCGCGTCGGTTCGCGGCCGATGCGAGAGCCGCTATGGGGCCGGGCGACGTCGAACCGCCTCGCAACGGTGCGAGGGCGCGTCGCCTGAACAGATGTATAGACAGTGAAGGGGTAGAAGGCAACCTGCGTTTTGCGGGAAATGATCGCGCAAGACGCATGCCAAGATGATAGGTGCAATTGCGCGCAAGGCGCATGCCAAGATGATAGGCGCGATCGCGCAAGGCGCATGCCAAGATGATACGCGCAATCCCGGGGGCCCGCGGGCTCGGGCGAGCCAACCGTCGGGCGTTGCCCCCAAGCCAAATTTCGGCCCGAACCAATCGTCGAGTCGTGCCCCAGGTCGAATTTTGACCCGACCCATTCTTCGACGAATGGGTCGGCGTCGAATTTCGACGAAACCGAATGCTCGACAATTGGTTCGGCGACGAATCTTCGCCCCGACCAACCCTCGAGCATGGGGGTACCCTCGAATTTTGACCCGGGCCATTACTCGAGAACTGGTTCGGGCCGAATTTTGACCCGGGCCATTACTCGAGAACTGGTTCGGGTCGAATTTTGACCCGGGCCATTACTCGAGCATTGTGCCGAGGCCCTTTTTGCGGGGCGAGCGCTTCCCCGAGGGCAGCGCTTGCCAGGGCATGACGCTGCCCCGAGGTGGCGGGGCGAGCGCTTCCCCGAGGGCAGCGCCTCCCCGGGCATGACGCTGCCCCGACGCCGCGGGCGTGCTCACCGCGGCGTCGAGGCGTCCGCGGGCCCGGCGCCTGGCTCGCCCGGCCCGCCGAACGACGGGCTCGGTCAGCCCCCGTCGGCCTCGCCGCCGCCGGGCGCCAACGAGTCGGGCCCGTTCGAGTCGGCGTCGCCGGGCTCGGTGGGCTCGGGCTCGTCGGCCTCGACGCGGCGGGCGCGGCGGCGGCTATGCGCGAGCGGAGGGGCGATCTCGTCGGCGTCGCCCTCGTCGCGGCGCACGTACACGACCGCGTGGCGGCAGGCCTCGTACGCCCGGCGGAATAGCTCGAATGCCTTGCCGAGCTGCTCGCCGAGCTCGCCCGACTTGCCCGCACCGTCGGTGCCCCGGTCGCGCTGGCCGAGCGCCTTGAGCAGGCGGTTGCTGAGCTCGGCCGCGCGCGCGACCTCGGCCAGCGTGCAGGGCACGCGCCCGCCAATCGCGGACCACTTCGTGCGGAAGAGCTTGGCCAGCGACCACAGATCTTGGGCCGTATCGAGGTGGCCCGAGCCCCGGCGAATGGCCGCCACCCGCGTCCCGTCGAGCAGGTCGCAGGTCGCCGCCGCCTCGGCGCTGACCAGCAGGCGCTCGCGCAGCGGCACGGCCTCGGTCAGAAGAGCGCGCAGCTCGCTCTCGCCCACGCTCTCGGGCAGGGCCTCGGCGTGCGCGTGGGCGGCGGCGAGCGCGTAGTCTTCGAGCTTGTCGAGCGCCGCGAGGGGCGGGTTGACGAGCTCGGACACCATCGCCTCGCGCAAGGCCAGCAGCTTGGGCAAGGCGCCAAGAGCCATGACGCACGCGGCGGGCACGTACACGGTGATGCGGCGCGCCTCGGCGGCGGGCAGGGCGTCGATCTCGGCCTCGACGCGGCCGAAGGCGCCCTCGGCCTTGCCGGTCAGAACGAGGGCTTCGGGCCCTGGGTCGCCCTCCCCCCCTTCGTCGCCCTCGCCGCCCTTGCGCGTCGGGCGGGCGGGGCCGGCGCCTTTCTTGGAGGCGCGGCCCCCGTTCGGTCGGTCGCGGGCCTTCGTGGCGGGCTGGGCGGCCACCTTCGGGGCCCGGTTCGGGGGTTGCTTCGTGGGTCGGTTCGCGGGCGGCGGAAGGGGACGGTTGGGCTGGTGATGGAGGATGGCTTCGGTATTGGTTCGGTTGGTCACGGTCGGGTTTCCGAGGTCGACACCCTCCCCCCCGTCCGAAATTGGCCGAGTTCGTGGTGTCACCTACCCCCTCGGCCAGGCCCGGAGGCCAGTTGCCGATTTTTTTTCGCCGCCCTGCCCTTTTCGGGGGTCAGAGCCTAAATTAGCCCCCGGGGGCGGCCCCTTCGGCGGCGAAGGGCGGGGGTAGCGCGACGCGAAGGCGGCCCCGGCCGCGCCCATCACGCGGCGGCCGGGCCGGGGGAGCACGGCCTTCGACCTCGGCAACCAGGCGCGAGCACAGCCGCGCGTCTGCGGCACCCAGCCGTTCGCGGGCCGCCGAGGGTCAAGCCCCTCCCGTCGCCGAGAAATTGTCGTTCAATTACGGAATCGTCTAGGTTGTAGCATCGGCCGACTGACCACAATGTAGTTACCACGATCGACGCCCCGTCGCGCGGCGCAGGAGTCGAGAGATTCGACTGTCCTCAACGAGACTTCTAGTCTAGCGTCCGCCAAGAAATTGACCGGGGCGCAATGGCGGCCGACGGTCGGGCGTGACCGCGAAAACGGGTAGCGGGCGAGAGACCAACAGCTGGCACAAAGCCCGCCGATCGCCGGCGCGGTATTTCAATCAAACAGAAGGAGTACGATCATGAGAGGTGGGCCCGGGCTCGTGAGGGGGGTACTTGGGTTGTGCTTCGCGTCCGCGCTCGTCGCGGTCGCCTGCGGCGATGATGACGACGATTCACCGGGCAGGCCCGCCGGCACAGGGGGCTCGGCCGGCCGGGGCGCGAGCGGGGCGGGCGTCGGCGGGGCGGGCGTCGGCGGGGCGGGCGCCGGCGGCTCGGGAACGAGCGGGGCGGGCGTCGGCGGCTCGGGCACGGGCGCCGGCGGGGGCGGGGGCGGCGCGCTGCCAGCCGCGCTCGCGCTCTCGACGTCCGACAACCTCGGCATCAAACGGTACGTCGCCGCCGGCGACCGCGCCTACGTCGTCGGCGTGGCGGACGGCAGCTTTGCGCCCGCCGGCTGGCACATCCGCGGCGAGATGGGCGGGGTCTGGGCCCACCCCATCAAGGTGCTCGACGGCTACTGGTTCGCCTTGGACGGCGCCTGGTTGCCGCCGGCTTCCGAGTACACCACGGGCTCGGGGTACGCGAAGCTGGCGTTCCCCGAGGTGAGCGGGCTCGCGGTCACGCGCACCGAGTTCTCCCCGGACGGCTCGCCGGTCGTCTTGGTCGGGGTGACCATCAAGAACACGGGCGGCGCGGCGAAGGCGTTCGAGCTGACCATGGACGCGCGGAGCGAGCTCATGTCCGCGTACCCGTGGGGCTGGACGACGCCGAACGCGAAGGACGCGAACGCGCAGGACATGGGGGCGTACGACGCGGCCTCCGGCACGGTCGCCTTTCAAGACGGCCCGAACCCGCGGTACGGCCTCATCGGCGCGACGATGAAGCCCGAGAGCGGGGCGACGGGCGACGCGTTCTGGGGCCCGGTGCCGGCCGCCGCGCACCCGGACTACCTCGAGTACGGCAAGGGCACGGGCGCCGAGCTGAAATGGCAGCTGAACCTCGCCGCGAGCCAAGAGCTGACCTTGTGGGTCGGCGTCGCGGGCTCGCACGTGTCGCCGGACGAGGCCAGGCAGGCGCTGAACGCCGCGCTGACCGACCCGTCGAAGGCGCTGGCCGACAAGATCACGGCGCGGCAGGCCTTGCTCGGCCAGACCCAAGTCGACCTGCCGAACGAGGCGATCCGGGCGGCGTTCGATTGGGGCAAGCTGAACCTCGCGGACTTGCGCCGCACGGTCACGAACGTCCAGGTTCGGTTCACGAAAGAGGGCAAAGACTACCCCCAGACGCCGGCCGCGACCCTGCCCTCGCTGACGGGCATCGGCGCCGGCTTCCCCGACTACCCCTGGTTCTTCGGCACCGACGGGGCGTACACCTCGTTCGCGCTCGCCGCCTCCGGGCAGTGGGACACGGCCATGGCGCACCTGCGCGGTATCCGCGACGTCTCGCAGGCGATCAACGGCGACAGCGGCAAGGTGGTCCACGAGGTCGTGACCGACGGCTCGGTCTACTTTGGCGGCGTCGGCGACCCGGGCAACACGAACGAGACGGCCCAGTTCGCCGTCGCCGTCGACCTGCTGTGGCGCTGGTCCGGCGATAACACGTTCCGCGACGAGATGTATGACTTTACGCTCAAGGGGCTGCAATACGTCACCTCGACGCTCGACGCCGACGGCGACGGGTGGCCCGAAGGCTACGGCATGGTCGAGCGGAGCGGCATGGGCTCCGAGAAGCTCGACGTCGCGGCCTACACCTGGGACGCGCTGCGGGCGCTGCAGCGCATGGCCGCGAGCAAGGGCGACCAGACTACCGCGACCTGGGCCGGCCAGAAGGCCGACGCGATGCGGCTCGCGCTCGACGCCGACTGGTGGGTCGAAGCAGACAAGCGCTTCGCCGACTCGCGGTGCAACGCGGGCGACGAGATCACGCCCGAAGAGCAGCAGCAAAACGGCTGGGTGAACGTCTGCACCCAGGCGGACCAGCGGCTCCAGCAGCGCCACTGGATCAACGCGACCCCGATGGAGGTCGCCGTCGCCTCGCCGGCCCACGCGAACGCCGCGCTCACCCAGCTCGAGGCGCTCGACAGCGGCCCGTGCGGCGTGTTCCACACGGGCGCGAACGGCGGCCCCGACGCGAAGGGCGAGCTCAAGTGCTGGACGCTGCCGACGTCGGTCATGGCGGTGGCGGAGGCCAACTACGGCCGCGTCGCGGACAACCAGGCGCTCTTTTACATCGAATCGATCGCCCGGCTGATCAACCTCGAGATGCCGGGGGCCTTGCCCGAGATCGCCGCGAGCCCGGGCTACGACGCGTTCGTCGACTTCCGCGAGCGGGCCATGGTCTTGCAGGCGTGGTCGGCGTACGGCATCCAGTGGCCGGTGATCCGTTACTTCCTCGGGGTCGACCCCGACGCGCCCGCGGGCCGCCTCTCGGTCGTGCCCCAGATCCCCGTGTCGTGGCCCGGCCTTTCGGTCAAAGACCTCCGCGTGGGCAACGGCGTGATGGCCGCGTCCGCGCAGAAGAGCGGCACCCGCCACACGACCACGGTCACGGCGCCGGCGGGCTTGGCGCTGACGATCGGCGCGACGATCCCGCCCGGGGCGACGGTCAAGGCTGTCACGCTCGACGGCGCGCCCGCGACGCCCGCGGTGGTCGACACCCCGCGCGGCCGCGAGGTGCGGGTCGAAACGCAGGCGGGCCCCACCCGCACGCTCGTCGTGTCGTTCGAGTAAGCGGCGACGTCACCCGCCGGCGACGGGGCGAGCGGGCCGCCGGCCTCCGCCCAACGAACCACCCCGGCGGGGGCCCCCGGCACGGCCGAACCAAGCGTCGAGCCCTGCCGCCGGGCCGAATTTCGACTCGAACCAAGCGTCGAGCCCTGCCGCCGGGCCGAATTTCGGCCCGAACCAACCCTCGACGATTGGGTCGGGTCAAATTTTGACCGGAACCAATGCTCGACGATTGGGTCGGGGGTCGAATTTCGACGAAACCGAATGCTCGACGATTCATTTGGCGACGAATCTTCGGCCAGACCAACCATCGAGCATAGGGGTACCCTCTAACCCCCAGACTGACAGGGGCCGGAACGACTTGGCACTCGCCGGTACGACTTGGCCGCGGGGCGTCCAACTCGTTCGAACTCGCCGCACGCCGGCGCACGTGCCCTCCGGCCGTACACGTTCGAAGCGTTTGCGCCGGCCCGCCGACGGCCGCCCGCCCAACGACCGGGCTCGAGAGGGCCCTCTGCCGCACGAAGCAGCGCCGCCGACGGGCGTTCGTGCGCCGGCGCGAACGCCACCGGCCGCCTGACCGGCGCGCGCGGCACGTGGCTTGCACTCTCTTCGGTCCGAAGCGACCCGCCCCACGCGCGGGGGGTCCCGTCACCGCCCCCTCGAGCCACCCCCGCCCCTGCCCGGGGGCGACGGCCCGGGCGCGGAGGTGCACCGGAGCGCGCTCGTGGCGCTGCCGCGTCGCACGGGAGGCGCGCTGCTTTCTGGTTGATGCCACGCCAATCCGCTTCGCACCTCGCGCGGGGCGGCCCACCCGAGCCGGGCGACGATTCGCGCCTGCACGCAACATTGAAGGGAGACTACGATCATGAGAACCATTCGCAAGCTCGTCTGCACCGTCAGCTTCCTCGTGGCCGGCGCCGTCGGCTCGACCGCCCTGCCCGAGCTCGGCGTCAAGGTGGCCAACGCCGGGACGGGGAATGCCGGCAACACCCGCAGCGCGAGCGGCGGCGGTCGGACCGTCGGCGTCGTCGAATTCTTGCTGAGCCTCTTCGACCTCTCTCCTTAAAGAAGGTCGAGCCCGGCGCCCGCCCCGGGGCGGGCACGACCGGCGCAGAAAGGCCGCGGCGTCGTCGGGCCCGCGGCGGCGAAGCCGTCAAGCAAGGAGACGCGACTGATGCCCGCTTGGACCGACGTTCTACGCCAGCTTCTCGCCCCCCTGGCCTACTTCGTTTCGCCCGCCGAAGAGGTTTGCCTTCTTTACGTCGCCCTCGGCGTGCCCCTCGCGGCCTGGGTCTTCGCCCAGGCCGCGAGGGGCGACGGCGCGCTTCGCCGCCGGGGCTTCGCGCGATTTTATTTGCAGGCCGACGCGTACGGCCACCCGTCGGCCCGGCTCGACCTGCAGGTGCTGGTCGTCAACGCCGTGTACGGCGGCCTGCTCCTCGGGCCGTTTCTACGGCTCTCGCCCCCCCTCGGCGACTGGGTCGCCTCCGCCCTCCGGGCCGCCGCGCCCGCGCCCGCCGCGAGCCCGTTGCCCGGCCCCCTCGTCAACCTCGCCTTCACCGTCGCCGCCGCCCTGGCGGCCGACTTCGCCTTCTTCGTCACCCACGTTCTTTTTCACCGCGTGCCCTTCCTGTGGGAGCTGCACAAGGTGCACCACGAGGCCGAGGTGCTGACCCCGCTCAGCGCCTACCGAGGCCACCCCCTCTCGTTGCTCATCACGGCGCTCGTCACCATGGCGCTCGTGCAAACGACCGAGGGGCTGTTTCGTTACTTCTTTCCCGGCGAGCTTCGGCTCGTCACCGCCTTCGGCGTCAACGCCGTCATCTTCGTGAGCTATGCCGCCGGCTCGCACCTGCGCCACTCGCACGTGCCCCTCTCGTATGGGCGCGCGCTCGAGCGCCTGTTCATCAGCCCCCGACAGCACCAAGTGCACCATAGTGCCGACCCCCGCCATTTCGACAAGAACTTCGGCGGCGTGTTCGCCGTGTGGGACTGGCTCGCCGGCACGCTCTACGTGCCGGCGGGCGACGAGCGTCTGCACTTCGGGCTCGACCCGTCGGCGCACCGGCCCTCGCGCAGCCTGCGCGACGTCTACCTCGCCCCGCTCGCCCGCGCCTTCCGCCCGGCGGGCCGGGCCGAAGGGACGACGCCGGAAAGGGCGGCGATGGCGCCCGCGCTGCGGGCCGACGGGCGGGGCCAGGCGCCCACGACGTGAGGGCTGTGCGCCCGAACATCGTCGGCCTCGCCGCCCCGGCGGTGCCTCTCGACGTCCGACGTGCTCATGGTGCGCGTCGGCGTGGCTCAGGGCGTCTGGGGGCCCCTTCGCAGAAGGATGGTGGCCGTCATGCCGACCCCCGGCTCGCTTCGCAGCACCAAGTCGCCGCCCTGGGCTTGGACGGCCATGCGGGCGAAGCTCAGCCCGAGCCCGACGCCCCCGGTGCGCCGAGAGCGGCTGGGCTCGGCCCGGAAGAAAGGCTCAAAGGCCCGCTCGAGATCACTCGGGCTCATGCCCGGCCCCCGGTCGCGCACCTCGACCACCGCGCCCGCGCGCTCGGCGCGCACCGCGAGCACGACGGGGGCCGCCCGATCGGCATAGGCCGCGGCGTTGTCGAGGAGGTTATCGAGCGCCCGTCGCAGCAAGACCACGGACGCCCGCACCTCGAGCCCAGGCGGCAGCTCGAGCCGCAAGCCTCGCCCCGGGTGGCGCAAGCCGAAGCGCTGCCCCGCGTCGCGAGCCAGGCTCACGAGATCGACGGGCTCGAGGTCGGGCGCGGGCGCGACGAAGCGCCGCTCGGGGCCGTGGACCTGCCACCGAGCGAGCTCGAGCAGCTCGCGCACCAGCCGCTCGAGCTCGCCGACGTCGCGGGCGAGATCGCCCATGATCTCAGGGTCGAGGGCGAGCCCCGCCGCGGCCAGGTCAAGGGCCGCCCGCATGCGGGCCAGGGGCGTGCGGAGCTCGTGCGACACGTTGCCCAAAAATTGCGACTGTTGCTCGATCAACGAGCTGATGCGCGACGCCATTTCGTCGAACGACCGCGCCAGGCTCCCCAGCTCGTCGTCGCGACGAATGCCGCTGCGGCGGTTGAGCTCGCCTTCGCCGAAGCGGCGCGCGGCCTCTTCGAGGGCCGCTAGCGGGCGCACCACGCGGCGGGCGAGCAGCGCGGTCGTGCCGGCGAGGGCGAGCAACAGGGCCGCCACGATCGACCCGACCAACCGGCGCGGCGGCGGCGGGAGCACCGGCGTGACGTCGAGCCGGCCGAGCTCGGCCCCGTCGGGCCCGCGTACCGGCAAGGACGCCGTCCGGCCCCGCACCGCGCCGAGCGCCGGCGGCGGCTCGGCCGAGGCCACGGGGCGCCCCGCCGCGTCGGCGAGCAGGAGCTGGGCGCGAACGTGGTCGGCGTACGACTGCAAGACCCGCTGTCGGGCCTCGGGTCGGTCGGCCAGGGCCCCGAGCGCGGTCGCGAGCGCGGCGGCCGGCGCGATCTCGGGGTCGGGCGGCGGCGGTTGACCGACGCGCAACCAGACGGCCGCCAGGGCCAGCGCCGCCACGAGCTGAACGACCGTCGCCACGTACAGCCCGGGACCGAGGCGGCGGAGCCGGATCATTCGCCCCCCGACGAGAGGAGATACCCGACCCCCCGGACGGTCCGCAGCAGCGTCGGCGCCCGGGGGTCGTCGCCGAGCTTGCGGCGCAGGTTCGACACGTGCACGTCGATACTGCGGTCGAAGCTCTCGTCGGCGCTGCCCCGCACGAGCTCGATGAGCTGCTCGCGCGACAACACCCGACCCGGCCGCTCGGCGAGCGCCCGCAAGAGCGCGAACTCGTACGGGGTGAGCGGCAGCTCGCGCCCCCGCAGGCGTGCCGACCTGGCCGCGACGTCGATGACGAGCTCGCCCGCCCGCAGCGACGGCGCGCGCGGGCCCAGCAGCCCCCGCGATCGGCGCACGTGGGCGCGCAGCCGCGCCAGCAGCTCGGGGCTCGAGAAGGGCTTGAGCACGTAGTCATCGGCCCCTTGGTCGAGCCCCCGCACCCGGTCGAGCTCGCCGTCGCGCGCCGTCAACATCACGATCGGCACGGCCGAGAACTGGCGCACCTGCCGGCAAAGCTCGACCCCGTCGAGGCCGGGCAGGCCGAGATCGAGCAGCACCACGTCGGGGGCGTGCCGGGCCACCAGCGCGAGCCCGGTCGGGCCGTCGGGCGCCTCGAGCACCACCACGCCGTGCGCCTCGAGAAAGCGCCGGATGAGCCGCCGCAGCGGCTCGTCGTCTTCGACGAAGACCAGGACGAAGCGGGTCGGGTCGGTGGACGTAGGGTTCATGGTGATGGCCCGCGGCGCCAGCGTCGAGCGAGGGCGTCAACGACGCCAGTGCGCGCACCTCGCGTCTGGAACGAGGCCACGAATAATACCCACCTTGTTACCGCTCTGCTCGACGAACGCCATCGTGCCGTCGGGGCCCGAGGTGATGACCGTCGGGGCGCTCGAGCTGCCCAAGCCCCCGCCGGGCGGGCCGCCGCCGCCGAACCCGCCGCCCCCGCCGAACCCACCGCCCCCGCCGCCGAACCCGCCGCCACCACCGGGCAAGCCCCCGCCGCCCCCGCCGAACCCACCGCCCCCGCCGAACGGGCCGCCGCCGGTCACGGTCGTCGGGATGTCAATGCTGACAAACTCGCCCGCCGGGGTCATGCGACCGATTTTGTTGGCCCGGTGATCGGCGAACCACAAGTTGCAGTCGTGGCCGACGTGCATTCCGAAGGGGGCCGAGCGCTCCCAGGGGACGACGAACTCGGTGATCTCGAGGGTGGCCGTGTCGAGCCGCCCGATCTTGCCGGCGTCGTATTCGGAGAAGTAAAGGTACCCGTCGGGCGCCACCGCGAGCCCCCGGGGCGACGAGTTTTCGGTGGGCACCACGTGCTCGCGCAGCACGCCGGTCGCCGGGTCGAGCTCGGCGATGCGGTTGACCGCGAACTCGCTGGCCCACACCCGGCCGTCGAGCCCCTCTTTGATGAAGCGGGTGCCGGCGTTCTGCGTCAACAGCGGAAAGCTTTTGAAGGTGAGCGTCTGCAGATCGAGCTGCGTCAGCCGGTCGAGCAGCTCGGTGATGTAGAGGTACCGCCCGTCCCGCGTCACCACGACCCCCCCGGGCTCGCCCTGGCCGGGCATCTCGATCTCGGTGACGGCGCCCGCCGGCGTGATCTTGGCGATGCGGTGGGCCTCCAAGAGGGAGGCATACAGGTTGCCGTCGGGCGCGTGCGCGATCGCCGTGACGAACGCGTTGGACGAAAGCAAAGGGTATTCTTCGAACGTCGACGTGGCGAGATCGAAGCGGCCGATTTGGTCGGCCCCCGCCTCGGTGAACCAGAGGCCGCCGTCTTCGCCGGTCTGAATCACGATGGGGAAGACGTTCGGCGTCGGAATCTCGTACTCGGTCAGGGTAAGGGTCGCGCCGCCCGAGCCGGCCGCGCCGCCGCCCCCTGAGCCCGCCGCGCCGCCGCCCGAGCCGGCCGCGCCCGGGCCGCCGCCCGCCGCGCCGCCGCCCCCCGCCTCGCCCTGGCCCTGGCCCGCGACGTTCGCGCCGCCGCCCGGGCCGGCCGCGCCCGCGTCCTCGTCGGAGCAGGCGCCGGCCGCCAAGACCGCGCCGGCCGCGACCAAGCCCCCGACCCAGGCGAGTCGGCGGCGGAAAGGAAGGGGAAACATGCGCCCAGCGCCGGCGGGTGCCGAATCGTTCGTCATCATGGTTCTCTCCGAAGAAGCGCGCGGACCCGGCGCCGCGCCGTGCCCCGCACGACCAACGTTCTACCCGCCGCCTTTCAACGACTTCTTCGTCGATTGTTAAGCCTTGGTTAGCGCCGCCCGGCGGCCCCGCCCCCGCTCGTCGCCGCGCGCTCAGCCCCCGGCCGCCGCCCGGGCGCGCGCCCGCTCGGCCCGCTCGGCGAACGCGCGCGACCGCGCTCCGTCGCCCATCGCCCCGGCCACCTTCGCCGCCGCCCCCGCCGCGGCCGCGACGCCGTCGAAGTCCGCGAGCGCCTCGGCCTGCGCGAGGGCGAGCCGGTAGTGCGCGAGCGCCGCGTCGAAGCGCCCCTCGCGCGCGTCGAGCGCGCCGAGGCCCTGGTGCGCGCGCGGCCGCGCCGGGCCGCCCTTCGCCTGCTCGGCGACCCGCAGCGCCCGCTCGTACGTCGCCCGGGCCCGCGCGAACTCGCCCCGCTTCACCTCGAGCTCGCCGATCGCGAGCAGCGCGAACGGCACCAGCCGCAGGGCGCCGGCCTCTTCGCGCAGCGCGAGGCACCGCCGGTGGAGCGCGAGGGCGCGCTCGAGATCGCCGCCCTCTTCGTGAAAGCCCGCCAGGTGCCGCAGCGCGTACGCCTGGGTCAGCGTGTCGCCCGCCCGCTCGGCGAGCGCGAGCGCCCGCTCGTAGAGCGGCCGCGCCAGCGCCCCCCGGCCCTCTTGCTCGTAGGTCAGCCCGAGGTGAAAGGTCGCGTTGGCGATCGCCGCGGGCGCGCCCTCGGCCCGCCGGAGCTCGAGTGCCCGCTCGAACAACGCGCGCGCCTGCGCGAAGTCGTTGCCGTTCCGGAACAGGAGCCGCCCATAGCGCACCATGGCCTCGGCCTCGAGGGCCTGGGCCTGCGCGGCCCGATCGCCCGCCCGCCGCGCGTCTTGCTGGGCCCGCAGCGCCGTCTCGAGCGCCTCGCCGTCGCCCCGGTTGCGGTAGAAGTACGCCTGGCTCTGCACCCCGGCGAGCTCGGCTTCGAGCCCGGCCAGCGCCCGCCCCTCGCCCGCCGCCCGCGCCCGCTCGACGGCCGCCCGCAGCGCCCCTTCGGCGCCCTCGAAGTCGCCGCGCAGGGCCCGACCCCGCGCCTCGTCGACACTCGCCGCGGCCCGCCTCGCCGCCTCGGCCGCGCCGGCCCGCCCCCCGTCGCGCGGCGCCGGCCCCGCCGGCGCGCACGCGACGAGCGAGAGGGCGACGAGGCCCGCCCCGACGAAACCAGCGCGGCCGTCGGTCGGCCCGAGCCTTCTCCGGGCCGGACCGAGCGCGAGCCAAGCGCGGGGGGCGCTCAGGGCAGCGCGCCACCCGCGCGAAGCGTTGGGGCGCGCGAGCGGCCCCCGTGGCTCGGTCGCAGGGCCCAGCGGGGTGCACAGACCGTTGGGGGACGCGAGCGGCGGTTGCGAGGCGCTCCGGGGGCCGGGTGGCGGTTGCGAGGCGCTCGGGGGGCCGGGTGGCGAGCACCGAGCGTTTCGGGGGCCGGGCGAGGGGAGTGTGACGTTCACGAGCCCGAGCGTGCGGCGCTTCGGTTCACCCCGGCAGTGATGATTGGTGATAATTACCAACACCAGCATGAATATCGCCGGCATCGACGCGAACCTGCTCGTGGTGCTCGACGCCGTGCTCGCCGAGCGCAGCGCCACGCGCGCCGCCCGCCGGCTCAACGTGACGCAGTCGGCCGTCAGCAACGCCCTCGCGCGCCTGCGGGCGCGCCTCGGCGACCGCCTGGTGGTGCGCAGCGGCCGAGGCCTGGTGCCCACGCCGCGCGCCCTGGCCATGGCGGCGCGGCTGCGGGCGGGCCTCGCCGAGCTCGAGGCGGCGGTGGGGGGCGGCCCCGGCTTCGACCCGGCCACGAGCACGCGCGAGTTCACCTTCGCCGACAGCGAAGAGTTCTCGCAACTGCCCGAGCTAGCCGCCGCCTTCGCCCGCGGGCTGCCCCGCGCCGTGCTCCGGCTGAGCGTCGTCGACGATCTGCCCGCCGCGCTCGCCGCGGCCCGCGCCGACCTGGGGCTCGGCCCGCTCGGCCTCGCGGGGCCGGGCCTGCGCAAGCGGGCGCTCTACGAAGAAGAGATGGTCCGCATCGCCCGCCGCGACCACCCCGCCTGGCGCCGCGGCCCCGCGGCGCTCGCGCGCTGCCGCCGGGCCGTCGTCGAGATCACCGGCGCCCCCCGCGCGACGACGCCCGGCCCCGCGGGCCCCGTCGCCATGCGCGTGCCGACCTTCGTGGCGGCCGCGCTGGCGGTCAGCGAGTCCGACCTGGTCGCCGAGGTGCCCGCGCACCTCGCCCGCTCCATCGGTCGGCTGCTGCCCCTGCGCGCCGCCGCGCTCGGCGCCGAGCCCGTGCCGGTGGCGCTCTACTGGCACGACCGCACCCACGACGACGAGGGCGCGCGCTTCGTGCGCCGGCTGGTGGCCGAGACGATCACGGGGGCGGGCCGCCGCGCCGGCGCGGGGCCCCGCGAGGGGCGGGGGTGAGGGGGCGGGGCCGCGCTCGGCCGCCGCATTGTCGAGAAGGGCGGGGCCGCACGCCGAAAGCGAGGCGGCCCGTTCGCCCGGCGCCTCAACGCGCCGCGGGCTCGACGAGCCGATAGACCGCAACCCCCCCGAGGCCGTCGGGCACGTCGATGACGCCGTCGCGCTCGACGACGCGCCCCGCGAACGTCGCCGCGAACGCGCCCTCGAACCGGGCGACGAGTTCGAAGGGGCTCGCCGCATGCGGGTCGCGCACCTCGAGCGCGCCGCCGTTCGCGACCAGTACGCGGCCGTCGTGGTCGTGTTCGTTCGCACCACGAGCCGATCGGCGACCCACGCGAGCTGGCTGGCCGCACCGCCCCCGGCGCCCCCCGGCGCACTCGGCACCGGCCCAGCCCCCGGCGCCCCCCGGCGCACTCGGCACCGGTGAGGGGGCCTCGCTCGCCGCCCTCGCCGAGCTGCGCGTGCCGAGCGCGGGCCCCTCGCTGCGCCTGGCGGCGGGGCCCTCGCTCACCCACCTCTGGCAAGAGGTCGAGCGCGGCGACCGCTCGATCGTCGAGGCCGCGGGCTACCCCGGCACCGCGCACTACCGCGCCCTCGCCCCCGGCGTGACGGGCGAAGCCGCCTTTCGGGTGCCGCTGGGCGTCGCGCTCTGGGCCGAGGCCCTCGTCGGCGGCACCGCCGCCGCCCTGCCGACCCGGCGCGATCAGAACGTCACCTACCTCGAAGGCCACGCGGGCGTCGGCGCCGGCGCTTCGTTCTGATATACGCCCCGGACTTGAAGAGGGTGTTTCAAAACGCCCTTTGGGAGCCCTCCGTCGCCTCGCAAGTGCTCGAAATCAATCGAGCGGGTCAGGCCGCCGAGGGCGTTTTGAAACACCCTCTTCAAGTCCGGGGCCGCCGAGCGCGCCAGGTCAACCGCCGCCTGCAGGAGGCCCCCGCGCCGACCGGGGCGCGGCCCGGGCTCTTTAAGTAGCCCTTCGACGCGACTTTTGGTTACCTGAACTACGATGAAAGCACTCGTCCACAGGAAGAAGCCGGCCGACGCCGAATGGCACCACGAAGTGCAGAGCTTCGCCCAGCTGCCCCGCATCGGCGAGCACTTCGCCCTGCGCCCCGAGGGCCCCTTCTACCTGACGAAGGTGGTCTTTTATTGCCCCTTTCGCGCGCACTACGACGCCGAAATCTTCGCGCTCGAAGACGGCAGCTCGATGTCAGAAATCTTGCGAAGGGACGCCCCCGAGTGTTGGCAGCGAGAGTGACTCGGCGCCGGGGGGCAGGGCGGCTCGGGCGTGCGCGCGGGTGGGGCCTCGCCCCCCTACGGGTCGCGCTTCGCCAGCGCCACCGTGCACGCCGGGTCGGACAATAGCCGGTCGGCCGCCTGCAAGGTCGCGTTGCTGAACGTCTCTTGGTAGTTTACGACGCTCAAGCTACGCCCGAAGTTGGAGGCGGTGCCGACGACGACGCCCTCCCAACGCCGCTCGCCGCTCGGGTCGAGCACCTCGGCCCGCACCCTCACCTCGGCCCGGTATCGGTTGGTCTCGTTGACCCAGAACGTCGTCAGGTGCAGCACGAGCTGCGCCGTCGACTCGGCCCGTTGCTCCCTCACCGTAGCGCCGAGCGACTGCAGTTGACGAACGACCACCGACTTCACGAACGCGGCCGGGTCGTCGGCCGCCACCACCGGCACCGCGGCGGCCTTCTCGGTGTTCTGGCCGATGGCGCCCTTCTCGGTGCGATCGTCGACCGCCTGCACGAACACCTCGCCCCGGACCACGCCGTACGAGCCCGAGGGTTGCTGCGTGGGTTGGTACTGGAGCGGCACGGTCAACGTGCGGCCGTCGACGGGCTTGTAGCCGCTCGTCGGCGTCTCGCCATCGGTGATCGGCCCGCGCCGACACCCCGCGCCGAACGTGAGAACGAGCGCGACCGCCGGAAGTGCACGAACCCCGCCGCTGCGAATGATCACGGGTCTCTCGCCCCTTGCCGGAAGGGCGCCCCGAACCAACCGCCGGCTCGCGCCCTGGCGCCGAGAGCTTAGCACGCCTTCCTCAGGGCCGAAGCGAGCGACCTCAGGACGGTGCCCGCTCGGGTTGCGCCCAGCGCTCGTGCCCGCGCCCGGCTCGCCGCGAGCTGCGCGTTCGCCTCTTCGAACTCGCCCGGCTCGCCCGAGCCGTCGCTGCCCTGGTCGCGCACGCCGAGCGCCTCGAGCAGCAGGCGGCCGGGCTCGGCGGGGTCGGGCCCCCCGGCAAGCCCCTTCGTGCAGGGTGCCCTTGAGGCGACCGAACCGCTCTCGGCTCGCCCCTGCTCAAGCGCGTCATGGGTGTCGGCCGCGCCCGCGCGCGCCGGCGGCGCGGCAGCCCCCCGTCGCCTGACGGTCGAGCCCTGGCAGACCCGCCGCAGCCGAGGCATCTTGCCTCGACTTCGACGCCGAGGCGTCGGGCGCCCAGGCTAGTAACGACACGGGTCTCCGTCGCGAGCGCCTTCGTGGCTCGTTGATCTTGACCCATTGCACCCCGGCTCAAACACGAAATTCTCGACAATCGCGAGAAGCACCGTTGTCACACCAGAGCGCGCTTGTCTTCAAACCTGAGCGCCTGCGCTCGACCCCGACCTGAGCCGCGACGATCGGGCGATAGCGGCGTGAGCGCTTCTCGCGCCCCACGTGCGCAAAGTCAGGAGGGTGCCCGGCGGTGTGCGCAACCCAACCGAGCAGTGCTCGAAGGGGCGAGCTGCGGGTAGCACGCAGCTTGCTTGAACGGCGGCCGGAGGGATCCATCGATGCCCAAACACCGCGCCGCCTTCGCCCTCATGGTCGCCCTCGCCGCCTGCTCCGGCGACGAGGGTTCGTCGCCCCCCGAACCAGCAACACGAGGAAGTCGCTTTTACGGAAACCCGGCACTCTCCGTGGTGAGCTCTTCGGTCTCGAAGAACCCGCTCACCCCCGGGCAGGTTCAGTCGGCCTCGGTCACGCTGCAATCGACCCAGGCCATGCCGAACATGATCGTCGACATTCGCCTCTACGATTGGCTCGACACCATGTACGCGCGCAAAGAGTTCACCCCCGTGCACCTCGCGGCCGGAACCCCGCAGACCTTGACGTATGACTTCGCGTCGCCGGCGAACATGCCGCCGGGGCAGTACAACGTGCAGGTCGGGGTCTGGGACACGTCGTGGCACACCCACCTCTACGAAACGCGCGACTATTTTACGGTTAGCGCGCCCCCGACGAGCGCACAGATCTCGGTCGTGGGCTCTTCGGTCTCGAAGAACCCGCTCACCCCCGGGCAGGTTCAGTCGGCCTCGGTCACGCTGCAATCGACCCAGGCCATGCCGAACATGATCGTCGACATTCGCCTCTACGACTGGCTCGACACCATGTACGCGCGCAAAGAGTTCACCCCCGTGCACCTCGCGGCCGGAACCCCGCAGACCTTGACGTACGACTTCGCGTCGCCGGCGAACATGCCGCCGGGGCAGTACAACGTGCAGGTCGGGGTCTGGGACACGTCGTGGCACACCCACCTCTACGAAACGCGCGACTACTTCATGGTCGGCGGCGGCGGCGGCGGAGGCAGCGGCGGCGGCGGAGGCAGCGGCGGCAGCGGCGGCGGGCCGCCTATCGCCATGCATTGCGACGAATGGGCCTTGCTGACCGCCGGCCCGTACGCGATCGAAAACAACCAGTGGGGTAAAGCCGGCGTCACTGGGCCCTACTCTCAGTGCGTCGGCAACGGCGGGGTCGCCGCGGACGGCTCGATTTCGGCGCGCTGGACATGGACGTGGCCATCCGGGCCGAACGAGATCAAAGGCTACCCCGCGATCGTGTTCGGGCAGAAGCCCGGCTTCAACCAGACCCCGGGCTCGAACTTGCCCAAGCGGCTCGACCTGCTCGGCCAGGCCACGAGCTCGTGGGCGACGCGAAGTTCCTACACGGGCACCGGCCAACTGACCTTCGATCTCTGGCTGACCACCGACGACGTGCCGCACGACTACTTTCTCGACACCCCGATCACGCATGAAATCATGGTCGCGGTCGAACCTTACAACGGCTACGGGCTGGACCGGAACCCCGCCTGGTTCGTCGAAGACGTCGTGCTCGGCGGCGTTCACTATAAGACTTACAAAGCCGACAACTTCGGCCCCCCAGAGCTCAAGTGGCGGTTCTTGGTGTTTCAGATGCAAACGCCGATGGTTCAGGGCGCCATCGACTTCAAGCCACTCTTCGCTTACTTGAAGTCGCGCGACTTTATTCAAGGCAACGAATACCTGTCGTCGATCGAGTTCGGCACCGAGGTCGAGCAGGGTAGCGGCGACGTGACGGTCGACGCGTTCAAGGCGACCGTGTACTGAACGCGCGCGCGCCCGGCGTCCGTTCGCCGAACGCGCCGCGCGGGCGTCTTCAGGGGCGCCCGTACGCGCGCCGGACGACGCGGGCGGCGCGACGGGGAGGCGGGCGCCGCCTCAGTCGTCGTCGTCGCCCGCACCGCTCAGGCGCCGCTCGATGGCCTTGCGGTGCACGCCGAGCAGGCGGGCGGCCTCGGTTTTGTTGCCCTTGGCCTGGTGCACGGCCTCGGCGATCAGCGCGCGCTCGATCGCCTTGAGCTTGTTCTCGGCGGCGGTGCCGAGCACCAGCCGCGCCACCCGGCGGAAGAGGTCGTCGTCGGCCGGCGGGCCGCCGAACCCTTCGAGCCGCCCGAGCGACGCGGCCGAGATGGGGTCGTCGTCGCAGAAGACGGCGGCGCGCTCGACGAGGTGGCGCAGCTGCCGCACGTTGCCCGGCCAGGGGGCGAGCTGCAGCGCGCGGACGGCGTCCTCGGTGAAGCGCAGCGGCCTCGACTCTTGCGCGGCAAAGTGGGCCACCAGCGCCGGGATGTCTTCGCGCCGCTCGTCGAGCGAGGGCACCCGGATGCTGAGCACGTCGAGGCGGAAGTACAGGTCGTCGCGGAACTTGCCCTGGCGCACGCGCTCTTCGAGGTTGGCGTTGGTCGCGGCGACGAGGCGCCCGCGGAAGTCTTGGTCGCGGGTGGCGCCGACGGGGCGGAACTTGCGCGCCTCGATCGCGCGCAGCAGCTTGACCTGCAGCTCGAGCGGCATCTCGGCGAGCTCGTCGAGAAACAGCGTGCCGTCGCCGACGGCGGCGAAGTCGCCCTCGCCCTTGGTGACGGCCCCGGTGAAGGCGCCCTTCTCGTGGCCGAAGAGCATCGACTCGACCAGGTTCGGCGGCAGGGCCCCGCAATTGACGGCGAGGAAGGTCGAGCCCGGGCGGGGCCCGTACGCGTGCAGGGCCTGCGCGACCAGCTCTTTGCCGACGCCCGAGGGGCCGAGCACCAGCGCCGGGCGCTGCGAGCCGGCGACGCGACGGATCGCGTCGCGCAGCCGCCCCATGGCGGCCGAGGAGCCGACGAGGCCGAGCGGGGCGGCGCCCGCGCCGGGCCGGTCGGGGGAGCCGGGCCCCTCGCGTTCGGCGCGGCGCTGCTGGCGCAGATCGTCGACGATCTTGAGCACGACCTCCTCGCAGAGGTCGTCTTTGAGCACGTAGTCGAAGGCGCCGGCCCGCACGGCCTCGCGGATCTCGGGCATGTCGTTGATGCCGGTGACGATCACGACGGGGGTGCCGCGCAGCTCGCGCAGCAGCACGAGCCCGTCGCGGTTCGACGGGTCGCGCTCGGAGAGGCGCAGGTCGACGAACGCGAGGTCGAAGGCCTGGGCGCGCGCCTCGGCGCGGGCGCCCGCGAGCGAGTCGGCCTCGGCGAAGCTCGCGCCCTCGACCGACGAGAGCAGGTCGGTGAGGACGCGGCGAGCGCTGCGGTGGTCGTCGACGATCAGAAATTTCATGCCCGCATTGTCTCACGTTCGCCGGGGGGTTCGGGGCCCAGGGGCGCTTCGACCCGAAAGACGGTCTTTCGCCCCTCGCGCCGGTGGCCGAGGCGCCAGCCGAAGCCGGTCGCGATGCGCAGGGAGACGGCGAGGCCGAGCCCGGTGCCGCCCGGCCGGTCGCTCACCCAGGGGTGGAAGATCGAGTCGCGCAGCGCCTCGGGCACGCCGGGCCCGTCGTCGCGCACCTCGATCACGACGGCGCTCGCCTCGACGAACGCGGCCACCTCGACGCGGCCCCCCTCGGGCGCGGCCTGCAAGGCGTTGCGCACCAGGTTCGCGAGCAGCTGCAGGGCCCGGTCGGGGTCGGCCTCGACGCGCACGGCCGCCGGCACGTCGACCGAGACCTCGAGGGCGCGCTCTTCGACGACGCCGCGCAGGAGCGTGAGCACGCGCTCGACCAGGGGGGCGATCGCGATCGACCGGTGCTCGAGCGAGGGCAGGCGCAGCTTGCGCATCGCCGCCACCATGCGCCGCAGCCGCTCGACCTCCTCGCGCCCGATCTCGACGTCGTCGGCCTTCTGCGGCAACCCCTTGGCCAGGCGGTCGAGCAGGTGCCGGAAGTAGTTGAGCGGGTAGGCGATCTCGTGCGCGAGCTCGGCCCCGAGCAAGTCGAGCGTCAGGCGCTGGCCGCCCTCGCTGACCTCGGCCTCGAAGCGCCGCAGCTCTTCGACGCGCCGGATCGCACGCGCGTGGTTGATGCCGAGCACGCCCAGGGTGGTGATGGTGTCGAGCAGGGCCAGATCTTCGGCCGAGAAGGGCGCGCCCTCGCCCCGCGGCGCGACGCAGAGCGCCCCCAAGAGCCCCCCCGCCGAGCGCAGGGGCGCGAAGAGCAGGTGCTCGCCGGGCCCCCGCCGCTCGTGCACCCGGTGCCCCGCCGCGAGCTGGGCCCAACGGGCGTCGCCCGCGAGGCCCTCGGGCGGCTCGTGGAAGGTGACGTTGTCGGCCTCGAGCAGGCGCTGCACGAGGATGCAAAGGTTGACGCGAATGGCCCCCTCGTCGCTCGACGCGGCGAGCTGGTCGGCGAGCTTCTCGATCGTGGGCCGGAAGCGCGCCCCGGAGGAGAACGCCACCCGCTCGACCACGCGCCAGAGCGCGAAGGTCGAGGCCGCCCCGGCGCAGGCGGCGACGACCCCCGCCGCGAGCGAGGCGTTCGGCGCCGAGACCCCGTCGCGCACGAAGCCGCCCCGCACGAGCACGTAGACGCAGCCGGCCACGATCGAGCCCCCGACGGCGACGGGCACGGCGAAGGGGAGGCGGTAAAGAGGCTTGTTGGTATCAAAAATGTTGTGCCGGATCAGCCCGTAGCCGATCGCCAGGGGGAAGGCGGTGACGGCGAAGGGCATCGACAGCGCGAGGGACCAGTCGCTACCGAACGACAGAACGGTGAGGGCGAGCGGGCCCGGCACGAGCCCCCACAGGGCCGAGGTGAGCTCTTTTCGCGCCTTGCCCCGCGCGCCCCGGAGGCGCCAAAGGACCGAAACGGCGAGCACCCCGGGCGACCAAGACATGAGCTCGTCGGCCAGCCTGCGCAAAGGGCGGACGTCGCGGCCGAGCGCGGCGGCGAGCGCGAGGGCGAGCGCGAGCAAGGCCCCCGCGACGCCGAGCGCGACGAGCGCGGCGCGGGCCGGCCTCGGCAGCCGGGGCGGGCTCGGAAAGCAGAGCGCGACCGCGCAGAGGCCGACCGAGCTGGCGACGGTCGACGCGGCGAAGAGCGGGGCGAGGTAGCGCGTCGTGTGGTAGTCGAAGAAGGTCGTCAGAAAGACGAAGACCGACACGCTGAGCCCGAGGTGCGCGCGGGCGCCCGGGCCGCTGCCGGCCATCGAATACGCGGTGAGCCCCAGCCAGAGCATGGCGACCCCGGCGAGCGAGTTGAGGCCCCCGAACCACCAGAGCTCGTCGACGCCCACCGATCGCCCCGCCAGCCCGAGCTCGCGCGCCTCGCCCGACTCGAATTCGGCGACGACGGCAGCGGCCCCCTGGCCTCGCGCCCGCGCGATCGCTCCGTCGAAGAGGTCGATGGCCGAAGCGCCCCCGGCGCCCAGCTCGACCCGCTCGGCCGGCGGGGCGCCCCCCTCGCGGGGGGGCGCCGCCCAGCTCAGCGCAACGATTCGCTCGCCGCCGAGCCCCCATTGGGCCGCCGGCCACGAGGGCAGGTAGACCCGACTGACGTAGACGAAAGGGTCGACGAAAAGAGAGGCGTAGGGGCGCCCCCAGGCCTGTTTCGCCCCCCAAGCCGACGCGACCAGCACCGCGGCCGCGAAGACCAAGGTGGCCCAAAGGAGGCGCGGCCCCCGGGGTATCACCGCCATGGAGGTACGCTAGATCGAGCGCCTCAGCGTTGCACTCGCTTCGGCACCTTGAGCCGAGGGCTGTCGCCGGGCAGGCGATACAGCTCGAGGCCCGAGTGGCACCCGAGCGCGGCCCTCGCCGGCTCGCCCGCGTTTTGCCGTCTGCCGATACCGGCGCCACGGTTACCGCCGTTCGCGCTCGCGCAAGACGACAATGCGCTGGCCGGCCGCCCTGGCCTCTCGACCGGGTCGGCCTGCACGAGGGGGCCCTCTCCGCCCTCGTTCGGCCGGGCGACCGGGTGCCTCAAGAGGTCGCGCTCAAGGAGCGACGACCGTGCCAGCTCTGGGCCGGCGCGTTGGCCCGCGTAGAGAAATGCGTCACGGGTAGCAATTTGCCCACACTCGGGGGGCCGAACGCGCCGCGGCGGCACCCGCCCGGAACGGCACACGCGCCCCGGCAGCACGCTTGCCGGCCTTGCGCGCGTCGGGCCCCCCGCGCGACACGCATCAACATACGTGATTGTAGAGAGTGGCCGCGAGGCCCAACCTCATGACAACGAGGGCCGGGGCGAGGCGGCCCCCATCGCCGCCGGCGTCCTGCAATTGAGCCCACCGCTCGACCTCGTCTTCGGCGGCGCCGAGCGCGAGCCCGAGCGATCTGCCGAGCCTTCCGGGCACGCTCGCCCGGTACCTGCATGAGCGCGCCCCGGAGAGTCCCGCCATGAGAATTGACCCCGCCCCGCCCCGCACGCCGGCCCGCCCCGGGCTCCCGCCCTTCCCTCCGCCGCCCCCGCCCCGCTCGCGGCGCCGCGGGCGCTTGCCGCGCCGCCTCTCGGCCTGGGCCGTCCTCGCTTCGCTGGCTGCGCTGGGTGGGTGCGGTGGCACGCTCCGGGTGGTGCGGCTGACGCCCGCGAGCGGCGAGCTCGCCTTGATCGGCAACCGCGACGAGGCGCACGCGCAGGCCGAGTCGTACATGCGTCGGCAGTGCCCCTATGGCTACGACGTGCTCAGAGAAGGTGAAGTGCGCCCGAGCGCCGACCCCTGGTCGAGCTCCGGCTTCGGGGCCGCGCGGGCCGAGAGCTCGGACACGACCGAGCCGTCCGAGTGGCATATCGAATTCCGCTGCCGGGGCCATGTCGGCGAGGCGCCCGCGCCCCCCGCCGCCCCCGTGCCGAAGGCGCCTGCCGTCGCTTCGTCGGCGCCGCCCCCGCCCGCGGCGCCCGCCCCCGCGCCCGCCGCGTCGAGCGCGCCACCGCCCGCCCCCACGGCCTCGGCCCCCTCGAGCTGGTTCTGATGCGAGCGCCAGCTGCGCCTTGCGCACTCGGAGGCTTCGGCGACCGAGGGCCGGCCGCGCGGGAGGGCGTTCCCTGCCTGAAACGGCCTCGGCGCAGAGCTCGAGGCCCCGGGGGCAGGCGAAAATTCGACCTGGGCGCGGGCCTCGGCACCGGGGTCAGCGTCCCCGCCGGGGTGGGCAGCGGGGCGATCGGTGTGATGTCATGCGACATGACGGTATGGTATAGTAAGCCCGATGGGTCGTCGTTGGGTCGACCCAGGCTTTCGGGAGCCGCGCCCATGCCCCCCCCCTTTGCCGCCCAGCTGAACGCGTTGCTCGCGCGACACCGTGACGAGCTGGTCGAAGCCCTCTACGGCGCCATCGAGCGCCAGAATGAGCAAAAGGCGCTCGAAGGGCGGCAGATCGTGGACATGTCGCGCGACGAGATGTCGCAGTCCGTTCACGGCCTGCGCGCCGTCTTGGCCGAGACGCTCGCCGGGGCGACCGACGAGCTGCGGCGCAACGACTACGAGACGCTCTTTCCGGGCTTGCGAGACGCCGGCGTCCGCCTCACCGACATGGTCGGTACGCTCCCCCTGCTTTACTGCCACGTCGTCCGCATCGCCACCGCGCACCTGCCGCCCGACCTGCGCGACGACGACGCCCACTGGGTCGGCGAGTACGCCTTCCGCCACGCCACCGACATCGTGCGCGTGTGGGTACCCGATTGACCGACCCCCCGCCACCGCTTTTCGAGCGGATCGTCGAGCGCAGCGGTCTCTCTCGCATCTTCGCGGCCGGCGTGGTGCGGCGCGCCTGCGCGCACGCGAAGATCGACCCGGCGCAGGTCACCCCCCACGATCTGCCTCTGCTCATGCCACACCTTCGGGTGGCCCTGAGCGTGTACTTGCCCCCCGATCAAGTTCAGCGGCGGCTTGGCGCGATCGCCGCCCTGGGCAACCCCGACCGCGGCGGGAGCGGCGAGCCGGGCCCGAAGGTGTCGCCGGTGAGCGAGGGGCGAGGGGTGTGACCCGGGGCGCGCGCGGGCGCCGGCGCGGGTCGTGCTCGCCGTTCTTAGCCCGCCCGCCGCCTCGCCCGCAGTGTCGCGAGCTCGACGTCGACGCCCGCGGCGATGTCGGCGGCCGTCGGCGTAACGATGAGGTCGGGCACGAGGCCCGCGTCGGGGCGCTCGCCCTCGGGGAACTGTCCGATGAGCGGCACGTCGACCTCGATTTTCGAGTTCGGTAGGCGCAAGAAGAAGAAGGCGCCGCCGTTGATGCCGCGCAGGTTGCCGCCGGTCGTTCGCCCGACCAGCGTGCCGAGCCGGTTCTGCCGCACCGCGAGCGCGAACTCGAAGGTCGCCGAGCTGTTCGACGCGTCGACGAGCACCCAGGTGCGCCCGCCGAAGGGCGGCCGCGGGGGGCGGGCGCCGGCGTCGCCCCGCGGGCCCTCGCCGTCACGGCGGGTCAGCCGGTAGAAGCCGCCGCCCACCTCGACGGCCTGCTCGCCCCAGTCGCGAAAGGAGTCGTCCCAGGTGTCGAGGTGGGGGTCGAGGTCGGCGGGCACCTTGCGGTAGCGCACGAGGCGCCGGTAGGGGTCGGGCGCGACGGGGCGCGCCGACAGGTGGCCGAGCAGCACGTCGCCCACGCCGAGCCCGCCCTCGTTGCCGCGCAGATCGATCGCGAGGTCGGTGACGCCGCGGCGGGCGATCTCGGCGAAAGTCTCGTCGAGAAAGGCGCGCCAGTCCCACGTGGTGCGGTAGAGCGCCCAGGTTGGCATGGTCAAGACGGCGAGCTTGTCGTCGAAGAAAGCGACCCGCCAGGCCGGGGCGCCGCCCGCGCGCCCGCGCTCGCGGCCCTCGATGGCGTCGACGCGATCGGCGTGGCGGAGCGTCGGCACGCGCGAGGTCGCCCGCGCCCCCGAGCGCGGGTCGGCGAGGTCGAGCTCGACGTGCCCGCCGCGGGGCGGGAAGAGCATGGCGTAGTAGACGTCGAACGCGTCGTACGTCGACTCGCCGCGCGCCTCGAGGTAATTGACGCGCTTCTCGTCGTTCGACCCGTCGGCGCGGGCGAGCGGCAAGAGGGCCTCGAGCACGGCCCGGGCGGGCACGCCGTCGATCGCGAGCACCTCGGCGCCCGGGGCGAGTCGCCCGTCGGGGGCGAACGAGCGCGTGACGACCATGCGCCCGCCCAGCCACCGGAAGAAAAACGGCAGGCAGGGTTGGCCGTTCAAGATCGCCGCCGCGACCTCGTCGGGCTGGTTGAAGAAGTTCGGGTAGCTGTGGCCGCACTTGAGGGTCGCGGTAAAGGTCGTCAGCGCGATGAAGGCCTCTTGCAGGCTCTGGTCGCGCCCGAGCGCGCGCTCGAGCGCGGCGTAGTGCGCGCCGAGCTGTGCCGGCGTGTTGTAGCGATAAAGGCCCGGGTGCAGCGCCTCGTAGGCCCGGCGCAGCAGGGCCGCGTCGGCCAAGAGCTCGCGCGCGCGCAAGACGGGGCCGCCGGGCGCCGCCGCCCGGCGCGGCGTCGGCGCGACGCTCGTAGGCGGCTTCGCGGGGGCCCGCGCCGCGCACGCGCCCGCCGAGAGCCCGGCGCCCAAGGCCGAGAGCATGGCCCGTCGCTTCACCCGCTCACTCTAGCGCGCCTCCGCATAGCACGCCCCAGAAGTCGTTCGGTAGCGTCGAGTGCTCGCGCGAGCCGGTCGCCTCGTTGCACACCCCGGGCGGCCGAAAGTGGTGCAGAATGCGCGCCATGCACGACCAGGTGCCCGGCGCGGCCGGGCGGGCGCGATCATGACCCCGCCGGCCCTGCTCGCGACGCTGCGCTCGGGCTTCGGCCGCACGTTCTGGGTGGCCAACGGCATCGAGCTCTTCGAGCGCTTCGCCTACTACGGCAGCAAGGCCGTCTTGACGGTCTACGTCGCCGAGCAGGTGGGCCTGGGGCCCGAGGCCGCGGGCTGGCTCGTCGGCAGCGTGTTCAACACGCTGCTCTTCTTCCTGCCGATCGTGGCGGGCACCGTGGTCGACCGCTACGGCTTCAAGAAGAGCCTGCAGCTCTGCTTCGCCGTCTTCTGCGTGGGCTACTTTCTCGTCGGGCTCGGCGGCCTGCCCGCCGGCCAGGGGCTCGTGCGGGCCCTCGGCGGGCGCACCTACATGCTGCTGGCGCTCCTGGTCACCGCCGCCGGCGGCTCGCTCATCAAGCCGTCGATCGTCGGCACGGTGGCGCGCACGACCACCGCCGAGACCAAGTCGCTCGGCTACTCGATCTACTACGTGCTCGTGAACTTCGGCGGCGCGGTGGGGCCCATCTTGGCGCTGCAGGTGCGCGAGAACGCGGGCATCGCCTACGTGCTCGTGATGTCCTCGCTCACGTCGCTCGCGCTGCTCGCCGCCACCACCCTCCTCTTCCGAGAGCCGCCCCCGCCCGACGACGCGCCCCCGCCGCGGCGCCTGGGCCGCGTCGTCGCCGACATGCTGCTCGTCTTCCGCAGCGGGCGCTTCCTGGCCTTTCTCGTCATCTTCTCGGGCTTCTGGGTCATGTTCTGGCAGCTCTTCTATTCGTTCCCGTTCTACGTGCGCGACGTGCTCCGCTACGAGCGCTTCGAGCTGATGGAGACCGTCGACGCCTGGACGATCATTCTGGTCACGGTGCCCGCCACGGCGCTCGCCAAGCGGCTGCCGCCGATGCGGGCCATGGCGCTCGGGGTCGGGCTCGCGACGCTCTGCTGGTTCGTGATGGGGCTCGGGCCGAAGACGGTGCCGGTGGCCGTCGCCGCCGTCGCCCTCTTCGCCGTCGGCGAGGCCACGCAGGCCCCGAGGTTTTACGAGTACGTGGCCGACCTCGCGCCGAACGATCAAGTCGGCACGTACATGGGCTTCGCGTTCCTGCCCGTCGCGATCGGCACCTTCGTCGCCGGCGCCATCGCGGGCGGCCTCGTCAAGCACTACATCGGCACGACCCAGGGCGGCGTGCTGACGCCGGGCCCCCGCTCGGCCGACCCCGGCCAGATGTGGCTCATCGTCGGCTCGATCGGCGTCGCGACCACCCTGCTCATGCTGGCCTACGACCGCTTCGTCGCGCCGCGGGCGGCCGGCGCGGCGCCCGCGGGCCGCGAAGGGGGCGCGCCGTAGCGGCCCGGGCCCTCGCCGCGCATCACGTCGGCGCAGGCGCGGCCGGTCGCGTCGACCGAGAGGGTTAGGAGGCATGATCCGCCCGGCCGCGAACCCGCCGGCCGTTTGGCACGCCAGGACGTGAGCGCTATCTCACGTGCGCTCGGGCGCCGCCGGGCGAGGGGCGCGGCCGGGCGCGCGGCGGCGAGAGCAGCAGGGCACCTGCCCTCCGGACGTACGCCGCGGCGCGGCCGGGCGCGCGGCGGCGAGAGCCCGCGCCTCAGCTCGGGGGCAGGGCGTTGCTCGAGCTGTTCCGCAGTCGGGCGAGGGCTTCGTCGAGGGCCTCGACGGCCGCCCCGACGTGGTCGCGGTCCAATTCGGTGGGGCGGCGCAGGACGGCCCAGGCCCGCGCCCCCGTCGCGAGGTGGACGACCCGGATGGTCAGCCCGTCGCGGCCCCACCGGTCGGCCACCTCGACCGCGAAGGCGTCCGGCACGAGCTCTTTCAGGAAGGCGCCGAGCCTCGCGGGCGTCGGCAGGCGGGGCCGCGGCGGGGCCGGCGGCCCGAGGCCGTAGAGGCGCACGCCCCCCGGCAGCACGTACGTCGGCGGCTCACCCGGCGTCTCGGTGATCATAACTTCGACGGGAGATGGCACGCGCGCTTTCACCCCCCGAACGTACACGAAGGGCCGGTCCGCGTTCCAGCGCCGAGGGGGGCGCTCGGGCCGCGAAATTCGTTGCACCGCCGAATTGATGGCCGCCGGCCCCCGGCCGTCGCGGCGGGGGGCCCAGCCCGACGTGAGCGTTCGAGCTGAGCGAAGGCCTCGTGAAGCTCGGGCCAAGCCAAACGATTCGAACGTTTCGAAGAAACCAATGCGGATCCCCGCCGACCAGTGCTGCCAGATTTGTACTCGCGGCAAGGCGTGCGGCAAGTCGTGCATCGAGGCCACGAAGACATGTCACAAGGGCCGCGCGTGCGCTTGCGACGCCAACGAGGTATGCCCGACCGAGCCGTGACGGGCGCGCCCAACGAAGGGCGCGGCGTCGTTCATGCGGCCCTCGATGAGCGCGGGGCTCTACGTTCGCCATCGCCCCGGCAGACGATCGCGATCGATGGTTTTTCTGCGATCGAGGGGTGTCGACCCGGGCCAAGTGACCCTATCACCTCGCCCATGAGCCCTCGCACCCTGCCCGTCGGGTACCGACTCGCCCAGCTGGGCGCCGCCGGGGCGGCGCTGGGCGGCACGTTCGATCTGCTCGTGCCGCGCCTGCTGCCCGCCCACGAGGCCTTTCTCGGGGTCGCCCCCGGGGGCGCGCCCGCGGCCACGGCGGCGCTCGTGCTGCTCTTGCTCCACACGTTGGGCGCGGCCCTCGTGGCCGTCGGCCTGGCCGCGTTGGCGCTGCTGGCCGCGTGGCGCCGCACGGGCCTGCGCCCGCTGGCGTGGGCGGCGGCCGGCATCGTGGTGCTCGCCGAGGGCAGCAACGCGCTGGCGATCGCCCGCGTCGGCTCGCCGCTGTTCGCCGGGCCGCTCGCGTTCGCGGCGCTGGTCGCGGGGGGCGTCGCGCTCGCCCGGCCGGCCCCTACCCCTTCGTGAGACGTGCTCGGGGCACTCGGCGCTTCGAGATCACGTGCCAACGGCCTCGAAGTCGCCTGGGGCCCGGTCGATGGTTATGCTCGGGGCATGACCGAGCGCCCGGCCTTCCTCGCGAAGGCCTTCCCGTACCGTCAGACGGCGCGCTCCACGCCGAGCTGGGTCGGCACCCGCCTCTGGCTGCCGCCCGACGCGGCCTCGGGGCTGCTCGCCCCGGGCGAACTCGCCGCCCCCTCGTACGTCGTCTTCGCCCTCGCGTGGTCCGTGCTCTTGCTGGCGGGCGTCGACGTCGTCGTGCTGCTCGCCGTCCTTTGCGCCTTCGTCGTGATACTCTTGCTCGCTTGCAGCGCGCCGACGTTGGTCGAGCTCGAGCGCGAAGGTCTCTCCGCGCGCTGGCTCTTTCTGCGCCGCCGGTGGTACTTCGCCGACATGCTGGCCGCCGAGCGCTATGGCGAAGACACCGGCGAGGGGGGCGTCTCGGTGCGAATGCGCGGGGGCGGGGTGCACTCGTTCCCGACGGTGATCGCGGCCCGGTCGGGGGGCG
Source organism: Polyangiaceae bacterium (assembly GCA_035762175.1). GTDB lineage: Bacteria > Myxococcota_A > Polyangia > Polyangiales > Polyangiaceae > DASTPP01. The sequence goes on along the minus strand of DASTPP010000379.1, from coordinate 7,582 downwards.
GCTCGACCGCGCTCTGGTCGTCGCGGGCGAACGCGCTTCGGCTCGAGGCGGCCTTGCACGAGGCCATCGCCGAGTTTACGAGCCCCCCCGCCCAGATCACGGCCGGGGCAGACCGCGCGAAGGGGTCGCAGAGGTTAGTAGTCGACGCCTCGCGGCGCTCGCGTCAGGGCTCAACCGTGAGCCGGAACGAGCCGCTCGAGCCGGCGCAGCCGCTGTCGTACATGGTCTCGATCTGGGCGGGCATCGCGGTAAAGACGCCGGGGGTCTGCGCCTCGACGTCGTAGCTCAGCTCTTCGGGCTGCTCGCCCAGGGTCGACAGAAAGATCGCCGTGCGGTCGGCGCGTAGCTCGACGTGATCGCAGCGGCCCGCGCAGACCCCGGGGCCGCTCTGCTTCGCCAGCGGCTCGCAGCCCGCGAGCTTCGGGTCCTCGAGCAGCAGGTAGCGCCGGGGCCGCGTCGCCCGCACGCCGAGCACGATCCGCAGCCGCTGCCCCAGCGCGACCCGGTCGCCGCTCTTCAGCCGCCGCAGGCGGTTCTGCTTGTCGTCGAGCAGCCAGTAGGCCCGCTCGACCCGCAGCCCTTCCTCGGACGGCGCGATCTCGTCCTCCGCCTCGTGGTACGACAGCTCGACGCTGTAGTGCCGGGGCTGCGCGGCCGAGCGCGCGTCGGCCCCCTCGACGTCGAACTCGAGCGCGTTCTCGCCGTCGGCGAGCGCGTCGTCGCGCAGCACCAGCCGCGGCGCGGGCTGCTCGAGGCCCCCGAGCGCCGTCGCCAGGCGCTCGCGCCCGTTGACCGTCACCCGCAGCGAGGCGGGCGCGGCGCCGCGCGAGAGGCGCTCTTCGTGCGCCAGCAGCGCGAGCACCGCCAGGGCCGTGTCGCGGGTACTGTGCCAGCGCGCGCCGGTACGGTGCACCAGCAGAAACGACGCGAGCAACCCCAGCGCCTCGCCGTGCTCGCCCGGCGCGTCGGGCTCGCCCGCGCCGGCCGCGCCCGCACTGCCCGCGCCCGCACCGACCTCGCCCGCGCCGGCCGCGCCCGCGCCGGCCGCGCCAGCCTCGTGCAAGAGCGCCAGCATGAAGAAGGCGATCGCCTCGGTCGCCCGCGGGACGAACCACTGCGTTTTGTCCGGGCTCTCGTCCGCGTCGATGCGCTTCAAGGCCTTCTTCGCCGCGCGGACCAGCTTCCGGAGCACCGAGGCCGTCCGCGGGCGGGCCTCGGGGTGGCGCGCGGCCCGCAACGGCAGGCAGAGCTTGGCCTGCTCGGTGAGCGAGAGGCCGTCCCAGCGGGGGAGCAGGACGTCGAAGACGCGACCGTCGACGGCCTCGCCGCCCCAGGCGAGCGCGAACGCGGCGAAGGCGTCGGCGTCGTCGGGGTTGTCGGCGTTCAGCAGGTTCGCCCGCAAGAAGCGGCTCGCCGCCTCGAGCGCGGGCGCGGCCGGCCGCCGGGCGATCGAGAACGAAACGAGCAGGTAGGCGGTCATCCAGACGTCCGAGCGGCCCGAGGGCCACCAGCCGAAGCCCCCGTCGCGGTTCTGCGTGGCGAGCAACCGCGCCAGGCCCTCGGCCACCGCGTCGCCCGCGGGCTGCTGGCCCTGCGATCGGTAGCCCTCGTGCTCGCCGCCCGTCCGGGCGACGACCCGCTCCCAGACCAGGTGCGGCAGCAGGCGCGAGCAGGTCTGCTCGACGCACCCGTAGGGGTACTCGCGCAGGTACCCGAGCGCGTCGATCACGGCGTCGAGGAGCCCGCGGTCGAGCCGCACCGTCAGCTCGGTGCGCTCCTTGCGGCGCCGCTCCGGCAGCGACAGCCGGACGAGCTCGCGGCCCCCCGCCAGCACGCCCTGCGCCGTCTGGCGCCGCGCGGCGCCGTAGGGCCGCCAGGGCACGACGCGCTCTTCGAGGTCGGCCGCCTCGGGGTCTTGCGGCGAGCGGGCGAGCGCGCGAAGGCGCACGTTGCCCGCGGCCTCGCCGACCCGAGCTTGCGCCTCGAGCTTGTGTTGTCCGCCCGCCGGCAGCGAAAACGTCCCCTCCGCCGCCGGGCCCAGCGAGAGCCCGGGCGCCTCGATCGACGCGCGCACCGTCAGGGGCCCCTCGGCCCGGCTGTCGACCAGCACGCGCAGCGCGAAGGCGTCGCGCTCTTGCAGAAAGCGCGGGGCCTGGAGCCTCACCATCAGGGGCTTTTGCGTCTTGACCCGCGCTTCGGCCTCGCCGAGCCGCTCGTCGAGGGCGATGAGCAGCGCCGAGGCCCGCCAGGTCGTCAGCGCATCGGGCAGGGCCACCGTGAGCTCTCGCCCCCGCGCGCCGTCGAAGGGCACGCCCGGGTACCACGCGGCCTCGGCGGAGAAATCGCTGCGCAGCGCGACCGGCGCCTCGCCCTCCGGAGCGCCGGCCTCGTCGCCCCCGCGCGCGCCGTCCGCCAGCTTGTTGGCGAGCGCCGCCCCGCCGGCCGCGACCAAGGCCAGGGGCGCGGCCGAGAGGCTCGCGAAGCCGGAGACCGCGCTCCGGCGGCGGGGGGCCATGACCATGGACATCGACTGCGGCGCGGCGGCCGGCATGACAGACCCGTACGGCAGGGGCGCGCGGGCCATCATCGACGAGGCCACTTCGTCCAATTCGTCGCCCTCTTGGGCGAAGCTCGCGGCGGCGTGGGCCAGAGGCCGCCCCACCTGGGCGCCCGCCCAGCTCGCGCTCCAGGCGGGCCTTTGCGCGGTGGCCGACGAGGGGGGCCGCTCGAAGAATTCGATCGCCGGGACGGGCGCCGACACAATCGAAACGATGGCCTCGTCCACGACGGCGCAGAGCAGCTCGGCGGGCGCGTCGGCCGGCGGGTCGAGCGAGGCCGCGAGCGTGATCAGGCTGCCCGGGCGCGCCGTGGCCGAGGGAAACGACAGCGCCAGGCCGAGGGCGGGCGCGGCGGCGCGGGGCGGCTCGGGCGCGCGCAACGAGGCGTCGAGGCGAAGCAGGCGGTGCTCGCCTTCGACGTAGGAACGCCACGCCTGAAGCTGCACCTGCGGCGCGGGCCCCTCGGGCAGCGGCAGGTCGACCCAGGCGGCGTTGCCCTCGGACGAGAGCACGCACGACGTCAGGTTGGGGCCCCGGTTGCCCACCAGCAGCACCGAGAGCGGGCCCTCCGGCGCCACGAACGCGACGCGCACCGGCGCGTCCGGGCCCAGCTCGTCGCGCGAGAGCAGCAGCTGGGGCGACGAGGCGCGCAGCCGGTCGCTTAGCACCCAGAAGGTCTGCGAGGTCTGCGTCGGCCGGCGCTGCCCGACGAGCCTCGGCTGCATGGCCCACTCGCCCGGCTCAAGCCGGAGCGGCAGCCTCGCCTCGGCCTCGGCGGTGCTCACCCGGAGCTTGTGGCGGCGGCGAGCGCCGCCCGACCGAAGGGTAATCTCGAGATCGTACGTCGCGGGCTCGCCCTCGGGCGCGGGCGACCACCGGAGCTTCAGCGGCAGCGGCTCGCCCGGCAGCCGCAGCCGCTCGGCCGCCGTCACCTCGACCGCGTGGGCCAGCCGCCCGAACGAGAGCGAGAGCCTCGCCTCGCAGGTCTTGCCGGACGCGTCGCGCAGCCTGGCCACCAGCCCGAGATCGTAGCCGTCGAAGCGCCGCCGCAGATCGAGCGGGGCGCGCGGGGGCAGCTCGATCGTCGCGACCCCCTCGGCGTCGGTCTGGAAGCGAAGCGGCGCGAGGGTGGTCTCGGCGAAGAACGCCTTCGCCGGGGGCCACTGCGACGAGCCCGCGTGGCGCCAGGGGCGGCGCCGCAGCTCGACCACCCCGGAGCCCCCGGCCACCGGGCCGCCGAAGAAGTAACTGGATTCGAAGCGCAGCGTCAGCCGCTGGCCCCAGCGCGGCGGCGCGAGCGCGCGGAGGCTGGCGCGGAACTCGGGCGTCACGAACTCTTCGACCTGAAGGTGCCCCTCGACGCGCAGGCGGGGGGCGTACGCGAGCAGGGCGAAGGTGTAGCGGCCGAGGGGCACGTCGCCGGGCAGCGTGAACGAGAAGGGGGCGGTCCCGAAGCGGGAGAGCGAGAGCGTGAGCTGGGCCACGGCGTTGCCCCGCGGGCCGCGCACCTCGAGGGTGAACGAGCGCCCCTCGGGCAGGCGGGCGCTGGGCCCCTCGGCGCCCTTGGCGCGCCCGACGAGCGTGCCCTGCACGAGCTCGCCGGGGCGGTAGAGCGGGCGCGCCAGCCAGGCGTAGAGGCGTTCTTCGGGCGCCGCGCGGTCGGAGGTCGAAACGTCGTGGTTGTGCGTGAGAAAGAGAAACTCTTCGGCGCCGTGCGAGCCCGGGCGCCGGACACTCGCGCCGAGCTGCCAGAACGGCAGGCCCGAGAGCGAGGCGAGGCCACGCTCGTCGGTGCGGGTGGCGATCTCGCGAGGCAAATCGTCGCCGCGGCCGCGGAGCCAGAAGCTGACCTCGAGGCCGGGCAGCGGGCGCCCCGTCTCGCGGTCGACCGCCCAGAGCGCGGCGCCCGTCTCGGTGAGGGTCAGCACCGCCTCGAGCTGCCTCTCGTACACGAACTCGCGGCGTTCGCCGTCGACGAGGGGCACGTCCGGCAGCAACCTCGACCAGAGGGGGTTCGACGCGGGCTTTGCCTCGATCCTGAGCGAGAAGGCCCCCCGCAACGCGGGCGGCGAGACGAGCCCGACGTCGCGGCTGGTGAAGGGTATGCGCCAAAGCCGCAGGGGCCCCCGCAGCGCCTCCGGCTGCGGCGTCGCGGCGTCGAGGCCGGGCGGCGAGCGAAGCCACTCGGCGGCCGCCGGGGGGGACGCCTCGAAGCGCAGCGGCACGAGGTGAAACGAGGCGCTGGCGGCGCGGGAGCACAGCACGACCCGGCCGCCGACGAGGGCCACCCCGGGGGCCACGAGCCGTTGCAGGCGGGGCATGAGCTCCGCGGCGGGCGCCTCGTGAGCCTTCCGCAAGCGGGCGACCAACGCTATGGCTCGCCCCCTGTCGTTCCGCCTCACAAAGGATTCGAAGAGCGCCCGGAAGGACGCCGCGCCGGCCGCGTCGGCGCTCTCGGCGAAGGCCTCGAGGCGACGAAGGGCCTGGCGGACCCAACGGGTATTGTTGGCGAGCTGTCGCTCGGCCCAGTGCTGCTCGATCGAGCGGGCTTCGCCCGCGTCGTGCAGCGTGAGGTAGAGGGCCAGGTCGGCCGGCGAAAATTGCTCGTAGAGAGAGGCCGCCATGGCCTTCGCCTCGCCGAGCGCCTCGGCCTGCGCGGCGCCGGTCGACTCGCGGGCGAGGCGGCACCGGGCGCGCCACTCGACCCGCTCGACCCAGCCATGTAGAAAAAAGGCCCTCTGCCGCTCGCGCAAGCTTCGCAGGGCATTGAGCTTGGCGCCCGACAGCCCGGGCCGGTCGAGCTGCGCCCAGAGCGCCGCGAGGTGGCGGGCCTGCTCGTCGGGGGTGAGCTTCTTGTCGAAAGGCCCCGCCGAGACATCGTCGTCGGGCGGGGCCGGGTCGAGGCGGCGAGACGTCAGCCCGAAGCGCGCGATGCGCAGCGCGTCTCGCAGCATGGCCCCCAGCACGAGCACCAGCGGCGCGCCCACCAACACCAGCAAGACGACCTTCAGCACCGGCCGCATTGTCGCCCCGGGGGCCCGCCCGGTCTACCGGCGCCGCCCGGCGGAAGGCCCCGGCGACGGTCTCCGCGCCACGAGCTCTCGCCGGGCGGGCGCCCGCTCAGGTTGCCAAGACGACCACCCCCGCGCAGGCGAACACCGCGCCGACGGCCGCCAGCCGCGACGGGCGCTCGCGCAGCACGGCCCAGGCGTACAGCACGGTGAAGGACGAGCCCAGGCTCGAGACCGGCGTCACCACCGCCGTCGGGGCGTAGCGGCGGGCGAAGGCGATGGCGACGAAGCCCAGGGTCTCGGACGCGCCGGCCGCCACCACCAGCGGCCACGCCGCGCGCGGCGGCGGGCGTAGGTCGACGCCCAGCGCGCACGCCAGCGGGGCCCCGGCCAGCAGGCCGAGCGCATAGACGCTCGCCGTGGCGCCGAACTCGCCCATGGCCGGCGCCACGCGCGCGAGCGCCGGGACCAGCACGCCGAACCCGACGGCCGCGCCGAAGGGCACCCACCGGCCGCCCCGCGGGCGCGCCGAGCCGCCCCCGCCGTCGCCGCCCCCGCCGCCGTCGCCGCCCTCGCCCCCGCCGCCCCCGCCCTCGCCGCCCTTGCCGCTGCGGGCGCCCCCCGCGCTGCCCAGCGAAACCAGCACGACGCCGACCAGCACGAGCACCGCGCCGAGCAGCGGCCGCGGCCGCGGCCGCTCGTCGAACGCCACGAAAGACAGCGCTGCCGCGATCAGGGACCAGCTCGACATGACGGGCACGGCGAGCGAGAGGGGCGAGCGCGCGAAGGACCAGAAGAGGCAGACGTAGGCCAGCAGGCCGAACAGCGCGGCGGCGAGCGACCAGCCGACCACGGCGGCCGTGATCGGCTCGGGGCGCACGTCGAGCGCGGCGGAGAGCGAGCCCGCGAGGAGGGCGCCGACGAGCAGGGCCCAGAGCAGGGCCCGCGGCGCGCCCACCGCCCGGCCGCTCTTCTGCACGTAGACGTTGGCGACCCCCCAGCTCACACTGGAGAGGAGTGCGAACAAGACCCCGGCCGCCACGGGGCACTCCGTACCACGGCGGGCCACACCGCCGAAGGCTCTCGCGCGTCGGCCCAGCCTGCCGCCCGCAAACCTGAGGGCCAGCCGGGCCGAGGGCAGAGGCGCCGGCGTCGGGCCGTGGTGGCTTCCGGCGAATGAGGCGCGTGTCGATTGTCTCACGCGCGTGCGCGTCGGCCGGCGGAAGGGACGACCGGGCGCACAACTCGGCCCCTCGCCTGCGCCCGACGCCGCCCTTATCGCGTCGCCTTCACCCGCCGCCGCTTCGGCTTCGCCTTGGCGGGTGGCGCCCCCAAGAGCTCGGCGCGAAGGGCCTCGAGCTCGTCGGGGCTCAACCCCGCCAGCCGCTCGCGCACGCTTCGCCCGGCCATCACTTTCTCGGCCGGCAGCGTCGCCAGCACCTTCGCCGGAAGCTTCGCTATCACCCCCGGCAGCTTCGACCGTGGCACGCTCGCCAGGAGCTGCGAAACGAACTCTTCGTACCCTTCGAACTTCGCCAGCTGCGCCATCGTCGTGCCTCCGCGTCGGCGGAAGAGCCGGCGCTGCCACCAGCCCCACTCGTCGCTCTCGGGCCCCAGAGTAGCACCCGCGAAGGGCCCCAGCACCCCCTCGCCCTCGGCCCGCCGCACCCGGTCGAGCACTCGAGCCCCCCGCCGTCGCGGACGGTTCAAGGCGCCGCCACGCCGCGAGCGCGTCGCCACGTCTGCGAAGCGCGGCCCCTGGCGTGTACCCCGGCGCGACGTGCCCGAAGGCGGTCACGCCGGGGCGTGCCGCCGCAGGCACGCCCCGGCGCGTCGCTCTCGCTCAGCCCTCGAAGGACGGGGCGGGCTTCGTGTGCAAAATGGCCCGGAGTCGACATCTTGGTGCTCCCTTCAGCGCCGAACCCGTGGGTTGGGGACCAGGCGCTTGCGCAAGGTACGGATTTGCTCTCGGGTCTCGGGCGTGTCGTCAACGAGATAGACGTTCGTGTCGGG
>DASTPP010000378.1:0-8520 GCA_035762175.1 Polyangiaceae bacterium | reverse complement strand
CGCGACGGGCCCTCCGGGCCATCAATCCGAAGTCGGCGTGCAGGAGCAGCCCAGCGAGCCGAATTTGCAGGTGCTGCTGTTGAGCGTGATCGCCTCCTCGTAACCGCCCGCGACGCCCTCGAGCTCGACCTCGGTCAGCTCGATGGCCCCGGCCGGGTTCTCCGGCAGCGAGGCGCGCTCGGCTTCGCTCAGGCTCGCCCGATACTCGCCATCCTTCCAAGCGCGCACGATATCGATCTTGATCATGGTGTCCTCCTCCACGACGGTTGGTGATGGGCCCGCACGGCCCGCCGAATGCGGGCCGCGGTCTGGCGTGCTCGGGGGCCGGCCGGGCGCATCGCTCGGCCCGGCCCCGTCGCGTCGTCGCCGCGGGCGCTACGTTCCAGGGTACTTGCACGGTGCGGGCCAAGGCGGGGCGGGCCCCTTCGGGGCGCGTGTCCGCCGCACGAACGCGCGCGGCGAAGGCTTCGCCCTGGCCCCTCCCGCGTGCGCCCGCCGGCGTCGCGGGCGGGGCCGATCGCCGGCGCGGTCGGCTCGCAGCGAGGCCCGCTCGATCAGGCGATCGAGCGAATGATTGAACTTCGATCGAACGAGCGAAGGGCGCCCCTGCCCCTCGCCCGCCCGGGCGCGTCGCGGGCGTCCGCGGCGGGGCCCCGGCCGCGCCCGCGGCGGCGTTTGGCGTTGCCGACTCGGCCGAGAATGTGCGACGATTCTTACGCTCGACCGCCGCTATGGCCTATCTCGTCGTCCGTGAGCCAGGCCATGTCGCCGTCGCGGTGCCCCTGAAAAACGGCCTCTCCGCCGGCCGCCACGAGCAGAACGATCTGGTCCTCGGCGACCACCAGGTCTCGCGCCAGCACACGCGCTTCGCGCTGGGGGCCGAGGGCTGGTACTTCGAAGACCTCGGCTCCCGCCACGGCACGCTCATCAACGGCGCCCGGGCCGAGCGCTCGGCCCTCCGCCACGGCGACTGCGTCCAGATCGGCAACGTCTTGCTCACGTTCAGCGACGCGAGCGAGCCGCCGACGATCGTGCACCAGCAGGTCACCGCCGTGCCCCCGCCGGCCCCCGACGGCCCCGACCGGCGCTTGCAGCTACTTTACGACGTCAGCCGGGCCGTCGGCGACCTGACGAACGAAGGCGACCTGCTCGGGCGCATGCTCGAGGCCACCCTCGACGTGTTCGCCTGCGAGCGGGCGCTCGTCGGGCTCTGCGTCGAGGGCAAGAGCGCCCTGCGCCGGACGGTGCGCGCCCGCGAGCCCTCGGCCGGCGACGACGTGGTCATCAGCCGCGCCATCCTCGACGCGGTCATCGACCGCCGCGAGGGCGTCATCTTGCGCTCCGGCCGCGGGCGCGACACGCCCGGCACGCTGCTGCGCGAGAAAATCCTGTCGGCCATGGCGGTGCCGCTGCGCGCCGGCGACCGGGTCGTCGGCCTCCTTTACGTCGACGACCGCCAGCGCGACGACCGCTTCGCCCCCCGGGACCTCGAATTCTTCACCGCCCTCGGCCACCTCACGGCCGCCGCGCTCGAGAGCGCCGAGCGCTTCCGCCGGGTCGCCGCCGTCGCCGAGGCGCTGCGGACCAACGGCCTGACCGACGAGCTGTTGGGCGAGAGCGAGCCCATGCGGCGGCTGAAGGCCCAAATCCACAAGTACGGGGCCGCCTCGGCCAACGTCCTCATCCGGGGCGAGAGCGGCACCGGCAAAGAGCTGGTCGCCCGCACCCTGCACGCCGTCTCGGGCCGGGCCGAACAGCCCTTCGTGACGCTGAATTGCGCCGCGATCCCCGAGACGATGATCGAGAGCGAGCTCTTCGGCTACGTCAAGGGCGCCTTCACCGGCGCCCTGCGCGACAAGCGGGGCAAGTTCGCCCTCGCCGACCGGGGCACGCTCTTTCTCGACGAGATCGGCGACCTCGACCTCGCCGCCCAGGCCAAGGTCCTGCGCGCCATCCAGGAGGGCGAGATCCAGCCGCTCGGCTCCGAGCGGACCTCGCGCGTCAACGTCCGGATCTTCGCCGCCACCCACAAAGACCTCCAAGCCGAGATCGCCGCCAAGCGCTTTCGCGAAGACCTCTATTACCGGCTCAGCGTCGTCGAGATCGAGGCCCCCCCCCTGCGCGAGCGCGGCGACGACATCGAGCTCTTGGCACGCGCGTTGCTCAAGTCCTCTGCGTCCAGCATGGCGAAGCGACCGATGGGCTTCACGCCGGCCGCCCTCGCCGCGCTGCGACGCTACCCCTGGCCTGGTAACGTCCGCGAGCTCAGAAACGAAATGGAGCGCGCCGCCATCAACGCCGAGCTCTCGACCGTCGACCTCGGCGACCTGAGCCCGAAGCTGCGCTCCTCCGCGGGCGTCGAGCCCCCGGTCTCGGGCCGGCGGGCCTCGCTCGCCGAACAGTACGGCCAGCTCGAGCCCACCGAGCGCCGCCTCGTCGAGGAGGCCATGCGCGAGGCGCGCGGCAACCTCTCGGAGGCGGCCCGCCTGCTCGGCATCAGCTGGATCATGATGAAGCGACGCGTCGAGCGATTCGGGCTCGGCGGCGCGAGCGAGTGAGGGCGGCGGCCGGCGCCTCTTCGGCGCGCGCCGCCGGTTCGTCGGGCCCCGCTGGTCGGGCCGGGACGCCCCGCGCCCGGGTTCCGCCCGCCAAGGCGGAACGCGAATTGATTTCTCGTTCCCTACCCCAACAAGAAGAGGTTTTCCCCATGAAGACTCGGCACTGGGCAGGCTTCGTCGCGACCCGCGTGGCCCTCTTTTGCCTCGGCGCCTTGCCGCTCGCGGCCGGCTGCAACGAGGCCGGCGACGTCGATGTGCCGGAGGGGCCTGGGCAGGCGGGCGAGTCCGAGGCGCTCGACGGCGGCGAGGGGCCCGGAGGCGAGGCGCTCGGCGGCGTCGAAGGGCCGAGCGCCGCGCCGCTCGGCGGGGGAGAGGCGCCGGGGGCCGCCCACCCCGACGACGCCGACGCCGACGACGCCGCGCGCCCGGCAGGGTGTCGGGGCCCCGAGTGCCTCGCCCCCCTTTACCAGGGTGGGATCCACCCCGATGGCTGTAACTGCACCGGCTGCCAGATCGGCAGCTGAGGCTCGGCGCGCAGCTGCGATTGCATCCAGCCCCGGCAGCGCAGCTCCCACTGTTCGCCCGGGGCGTGCAGCTCGAGGACGCGGCGTGCCTCGGCGTCTCTGCCGGCGGTGTGATAGATCTGCGCCCGCTCGAACGCCTCGTCGAACGAGGCGGGCGCGCCGAGCAGGCCGAGCAGCTCGAGCGCGGCCTCCGGGTCGAGCCATTGGTACGACGTGGCGACCCCCCGTATGACGCTGGGCTTGTCCTTGGCCACCGCCCGGTAGTCGCCCTCCAAGATGTCGAGCCGCTCCTTCCAGGTGTTCGGCGAGGGCTGGCCGCGGAGCCGGGCGACGCGCAGCAGCCCGCGGAGGGCGGCCGCCTCGTTCCATCGATCGCCGATCCCGGCCGACACGGTGTCGAGCTCTTTCAAGAGCTCGACCTGCGTCAGCTCGAGCGACCCGGGCTGGTCGAGCCGCATCAGTACGGCGGCGCGCTTCAAGTGCGCTCCGCTGACGGGGGGCGCGCCGGCGCGCCGGCTGTACGCCCGCCCGCCGAGCCGCTTCTCTTCTTCGTAAAAGTCGACGAAGCGCCGCGAGGCGCGGTCGGCGACGGGCACCTTGCCCTCCCGCAGCGCGACGTGCGTTAGCTGGTTGAGCAGCCACCCGAGCAGGCTCCGGTCGACCTCGAGCTCGAGGGCCCGCTCGAGCGAGGCCATCGCCAGCTCGGTCTGACAGACGCTCTCGTGCAGGCGCGCGAGGGAGAGGTACGCCCGCGACGAGGCGGGGTCGGCGCGGAGCGCGTCGTTGCACGCGCTCATGGCGGCCGCGACGCCCGCGTCGGTGGGGCGCTTGCTCAGGTGCGACTCGACCTGCAGCGCGTGACAGCGCAGCACCAGCGCGCGCGGCTCGTCGGGCTCGATCGCGAGGGCCCGCTCGAGGTCGGAGAGGGCGTCGCCCTGCGCCTTGCGGTTCGCCTGCAAGCGGCCGACGCGTACCCTCAGCATCGCCCGCTCGATCAGCGCCGCCACGTAGCGCGGATCCGCCTCGAGCGCCTCGCTGAGCAGGCGCTCGCCCTCCTCGTAGTGCTCGGGGCTCGGCGCCGGGCCGACCAGGTCGTGGTACCGGTGCAGCCGGGCCCTCGCCGCCTCGCTCTTCGTCCCCGCCTCGGCCCGCCGCTGCCGGTCGTAATTTCGAACGAGCAGCCGCGCCTCGTCGAGGGCGCGCTGCCGCAGCGCCTCGGGCAGCTTGTTCGGGCTCTTCGGCTCGCCGTCGATCTCGATCGGCTCGCCGGCCAGCGACCCGTCGGCCGCTCGGAACTGCACCTCGAGGCGGAGGCTGCCGCCGACGTGCTGCACGCTGCCCGCCACCACCCACGTCGCGCCCTGCGGCCCGTCGCCGGCCGCCCACGCCGCCGGGCGCGGCGCGTCGAGCAGTCGGACCCCCGGCAGCGCGCGCAGGCCCGTCCGGATCGCCTCGCCCGACCCCCGCGCGAGCCCGTCCCAAGACGCGTCGCCCGTCAGGTTGTCGAGCGGGGCGACGACGACCCCCGGGCGCACGTCCCGCGAGCGCGCCGGGCGCGCGACCAGCCCTGCGGCGGCGAGCGCCGCCGCCAGCGCGGCCGAGAGGCCGAGCGCCGCCCGCCACTTCGTGCCGACCCGGACCGGGCGGAGCCCCGGCCGGCTGCGGGCCGGGGGGGGCGGGCTCGCGTGCCCGTCGTCGGCCGACCGCAGGCCGTCTCGGAGCGCCGCGAGCGCCGCGCCGAACTCGACGACGGAGCCGAAGCGCTCGGCGGGCGCCTTGGCCACCGCGCGCAAGAGCACCCCTTCGAGCGCGCGTACGACGCCCGGCGGCAGGGCGGGGACCTCGAGCGGCGCGGGGGGATCTCGAAGGATGGCGCTGGCCTTCGTCGCCGCCGAACCGCCCTCGAAGGGCGAGCGGCCGGTCAGCATCTCGAAGGCCACGATGCCGAGGGAAAAGAGGTCGCTCCGCGCGTCGAGCGGCTCGCCCCGCAGTTGCTCCGGGGACATGTACGCGGGCGTGCCGGCCCCGCTCGTCGTGCTGTTCCGGTCGGCGAGGGGCGCCCGCGCGAGGCCGAAGTCGGCGACGACCGCCTGGCCGCCGGAGCGCACGATCACGTTCTCGGGCTTGAGGTCGCGGTGGATGATGCCCTGCGCGTGCGCGGCGGCGAGCCCCTCGGCGATCTGGCCCAGCTGGGCGAGCGCCTGCGCCGGCTCGAGCGGCCCGCCGGCGAGCAGCGCCCGCAGCGTGCGGCCCTCGATGAGCTCCATCGTCAAGAAGTGCAGGCCGCCGTCTTCGCCATAGTCGAAGACGCGGCAGACGTTCGGGTGGGTGATCCGGCGGGCGAGCTTTACCTCCCGGCGGAAGCGCTCGAGCATCGTCGGGTCGCAGAGCCGCTCGGTCAGCATGGTCTTGAGGGCGACCTCTTCTTCGAGCTCGCGGTCGTACGCCCGCCAGACCGAGCCCATGCCGCCCGCGCCGAGGCGGGCGCGAATCTCGTAGCGCCCCGCGACCACCCGGCCGGGCGCCAGCAGGGAGCCCGCCGGGGGCACGACGACGACGGGCGGAGTCGGAAAGGTCTCCTCGCCCGAGGGATCCCCGGTGAACTTCTCCACGCGCAGAGCATACCCTAGGGCTGCCCGGCCGAGGAGCGCCTCGGGGCTCGCTCGAAGGCGGAGCGGGGTTTGTCGCGGTTGTCACCGACGGCCGGGCGCGGCGCCGCTGCCGGCGGCGCGCCGGGGGGCCGCCGTGAGGTCGGGCGCGCCCCCGGCGCGCCGCGGGGGCGCCCGCGTTACGCCCTTCGTCGCATGGTACAACTTAGTAAAATCGATGGCGCGGCTTCTTCGGCGAACGGCATAAGCCCGAACGAACGCCGGCTGGCGGGCGGCCCCCGGCGGGGCCGAGCCGCGTCGATCCGGGGGCGCCGCGCGGCGCGGGGCGCGAAGGCGGCGGGGCGACCCATGGTGCGCGCCGCGCTTCAGCCTCAGGCTCGAGCGTTGCGCGCCCGGGTGGCCCGGGCCGGCGGCTGACCCCGGGGCGAGGGCCCCCGGGGTCAGGGCCGAAACGGGCTCTGTGGCGCCGCCGGAAGGGGGCGCGCCGGTCGAGCGGCGGCGAGCTCGTCGCCTTCGTCGATTCGGCTTTGTGTGATATCATGTCCTCGTCAATGGCGTCTCTCGACCCACCCTCGCGCGGCCTGAGGCTCGGCTCAGGTGCCAGCCCGCCCCGGGCGCGGGGTGCCGCCTGGGCGGGCCGGGTCGGGCGCCGCGGGGCGCTCTGGGGCGCGATCGCGGTCGCCTCGCTGGGCGGCTGCTCGCCGCGCAGCGAGCAGCCGGCCCCGAACGAGCCGCGCCACGAAGAGGCGCCGGCCGAGGGCGCGTCCGAAGCCGAGGGCGAGGCGCCGGCCGAGGCGGCGGGCGAGATCGCGCCGCGGGTCGAGGGGGCGGGCGAAGAGGTCGAGCGGCTCGAGTGGTTCGCGGTGCGGGGGGTGAGCGACGCGGCGCTGCTCGAGTGGTTCCTCGTGCACCTCGGCGACGGGCGGCCGCACGGCGTGCGCAGCCGCGTCGAGCGCGAGTGGGCGCGCGCCCACGTCGTGCCCAACACGTGCCGGCGGCTGCGGGTCGGCGAGCCGGCCGAAGACGCGATCTTCTGCGCCGACGCGCAGCGGTTCGGGGCCGGGGGCGTCGCGTCGCTGACGCACGGCCACGTCTTCGTCGCGCGCAAGGGGCACCCCGCGGTCGTGCTCGACGTGCCGCTCAGCGTCGAAGACGCCGACTGGCCGGCCGCGCGCGACTTCGACCTCTCGCTCGCCGTCGCCGAAGACGGCCGCTCGGTCGTCGTGCGCGACCGCGCGGCCGAGGGCACCAAGATCATGGTGCGCGCCGGCTCGTTCGCGGGCGAAGAGGAGGCCGAGCTGCACGCCTGCGACGGGGCGATCGCGCGCGCCAAAGAGCGCATCTGGAAGGACGTCGAGACCCTGCCCGCCAAGACCTTCGGCGAGCGCGTCTACCGCGAGAGCGAGCGGCAGACGGCCAAGCGCACGCTCACCCTCATCGCCAAGGGCTGCGCGCAGCGCGGGCGCTGGGTCTGGCGCGGCGGCCGCTTCGTGCGGGGCTAGGCCCTCGACCCGCCTGCGTCGGGCGGGGCCCGGGCTCGGCCCGCGTTCGCCGGGCGGGGCCCGACGCCCTCACCGGTTGCCGCTCAGGCGCACGAGCGAGGCGATGACGCCGGTGAGCTCGTCGGGCTCGATGGGCTTGGCGACGTGGGCGCGGAAGCCGGCCGAGAGGGCGCGGGCGCGGTCGTCGGCGCGGGTGAAGGCCGTCAGGGCGATGGCGGGCACGCGGCCGCCCTCGTCGGGGGGCAGGGCGCGCACCTTGCGGATGAGGGCGTAGCCGTCTTCGTCGGGCATGCCGATGTCGCTGACGAGCAGGTCGGGCGCCGAGTGGCGGAAGGCCTCGAAGGCGTCGGCGGCGGAGGCGGCGGTCTCGACGCGGGCGCCGTGCCCCTCGAGGATGGCGCGCATCAGCTCGAGCGCGTCGGGGTCGTCGTCGACGGCGAGCACGCGCAGGCCGACGAGCTCGTGGCGCAGGCGCGAGTCGCGGCCGGGGGCGCGCGAGGGGCTCACCGGCGGCGGCGGGGCGGCGGGCAGGCGGAAGCGGAAGGTCGCGCCCTTGCCCTCGCCGTCGCTCTTGGCCTCGATGTTGCCGCCGTGCCGCTCGACCAGGTGCTTGACGATCGACAGGCCGAGGCCGAGGCCGCCGTGGCGCCGCGTCGTGCCGCCCTCGGCCTGGCGGAAGCGCTCGAAGACGTGGGGCAAAAAGTCGGGCGCGATGCCCTGGCCGGTGTCGGTGACGGACGCCTCGACGCTCGCCCCGTCGCGGCGCAGCGCGACCTCGACGCGGCCGCCGGCCGGGGTGAACTTGACGGCGTTCGAGAGCAAGTTCCAGAAGACTTGCTCGAGCCGGCCCTCGTCGCCGATGGCGCGGGCGCCCTCGTCGAGCGCGGCGCTGAGCGTGACGCGCTTGGCGTCGGCCGCGGGCCGGATCGACTCGAGCGCCGCGCGGGCGACCGACGCGACCGACACCGCCTGCCGCTGCAGCTGCAGCTTGCCCGACAGGATGCGGCCGACGTCGAGCAGGTCGTCGATGACCTGCGACTGCGCCCGCGCGTTGCGCTCGACCGTCTCGAGCACGCGCGGCGCGTCCCCCTCGGGCACGCGCCCCTCGCGCAGCATGCGCACCCAGCCCAGGATGGCGTTCAGCGGCGTGCGGAGCTCGTGCGACACCGTCGCGAGGAACTCGTCCTTGAGCCGGTTGGCGTGCTCGGCCTCGGCGCGCGCGGCCTGCTCGCGCTTGAGCAGGGCGGCCTTCTCGACCTCCTGGCGCTTTTGCACCGTGATGTCGTTGCCGAGCACGAAGATGCCGGTGACCTTGCCCTCGGGGTCG
>DASTPP010000377.1:0-2910 GCA_035762175.1 Polyangiaceae bacterium | reverse complement strand
CCATCGCGCCGGCGAGCGATGCGACGGTCGACCGCCAGCACCTGGCCCCGAAGCGGGTGCCCGCGCTTCGTGAGGACGACCTCCGCGGGGGCCTCGGGGGCCTCTCGAGTTTCTCTGCCTATTCCAGCAACTACGCACTTCCTCGACCTGCTCGAGCCGGGGGCCCCGCCCGTGGTCGACGACTGGGAGCTCGGCCTGTCGGCCCTCGGCGAGACGACAGACCTGCACTGATGCGAGGGGCGACATGACTCGCCTACCGGGGCTGTCACGAGGTCTTTGTTATCGTACGCCACAAGGGCTCGTGCGCCCCGAAATCCACTCGGCCGGGCTCGGGCTGCGCACGCGGACCAGAAATTGGAGCCCCCCCTCGTTGTTGCTCGGCTCCGTGTCGTTGACCCCCAGCCCGAGGGGCCCGCCCGCTCGGGCGACGAAGCGCGCGCAGGGCGCGACCACCGCCCCTTCTTTGGCGTCCGCGAGACCCACGATCGCGACGGCACTGCCGTGGGGCGCAGACCGGAAGGGTTCGGCCTCGAAGTTGTACTCCCGTGGGCCGCCGCCGGGATAGCCCTGAGGGTCAATCCACTGGTCGTGCCAGGTCCCGATCCGATAGCGCCCGATGGCGAAGACTTCGACCACTTCCCCCGCGCGCAGAGGGCGCAAAGGCGCCTCGGTAACGCCACGTTGGGCCTCCACGCTGGCCCAGGTGTCTTCGACCCCAGCCCCGTGCGGGGTGACGACGAGCTCGAGTTGTTGCAAGCCGCCCTGCACGTCGTTGACGACGAGCACCGGCGGCGAAGCGAGCGCCGTGGCGAGGAGCTGGTGCCGGCGGACGCGCACGTTGCCAAGGAGCTCGGATTTTGAACCGTCTCGATCGAGGACGGCAATCGACAGCCCCTCGGCCGGGACCGCGTCGACGGGGACGACGAATTCGCTGTGGAAGACGTGGTAGGACGAGTCCCACGCGGTGAAGGTTTGGTAGGCGGCCCCGCCGCCCGCGCTCACGTGGACGGTGAGGTCAGGGAGCGAAGGGTCTTGTTCTCGCTGCGAGGGCCGCGATCCGATCCGGCACAGGTAGGTCGCCCCCTTGCCGAGCACGGGGTTGACCAAGCCGGCGACGAGCCCCAAGAGCCCGCATTCGGCCCCGTCGGAAGGCTGGGGGACGGGCCCATCCCACGCGCTCCGCAGCCCCGGGCGGTAGGGGGAGACGCGCACGCCCTCGACGCGCACCAGAAGCCACGGGGGCGGTGGGAGCGCCGGGACGCCGTGCGAGGTCGGCGGGGAATGGCAGCCGACCGCGAAAAGCACCGCGCCGCCCCCGCACCACGAGCGCCACCCCCCGAGCCCCATGGTGGACAGTATGCCAGCAGGTGGCCCGGGGGAGAAAGCACGTCTGCCGGGCGGGGATGCGCTCGCCCGTCGATGCGGCACGTGCCGCCTCCCGTCGCACCCGCGCTCCCCGAGCCGGTAGGCAGCGAGGGGCGTGCGACCTCGCCCGCCTCGAAGCGTCAAAACACGCTGGCGCCTGCGACTCGGACGCGCCGTTCGGACATCCCACGCGTCGAGAAGAGTCAACGGCAAGGGGGCGACACCTTCGCTGTCCCCCTTCGGGGCCGCCTGGCCTTGCTTCAGCGCGGGCCTTGGCCCCGCCGCTCCCGATGGCCGACCGCGTCGACTACTACTTCCGCCAGAAGGTGACCGAGGCCGAGCTCGACCTGGGCTTCGAGCTGCTCGAGCGCGCCGACCGAAACCTCGCCGCCGACATCGGCCTGTTCGGCATCGTTTCCGGCGCCGTCCCCGCGCCGCACAGCCCCCTGCCGGGTCTGTCCATCGACCTGACCGCCCCCGCACGCGCCTACGACCGGGCGGGCCAGCGCGTCTTCTTCGGCACCGGGCAGACCGTCGACGGCTCGGTCGACCACAACGGCCTGCCGACCGAGGTCACCGCCGCCGGCAACGAGCGCTGGGTCAGCGTTTTTTTGCGCTTTTCCCGCTCGCTCTCGGACCCGCGCACCGACGGCAACTCGCAGCAGGTGTTCTTCCGCCGCGACGAGTCCTTCGAGCTCGTCGTGCGCCAGGGCCCCGAGTCCCTCGCAGGCTCGGCCCCGAGGCCCCCGCTCGAGGAGGCGGAACTGCTCGTCTGCGACGTGCGGCGCACGGCGGGGCAGACCCAGATTGTCGGCGTCGACCTCGACCTCGGGCGCCGGCAGGCCTTCGTCTTCGCGCCCGCTGGCTCGGTCTCGGTCGTCGCAGGCCTCTGGAAGGCCCTCTCGACGACGGCGTCCACGGTGCAGCAAGCCCTCGACTCGGCCGACGGCCTGCTCGCCCAACAGGCCGGGCGTCTGACGGCCCACCTCGAGGCCTTGGCCGGCGCCCACCCGGCCTCCGCGGTCGCCGTCGCCGACGCGGGCAACGTGCTGAACGCCACGCACGTCGAGGGCGCGCTCGCCGAGATCCTCGGCGCCTTCGGCGCGGGGCATGTGCGCGTCAACGAGGGCGCGAACGCCGGCCTGCACCGCGCCATCCGCCAGCCCGCGCTCGGCGCGGGGCGCGTGCTCTTGCTCGACGCCGGCGTCACGGGCTCGGCTGCGACGCGCCTCCGGGTCTACGGCGACGACGAGGCCGTGTGGGTGACGCTCAACGCCGCCTGGAACGGCTCGGCCTGGGTGCGCGACAGCACAGCGGTGCGCTCGGGCGGCTTCCGCTTCGGCCGCGACGGGTTCGCCTTCCTGCACGACGACCAATTCGGCGCGAGCTTCGCCGACTTCGCCCGGCAGTGGGCCCTGCGCCTGGGCGGCGAGGCCGAGGCCGGCTTCGAGGTGCAGGGGCCGGCGCGCTCGAGCGGCCACCTGGCGCTGCGCGCGACGAACCCCACCTCGGCCCAGGCGACCGTGTCGGCCGGCGACGCCGTCA
>DASTPP010000376.1:0-21442 GCA_035762175.1 Polyangiaceae bacterium | reverse complement strand
GGCCGCTGGGGCACGTCACCGTGCCGCCCGCGCTGGCCGCGGAAGAGCAAACTCCGACGGGCTGACGAAGACGCCTGCACGCCGCCGAGGATGCGCGTCGGCGAGCGCGCCTTCAAGAACGGGTCTTCACACAGCGCTTACCTCGCTACGCCCTCTACGACCTTCGCGACTACCCGGGCATGACGGAGGGGGAGCAGGCGGTCGAGGGCGAGCTCTACGAGATCGACCCGGGCCTGCTCGCCGCGCTCGACGCGTTCGAGGGGCACCCGACCTTCTTCCGCCGCGCGCCGGTCGCGCTCGAGGGCGGCGGCCGGGCGGAGGGCTACCTGCTGACGCGCGCGCACGTGGCCGGCTACCCCTTGGTCCCTTCGGGGAACTGGCGAGCGCGCGCCGAGGAGAAACGCCGATGAAGCTTCGGATGCGAGACGGGCGGGTGTTCCAGGGCACGCCCTTGCAAATCGTCAAGGCGATGCAGGACGTGGCCTTCGGCGTCGGCGACTTCACGGTGCCGACGTACGTGGCGTGGGTCGTCGACAACGCCCGGCGCTTCGAAGGCGTCGAGCTTCTCGCCGAGGGCGAGACCGACGAGGCGCTCTCGGCCTCGCTCGTCGACGCGATGCTACGCGCGGGCCTTGCGGCTCGCGGCTGAGCGTACCCACTCGCGGCGGGCGCGTCGAGGACCACCGGAGAAGGCTCCGGGTCGAGAAGCTGTGCGTGGCGGCGAAGGAGACGGCCGTCTGACCGCTCCTCTCCCAGGTAGCCGCACGCTGACCCCATTCGGCCCGGCTCGGCATCGTTGCTTCTTTGACGAGAGAGATAGATCGCGGAACGAGACCCCGCCAGATGGGGTCGCCGACCGGATGCCCTCATGCCGTGCTCTCCGCCAGATCGCCCTCCAGCTGCACCATGTCCGAGTCTGCGGCGAAGCCACCGAGCTCACCTGCACGACGCCCGCCAGCTCGTGCACTCACACCTCCACCAGGGCGTACAGCCGCCACACCTGACTCCTCATGCCTGCCCGGCCCGCTGTGGGAGACGTGCCCCCTCCGAGCAAAGGTCCCTCGCACCTCCAAGCGGGTAGGGTAAACTCCTCTTACGAACATGGGGGGAGCACCCACACTGACGACATCGAACGACGGCCCGCTTCCGGGCCAGGTTCTCGGTGACCGTTTCTTCCTCGAGGCACGGGTCGCAACGGGCGGCATGGGGGCGGTGTACGCCGCCCTCGACCATCACAGCGGGCAACGCGTTGCGCTCAAGGTGCTGCGGAGCCAGGGCAACCCGGCGATTGCCCTCGACCGCTTTGAGGCCGAAGCGCAGGTGCTCGCACGGCTTACGCACCCGGCCATCGTCAGGTACGTCGCGCACGGCGTGCACGAAGGGGCAACACCGTACTTGGCCATGGAGTGGCTCGAGGGCGAGAGTCTGGCGGCCCGTCTCGCCCGCGGACGGCTCTCCCTCGACGAAGCCCTCGCCGTCGCCACCCAGGCGGCCGACGCGCTCGCCTTCGCCCACGCCCTGGGCGTCGTGCATCGCGACGTCAAGCCGGCCAACCTCATCGTCGAGGGGCAGGGGTCGCACCTGGCAACGCGATTGCTGGACTTCGGCATTGCGAAAGGGGGTGCCGAGCGGCACTTCGTCACCCGGACGGGGACGGTGGTCGGGACCCCCGGCTACATGGCCCCGGAACAGGCACGCGGCGACGCCGACATCGACGCACGGGCCGACGTGTTCGCCCTCGGGTGCGTGCTCTTCGAATGCCTCGCCGGGGCCCCCGCTTTCCGCGGGGGAACTCTCTTCGCACTTCTCGGCAAACTCCTTTTGGAAACCCCACCCTCCCTCCTACAGGTGGCCGAGGGGACGCCGCCTGCGGTGGCCGAGCTCGTCGCGCGGATGTTGGCGAAGGACAGGACGGCACGGCCGCGCGATGGCGGCGCGCTTCTGGCCGAGCTCCGCCGGTTGCCGTTTGCGGCAAGTGCCTCGGGTGGGCCTCCTTCGGAGCCCGAACACCTGACGTACCGCGAGCAGCGTTTCGTGAGTCTAGTCGTCGCCGGCGAGGTGGGCCCGTCGGGGGTCGAGGGGGACGCCGCACTCGCCGCGACGCTCACCGCCAGAGAAGCGCTTCAACGGCGAGAGGTCGAGCGCACCGTCGCGCCCTTCGCGGCTCGCGTCGAATGGACGCTGCGGGGCGGGCTCCTCGTGCTGCTCGCGGGGGCTGAAGGGGCCAAAGAGCAGGCCTTGTCCGCGGCACGGTGCGCTCTGGCGCTCCGCCAAGCGCTGCCCCAGCCCCCCCTGGCGCTCGTCACCGGCCGCGGCGAGGTGGGGGCAGGCCGCTTGGAGGGCGACATCCTCGAGCAGGCCGTAGAGCTGCTCGCTGGGGTGCCTTCTCCGACCGTCTCCGAGGAAGGGGCGTCCCCCATCCTCCTCGACGCGGCGACGGCGGCCCTGCTCGAGGACCGCTTCGTCGTGCACGTGGGCGAGCGCATGCGGAGGCTCGTGGGCGAGACCCCGCCCGATGCCTTCACCGCCCCACGCACCCTGCTCGGCAAACCCTCGCCCTTCGTCGGGCGCGACCGTGAGCTGGCGACGCTGCGGGCGCTCTACGAGCAGGTGGCCGACGAGCGCGTCGCGCGCGCCGCGCTCGTGCTTGCCCCCGCCGGCGCCGGCAAGTCACGCCTGGTGCACGAGTTCGTCCACGTGCTACCGGAGCACGACCGGCCCCCACAGCGCTGGCTCGCGCGTACCGACCCCCTGGCCGCGCGCGCCCCCTTCGCGCTCGTCACCCAGGCTCTGCGCTCCGCCGCCTCGCTCGCCCCTACCGAAGTGCCCGAGCGCGCTCGGCAGACGCTGCGGCTCCGCGTGGGGCGCCACCTGCGGCCCGCCGACGCCCAGCGTGTAGCCGAGTTTCTCGGCGAAGCCATGGGCCTCCCCTTCCCTGACGAGAATCGTCCCGCCCTGCGCGCTGCTCGTCAAGACAAGCTCGTCCTGGCCGAGCAGGTGCGGAGCGCGTGGCTTGACTGGGTGCGTGCCGAAGCAGCCCAGGGCCCGCTGCTGCTGCTGCTCGAAGACGTGCACTGGGCCGACGACGCGAGCCTGCGGCTGGTCGACCAGACCCTGGGCGAACTCGGCGAGCATCCCATCTTCGTACTCGCCTCGGCGCGGCCCGAGCTGCGAAGCGTCCACCCCGAGCTGTGGGCCAGCCGCGGCCTGCACACGCTGCACTTGCCCGAACTAACGCGCCGTGCGAGCGAAACGCTGGTGTGCACGGTGCTCGGCAACGCACTTCCCCCCGATACCCTCCGCCGCCTGGTCGAGCATGCCGCCGGCAATGCCTTCTTTCTCGAAGAGCTGATTCGGGCCACGGCCGAGGGACGCACCGACGGCTTCCCCGACTCGGTGCTGGCGCTGGTGCAGCGGCGGCTCGAGGCGCTGCCGCCCGACGCCCGCCACGTATTGCGGGCCGCGAGCGTCTTCGGCGAAACGGCGTTCCATGGCGGGGTCGGGCACCTCGTAGGTCGCAGCGAGACGGCCGCACTCGACGCAGCCATCGCGCTCTTGGTCGAGCGCGAGCTGGTGGCCCGGCGTCCAGAGGCGCAGCCGCGGAGTCAGGCGGAGCTGACCTTCCGGCACGCGCTGGTGCGCGAGGCGGCGTATGCGACGCTGACGGAGGAGGACCGGCGGCGGGGCCATCGGTTGGCGGCCGAATGGCTCGAGGCATCGGGCGTGGGCGAGCCCTCCGTGCTGGGAGAGCACTTCGAGCGTGGGGGTGAGCCAGCTCGCGCGGCGGGCTGGTATATGCGAGCGACGCAGCAGGCGTTCTGGAGCGACCTGCGTGCCGCCGCCTACTCAGCGAGCCGTGGAGCGGCCTGCAGCGCAGCAGGGCAGGGACTGGGCGAGCTTCGAGTTCAAGAAGGGGCAGCGTATTATAACCTCGGGGACTTCGAGGCCGCAAAGCGGTGCGTCCAAGAAGCGGCGCGGCTGCTTCCGGTCGGGAGCGCATTCTGGTGCCTATCAAAAACCTACCTGGTCAGCTTCGCCCTGCGGCTCGGCGACCTCACGACCTCCGAGACTCATCTACGCGAGCTGCTCGCAGCCGAGCCCGAACCAGCCGATTCCGTTCCGTACGTGCACTTGCTGCTCCGAAGCATGTTCATGCACTGTCACGCCGGTCTTCCGCAGGTGGCCAGGCGCTGCCTGCGGCGGCTCGACGAGGTCAGCTGCCGGGGCGGAGGTGACCCAGGCCTGCGCGGTCTTCGACATCTCAGCGGCGCTGTGGCCGCGCGCTTGCTCGAGGGCAACCCGTGGCGCGCCGCCGCCCTGGCCCAGGCGGCCCTCGACGCCTTCACCGAGGCAGCCCCGTGGTTCCTCGTAGCGTGGGCCACCGGCGAGCGCGCCCTGGGGGCACTCCTCACGGGTGAGGCCGAGCGAGCCGAGGCCCTGCTTATGCCCCTCGTCGCCGACGCGCGCAAGCGGCAGGTCGGGCTCTTGATACCCGTGTTCGCCTCGCTTCGGGCCCTGGCCCTCGTGCGACTCGGTCGCGCCGAGGACGTCCATGCCGGGCTCGCTCTGCTCCAAGCTGAGGTGCGGCGCTTCTGCGGCTGCCTCGAGGGGCTGGCGGCGCTGCCGCAGCTCGCGCGCGTGGAGCTCGCGCTCCTCGATTCCCAAAGCGCCGCCGCCACCGCCCGCGAGGTGCTCACCCACGCCCTGGGGGCACAACTGCGCTCGCCCGCGCTCGCCGTCGTGGCACGCGCCGCGCTTGACGCCGGCACGCCCGACCAGGCGCTCGCCGCGGCGCGCGAAGCGCTCGCGCTCTGGCACAGCGAGGGCGCCGCCGGCTACGACGAGCCCTTTCTCTGGGCATCCCTCTACGACGCGCTAGTTGCGAACGGTCGGGCGGACGACGCCCGTGCCCTGGCGCGTGAGGCCGCGGGACGCTTCCAGGCTATCGCCGCGTTTGCCCCCGACCGCGGAGCGGCACGGGCGTTCCTCGCCGAACCAGACATCGAGCGCTTGCTGCTCGCCTCCGGATGAGGGGATGGGAAGGACTCGTCGGAGAGCATATCCGGTCGGTGAAGATGTCGGGTGAGCCATCTCGCAGCAGACTATCCTTGGAGGTCGAGAATGTTCGCCCGAGCACCGCCTGTGCGCCTCCCGCGTGTGTGAGGATGGGACTCCTACCGCGGACGAAACGGCCGCGCGTACCTCCACTTCGGGGCGAAGGACGAGCGGACGAAGATTTTTTTCGGCACTCGGCGTCATTCGCCTTGTCGAGGGGAGATGCACAAAGCTCGATGCCCGGGCCGGCGCGAGAAAAATCGGGCCGACGCGCTCGGGCGTCCAGCCGAGCTCCCATTGGGTTGCCGGCTCATGAGCCGTTTTAGGTGAAGGTCCCCGAAGGACCCAGGAGGGCCCGGAGGAACAGGGCCGGCAGGGCGGAGTAATTGTGGAGCGCGGCATAGAACGCGACGTAGCCGCCGAGGTACCACTTGCTAATGCCGCGGAAAGGCCGGGGGAAGTTGCGCAATCCGGTCCAGAATCCTTCGAGCGTATTGCAATGCACTTCGCGGATGCCGTCGCCGTCGTCATCGCGCGCCCACTCGCGGTCGTCACGACGGTGTCGCACGGTGCCGTGGGTGCGTCCCGTCCGTGGCAAGTGGTTGTACGCTGGTCACTCGTCCATATACACCGTCGCGTCGGCCACAGTGCTCGCGACGACGAAGGGGTGCAGCGTCGCATGCGTACTATCGTTCGCGACCAAGAGGCTGCCAGCACCCGTCGCGCGGCCGACGACGCCGACCACCGGCGGCCGCCTCTTGGCAAGACCATCCGGCTGCGTCGCGTGCTCGTCAGCGCCGCCGGCGACGGGCCCGGCAGCGACGAGCAGCCCGAAGGCTGACAGCGTTCTTCCCGGGGGTCGTCCCTCACCCGACGTCCGACCGGACCTCGGTGGCCCCGACGAGAGACGCGCGCCTCCGAACGAACTCAGCGCCACGAGCCTTCGGACGACGTCGCCGAAAGCCCCCTCCCCTCGCGGGGCCGCCTTCCGCAGAGGCGCTTCTGGGCGTCGTTGGCGAAGGCGGGCGCCATCGCCCGCGGGGCTTCGGCCGTCCCTCCGCACGAGCCGGTCGCACCGGCCCAGGTGCCAGGACATCGACGGCGTGCGGCAGCGTGACAACGTCGGGCGGTCCCCCCGCAAGGGCTCGACAACGCCGACGACCTCGCGCCAAGCGGCGCCCAACCATGCAAATCGCTTGGCGAGCCCGGGCGCGACGGACTACAGCCGTGTGCCTCGACGACGGTTTGCCCGCCCTCCCGCTTGCCATGCGCCACCGGTTCGACCGCCTCAGCAAAGACATCCTGCGCAACGCCCTCGGCCCCGGCGGCACCGTGGCCACCGAGCTGGAGGTGCCCGCCGCCGACGCCCAGGCCGTCGACACCTGGTTCGAGCCCTCACCCCGGCACCAGGCCGAGCGGCAGCGCATGGGCGCGCTGGGGCGCATGGCCGAGGGGCCCACGATGTTCGAGCCCTTTCGCGACACACCCGGTCTCGACGAGATGCGCGCCTGCCTACGCAAGCAGTTGATGCTCGACCATGGCCGCGTGCTGGAGGCGCGCAAGCACGGCCAGCCCCGTCCCCCCTTCCCCCAGCTGTGGCTGGTGGCGACGGGGCGGCCGGAGAGCGTGTTGGCCGGCTACCGCTTGACGCCGATGGGGGGCTGGCCCTCGGGCTTCTACGAGGGCGGCCCCGCCGAGGCGAGGGGCGTGGTGGTGTTGCGCGAGCTGCCGCGCACGCGAGAAACGCTGTTGTTGCGCCTGATGGCTACGGGGGCGGTGCTCGGAGCGGCGGTCGAGGAGCTGAAGCAGTTGCCCCCGGAAGCGTGGGAGCGGCAGGTGGCCTTGCCGGCGTTGGTTGCGGCCCGCATGGAGATGGCGCAAGCTCCAAGTGACGAGCGCGAGCAGGAGTACCTGAGGATGACCGAGAGCCTGTACGAGCAGTGGGAGGCCGCCACACGCGAGCAGGGGCGCCAGGAGGCCCAGCGCTTGTACGAGCAGCGCGAGGCCGCCACCCGCGAGCAGGGGCGCCAGGAGGGACGGCAGGCCGTCAAGCGTGCCTTGACCCAGCTCTACCAAGCGCGCTTTGGGCCGATGCCCCAGGCCTTGCAGAACGCGCTCGAGGCGATGAGCGACACGGCGACGCTCGAGCGCTGGTTGGTGCTGGTCGGCACCCGCCCCGAGGCCGAGGTTGCCGCCGCTCTGCAGGCCGACCGGGCCGCGCCCGAGCGCTGAGGCGCACGTCTCAGAGTTGCCGCTGGCCACCACAGCCGCCACCTCGGCCGCCTCGCCGCCCTGTAGCCAGCCCCGGAGCCTTGATCGGCCGCCGGCGAGAAACGACCCGACGGCGGGCAGGCGCAGGCTCGAGTAAGCTCAGGCGCCCCGAGCCCGCCGGCATGCTCTCGCCCTTTCAGGGACCGCCCGCGCCGCCCCGACTTCGGCACCTCGCTCCGCTGTTGCTCGAGGTCGACGTGCTGGTGCTGCTCGTCGCGTTCTGCGCGGCGGGCATCTTCGCCGGGCGTGACGAGCCCCCTCCGATGGGTATCGCGCTCCGGTGGCGGGCGCTGCCCGCGCTGATCGCGATCGCAGCCTTCGCGCTCCATCGCCTGCGCGAGCGCGAGCCCGGGCGCTGGGCCTACCCGGCTGCGTGCGCTGCGGTCTGCGCCCTCTCCACCGTCGCGCACGCGCCCTTCGGCCTCGGCGCCGTCCGAGACGGCTTTCTGGCACTCGCGACGGGCGCCCTCTTCGGCGTCATCGGCCTGAGCGTCGACGGGCTCGACGCCTACCTCGACCCGCCGAAGCAGCCCGCAAGCCTCGACGCCGGCGCCGGGCGCAAGCTCATCGCCGCCTTCCTCATCGTGGTCTTCGGCGTCCTACCTTGCATCGCGCGCGGGGGCTTCCTGCTGGGCCTGCCGACCTCGCTGCTCGGTGTCGCGCTCGCGGTCGGCGTCGCCGCGCGCGACGGCCGCCGGCTCGGCTTCCTCGCCCGCCTCGTCCTCGGCTTGGCGCCTGACTACGCCCTGCGCGGCCCCCGGCCTGATGACGTGGGGCTCGCGGCGTTCACCCGCGCCGGAAGGTGGCAGACGCCCCGCATCCTGGTCGAGGCGGCGACGGGCACACCGCTCGCGTCGCGCGAGGCGCGTCGCTCTGGCCCCTCGCTCGCCTCGCCTCGGCCGCCCTGATCGTTGTGATGGGCCTCGCGCTCGGAGGAACGGGCGCCGCCCTCTCGGTCGGCCTCCTCAAGGTGACCGAGTGAAGCGCCCCCCGAGGGCCTTCGGGTTGGGCGTCCGTCGCAGGGCAAGGTGCCGGCCCCTTGGGCGTACACCGCTGGCCCGGGGCGGTTACTGCAAGCCCCCCCCCGCGCCTCCGACCGCCGGCTCTCCTTGACTCCGCTGGTGGGAACGAGCGCCCGACCACCGGCTGCCACCCTCGCAGCGGGGGCGGGTCAGCGCCCTTCGGCCCCCCTCTTGCCGCAAGACAGACGCTGGTCCTCTCTGCTCCAATGTAGGCCCCGCTAACACCAGGCAACGCGTCCTTCCGCCGAAGACGCAACGCGTCACAATCGGAAGGATGTGCGCTTTTCTGGGGGGACTCTCGCGCCCAAAGGCTGGCTCAGCCTGTGTTTTGTCGTTGTTCTTTGTGCTCTGGTGCCTTAACCTGCGAAGAGAATTAGGTTCGTAAGACCGCTCACCTGCGGAGCCACAGTTGTCCTCGCACGAACTTCGGGCGCAAGCGGTGAACGCAGCGCCACTTCGGACGAGGGCTCACAACGCCGCGTTTTTCCTGCGGCGCGCACAGGCGGCCCGTCTTGGGCTCAGCGAAGCGAGGACGAACCTGTCCCCGTTTCGAACCGCCGGGGCCCGCCTGGGGGCCCTCTGCGGGCGAGAATCGGCCCAGAGCCGACCCAGTGGTGAACGCAGGTGGCGGCCCCGCCCGCGGGGGTGACCCAGTGGTTACGGCAGGCGACCCGGTGGTGAAGGCTCGGTCCTGCGGCGGCGACAGCCCTCGAAATTGACGCAGCCCCCTCCTGGCACAGGGGGGCGACCGAGTGGTGAACAGGCGCAACGGCCAGAGCCGAAAGCGGCCGCGCTGCTGACGTTGGCAACCTCGACTCTTCCCTCTCGCTTGGCGGTATTTTTTCGGCTGCACAGGTCTCTGTGCCAATCGTCTCGGGCTCGTCGAAAAACGTGTCCCCCGTCGCCAGATTCCGTGAGCTCGGGACGGCGCCTCACAGGCCCCTCCCGTGCCCCCTGAGGCGCCGCCTCATGCCATGCCAAGCGGCCCGCGAGGCCTCGGGCAACCCGGAGTGTCTTGACCCGTTGGTGAACAGCACGAACTCGCCGCTCGGACGAGGTCCGCGGCCAGCTTCCGGCCCCCGCTTTCGGGGGTAGACGCAGAGCCGTCGTACGAAATTTGGTGCCCGTCGCCGTCCCCGCCAGGCGAGCCCGCGCCGACCTCCTCGCGCCCCTGCGCAGTGAAGCGCCCTTCGACGCCGCGGGTCACGAACCCGGAGTCGGACGTTCCTGCCCGGCCCCCCGGACGTCGACGTTCTCTGCGCGGCGCGCCGTCTGCCTTCGGTGCAAGCCCGCCTCCCCCTCTGGACCACCTCACAACCGCCCTCTGCAGGCAGCCCCAACGACGTCGAGCGCACGAGCGTCTCGGTCCCATGCGCCAGGAGCGACCCATGCTGAAGATTCTCGCCTTCCTCACCAAGGTACCTGTCCGCCGGAACGTGCCCACGAGGGGCTTGCCGCCGGGCCGCCGCCGAGCCTGCCCCCCTTCGCGGCTTACGCGGGGGCGGGCGGCGCGGGGCCCGGATGCGCGGCCTTCCACGCGGCCGGCGTCCACCCCTCGAGCTCCGACCTCGGGAACGCGCCGCGCGCCAGTCGCGGCAGCACGTCGGCCAGGTAATCAACCGGGTTGATTTCGCACAGCGCACAGCTCGCCAGCACCGAGTACGCGATCGCGGCTCGCTCGCCGCCCGCGTGCGAGCCCGCAAAGAGATAGTTCCGTCTTCCGACGGCCGGCCGGCGATGGAGGCGCTCGACAATCCCGTTGTCGATCGGCAACCGGCCGTCGTCGAGAAATCGCATCAAGGCGACGCGGTGGTTGATCAGATACTGGATCGCCTTGCCGAGCAGCGAGCTCGGCGGCTCGGCCGGCTCGTAGGTCCGGCACCAGCGCACCAACTCGTCGTAGACCGGCTTCGACCGCCGCTGCCGCTCGGCCAGCCGCCGCTCGGCGCCCTCGCCGGCGACGTCGGCCTCGACGTCGTAGAGCGCGCGGAAGGCGGCGACGGCGACCGAAGCGCGCGCGTCGTTCGCCTCGAGGGCCTTCACGAAGTAGCGCCGTGCGTGCATGTTGCAGCCGACTTCGATGCGCTCGCCGCTCGCGTACGTCGCGTCGAACACGTTCGACGCGTCCGCCACGACGAAGCCCCGGCGGCGCGCCAAGAACTCGAGCGGGCCGACTTCGCCCGGCCGCTGGCCGAGCTGCTTGCCCGTCGACGTATACAGGTAGGCCGCGCTCGACCGGTCGCCGACGTAGCCCCAGAGCGTGCCGAGGGCGATCCCTTTCGGGCTCTCCTTGTCGCGCACGGGCAGCCCCGTGCCGTCGACGTGCATCACGTCGGCGCCGAGCACCGACGCGAGCAAGTGCCCCCAGACCGGCCGCAAGAGGTCGGTCGCCCAGGCGATTTGATCGGCCATCGACGAGCTGGGCATCGACAGCCCCAGCCGCTCGAGCTGCTGGCCCTGTCGATTCAGCGGCAGCCCGTCCCCGTACTTGCCCACGACCAGGTCCGCCACCAGCCGCGACCCGTAGGCGCCGCCGGCGACGACCTTGTCGCCCCTCGGCGCGCGCACTGCCTCGCCTTCGCACGTCGCGCACGCCAGGACCTCGCGCCGGTCGAGTCGCACGATGACCTCGGCCGGAATCAGGTCGACCACCTCGGTCGTCTCGTGCGCGACGCACACGCGCTCTCGGCCGCAGCTCGGGCAGGGGCGCTCCGCGGGCGGCACGGGCAGTTCGTTGAGCACGCGACGCGCGTTCGGCGGCGGCGGCCGGCGTCGCGGCGGCTGCTTCGGCGGCTCGGGCGCCTCGGCGCGGCCGCCGTTGTCTTCGGCCGCCTTCGCGAGCGCCCGGTCGGCCTCGGCTTGCTCGCCTTCGGCCCGCTCGTCGTCGCCATCGAACGCCTCGAGCCGGGCGAGGAACAGGTCGAGCTGCTCGCGCGCCACGCGCTCGCCCCGGTTCTTGCCCTCGCGCGCCTTGGCGAGGAGCAACTCCAACTCGTCGTTGCGGGCGACCAGCTTCGCCACCAGGGCGAGCACCTCGTCGAGGTGACCGCCGGCGAGCAGCTCGCGCAGCACCTCGAGCACCGGGCCCCGCTTCGCCCCCTTCGCCCCCGCCGTGCCTGCGGTCGTGCTCACGCGCGGGCGAACAAAACCACGGGCGCGATCGGCGTCAAGGGGCGCGCGAGCGATTCGCGCCGCCCGCGCGCCGCCCTCTACCCCGCTCGCCGTGCGGGCGCCGCGGGCCGCCCGGGCGCCCAGCGCTCGGCCGCGCGCGTCTCCGAGGGCTCGAGCCCCTCGAGCAGCATCGCCAGTTCGTGCGCGTCGATCTCGACGCGGGCGGCGCCTTCGGTCACGCGCTCGGGAAACGTGAAGCGGCCGCGCTCGAGACGCTTGTGCACGATCGTGAATCCGCCGCGCGTCCATACCAAAAGCTTTATTTGCGAGCGGCGTCGGTTCAAAAACAGAAAGACGTGCCCGGAGATGGGGTCGGCCGAGAGCGCCGAGCGGACCTCGTTCGACAGCCCCTCGAAGGACTTGCGCAGGTTCGCCGGGGCGGTCGCCACGTAGATGCGAACCGAGGCGGGCAGCAGGATCACGGGCCCGCCCCATCGAGCGCCACGAGCAGCGCGGCCACCCACGCGGCCGTCACGGCGCCGACGTCCCGGACCTCGATGCGCACGCCATCGCGCGCCGTGATCGCGACCGGCGCGCCGAGCGCGATCGCGGGGGCGGGGCGAAGGGTCACCGGGACCAACGAGACCGGCGACGGGCTCGTTCCGTGCGACGTCTCGGCCAGGCGCTTGCGCCACCACGCGAGCCGCTGCGGCCCGAGGCCGCGTTGGCGCGCGAAGGCGGCCAGCGTCAGGCCGCTGCGTTCCCACGCGTCGAGCACCGCGCGCGCTCGCGCCTCCGTCCATCGCTCCCGCTTGCTCGTCGGGAACGCCCTCGCCGCCTCATCTCGTCTCGCCATCGGACCTCTCCTCCGGGCGCACGTTGGGGGGCGCCCGGGGGAAATTCTCGGTCAGACGCAAGCCTCACGTTAGACACGGTCCGGCGGACAGATACTTCTGCGGTGGTTTCCCGGCGGCCTTCGCATGCCGCCCCCGAAGGCGGAGGCCTTGCGGCCGACCGGGCCCGACGACCCGGTCTTGCGGACCCTCGCCGCGGGAAAGGGCCGCGGCTAGCGACGGCCCCGACCCGACCTCTCGAGCGCCTTCGGGCGCACGAGCACCCGGCGTGCGCCATCGTGGCCTCGCCGAACCGAACCCCGAGGCCCCGGAGGCCCCACCCCCCGAGCCTCCCCATGACCCCTGCCCACGAACGAACGTCTCGACCCGCCCGCGCGCCCGAGCGCGCCCCCCACGTCCTTCTCTTTTATCGGAACCGCTTCGCCGCCCCGACGAACGCCTTCGCCCCGGTGCCGCAGTGCCACATCGGCCTGGGGGTCAACGCCCTGCACACGACGCGCGTGCTGCGCAGGCTCGGCGTCCGGGCCTTCCCCTACGGCGTTTGGACCGTGGGCGACATCCGCGCGCGCCTGCGCGAGCACCCCGAGGCGACGCACGCGGTGCTCGAGGCGCCCTGGGTGCCGCTCGACGAGACCGAGGCCCTGCTCGCGACCTACCCCACGGTGCACTTCGTCGTGCGGTGCCACTCGCAGATCGGCTTCTTGCAGGTCGAGGCGGGCGCCATCACGCTGCTCCGGAATCTGCTGCTCTTGCAAGAGAGCGTGCTGAACCTGTCGGTCGCGGGCAACAGCCCGCGCTTCACCCGCTTCGTCGAGCGCGCCTACGGCGGCGGGTGCCTCGACCTGCCGAACCTCTACGACACCGAGCGCCCCGAGCCCGCCGGGCGCTCGCCCCTGCGGGGCGAAGGGCGCCCCTTGCGCATCGGCAGCTTCGGCGCGATGCGCCTCTTGAAGAACCACACGACCGCCGCCGCCGCGGCCCTGCTCGCCGCCCGCGCGCTCGGCCGCGAGCTCGCCTTCTGGGTCTCGGTCGACGGGAACGACTACGGCGGCGTGAGCATCGTCGACGCCCTCCGCGCGATGTTCGCGGGGCTGCCGTGGGCGAAGCTCGTCGAGCAGCCCTGGCAGGACTGGCCCGCCTTCCGCCGCACCGTCGGGCACATGGACCTGTGCCTGCAGCTCTCGCACACCGAGACGTTCAACCTCACGACGGCCGACGCCGTGGCCGAGGGCGTGCCGTGCGTGGTGAGCCCCGCCATCGAGTGGGCGCCCGCCGCCTGGAAGGTCGACAGCGACCGGCCCGAGGACGCCGCGCGCGTCGCGTTGCAATTGCTCGCCTCGGACGAGGCGCCGGCCGAGGGCAAGGGCGCGCTCGAGCGCTTCGTGCGGCGGGCGGGCCTGCACTGGCTCGCCTTCCTCGGCCGGCTCACCGACCCCGACGCGCTCGCCTTGCTCCGGGAGGACGACTAACGTGGGGGCCTGGGTCCTGTCGCTCCTGCTCCTGTTGCAACCCGAAGCGCCCTGGCGCGCGAGCTACCCCGCGACCGCGCGTGCCATCGCCGAGGCGGCCGAGCGCTCGGAGCCCCTCTTCCCCGGCTCCGACGGCCGTACCCACACGGCCGCGCTTCTCGTGGCCGTCGCCTACCACGAGAGCCGCTTCGACCCGAAGGCTGTCGGCGACAAAGGCCGCTCGTTCGGGCTCTTCCAGCTCCAGCGCGGGGGCGCCTCGAACTTCACCCCCGCGGTCGCCGCGCGGCGGTCGCTCGCCTTCCTCCGCTCTTCCAGGAACGCGTGCCGCGACCGTCCCGAGGACGAGCGGCTCGCCGCGTACGTCTCGGGCCGCTGCGACCGGGGCCTCGAGGCATCGCGCGCCCGCATGCGGCTCGGCCGCTCGCTCGTCGCCGGGCACCCGCCGCCCGAGCCCGCCCAGCAAGCGCCGTGAACGACCTCGAGCGCGTCGCCGTCGTCCTCCCCCTGGTCGGCTCCTTACGCGCCCAAAACGCGGCCGAGCAAGGCGACTGGTCGGACCCTCCGAACGACGAACCAAGTCAAGTCGCCTGACGAACGCCCTCCCGCTCCGACTCGGGCGGCGAGCAGCCTCCGCCCCAAGGCCTGACGACGCGCACGTCTCGCAACCCCCTGGCGATGCCCTGGCGGCGTGGCGTCGGCTCGCCACCCAGGCCACCTTGCGGACAGCCTCTCGGAGCTCGCGCGGTGTTGGCCAACGCGTTGCTGGCGCAGGTCGGCCGTGGCCCTTGCGCCTCGACGGCCCGGCGAACGAAGGAACGACGACGCGCCTTGCCCGAGCCGTGGGCGGGGTCGCTACGAACGCCATGCCCCTGAAACGACGCTTCTCTATCGCCTCGTGCGCGATCACAGGGCAGCGTTTCTCGACGAAGTGAGCGAAGCGAGCAAGGGGCTGCCGCGCTACGTCGTGCACGAGCTCGACGAGTACCTGCGCTGCGGCTTGCTCGAACATGGTTTCGTACGCCTGCACTGCGACGCGTGCGGTGAAGACCGCCTCGTCGCCTTCTCGTGCAAGAACCGAGGCCTGTGCCCGAGCTGCGGCGGCCGTCGCATGGCGAACACGGCAGCGCACCTCGTCGACCGCGTCTTCCCCGACGTGCCCGTGCGGCAATGGGTCCTCTCGCTGCCCTTCGCGCTTCGGTTTCTCGTCGCCAGGTACCCCGCCGCCCTTCGCACCGCCAGCCGCCTCTTTGTCGAAGAGATCGTTGCCCTTCAAGGACAGCAAGCGCGCGAACGGGGCGAGGTCGCCGGCAAGAGCGGCGCCGTCACGTTCGTGCAGCGCTTCGGCGGCTCGCTCAACCTGCACGTCCATGTTCATGTCGTCGCCGCCGACGGCGTGTTTGCCAAGCGCGGTGCCGGCGTCACGTTCGTGCCCCTCCGAGCGCCGTCTCCCGAAGCCCTCGCGCACCTCGTCGGGCGCGTCGCCGAGCGCTTCGGCCGCTGGGTGCGCCGCCACGGCAAGGGCGGCGACGCCGACGCGGACGCTTCGAACGAGACGCGAACGCCTTCGGCGGCCGAGGCTTGTCTTCAGGTCGCCTCGCCGCGAGGCCTCTTCGCTCGCCTCGACGAGCTGCCCCTCGAAGAACTCGGCGGCGACGACGCGCCCCTCGCCCCTGCTCGCCGCAGCCCCTGGCACGTCGAGCACGCGGGGTTCCACCTGCACGCGGGCGTGCGCCTCGCCGCCCACGATCGCGAGGGGCGCGAACGGCTCGTTCGCTACGGCGCCCGGCCACCGTTCGCCCTCGAACGCTTCTCGGAGCTCGGTGATGGGCGCATCGCCTACCGACTCAAAACGCCGAACCGGCGGGGTCAAACGCACCGTGTGATGACACCGGTCGAGTGCCTGGCACGCCTGTGCGCGTTGGTGCCGCCCCCCTGGCAACCGCTCGTGCGTTTTCACGGCGTCTTTGCGCCCAACCACGGCTCGGACGAGCCCCGGTTCGATTGCCTATGCCTCAAGGCCGCTCGTCGCGGCGCCTCGGGCTGGCCCGGAGGCCGTCGCCACGCGGGGCGCGGGCCGCGCCGCGGCGGGCGTCGGCCCGGCGGCGGGCGGGGCGGCAGCGCAGCCGAAGACGAGGGCGAGGGCGGCGAGCGGCGCGAGCCGCGCGGCCCGGCGGCGCAGCCAGCCGACCACCACCTCGACGCCGTCGCGCCAGTGCGCTTCGAGCCGCGCGGCGGCCCCCTCGGCGTCGCCGCGGCCGATCGCCTCGGCGATCGCGGCGTGCTCGCACACCGAGCCCTCGAAGTTGGCCAGCCCCCGCTCGGCCGCCCCGTCGAAGCGCCGCGCCTGCAACCACAGGCCGCGTAGCATCGCGACGAGCGTCGCGTTCGCCGACCCCTCCCAGAGCAGCTCGTGAAAGTGCCGGTCGAGCGCGTGGCGCCGCGACCGGCCCCGGCTCGCGGCGAGTCGCCCGTTGGCCTCGCGCAGCTTACCCGCCCGGGCCGCGAGCCGCGCCCCGCCCTCGCGCACGGCCAGCGCCTCGAGCGCGCCGAGAATCGGGTAGAGCTCGCGCACCCGCCCCTCGGACAGCGCCGTCACCCGGAAGCCCCGGTTCACCTCGGACTCGACCAGGCCCTCGCGCTCGAGCACCAGCAACGCCTCGCGCAGCGGCGTGCGGCTCACGCCGAGCTCGGCGGCGAGCTCGACCTCTTTGAGCCGTTCGGCTTCGGCGAGCGAGCCCGACGCGATGCGCGCCGCGAGCTCGCGCGCGATGTCGTCGCGCAGGCGGCTCCGGGGGAGGGGGGGCATGTTGTATATTGTATACAATCTGCTCGGCGCCTCAAGCCTTCGAAGCGGCCGTAGGCTGCCCGCGTGGCGACCTCGAGCAGGTCGGGCGAGGGCCCCGGCGTCGCGACGGACCGCGGAAGGGGCGCGAGGTAGGCCCGGGCGAGCTGGGGTTGCGGGGCGCCGGCGGCGGCGGGTGTGCTAAGAGCGGGCGGCATGACGACGCCCGGCTCGGGGGGCGCGGCCGTTGACGCCGCCGCCGTGGTCGCAGCGCTCGAGGCTGAGCTCGCCGCGGCGTCCGAGCCCGTGCGACTGACGGTCAAGGCGCGCGAATCGTCGGGCGGCGGGGTCTGGGCCTTCGGCGTCGAGGTCGGGCGCGACGAAGCGAGGTTCGACGAGTCGCTCGAGGCGGCGCGCGCCTACTGGCCGGGCGGCGGCGGCGACGTGACGGCCGTCGTGACCGACCCGCCGTCGGTGCACCTGCGCTTCGTGACGAGCGACCCGCCGCCCGTCGGCGACTACCTTTGGCTCTATCCGCCGCGCTTTCTCGAGCCGCTCGTGCGCGTCTGGCAGCGCGACGACGCCGGCCCGGCGGCCGCGGCGGTGCTCGACGCCTGCGCGGGCGCGGTCGCCGGGGGGCGGGCGCCGGCGCCGCCCCCGGGCGGCCTGCGGGCGCGACAGCGCGAGGCCTTCGGGCTCCTCGGGCACGCCGCGAGCTTTCTCGACGGGCCGCCGGGCACGGGCAAGACCCACACGCTCGCGGCCCTCGTCGGCGCCGCGCTCGACGACGACATCGTCGGGCGCGTGCTGCTCGTGTCGACGACCAACGCGGCCGTCGACCTCGCGCTCGTCCGCGCCGACGACCTCGCCGGGGGCTCCCGCCGCCACCGCTTCGTGCGCAGCGGCTACCACTACGCGCCCGAGCGCTACCTCGGTCGCGAGCACCTCTTGCCGGCCGGCGCGGGCGAGTTGCTCGCGGCGCTCGCCGCGGTGCACGCGCGCAAGCCCGCTCGGGCCGACGCCGCCGCGTTCGCCGCGTGGCGGGCCGACGAGGCGGCGGCGCGGCGGCGGCTGCGCGCGCACGCGGCCGAGGCGCGGCGGGGCGCGCGGCTCGTCGCGATGACCGTCGCGAACGCCGTCGCGCTCTTCGACGAGCTCGCCGCCGGGCCCTTCGACCTCGTCGTCTTCGACGAGGCGAGCCAGATCGGACGGGCCGCCGCGCTCGCCGTCGCGCGGCTCGGCCGCCGGGCCCTGTTCGCCGGCGATCCGCGCCAGCTCGGCCCCGTCGTCGTCGCCGACCACGCGGGCGCGCGCCGCTGGCTCGGCACCTCGATGTTTCTGCACCGCGTCCGGGGCGCGCCGAACGCCTGCTTTCTCGACGAGCAGTCGCGCATGGCGCCCCCGATCTGCCGCCTGGTCAGCGCCACGTTTTACGACGGCGCCCTGCGCGTCGCCGCCGAGAGCGAGCGCGACGGGGGGTGGCGCGCGGCGCGGCGAATCGGGCGGGCGGGCTTCGAGCACGTGCTCGTGCGCGAGGTCGAGCCGGGCGGCGGGCGCGTGCGCGCGTCGAGCGCCCGCGCGGCGGCCTCGCTCGCGGCCGGGCTCGCCGGCGAGGGCTTCGCGCCCGCTGACATTCTTTTTCTCACCCCGTTCCGCCGGCAGCGCGAGGCGCTCCGGGCCGCGCTCGACGCCGCCGGGTTCGCCGGCGTCGAGGCGAGCACCGTGCACCGCGCGCAAGGCCGCGAGGCGCCCGCCGTCGTGTTCGACCCGGTCGACGAGGCGAGCGACTTCCTCGACGGCGAGCACGGGCGCCGCCTCGTCGCCGTCGCGCTCTCGCGCGCGCAGGCGAAGCTCGTGCTGCTCGTCGCGCCCGCGCGCCTCGCCGACGCGCACCTCTTTCGCGCGCTCGTCGACGCCGCCCGCCGCCCCCCGGGGGCGGGCGACGGCGCGGCGCCCTTCCGCCTGCCCGACCTCGCCCCGCTCGTCGCCGCGGGGGCGAGCCTGCTCGGCGCGCGGCTCTCGCTCGGCGCGGGCCGCTCGTGCGAAGTCATCGCTTGGGACGCGGCCGCGCGCCGCGGCGAAGCGCTCGACACGACTGGCCGCCGCATCGCCCTCGTCTCACCCGCCCCGCCGCCCGCCCCGCCGGCGGCCGCCGGCGGCGACTGGCTCGACCGCTTCCTCGCCCGCTCGTTTGGCCCCGGCTTCGACGCCGGCCCGCGGGCCGACGGCGCCGCGGCGCGCGTCGCGCGCGTGCACGCCGCGGCGTCCGCCTCGCGGCTCGACCGCGTGCGCGGGCTGCGCGGCGAGCTCGATCTCGCGCTCGCGCTCGCGGCCCGCGGGCGGCGCGTGCTCGACGTCGGCGGGCGGGCGCGACGCCTCGACGGGGGCGACGTCGACGTCGACCTCGTCACCGCCGAGGGCTCGGCCGTCGCCTTCGTCCCCGCCGCCTCGCCGGCCCGCCCCGCCGACGTCGCCGAGGCCGCCGAGCTCGCCCGCGCCGTCGCTCGCGGCGCCCTCGCGCAGGCGGGCCGGCGCCTCGTCGCGGCGCACGCCTACTGCGCCGCCGGGTTCGACGACGGAGCCCGCGCACTCTTGCGGGCGAACGGGGCCGCGCCGGCGAGCACGGCCGAGGGGCTCGACGCGATCCGCTGAGCGGCCGGGCGCAATGCACGCCGGCCGAGTCTCCGGCGCCCGGGTAGGGCAGCCTGGGCGAGCAATGTCCGGCCGAGGCCGCCGCGCCGCCGGTCAGCCTCCGTGCAGGCGTCGTGGACCCTCACGGTGACACCGTGAGGGCGCCGTCGGTGGCCGCCTTCGCAAGTGCCGTACCTCGCCCGCCGCGGCGCTCGGCTCGGCCCCGGCCACGCCGTCCGGGGCCCCGTCGTGATCGCCCGCCGCCGGTCGGAGCCCCGGGCGGGCCCTCTCCGCGAGCGCTTGACAAGGTCCAGGGGCGGCCATATTAGGAGTCCTAAGTTGACGGCCCCGACGCGGCTTGCGCCGGGGGCCGCCTTTTGCGTTCGGCCCCGCGGGGCCCCGACGAACGGCTCAAAGACCCATGAAAAACCTCACTTCGACCGCCCTGATCGTGTCCGCACTTTTCGCGCCCGCCTGCGACGACGGCATCTCGTCGCCGCACGAGCCGGAGGTCGTCGCCGCCTTCGACATCGTGCGCACGTTGGTCCGGCGCGAAGGCGGCGACGTCGTCTTTCGGCAACAAGTGCGCGCCGACGCGGGCGAGGTGAAGCCGACGCCGACCGGGCAGCTCGCCGGCAGCGCGGTGTTCAGCTACGTCTGGCCCACCACCATCGATTCGTCGGCCGTCGGGTTCGACGAGGCGCAAGGCATTCTCGCCTTCGCGCTGACCTCGCACCCCGACTTCGACGACACGCCGCTCGAAGACGAGAACCAAGACGGCGACGTCGGCAACGACGGCGACCTCTGGCACAGCCACTGGGTCGTGCTCGCGCAAGACGCGACCTGCCCGGGGGGCCTGAAGGTTCGCGACATTCCCGAGGGGGAGAAGCCCCGGCTGCCGGCCACCTGGCCGGGCCTCCCCCTGCTCATCGACAGCCCGGGCTTCGTGCCGAGGCTCGAGGGCGACGTCGTCGAGGTGCGCATCCCCGAGGGGGCGGCGAATTTCCCCGACGAGTTCAACTACGACGGCGTCACGTCGGCGCTGCGGGTGAACTCCGACCTGCACCAACCGCTGCTCTGCATCGTCGGCGTGAACGACGTCGCGTCGGGCGACCTCAGCCTGCCCGGCCACGTGGGCGGGCATTGAAGAAGGGGCAGGGGAGTCACGTCATGACGCCGAACGCGGCCCTGTTGCGCCAAAATTTCGAGCTCGTGATCGAGCGCCAGCCTCAGATCACGCCGCAGTTTTACGAGATCTTGTTCGAGCGCCGCCCCGAGGTCCGGGCGCTCTTCGCGCGAAACGCGCCCGAGCGGCAGCAGAAGATGCTGCAAGACGCGCTCGTCGCCGTCGTCGAACGCCTCGACGACGCGCCTTGGCTCGGCGAAGCGCTCGGCGCGATCGGGCGTAAGCACGTCGACTACGGCGTGCGCGACGAGATGTACGGCTGGGTGGGCGAGGCCTTGCTGGCGACGCTCGCCGAGATCTCCGGCGACGCCTGGACGCCCGAGCTTGAGGCGGCCTGGGCCGCGGCGTATGGTGCGCTCGTAGCGATGGCGCTCGCCGGGGCGCGCGAGGCCCGGCGCGAAGCGGCCGGGGCTCCTTGAACGGGGGGGAGCCCGCCAAGATGGTGCCCCCCGCCAAGCAAAGGGGAGACAATACCGACGGGCCAGCCCGGCTCGAGAAGGGCCGAACGTACTTCGGCATTCGGCGGCATTTTCCAGCAACAACGGAAGAAGCGCCGGGCACCACGCCCGGGCCGACCCGAGCGAGCCGGGCCGACGCGCGCCGGCGCCCGGACGAGCCCCGGTTCGATTGCCTATGCCTCATCGTGTACACGCTGGCGATGGGGCTGGGCATCGGCGCCGGCGCCATGGTCGCGCGCCGGGTGGGCGAGAAAGACCTCGAGGGCGCGGCGCGCACCGGGGCGCAGGCGATCGGGTTCGGGCTGCTGGTCGCCGCCGCCGTCTCGGTGGCGGGGGCCGCCTACGCGCCGCGCCTGCTCGCGCTGATGGGCGCCCCGGCCGGCGCCCTCGCCCACGCCTCGTTCGCGCGCATTCTGCTCGGCGGCAGCGCCAGCGTGGTGCTGCTCTTCCTGGCGAACTCGGTGTAAGCGCTGTGTGAAGACCCGTTCTTGAAGGCGCGCTCGCCGACGCGCATCCTCGGCGGCGTGCAGGCGTCTTCGTCAGCCCGTCGGAGTTTGCTCTTCCGCGGCCAGCGCGGGCGGCACGGTGACGTGCCCCAGCGGC